>JBGSHT010000067.1:0-38045 GCA_041752135.1 Chitinophagaceae bacterium | reverse complement strand
TAGAGGATAGAGGGTAGAGGATAGAGGGTAGAGGATAGAGGGTAGAGGATAGAGGGTAGAGGGTAGAGGATTGGATGGGAAACATAACCGGGAAATGAAAAGATTACAAAAGAGTAACTATTTTGAGCTTTTGCGAAAAATAAATAAAGTCATATGAAACGTACGATCAAGAAAGTTGCTGTCCTGGGTAGCGGCGTTATGGGTTCCCGCATTGCCTGTCATTTCGCCGGCATTGGTTTACAGGTATTGCTGCTCGATATGGTACCTAAAGAGGCTGCAGAATCCACCAACAAAGCTGCCCGTAATAAACTGGTGAACGATGCCCTCCAGGCAGCTATCAAAAGCAATCCTTCCCCGCTCTATTCCAAAGATGCGGTTAAAAGGATCAGCACCGGAAACTTTGATGATGATATGGCCCAGATTGCCACTTATGACTGGATCATTGAAGTGGTGGTGGAAAGGCTCGATATCAAACAACTCATTTTTGAAAAAGTGGAGCAGTTCCGCAAACCCGGAACGCTTATCACTTCCAATACATCTGGTATTCCGATCCATTTGATGGCGGAGGGCCGCAGCGAGGATTTTAAAAAACATTTCTGCGGTACACACTTCTTCAATCCACCCAGGTATCTGCGCCTGCTGGAGATCATCCCAACACCACATACTGATCCCGGGATCGTGGAATTCCTGATGAATTACGGAGATCTCTTCCTGGGTAAAACAACCGTGCTGTGCAAAGACACACCGGCATTTATCGCAAATCGGATAGGCGTGTACGGTATCATGGCCATATTTGGCCTGGTGGATAAAATGGGCCTTAGCATTGATGAGGTGGATGCACTCACCGGCCCGATCATCGGGCGGCCTAAATCAGCAACCTTCAGGACTGCAGATGTTGTGGGCATCGACACCATGGTGAAAGTTGCTAAGGGCGTATATGATAATTGCCCTAATGATGAGGCCCGCAACAGTTTCAACATTCCCGCCTGGCTGAATAAAATGGTGGAAAATAACTGGCTGGGAGATAAAACCGGACAGGGTTTTTTCAAAAAAACCAAAGGCGCAGGTGGCGAAAAAGAGATACTGACGCTGAACCTCGCCACCATGGAATACGGCACCCGCCAGCGCCCTAAATTTTCTTCGGTCGAAGCTGCCAAGCCCATTGACGACCTGAAGACAAGACTCAAAGCATTATGCACCGGCATGGATAAAGCAGGTGATTTCTACCGGCATTTCCATTATGGCCTGTTTTCTTATATCTCTCATCGTATACCTGAAATTTCGGATGAGCTTTACCGTGTGGATGATGCCATGATGGCCGGCTTTGGCTGGGAGATCGGCGCCTTTGAAAGCTGGGATGTGCTTGGCCTCGCCAAAACAACTGAAGCCATGAAGAAAGCCGGTTATTCGGTAGCTGCATGGGTGGACGAGATGATCGCTAAAGGGCATACTGCTTTTTATAAAGTTGAAAATGGTAAGCGCTTATGTTATTCCCCGGCCAGCGGAACATTTGTTTCCACTACTGCACCCGGACAGGAAAATGCGTTTATTGTAATGAAGAATTTTGAAGGTTCCACGGTTTGGAAAAACAGTTCAGCACGTGCTTATCATTTGGGCGATGATGTCCTGGGCCTCGAATGGAACACCAAGATGGGCAGTATCGGCGGGGAAGTGCTGGAGGGAATACAGAAAACCATCTCGCTGGCTGAAGAAAAATATAAAGGGGTGGTGATCGCCAACGAAGGCTCAAACTTTTCTGCCGGTGCCAATGTGGGAATGATCTTCATGCTCGCCATTGAGCAGGAATATGATGAACTCGACATGGCCATCCGCATGTTCCAGAATACGATGATGCGTGCCCGTTACTCTTCCGTTCCGGTTGTTGTGGCACCGCATTCTCTCACGCTTGGCGGCGCCTGTGAACTCAGCCTGCATGCAGATAAGGTTTGCCCGGCAGCGGAAACCTATATCGGCCTGGTGGAACTCGGCGTAGGCCTGATCCCCGGCGGTGGCGGTACTAAAGAGTTTGTGCTGCGGGCATCCGATGAAATGCATGAGGACGAACCGGAAACCATCACCCTGAAAAACCGTTTCCTGACCATCGCCACGGCCAAAGTGGCCACTTCCGCGCAGGAAGGGTTTGAGATCGGCGTCTTTCGGAAAGGGCTAGACGAAATTGTATATAACCAGGGACGCCGGATCGGGGAAGCTAAAAAATCTGTTGTGGAGATATACGACAGCGGTTATGTGATGCCTGTACAACGTAAGGATGTAAAAGTCCTTGGTCGTTCTGCACTCGGCGCTTTGCTGGCGGGAATCAATGGCATGAACCAGGCAGGCTATGCAACGGATCACGACAGTGTTGTTGCCCGCAAACTCGCTTATGTAATGTGTGGCGGTGACCTAAGCGAACCAACCATGGTATCCGAACAATATTTACTCGACCTGGAAAGGGAAGCTTTCCTGAGTTTGTGTGGTGAAAAGAAATCACTGGAAAGGATTCAGAGTGTGCTGAAAGGCGGGAAACCGGTACGCAACTAAATTAACCGCAAAGCTAGAAAGGGCGCAGGGCTAGTACCTGCGCCTTTTTTATTTAATTTCACTTCTAATTCAGAGATCAACCCTGCTAACATACTTTTTCCATGGAAAGAAATTATTTTGAAGAAATCATATTCGACAAAAAAGATTTTACGGAAACGCCGTTCAATCCCGGAGAATACGAGAACTGCAATTTCAACGGGTGCAATTTTACCGGTATTGATCTATCACATATCACTTTTACCGAATGCACATTCAATGGCTGCAACCTGAGTATGGTAAAGCTGGCTAATACAGGATTGAGGGAGATCCGTTTTACTGATTGCAAAATGCTGGGCCTGCATTTTGAAGACTGCAGCGACTTTCTCTTTGCCGTTCATTTTGATAAGTGCCTGTTGAACTTATCATCTTTTTTCAAACAGAAACTCAAGAAAACCATATTCAAAGATTGCATTTTGCAGGAAGTGGATTTTACGGAAGCTGATTGCAGCCAGGTAAACTTTAATAATTGCGACCTTAGCGGTGCGAAGTTTGAAAAGACGAACCTTGAAAAAGCAGACCTGAGAACTTCCTTTAACTATTCCATTGATCCCGAATTAAACCGGATCAATAAAGCAAAATTTTCCATTGACGGAATCGCGGGCTTATTGGATAAATATGATATAGAAATAGATTAACCGTTAAGTTGAACGCAATGTAAATACAAAAGAAAACGGCCACTCTTATCAGAATGGCCGTTTTTTAAAAAAATCATTTATTAATCCAAAAATCCATTCTGTTAATCCATCCAATCCTCAAAATCCTGCTCATTTTTCGGTGACCCCTTCCGCCAGTACCGTTACTTTGTTATTCAACACTTCAATAAAGCCACCGGTAACTTCATAATGTTTGTTACTGTTACCGGATTTGTCAAGCAGCACTTTCATATGGCCTTTACCGAGGGCACTAACCATAGGTGCGTGCTTTTCCAGGATCTCAAAAGATCCGGAAATACCGGGTAACTGAATGCCATAAACGTTGCCGCTGTAAAGCTTTTTCTCAGGAGTTAAAATATCAAGTTGCATGGTACTGTATTAAGGTCGGTTCCTTTCAATTATGCTTTGGCTGCTTCGAGCATCTTCTTACCCTTCTCAATGGCATCTTCAATGGTACCTACCAGGTTGAAGGCTGCTTCCGGATATTCATCCACTTCACCGTCCATGATCATGTTGAAACCGCGGATGGTATCTTCGATGCTTACGAATACACCTTTCAGACCGGTGAACTGCTCGGCAACGTGGAAAGGCTGGCTCAGGAAACGCTGCACCCTGCGGGCACGACTAACCGTGAGTTTATCTTCATCACTCAATTCATCCATACCCAGGATGGCGATGATATCCTGCAGTTCCTTGTAACGCTGGAGTATCAGCTTCACTCTATTGGCACATGTATAGTGCGCTTCACCTACGATCAACGGGGTCAGGATCCTGGAAGTTGAATCCAACGGATCTACCGCAGGATAGATACCCAGATCCGCAATCTTACGGCTCAATACCGTGGTGGCATCAAGGTGGGCGAATGTGGTTGCTGGTGCCGGATCGGTAAGGTCATCCGCAGGAACGTACACCGCCTGAACGGAAGTGATCGAACCATTGCGCGTTGATGTGATCCTTTCCTGCATCAGTCCCATTTCAGTTGCCAGCGTTGGCTGGTAACCTACCGCTGATGGCATCCGTCCCAAAAGGGCCGATACCTCAGAACCTGCCTGGGTGAAACGGAAGATATTATCTACGAAAAACAGGATGTCTTTTCCTTTGCCCTGGCCATCGCCATCACGGAAGTATTCCGCTACGGTCAATCCGCTCAGCGCCACACGGGCACGGGCTCCGGGGGGCTCATTCATTTGTCCGAATACGAAAGTTGCTTTTGACTCTTTCAGGCCTTCCATATCCACTTTCTCCAGGTCCCATCCGCCTTCTTCCATGCTGTGCTTGAATGCCTCACCGTAATTCATAATTCCGGCTTCGATCATTTCACGTAACAGGTCATTCCCTTCACGGGTACGCTCACCTACACCGGCAAATACCGACAAACCTCCATAACCCTTCGCAATATTATTGATAAGCTCCTGGATCAAAACTGTTTTACCTACACCGGCACCACCAAAAAGTCCAATTTTACCACCTTTTGCATATGGTTCGATCAGGTCAACCACTTTGATACCCGTAAAGAGCACTTCGGTAGCTGTACTAAGGTTTTCAAATAAAGGTGGTTTTGCATGGATCGGACGACCTCCTACTTTAGAAACCTGGGGCAAACCGTCGATGGCATCACCGGTAACATTAAACAGACGGCCATTGATTCCTTCACCAACCGGCATCGCGATCGCCTTACCTGTATCCAGTACTTCCGTACCCCTTACAAGGCCTTCTGTACCATCCATGGCGATGCAACGAACGCTGTCCTCACCCAGGTGCTGCTGCACTTCCATTACAAGGATTTCACCGGTATCCCTTTTCAGTTCCACCGCGTTGTAAATCTCCGGCAACTGTCCTTCAAACTGCACGTCAACCACCGCACCAATGATCTGTTTAATTTTACCCCTATTGACCATATAAATAAATTATTTAATGTGAAATTGGCTTCGTGGCGCAAAGGTAAGGGGGAAGGGGGGATTAGAAAAATAACGGGGAGAAAAAATCGAAAATCGAAAGTCGAAAATCGAAAATAACAGCCTTAACAGCAACCTTAGGGAAAAGCCAGAAAAAATCGAGAGTCAAATATCAAAAGGGACAGCCTTAATCTGTAAAAATTTTTGTTGCAAATGTTATTGCCTTTCCACTTTCGATTTTCCACTTTCGATTTTCGATTTTCTGCTCTATTCCCTTGCATCATTTACCTCAATCCAATACCCGTCCGGATCCCGGAAATAAACTTGCTTCACCCCGTCAACCCGCTTTGTAACTGCCCCGGCAGTGCCTAACCAGTCTTCATATGGCCAGTTGATTTTTTTCAGGCGCTCCAGGAATTGTTCAACGGAGGGAACTGTAAAGCAAAGGTGGGTGTTCTTGTCACGATCTATAGCTGGTTTGGCGCCACCGATGAGGTGTAAATGGCTTTTAACCCCAATTGAAAACCAGGTATGGTTGCCATCGTGAAAAGGTTCCGGTATGGTATCCAAACCAATTGTTTCCATATAGAACTGTGTACTCTTATTTAAATCATTAACATGAAGGGCAATATGATTAAGGCTCGCCCTGGCGGTCTGCGCCTGGATACCTGGGAGGCCGGTGAATAATATGGCCATTACACAAAAAATCCGGATAAAATTTTTCATCTCTGAAGGTAATAAAAACACCTGGATAACTTTTGGAGAATATGCCCCGGTCTGTAAAACCTGCAATTGCTTATTAAAACGATGGCTGATTGATTTCAAAAAGCTTTAAAATGTATATTTATAAGATTAACCCCAAAATGACTGAATATGGCAGAAGATTTTTTTAAAGCATCCGATGAAGTGGATGAGAAAGATAAGAAGAAGAAGAAAGAAGAAAAAGAAAAGAAAAAAGAAGAAAAAGAGATACTCTCCCTCGACCGGTCCATTTTAGCTTTTGAAAGAACCTTCCTTGCGTGGATCAGAACGGCCGCATCCATGATGACCTTTGGCTTTGCCATCTTTAAACTCCTGAAAGCCCGAATAGAGAGTAATGACCCACATCCTATTTTGGAAGTACTTTCTCCCCGTGTAATTGCCTTAATTTTATTTTCATCAGCATTAGTGGGACTTACTTTAGCCGGCGTCAGGTTCATCCAGGTTAAAAAAAGGTTCGACAGGTTTTCCAATAAAACTTTTCTGGAACCTGCCATGATTCAGGCCTATGTGATCGAAACATTATTGATATTGCTGCTGGTTGGCGTTATGATGGAAAATTGACTTTAACCTGGCTTGAAAATCACTGGCATGGAACCAACGGCGGCAAACCTCTTTTGTCCCTCTTAGCGGTTAAAGCTGTTCATTCCGCATAGTTTTCGTTTCGAGGAAAGCGTTGTAAAATTCAACAAAAACTTATCCGCGTTTTAGTACTGCCTATATTTAGGCATGCAAAACCTGGTTATTGTCAGTCCGAGCCTTTTAGCCAAAGGACCTTTGGTGGAGGCGGAGATTTACCCCAATGAGATCAGTTTTCTCCGGCATAAAAACCAGGAATTCCATCAGCCCGGCCTCCGGGTGAAATTACTAATAGATACAGGTTCCAATATTTCCGGGCTGGACAGGGAACTGATAGACCGGTTGCAACTCCCATTGTATGGCGATAAAGCAGAAATTGATGGTGCCGGAGGACCTGTTTCGCTTAACCGTTACCGTTGTGTTTTTTACATGCGTATATTCGGTACTAAAGCCCTGCCCATGGATATCGTGGAAGGCTGTTTTGATGAAGTGCCTTATGATGGTGTATTGGGCAGGGATGTATTGCAATACTGTAACCTGCAATTTGATGGACCGAATAATGTTTTCCGATTATCCGCCCCGGGATTTTAATACATCCATTCAACGCAGAGAAAGAAGATCGCAGCGTAACGCAGAGGATAATTCTTTATTCTCTTGTGGTTAATGGCTGTTCATCAATATAATCTCATAAATCCCCCCAAACCCGCCTGCCGAAGCGTGCGGCGGGCAGGCCTGTCCGACGGAGTGAAACGGCGGCGGATCCCCGTTCAGACAATTACCGTAAAGATTTACAAGGATTTCAAAAACTGAAAGAAGAAAGCCGCGAGGAGGCCGCCGACAACAGGACCTACAATCGGCACCCATGCATAGGACCAGTCGCTGGAACCTTTGCCTTTTATGGGCAACAATGCATGGATGATACGCGGACCCAGGTCGCGCGCAGGATTGATGGCATAACCCGTAGGGCCACCCAGGCTTAAACCAATACCCAATACCAGGAAGGAAACAGGCAAAGCATCCAGTGCGCCCAGCTTCATTTCCGGCTTTGTAATGAACAGTATGGCCAGTATAAAAATAAAAGTGGCGGTTATCTCTGTGAGCAGGTTATACGGAAAATTTCGGATAGCCGGCCCCGTGGAGAAACAGGCCAGTTGCGCACCGGCATCTTCAGTAGCATCGAAATGTTGTTTATAATTCAACCATACAAAGACCTGGCCTATGGCAGCACCTGCGATCTGGGCAGTAATATACACCGGAACATCTTTCCAGGGAAAGTCACCGATTGCCGCAAGCGAAATGGTCACGGCAGGATTAAGGTGCGCGCCACTGGCTGCCGCTGATGCATACACGCCAATAAATACCGCAATGGCCCAGCCAAAACTTATCACGATCCAGCCACCATTATGACCCTTGGTTTTGGCCAATACCACGTTGGCTACAACGCCATTACCAAAAGTTATGATCAGGGCGGTTCCAATGATTTCTGCAAGAAATGGGGGCATAATTATGTATTTTACTCAAGATATAAAAAGGAATCAGATCAGGGTAAATATCCCTGTGCAGTCTGCATAAAATTTTCCACTTCATTCTTTTCCCATTGCTGATCCTTATCCATCTCCCCGGCCATTAGCCTGGCAACAGCAGGCGCAACTTCCATGGCAATCCGCGTATCCAGAAAAAGCAGCCGCAGCCTCCGGGCTAAAATATCCTCCACGGTCATGGCCATTTCTTCCCGTATCGCCCAAACCACTTCAGCCCTGATATAAGGAAAATCAGGATGTAGTTTTTCTGCAAGAGAAGCATCACCTGCCGCCATTTTCTTTATATGCACAGCATCACTGCCATAACCACTTAAAAAGCCACCATCATCAATATCTGCCAGCCACCCGTGAATTTTTAACTTATCCGTGGTGCAGTTCTTTGTTTCCAGCTTTGCTACAAAAGCTGCATTATCAACCGCGTCTTTGGCCATCTTCCGGTAGGTGGTCCACTTGCCGCCGGTGATGGTTACCAGGCCGCCGGCGGATACGACAATTGTATGGTCACGGGAAAGTATAGACGTATTTCCGGTATTGGAAGATTTTACCAATGGTCGTAAGCCGGTAAAGATGCTGCGGATATCGGATTCGCGGATATCAGAGGTCAGGTATTTATTGAAATGATAAATGATGAAACTGATCTCTTCCCTGAAAGGCAATGGCTCCGGCAGTATCTGGTCAACAGGCGTATCGGTGGTGCCTACCACCACCCGGTTATGCCAGGGCACGGCAAAAAGCACGCGACCGTCGGCCGTTCGGGGGATCATCAGTGCCGTATCAGAAGGAAAGAATTTTTTATCCAGTACAATGTGCACACCCTGCGAAGGTGCTACCATACCGGGAGAAACGGGATCTTCCATACGGAGCACATCATCAACAAACACACCCGTTGCATTGATCACAACCTTAGCTTTAAGGCGGTATGTACTTTCATCCAGCATGTCCATTGCCTCAACACCCCGGATGTGTTTTTGGTCTTTAACCAGGCCGGTGACTGATATATAATTGATCACCACTGCGCCTTGTTCAACGGCTGTCTGGGCCATATTGATGGCGAGCCGGGCATCATCAAACTGACCATCGTAATAACCGATGCCGCCTGATAAGCCTTTTTTCTCGGCTACAGGTAAACGTTGTAATACTGTGGGCGCAGAAAGTATCTCTGTCTTCCCGATACCCAGTTTCCCGGACAACAAATCATATAGTTTGAGCCCGGTGCCATAATACCATTTCTCCCACCAGTGATAGGATGGAACAATAAATGCCTGTTTGTGTGTAAGGTGCGGAGCGTTTTTTAGCAGCAATCCGCGTTCCCGAAGGGCTTCCCGCACGAGTTTGATATTCCCCTGTGCGAGATATCTTACACCGCCATGTACCAGTTTGGTGCTTCTGCTGGAAGTGCCTTTGGCGAAATCATATTTCTCCAGCAGCAGCGTGCTGTACCCGCGCGCGGCTGCGTCTATCGCAATGCCGAGGCCCGTTGCCCCGCCGCCTATGATTATGATATCCCATATCTTATCCTCCCGTAAACGGGCTGTCATTTCTACCCTTCTCATGATTATTAAAGTCTAACCGCTATGTATTAATGCACGCTAAGATGAAATATCCTCACTCCTCCGTCCATGCCTTGGCGGCCTTAACGGCTTTTTGCCAGCCATGCAGTAATGTGGCCCTTTCTGTTTCCTCCATCGCAGGATGAAACATCGTATCCGGTTGCCATTGTTTGCGTATGTCTTCCACATCCGTCCAGAATCCGGTAGCCAGTCCGGCCAGGTAAGCAGCTCCCAGCGCTGTGGTCTCATTGATTTTAGGACGCACCACATTCACTTTAAGGATATCGCTCTGGAACTGCATCAGCAAATTATTGGCCGTGGCGCCGCCATCCACCCTTAACTCACGTATAGCTATACCCGAATCTGCTTCCATGGCCTGCAATACATCATATGTTTGAAAGGCAATACTATTGAGTGCCGCCCTGGCTATATGGGACCGGGTACTCCCGCGCGTCAGCCCCACGATGGTGCCCCGCGCATGCTGGTTCCAGTGTGGCGCGCCAAGTCCCGCAAAAGCAGGCACCACAAAAACACCTTCGCTCGACTTCACTTCCTGCGCAAGTTTCTCCACATCTGAAGATTTTTTTATAATGCCCAGTCCGTCACGCAGCCATTGTACCACGGCACCGGCAATGAACACACTGCCTTCAAGAGCATATTGGGTCACTCCGTTCACCTGCCAGGCAATGGTGGTCAGCAGGTTATTGGAAGAGATCACGGGTTTGTCGCCGGTATTCATCAGCATAAAACAACCGGTACCGTATGTATTCTTGACCATCCCGGGTTCTGTGCACATCTGTCCGAACAAAGCGGATTGCTGGTCTCCGGCGATACCTGCAATGGGCACGGAAACAGACGTAAGCACTTTCTGGGTGATGCCATACACTTCACTGCTGGATTTCACAAACGGCAGCATCAGCCGTGGGATATCAAATTCCCTGAGCAGCTCATCATCCCAGTCAAGGGTGTTGAGGTTATATAACATGGTGCGGGATGCATTGCTCACATCGGTTACATGCACCTGTCCTTTGGTCAGGTTCCAGAGCAGCCAGGTATCGACGGTACCAAAGGCCAGTTTCCCTTCGCCGGCTTTTTCCCTTGCGCCTGGAACATTATCCAATATCCATTTGAGTTTGGTAGCTGAAAAGTAGGCATCGATCACCAGCCCCGTTTTTTCCCGGATGGATTTTTCCATGCCGGCAGCTTTCAGCTGATCACAATAATCGGCTGTCCGCCGGTCCTGCCAGACGATGGCATTATACACAGGAACCCCGCTTACCCGGTCCCAGACAACCGTAGTCTCCCGCTGGTTGGTGATCCCAATCCCACGGATATCTTTCATATGCAGGGAAGCTTTGGAAATGGCTTCCGCAGCCACACCCAGCTGGGTACTCCATATCTCCATGGGGTCGTGTTCCACCCAGCCGGGCCTGGGAAAGATCTGCGAAAATTCTTTCTGAGCCATGGAAATGATGTTCCCGGCCTGGTCAAAAATGATGGCCCGGGAAGAGGTGGTTCCCTGGTCGAGGGAGAGGATATATTCTGGCATAAGAATAAGAATTACGAGGTGCGTGGTGCGAGGTGCGAAGTACGGGCATAACTTAATCAAATGAAAAATTAATCAAATATTTGGTTTATCCAAAAGTTCTCTTCTAAAATATCATTAACTAATAAAGCATTACCTCCCACCTCATACTTCGCACCTCGCACCTCCCACCTCGCACCTCGCACTTCTTACCTCCTAATTCCTTAACTTGCCCCCGTATGGAAAATTTCATCGTTTCCGCCAGGAAGTACCGTCCGCAGAATTTCTCGACGGTTGTGGGTCAGTCGCATATCACTACCACTCTTAAAAACGCCATCCGCCACAACCAGCTGGCACATGCTTTTCTTTTTTGCGGTCCGAGGGGCGTGGGCAAAACCACCTGTGCCCGGATACTGGCCAAAACCATCAACTGCGAGAACCGCCAGGAAGACGGGGAGGCCTGCAATGTTTGTACATCCTGCGTTTCCTTTAATAACGGCAGTTCCTTTAATATACATGAGCTGGATGCCGCCAGTAATAACTCGGTAGATGATATCCGTACACTTACGGAGCAGGTTCGTTTTGCCCCACAGGCCGGCAAATACAAAGTCTATATCATTGACGAGGTACACATGCTGAGTGCCGCGGCTTTCAATGCGTTTTTAAAAACGCTGGAAGAACCGCCACCTTACGCCATCTTCATCCTCGCTACCACCGAGAAGCATAAGATACTTCCTACCATATTATCGCGCTGCCAGATATTTGATTTCAAGCGCATTACCCCCGGGGATACCGTACAGCACCTGGAAGAGATCATCGAAAAAGAACATATCAAAGCGGAAAAAACCGCCCTGCAGGTGATCGCTCAAAAGAGCGAAGGCTGCATGCGCGATGCGCTGAGCATCCTGGATAAAATAGTGAGTTTCACCAACGGTGAGCTAACGTATACGAATACACTTGAACACCTGAACATCCTCGATGAGGATTATTTTTTCAGGTTCCTCGAGTTTATGCAGAAGCAAGACCTGGCCGGTGCCATGTTATTATATGATGAGATCAACCGCAAGGGATTTGAAGGCGAGACCCTGTTGAACGGGCTGGCTGAATTCTTCCGTAACCTGATGGTTTGTAAGGATGAGCGTACCCATAGTTTGCTGGAAGTGGTGGAAAGTTTCCGGGAAAAATATGCCGTAGCCGCCCAAAAAACCTCGCTGGCCTACCTGATCGGCGCCATCAATATCATTAACGAAGCGGAGATCAATTTCAAGCAGGCCAGGAACAAAAAACTGCATATAGAACTTACCCTTATCAAACTTGCTTACCTCCAGCAGGCCGTGGAATGGACCGATGGTGAAGGGGAACCCGCCAAAAAAAAAAGGATTGACACTGTAAAGGCTGTTTCATTCCGGAATATCCCCATAATTGAATTGAAAGGGAAATCGGGCAAAGCAGGGGCGGCTCCCCAAACCCAGCCATCCACCGCCTCCGGGGCGAAACTGATAGTGGAAACCCAGCTTCCAAAACCAGTACAGGCAACCCCTCCCCCTGTGATTAACCCTGAAAAAAAGGCTGAAACCAGGCAACCCCAGCCCGAAGTCAAAACCGAAAAACCTACCATGGGCGCCCTGCACAAGATCCGGCAGCAGATGGCCTCCCAAAACCAGTCGGGAAAGAAAAGCAGCGTGGAACTCACCGACGCCTCCCTTGCTGAGGCATGGCAACTCTATGTTCAAAAGCTGACTGAAGCCAAAAACCACACAACGGCAGCCAATTTAAAAGTGGCGGAATGCGTGATCACCGGGGAGCACAGTTTTGATATCTATACGGATACCATCATCCAGCAAAGATTCATTGAACAGGAAAGGGGCGGATTGATCGATCACCTGCACCAGTTCTTTAATAACCGGTTGATCACTTACCAGGTTATGATAAAAGCGCCCTCAGAGGAGGCAACCCCTGCAGACAGGCCCCTGAATAAGCGGGAACAGTTCCTCAAAATGGTTGAAGAATACCCGCTGATAAAGGATTTGAAGGATAAACTCAACCTGGACCTTGAGTAAAGATTATTTTTGGTGTTCTTAATTTCTTCTATTTGACCAGAAATGCCAGAATACTCCAATAAACGATTTTAGCATTTTTGCCCCAGCGGGGCTACCTGTTTGTAGGAAAGATTGATTTATTGGTGAATTGCCCTGAAAGGGCTACCCTTTTTTAAATTTTCGTGTTTTACAATTTTTTGAAACGCTCCATTTGAACACCCTGGGTAGCCCCTCCGGGGCAAAATAGCCTATCATAATATTTCTACAAACAGGTAGCCTCTAACGAGGCAAAATATATAGAAAGGATTATTGCTATCCATTTAGTGTTATTTTATTCCAAACACGGGGCCACTATATATCATTTTGCGGTTAGATTTCCCCTTTTTTGCCTTAATTTCGACCTTCCAAAACATTTAATTAATTATAAACCGACAGCTTCATTATGGCCGAAGTGATCAGAATGCCACTCTTAAGCGATACGATGACCGAAGGGAAAATTGTAAAGTGGAACAAGAATGTAGGCGACAAGGTGAAAAGCGATGATGTTCTCGCCGATGTGGAGACAGACAAAGCCACTATGGAAGTGGTAGGCTATGCCGATGGAACCCTGCTCTATGTAGGTGTGAAGGAAGGAGATGCCGCCAAAGTGAATGAGATCATAGCCATTGTGGGAAAGGAAGGTGAAGATTATAAGAATTTACTGGACGGCCCAGCTGCCTCTGCTACACCGGCTCCTTCACCAGCAGCAGTTGCTTCTCCTGCAGCAGCATCAACATCAAGTCCTGCGCCATCACCTGCGGCAGCACCCGTAGCCACTGTAACCCCCGAACAACTGGGCGTAACCGTTATACGCATGCCCTTGCTGAGTGATACCATGACGGAAGGCAAGATCGTTCAGTGGAACAAGAAAGTTGGCGATAAGGTAAAAAGTGATGATAACCTTGCTGATGTGGAAACGGATAAAGCAACCATGGAAGTGGTTGGTTATGCCGAAGGTACATTATTGCATATAGGCGTGAAAGAAGGCGAAGCAGCCAAAGTGAACAGTGTGATTGCGATCATTGGAAAAGAAGGTACAGATATCAGTGGATTGTTGAGCTCGCTGGATGCACCAACCGCCGCTGCAACTGCTCCCGCTGTTGCACCTGCCGCAACAACTGCAGCACCTGTAGCAGCCGTTGCTGCAGCAAGTTCAACGCCGGTGGCTGCTGTTTCAGAAAACGGTCGGGTGAAAGCCTCTCCCCTTGCGAAGAAACTGGCTGAAGATAAAGGTATAGATATCAAACAGGTTGTAGGATCAGGTGATGGTGGCAGGATCGTGAAAAGGGATATTGACAGTTTTGTTCCTGCAACAGCAGTTGCAACCCAACCTGCAGCCCAAGCAGGAGCCGCTCCGCAAAAAGTTAGTGTAGCCATGCCTGTTGGACAGGAAGGGTTTACCGATACGCCCAATTCACAGATGCGGAAGGTCATTGCCCGCCGCCTGAGTGAAAGCATGTACACGGCGCCGCATTTCTTCCTCACGATGGAGATCAATATGGATACTGCCATGGCCGCCCGTGCGCAGATGAATGAAGTGAGCCCGGTTAAGATCTCCTTCCAGGACATGCTGATCAAAGCTTCCGCCATGGCGCTTCGCCAGCACCCGGCTGTCAACAGCAGCTGGATGGGTGATTTTGTACGCACGTACCAGCATATTCATATCGGTAGCGCCATTGCCTTACCGGAAGGACTCATCGTTCCCGTAGTGCGTTTTGCCGACCAGAAAAGCCTTTCACAGATAGCGGCTGATGCCAAGGACCTTTATGATAAGGCCCGCAATAAAAAGATACAGCCAAACGAATTCAGCGGCAACACGTTCACCATATCCAACCTCGGCATGATGGACATCGATGAATTTACAGCCATTATCAATCCGCCAGACAGTGCCATCCTGGCCGTTGGCCGGATCAAAGAAGTGGTGGTGAAAAAAGGTGATTCATTTGGGGTTACCAATGTGATGAAAGTGACCCTGAGCTGCGATCACCGAAGTGTGGATGGAGCGGTGGGTGCGGCTTTCCTACAGACTTTGAAGAAGTTCATGGAGAACCCGGTGACGATGCTGGTGTGAGAAATTTTTATGGGATAAAGAAAAAGCCGGAATATGCCCGGCTTTTTTAACAAATGGTGCTATATAACGAATCTATTTTAGACTAATGTTATTACATTAGAATTTTCTCATTGGACGAACATAAGTAGAGCCATCTTTTCTTTTATAGTATGGGATACCGATCATTGTGTTATTGGGATCCCTGAAATATGACATTATATATACATAATTTGCAGGATTCAACACTCCGGCCTGAAATGATGCAGCTTGAGTTGTGGTCCAATAAGCTGTTGTATTTAAGTTTTGGTGATAATATTTTCCGGCTAAATTTATTTCATTGGACCCAGGCATGAACCAATCATCATATTTCTTGCCTTTCTCTTTAGCCTTATGATTTTTAGATTTGTTTTCACGTACGACATATGTATCACAAAGCCTTGCAGCTATGCCTGGTTCATTACAAACAGACAGGATATTATTAGTCATTTCTTGCCCATAATAACTTTGTTCGATCAACGTACCAAAGCAGCCCCATGGAGCAGGCCCTAAATCAGTCTTCCCCAGTATTAAGCCATGTTTACCACTGGCATCAATATATACAATAATTCCACCCTCAAATTCTTGACCCAATATTAAGTTTTTCGCCTCTCCTTTAACGGAGGAAATATCATCGAGTATTAGGTTTCCCTGATTTAATTCATCTTTCTTGCACCCATTAATTAAAAACAAGAAAACAATTAATTGATAAAAGGTGGTCTTTTTCATAATAAAAAGTTTTTTGGTTAGAAAAAATATCTCAAGAGTGTAAGGATTTTTAAGTGGTAGTGGTTTTTACATTGATTTGAAAATTATATTATCAAGTATAAAAAAATGTTGAATAATACATACTTGGAAATAATTTAATCAGTCAGTAGTTATTCATTTCCAATAATAACCTTTTTAACATAGATATTTTCTTCGCTCATTAGTTGCAGGACATAAGTACCTCGGGCAATTCTTCGTTGATCCAAAGACAAAACAAACTTATTGTCGCCGGCTTTTACATTCACCTTCTCCTCAAACAATTTTCTTCCTGTTAAATCAATCAATCGGATATATCCTTCACCTACTGCTGATGCGCTCCATTGCACATTAATCAGACGATCCGCAGGATTGGGATATACACTGAATTTAATGCTTGCATTTTCCCGCACCGGAAGTATATCAGATGCTTCTAAGGATAATTCCATCAATTCAAAATCTGTATTAAATACTTCCTGAGCAATCTTTTCTGCACTGATCTCAAGTTTTGTCTTGTCAAGATTCTTATCTGCACGATAACTCAACTCAAACATAAGATCACCGTCTTTGAGTTGAATACCATTCGCACCGGGATCATTCCAGGATAAAGTCAGGAACCCGTCATCTGACCAACGTTCTCCTACACTTATGTTTAGAGGATTTGCTCCCACACCCTGGTAGCTAAGCTTATCTTTATCCCAATTTACTGTAAACTGGCAACCGAGCAGATTTTTTACTTCTTTTACTCTGAATTGAACCGTAACTATACCTTTTGCATTTGCCAATGTGGTTTCATAGTATAATTTCAGCGTATCGCCAATACCCTGCGGATTATCAAGGAGTGGATTGCGGTCAAAATTCACATCAGCCAGCTTGATTGCCTTGAAGGACTGGGTTAAATTTCCGCTGAAGTTGGAAAAGGTTTTATATGCTGGATAAGGAAATGGATTCTGTGGATTTATGAACGTATGATCATTATCTACAAATGCCCAGGTCCTGTTACCTGGCAGCGTGGTATCAATACCTAAAACCATCCGCCGAATAAATATTATGTCTGCCGTAGTCAGAGTACCCGAATTATTAGCATCACCTGCAATGATTTTGTAGGGAGAGTTTAGCAAATTCCTTTGTAATATATGGGACTGGATCAATGCAATATCCATTGTAGATATCCCATTTGTTTTGTTTTTCTCGTTGTTCTTTTCGGGAGACAGTACATAGGACCCTGATCCCATATGAATAGTGTAATTTCCGTTCCGGTCTGTCATTGTGACCTTTGTACTATCTGTCCCGGTTAATGTAAGTACAACGTTTGGAACTCCCTGATCCAATGGAGTCAATACCCGGCCTGTTACAATGCCAGCACAAGTAAGGTTAACCTCGCCATTTCTTAGGATTGCTTCCTGCTTATTATAATTAATATCAATAAACTCGAATGGTGTCGGACTATTGCTGAGGTTGATTGCAATACTTTTGCTGCTTCCGCCAACCGGCATAAACCTTAATACAAACAGTGTTGTTGAATCACTTAAAGTAACTCCATTGTCAGTTACGTCATTCCATGAAAAGGCAAGACTGCCAGATATAGTTTGTGTTGTCCCAAAATTGACTGCACTCATTGACATAGCCCCCGGGCCAAAATTCGAAACGGATTCATACTTCAGGCCTGAAGTATCCCAGGATATACTGCCTTGCATCGAAAGTAAGTTTCGGAATCTGTATGCTTTGATCGGAATATCCACAGGTGTATTGCAGATTGCATTTACAACTGGAATAAATATTCCAATTGTATCGATAAACTGAACATAACTACTATCCAATGCCGTACAGCCTAAATTATTTGTTACTTTAACCTTATACCAACCTGTGCTTTTAGCATTGAGGAAACGGGCATTTGCTCCCGTGTTCCAGATGTATGTTGCATACCCAGCGCCCGCATCAAGGACTGCACTGTCGCCCCTGACACGCATGGTATCCTGCAAAACATTATATCCTGCAATTTGACAATCCCCTCCCTGTTGAAAACCCTGCGTGAGAAAGAAACCAGAAGTTGTGGCTGTATTTACCAACGGCATTTCACCGATTGTGAAAGACAATTTGATATTCACATTAGAATAATCTGTTCCAGCTGTAGCTACCACTTTAGGCGCCAGTACTTGTGCCTGAAAATAAAAAGAAGACAATAAAAGACACAGGAGTAATAAATATTTTTTCATCTCAGATTCATTTGCTTCTTATGATTTATGCAATTGTTACAATGTAAATCATAAAGAAATTTTATTGTTTCCCACAAAACGATTCAGATACTTACTTTTTATCCTCGATCATTTTCTCCAGTTTCTGAATACGTTTTTCCAGTTCTAAAAATCTTCTTTCCTGTTGTAAAAGTTTTTCTTCATAAATCCGATTCCGGTCAATAAGTGCCTGAACAGCTCTTATTGCAACTCCGGATACATCAATTGTACTAATATGCTCATTATCATCTGCCACACCTAGTCCAAACACTTCTTTGAATTGTTCCGCTAATGGTCCAATATGTGTTTCGGTTGTTCCTATATAATTCCAGCGGGGTATTTCCAGAGTATTAATTTTGTCAAGTATTTCTTCATTGCTGATATAGGAAAAGTTTTCTTTAAACTTAATGCTTGATGCATTTGTCCAAGTACCACCTGTAGTTAAATAAGCTCCATTTCCATTAGTTGTATTGCTTCCAACCTGAAGTGCGTATGCAGTGGTTGGTAAGCCAAATGCCCATTTAGTAACTGAATTATTTCCAAATGACATAGCATTTGAAGAACTTACCTGTGCATTATAACCAATTGCCGAAGCATTGTTGAGTGTGGGAGTCGCCACATTACTGCCATTACCAATAGCTGTCAATCCTGAACCGCCAATATTCAAACTTAAACTACCACCACCGACGGCAACATTGTTTTGCCCATTACTATTATTGGACAATGATTGAAATCCAACTGCGGTATTTGAGGATCCTAAGACATTCAAATACATTGACTCCGCACCAATTGAAGTATTATTATTTCCTGATACATTATCCTGTAATGAATGTTTACCATAAGCTGAATTATTATTGCCGGTTGTGTTGGCGTCCATTGAATAAGTACCATAAGCCGAATTATTTATTCCTGTTGTATTTAATGGCAAAACAGCATAACCAGTTCCTGTATTATTCTCTGCAGAGGTACTTCTCTGTAGTACCGAGTGACCAAGAGCTGTATTCCTTGATCCGGTGGTATTGTCCTCAAGTGATGCATTTCCAACAGCTGTATTAAAATTTCCTGTGCTGGTGTGGTATAAAGTATAATGTCCAATTCCAACATTATAACTAGCACCCATATTTCTACCTGCATACGATCCTATCAAAATAGAGTTATCTAATTCAGTTGAATTACTCATTGCCAAATAACCTATCGCGATGTTTGAAATACCTTTTGGCATTGATGCCATAGCGCGATAACCTAATGCAACATTTTCTGATCCAGTTGTGTTTACTGATAAACTTTGTGTTCCAATAGCAGTATTAAATCTGCCTTGATTATTTTTCATACTTTGATATCCGATGGCTATTACCTCACTATTAGTAACCCCGGATGATAGTGACTCTGCGCCTAAAATCACATTTCTATCACCCAGTAACTTCTGAGCTGAGGCAGACCCGATAATTACATTTTGATTTCCAGCCGATTTGCTGTCACTTGTTGTTTGTGCTCCGATCAAAACATTTTGATCTCCGATAAACGCCTCACTTGACATTGCTCCGATAGAAACATTATAGTTAGAAGATTTAGAAGTAAGCAAATTATCATGTCCAATAACCACATTAAAACTCGCATCTTGTACATTTTCCAGGGTTCTGAAACCCAAAGCAACATTTCCGCTAAATGAACTTTTACCATTATAAGTACCGAAAGCAGACCTGCCAGAACCCCATCCCATAAGCGTATTACCCCAGGCATCAGGATTTATATTCTGACCGGCGTAATTTCCTACCATTACATTATTCGATGCCTGGCCGGCCTTTTGAGAACCAACACCGGCACCCGACTGCAATCCTAAGAATACATTTTCATTATTGATGTAGACATTAGGAGATTTTGTCAAATTCGAACCTGCAAAACTTCCAATGGCAATATTTGCAGGATTAATCGTTGTTGTATCCAGTTTATCAAGAGCTTTATAGCCAATTCCTAAGCCATATTCTATTTTACTGGTGGAATCCTTTATAAATTTGATGTTTGAACTCGTATTAGAAACAGCATTTAATGCATACAATGCATAAGGAACACTCAGCAATTCATTTGAACCTAATAATTGATAATTTGTGCCTCCGGTTAAATCAATCGAAGTCCGGATATACTTTTTCCCGCTACCCCAAGGGATAGTTAAATAGTTACCCGAAATTCTGGTGCCTCCACCAATCTGGATATTGAACAAGCCAAACTGGTTTGTCATAATCTGATGATTTTCAGCATAAAAAATTCCAATACCCGACGAATCCGTTATTTCTAATTTCAAGTTAAGCGGCTTATTTGCAAGCACTACACCTGCACTATCTCTTGCAACAGCCTGATAATTTATGTTCTTTGAAATCTCCTGGCCATATGCATTAATTACCAACAAAAACGATAATAATGACAGTAAATAAATTCTGTATTTCATATTGAGTTAAAATTTTAGATTAATGAGAACTTACAATGCTTGACACATATCTTACTTGAACCAATGTACCTTAATCCTTTTTTATATCTTGAACCATATCATAACACTTTCAATATTTTATATTAATTCATACCATCTCAGAGCATAACTGTACTGATGATATATAACAATGTTGTTGATCTTATATGAAAAACTGAAACAGCTTTCATAATTCAACATGTAATTCGAAGTTTAAACACAGACAGATTTCAACGGAAGGAAATTCAAGGAAATGGATGATAGATACAGGTCAGAGAGGTATGCTTACTCGTTATTATAATTGCGGTTAAAATAAAGGTTAGCAACGGCTATAAGCTGTTAAGAATCACTTAACTTAATCAAGCCAAATCTGCCTGACTTCTAAAATTTAAGGTTCCTGGTGTTTTTCTAAGTACAAATTGAGAAAAAATGAGCCAATTAATCACTTTTCGGTAAGCATAACCGTTATTTAAATAATATGCGCATATCTATTTGTTTTTAGATTATTTACATATTAGTAATATCACTAACTTGTTTTTTTCCAAGTGAAATAATTTAAATATTCGTTTTTTGTATTACTTTCGTTATTATATAAACCTGCTTTTGAGAAACACTACCTTTTCGATATTACTTTTTTTGAGCTTTGCAGCAGAAGCACAAATCAACACCATCTATTCCCCCGCAGAAAAATTCATCCTGGAACTACTGGCCCGGGATACATCCAGTTCTAATTCAATCTATCTTCCACACGAGATAAAGTTGGGTATACCCTGGACCGGACATACTTATGTGATCATTGCGAAAGAAAAAAAGACTACCCTTTTTATGCTTGCGGGTACGCAGCGTGTGTACAAACTAAATCCGGACGATCCTCTTTTACCTTTGGTAAGGCTCGATTCATCGGATTTCTACGGCGACAATTTCAACTGTATGGGTTTCATACACAGGGATACCTTATACCAGTACGGGGGATATGGATTCTGGAAAAACAGGGATTTTTTTACCCGTTTTATTCCTGCATCAAGTGACTGGGAATTCATACAGGGTGGGGATGGTTTAGAGAATCTACTAACACTGACCTATCTCGACCGACCCAATAATACCTTTTACAGTTTTGGACATTATACCCAAAACACGTTTAAAAATTTCAACCCGGAATTCAGCGATAGTATATATCAGTATAACCTTATTTCAAAAAAATGGGAAAAACTGGGCAGGATAAACCCCGCTCACCCAAAAACCATCGGTAGTTTAAATAATGGGGCGTTTTTTGAAACGCCCTGGGGTATATGTGTCCGTTACCAACCTCAAAATTTCCTGATTATCGATTTTAAACACAATCTTGTAATTCCCTTTAAAAAGACAGCGCTGGAAAACATTGAAGGGGTACGGAGAATGAATCAAAGAAAAATACCAGGCACAGTTCCTTTCGATAATTTTATAAGTTTGAAAGATTCGTTGTATTTCATAAACGGCAATGATCTTTCGGTTTCTGTTGCAAGGGTCAGACTTGATTCTGGCATGTTGGATTTCAAAGCTGCCATACCGCTTTATGAACCAATAAGTTTGGTTAATGTAAATTTATTTAACCTGTCCTTTTCCTCTAAAAAGTTAATATCAGGAGCAGTAATTGTATTGATTATTTCTGCCATTATAGCAATGCTATTAAAGTTTTATCGAAAAAAAGAAATCCGAATTGAACAAGTCCCTCTACATGACCAGGAACCGTTTGATCAGGGAAAAGCCATAATAGCTTTTTGGGGTTCCATTCCTGAAGTGGAAAAGGAATTCCTGAAAGAATTAGTTCAGAATTCACTTCAAGGAAAGAAAATGCCAGCATCCAATGTGAATAAGCTCCTGGGGGTTTCTCATAGGGAAAGTGAGATCCAAAAAGCAAGGCGAAGTCAGACCATCACTCATATCAACGAAAATTTTACGAGAAATGTGAAAATACCAGGTTCCCTTATTAGTCGGGAACGTGACAACTCCGATAAAAGGGCGTTTGTATATTTTATACCAGAGGAGCTGGTAATTATTATTTCGCCATATCTAACATGAGCTATCTGAACAGAAGAGTTTTTGTAGAAAAGCTGGCCATTAAAAACTAAACCTTTCAGTCTCCCTGCCTTTGGCATCAAATCTTTTCCAGTACAACAGTTTCCCCTGGGCGTTGTAATACCGCCACTCGCCATTGCGGTAGCCGTGCCTGTAAGTACCTATTGCTTTTTCTTTTCGCAGGTTATATTCTTCCCATATACCTTCCCTTAGTCCGTTGAGGTATAGGCCGGTTTCCCTGATCGCACCATTGCTATTGAAAGAAGTAAACTGACCATGTAATAAACCCTCAGTAAATGGTGCTTTGTAAGAAACCGGGTTTCCTTCATCGGTATTTTCAGCCACAACGTACCTTAGGCTTTCTGGCGAATATGATGGAAGATTAACTTTTTTAGTCATCAGGATGCTGCTGTTTTCAGCAGGCTTATGTCCAAACAATAACAAAGCATTATAATGCCGGGATGCTTCCTCGGGCGATTTCTGGGATAGTATAAAATATTTTGTTTTTGGCTGTTTGATCAACTCATCCTTCAGGGCATTGAGTTTACGTGCACTGAACTGGAGAATATATCTTGGGTTTCCATTTGCATACCAACCCTTCCAGGTACCATCCGGCAGATCATCCAACAACAAGCCCGAATCGCATACATTCCGGTTATTGAACCAACTTGTCCATTGACCATTAAGCTGTCCTTTGCGGTAATTACTTACAAACTGGGTATCACCCCGTTCATTCAGCATAACATACAGGCCATTGCGTGCTGACTTCTTTTTCACACGGCTCCCTTTATCGGGCAAATTCAGATTGGTATCCTTTGATAAATTATTATCTGTTCTTAGTTTGTCAGAAGCATTACTTGGCTCAGTCCCGGGAAGACCGAAACTATCCATAACGGGAAATTCATTCACATTTTCCTGTGTACGGGCGTTATATCCAAATGAGATCAGGATACAGCAAATAACCAGTAATTTTTCCATGGCAAGGAAAATTTTTTGGCCGTTTAAATCGGGCAAGTAGCCGTTTATCGTTGTTCTTACAAAGGTAGAAAGGATTTTGTTTCAGCATATTGTACTAAATAACCTTTTAGATCATATAATTCGGATTGAAATTAAATATGGTCAATAAAACGGGAAAGAACCTTCCTATTCTTCAACAGAACTAACCCTTATTGCTTAATTTATAATATCGATTGGTAAAAATTAGAAAACATTCAAAAATGGCAATTAAAACCCCCTAAAACCAAAGAAAATATAAATCTGTTGATTCAAAAAACCGGGCTATTAACTTCCTGAAGACTGCATGATGATCTTTTGTGCATTGTGGTGGGCTTGTCTGATTGACCTATATTTGAAAAAAAAAACGAATGACCGGATTTTTCTCTAAAAATGGACGCTTATTCATTATATCGCTGGTTTTTTTTATCGCACTCGCTGGCATGTCCGCCTGTTCATCTTCCAAAGAAACACAAACAAAAACCTCAGATAGCTATATAGCACCAGACTATGTTAAAAGGGATTATAAGAACATCCTGATATTAGCGCGTGTAGACCCGGATATGTTTAGAAGGCGAATAGAAAGAAGCGTGATCAAAGAATTCAAAAGCCGGAGATATAATGTAAGTGGTTCCACTGATTTTATAACACCAGAATTAATGAAAGACACTATTACTTTAAAGAATAAAGTTGTAGAAATGGGCTTTGATGCACTACTTGTGGTTACTTTCATGGGAGAAATAAGCAGTATTTCACAAAATGTCGCCTTCAATGGTAATATTTACAGTTTTTTTGGCGCTTTCCCGGTATATAGCCTTGAAACAAGAGGCAATAAAACCCGTTATTTTCAAACTGATTTCTATCGCCTGGATGGCAGAGGAACTCAGTGGCGCTCAGGATTTGCAGCAAATTTAGACGGAGATCCAGACTTTGGGCTGGATAAAATGTCTGTGAATATCAGAAAAAGAATAGAAAGGGATAAAATACTATAAGTCCTTTATTCATATATTTCCTGAGGTTCGCTTATGCTTAAACGCTCTACCATACAGCTCCTCCGGTTTCCTTTTTCACTCTTCCTCGCACCCGTATTTTTTTTTGCGCTCAGTGAAGTGACTACTATCCATTGGGGCAGGGCTTTTCTGGTATTCTTTATCCTCCACCTGCTGGTCTATCCGGCGAGTAACGGATATAATTCCTATATGGACAGGGATGAATCAGCCATAGGAGGATTGGCGATACCTATGCAGCCTACGAAGCAACTCTATCATTTTACCCTGGCCATGGATCTGGTGGCCATCCTGATGGGGTTTGGGGTAAGCCCTTATTTTTCCTTTGGCGTCCTGCTCTATATTCTCGCCTCCAGGTCGTATAGTTTTCGGGGCATCCGATTGAAAAAATACCCGGTGATCGCTTATATCACGGTTATCCTTTTCCAGGGGGCGGTAACATTTGCCCTTGTCTACCATGGATGCAGTGTAAACAAATCCCTGCAGATCCCATTTTTGCCTATGATCTCAGCCAGCTTGCTTATTGGGGGATTCTACCCTCTTACCCAGGTGTACCAGCATGAAGCTGACCAGAAAGATGGCGTACACAGTATCAGCATGCGCCTTGGATATCGGGGCACATTTATATTCTGTGCGGTCATTTACAGCCTGGCCATGGGCTGCCTGGGGCTGCATTATTACCTGAATGATCAATTGAAAGCATTTTTCCTCCTCACAACCCTGCTCCTGCCGGTACTCGTATTTTTTATGAAATGGGCTGCCAATGTATGGCGCGATCATGCTGCAGCAAATTTTAACAATACAATGCGTATGAATGTTGTAGCTTCTGTATGTACTTCCATTGCCTTTATCATAATAACTATTTGGAAACAATTTGAGTAAAATAATATCCATAGCTACATCGGTTCCACAATTCCGGCATCAGCAGGAAGATATCCTGCAGTTTATGCAGGGAGTGTATGCCATGCCTGAAACCGAAAAAAGGAAAATGCGCTTTTTGTACCACCACAGTGGCATAGACATCCGCTATTCCGTCATTTCAGATTACAGCCGCCCTATGGGTGAATGGAAATTTTATCCACAGTCGGAAAGCCTTGAACCATTCCCCTCCCTGGAACTCAGAATGAGCTGGTACCAGAAACATGCCCCTCTGCTATCGGTTGAGGCTATCCGTAAATGCCTTGACCATAAAACAAAAGAAGAAGACATCACCCACCTGATAACCGTGAGTTGCACCGGCATGAGCGCACCTGGCCTTGACCTGCAGGTAATGGAACTGATGGACCTGCCCCGGAATATTTACCGGACCTCGGTGAATTTTATGGGTTGCTATGCAGCCATACATGCCATGAAGATGGGCGACATGATCTGCAACACCGATAAAAATGCAAAAGTGCTGATCGTATGCACGGAACTCTGTACACTGCATTTTCAGCGCAGCACCAGCTTAGACAATATTGCCTCCGGACTTTTATTTGCGGATGGCGCAGCAGCATTACTTATGACGCCAGATGAACAACCCGGCAAAGGTATCCACCTGGAAAATTTTTATGGCGAAGTGGTTCCCAAGGGTAAAAAAGATATGGCCTGGGAACTTTCTTCAACCGGCTTTTTAATGACCCTCAGCGGTTATGTGCCCGACCTTATCAGTGAAGACATCGAACCACTCATACAAAGGGCTCTTCAAAAAAACAACCGCACCTTAAATGATATCACCCACTGGTGCATTCACCCGGGCGGCCGCAAGATCCTTGAAGCTGTTTCCAAAAGCCTGAAACTGCAACCCGAACAACTGAGTCACAGCTACCAGGTTCTTCGGCACTATGGTAATATGTCTTCTCCTACCATACTATTTGTACTCAAAGACATGCTGCATCACCTCGACCACAAAAAAAATAATTCGATACTGGGCCTGGCTTTCGGCCCTGGACTGACCATGGAAACTTTCATGGCCACCACAACACCGAACTGAGTACTAACTTTACAACGTGAATTTCAAACAACGATCATACCAGGAAGAACTGCTCGACCGGGATGATATCCCATTTGCGGATATCAAAAGAAATATGCAGGAACTTGACTTTATCAATACCTGGCTGGGCGGACACGATATCACGATCAAAGGATTTAAAGCACTGGCAGGCAAAAGAAATAAAATAACCATTTGCGAGATTGGTTGCGGCGGCGGAGATAACCTGGTTGCCATTTATACCTGGGCAACAAAGCAGGGTATAGACATAGAAGTTATTGGCATCGACATAAAACCGGAATGTATAGAATATGCAAAAGAAAATTGCCTTTCCATAAAAAAGGCAAACTGGATCTGCTCGGATTACAGGCATGCATACCTGCCTAATAAACCGGATATCATTTTCTCATCCCTTTTTTGCCATCATTTTACAGATGAAGGTGTAGTGCACATCATCAGATGGATGCATCAAAACAGCAGGCTTGGCTTTTTTATCAACGACCTGCAAAGGCATACCCTTGCCTATCACAGCATCAAAATTTTAAGCAGATTGTTTTCAAAGTCATATATGGTAAAAAATGATGCACCCCTCAGTGTGCTACGCGGCTTCAGCAAAGCAGAACTTGACACATTGATGAAAAATTCGTTTGAAGATGACCAAAAGCCGGGTTATTCAATAAACTGGAAATGGGCATTCCGTTGGTTACTGATAGGGCACAAAGAAAACACACTGTCTTAAAATGGATACACAGGAACATATATCAGAAAAAATATCACCGGTTATAAAACCAGAAATAGACCTCGCCATTGCAGGAGGCGGCCTTGCCGGTCTTACACTGGCTATCCAGGTAGCAAAAGCAGGCTTTAAGGTTGTAGTTTTTGAAAAAGAGACCTACCCGTTTCACCGGGTTTGCGGGGAATACATCAGTATGGAATCTTTTCCTTTTTTGGAAAGCCTTGGACTTCCTTTGGGTGAGATGGAATTACCGCGGATAAAAAAACTCCGGGTATCTGCGCCTAATGGGCAAACGATTGAAAACCATTTACCGCTTGGCGGATTCGGGATTAGCCGTTACCTGCTCGACTACCGGTTATCCATAATCGCCAAAGAGTGTGGCGTGAGTATTTATGAAAACACAAGAGTAAATCAAATCCGGTTTGATAAAAAAGCATTTCAATTTGATACCACAGCGGGTAATTTCAAAGCTACCGCAGCGGCAGGCACCTTTGGGAAAAGGTCCAATCTGGATATTAAATGGCAGCGGCCCTTCACCCGCGAAAAGCCTACACCGCTGAATAATTTCATTGGCGTTAAATATCATGTTACAACAGATTTTCCTTATGATATGATCGCTTTGCATAATTTCGAAAATGGTTATTGCGGCATTTCGGCTGTTGAAAAAGAGAAGTATTGTCTTTGTTACCTGACCACGGCAGACAACCTTAAAAAAAATAATAATTCCATCCATGAGATGGAAAAAAATGTACTGTTTCAGAATCCGCACCTGAAGCAGATTTTCTCCACTTCGCTATTTGAAAGAACAGAACCGGTTACCATCTCACAGATCAGCTTTGAGAAAAAAAGCCTGCTGGAAGATCATGTTCTGATGATCGGCGATGCGGCCGGAATGATCACGCCGCTTTGTGGCAATGGGATGAGCATGGCCATGCATGGCAGCAAGATCGCTGCATCATTGTTGATCCCTTTTTTACAGGGACATATCAATCGCGATGAAATGGAACAGAAATATGCGGAGTCGTGGAACAGGCATTTTTCCAGCCGGCTACGCACCGGCAGAATGATACAATCGCTATTTGGCAAACCGGCGGTAACCAATATTTTCCTTTCTGCCATGAAGCCTTTCCCTGGATTGATCAAAAAACTGATCAGGCAAACGCATGGGGAGCCATTTTAAAATATAGGATTAAGTATTTAAAACGCAAAGCCTTATTGCAAGGCTATTTTACTTTATTGACTTTATGCAAAAACAATTAGCACGCAAGTGCGGAGTTCAAGAGACAAGAAATCCTCCCCCTAAAACCTGAGTATGTGTAAAGCTCGAACCTCTCCCCCTCCAGAGGGGGATATTACTTCTCCGGAAAGTTCCTTTGTATTTAATTCTCTTTAGTAAAGCACTAACCTCATTACTGTGAAGGGCTGTTATATCCCCCTCTCGGAGGGGGTGAACTGCGGAGGCGTTGCTTCATAGTGTTTTAGGGGGAGGACAACCGCCAACCCTCGATCCAAATTAAAAATGAGACTTAAATGGATAATCCTATTAAAATATTATTTTAGTGTTGATGGAAAAGAATAAAACCTTAGTCATTGGTGCATCAGACAATCCGGCACGCTACAGCAATATGGCTATTAGCAGCCTTCGGCATTACGGCTATGAAGTTGTGGCGATAGGTCGCAAAAAAACCCAGGTAGGTGATGTTACTATTGAAAAAGAAACAAAGTTGAGGGATGATATTGATACCATTACTTTATACCTCAACCCCACACACCAGGAAGAATACTACGACTACTTTTTATCTCTTAATCCGCGCCGCATCATCTTCAATCCGGGAACAGAGAACGACGAACTGGAAAGGCTCGCTTCGGAACAGGGCATTCAATGTGATGAGGCCTGTACCTTAGTGCTATTAAGCACAGGACAATATTAAACCTTGCGTCTTTTTTTCTTCGCGGTTATATTTGATCATTTAATGGCACTTTCCACCAGCCTTACCAGTTCCCCCAATTTACTCGTATCCAGCCAGCGCGTTACAATCACGAGGTCATTTTCACTGTCTACAACAATATAATTTCCACCATATCCCTGCGCTGTATAAATGTCTTTGGAGATATTCCCCAGGTCGTTGTTATGGTTGGTCCACCATAAAAAACCATAGGATTTATTTGGGGAGGAAGGCTTATGAACAGCTTCCGTCCAATCAGCTGAAACCAGTTGCTGATTTTTCCATTTACCTTTCCGGGCAAACAACAATCCAAACCTCGCCTGGTCATAGGTATTGATGAAAATGCCCCCACCGTGATGCCCGCCGCCGCTTACCGACTGCACCATCAATCCATCCATATTTACATAGCTGTTTTCATATCCAAACCAGCGCCAGGTGGAAGACGCTCCAATAGGGTCCATGATTTTTTCTTTGAGCACTGCAGGCAAAGGCTTTCTCCATACTTGCAGCAATGAATAAGAAAGCAGGTTCACCCGTACATCATTGTATTCATAATTTGTTCCGGGCTCAAGTAATTTACGGTTCTTCCACTCATCAATTCCGCCTTCTTTCGGGGGCCTGTCGGCCCAGTCGCAATTATCAAAAAGACAACCCGACCAATCAGATGACTGTGTTAGCAAATGCCTCCAGGTTACTTTACCATTGTGTTGTCCATCAAATTTTTCATCCCAGACATACTCTTTTACTTTATCGTCCACAGACCTGATCATCCTGTTATCCACAGCTAATCCGGCGATCGTAGATAAATAACTTTTCGTGACACTGAATGTCATATCAACCCGGTTAAGGTCGCCCCACTGTGCAACGATATAGCCGTTTTTAATGATCATTCCAGCAGGCTTTCCTCTTTGTTTCATCGGGCCCAATATCTTGTAGCCAGGTTCATTGGTATAAGATTTAATATTGGCGATCCGCATGTCGTAATCAATCTTTACTTCATTAGCTAGTGCAAAACGAACGGCACTGTCGATGACTGATTGATTCATTTGAAGATCAGCAGCTTTCTTAGTTTGCCAGTTTGAGTCAGGAAAATATAATGTCTGTGCCTGGATATTTAATACTGCCAAACATGAAGCGAGAAATAAAAAAGGTTTCATAATTTAATTTTCGAAATCTGAAAGTAATCATAAAAAAATATAGTTATACTCGCAGGCACCATTTTCAGTTCTCAAATCCATTTTTTTAAATCTAAAATCCTTGGTATCTTATGGAAATCAAACACACTTATGCCAAAGAACCCTGAAAAAGTATCAGGATCACTTGCCCCTATTGCAGCGCCTGTAATTCAATCTGACAGGATTTCGATTTTAGACAGCCTCAGGGGTTTTGCCATTCTGGGCATCTTACTGATCAATATCTCATCTTTCGCTATGCCCGTCAGCGGATATGATCCTACACTTTTTAACGAAACAGGCATAAATTATTATACCTGGTATTTCATCATGCTTGTCCCCTTTGGAACCCAACGTGCCCTTTTTTCGATGTTGTTTGGCGCTGGGATAATATTATTTATAAATGGAAGGGAAAATAAAAAAGATGGCGCTCATTCTTTGGAGTATTTTTTTCGTCGACAACTCTGGCTGATTGTTTTTTCTGTTTTGGATGTTTGGATTTTATTATGGCACGGTGACATTCTACTTGATTATGCAGTTTTGGGAATGTTGATGGTAGCTTTTAGAAATCTGCCAGCAAAAAAATTATTAATTGGCGCGGCTATTTGTTTAGCTTTTATGACTATTCGAACGAATGTTGATCTTTATAACAATAAAAAAATTATATCCAGGGGAGAAACCATCGCAGCGCTTGATACATCTGTCCTGAAGCTAAATGAGATTCAAAAAGCTGACTTAAATGCTATGTTAGCCTTTAAAGAATCATCGGGCAGGGAAGCTAAATTAAAAAAACGCGAACTGCTGATACAAAAAGTACATGAATATAATTATGACAGGCTACATGAAGAAATGACCAGCCGATATACCGGAAACCTTGTTCAATACCTTTATTTTGAATTATGGGATGTTTTATTGTTTATGTTCATCGGAATGGCATTTTTCAAATTGGGTATTTTGACCGGTGAGTCGCCGAACAGGATTTATATTTGGCTGTCCGGTATTGGTTTAACATGCGGTATATTCCTCATGAACAGCCGGTTGCAGGTATCCATTCAAAGTGGTTTCAACGCATATGACTTTACAAAAGCCATTCTCTTTGATCCCTTTGAGCCCGGCAGACTTCTGCGTTCTTTGGGAATTTATGGATTAATTATGCTTTTGTATAAATCAGGTTTATTCAATTGGCTATTTTTTATAATGAAGGCTCCAGGACAAATGGCCTTCACCAATTATCTTATGCAGTCTGTAATTTGTGCCCTGATATTTTATGGTATCGGTTTTGGGCTCTATGGGAAGCTGGCAAGAATTGAAGTTTATGGAGTAATTGGCCTGATTTGGTTATTCCAGATCATCTTTTCCCATATATGGCTTGCCTATTTCAGATTTGGGCCTCTTGAGTGGTTATGGAGAAGTTTAACGTATTGGAAAATACAACCAATGAGGAAATAAAATATTAACCCCTTGTATTTTCTTAATGCCGTTTTTCTTTGCGGCTTATAACTCAAATATGGGATACATCTGCAATTTACACATTCGTATCCCTTATCAGCATATAATTAGCCACCCATTGAAAAGCAACAAAGCCAATAATAAAAATGACAGAGAACATGTTAAATATCTCACCGCTTTGGAAGCTAAGGAATATACTGGCAAGTCCAACCAGGGCCATGACAACCGCATAAACCATCAGCGCATTTTTATTTTTTGATGGCAGAAACATACTGCTGCAAGGCAGCATCATAGCGAAGCCAAAAACTGCCACCGGAAGGTATTTTTCATTGCCAAGCAACATGTATGCCAGTAAGCCCGATATAAAAATAAGGAAACAGATACCTACAAAATTAGCGCTCATCTTTTCCTGCTTTCCCAATAAGTGCTTCCCATATTTATTGAAGCGAAGAAAAAGATTACTCACCGGCGTAATGATCCATGTGGAAAACATGATCAGGGCCAATAATATGATGATTGGAGTAAGATAAGGCCGCAGGCTTTCATTGCTTGCTGCCAAGGCCCTGAGTAAGCGAAAACCGATAAAGAACCCAATGATCACTCCCCACTGGTATTTTGATGTAAGGTTTCCCATCCAAAAAGAATACTGTAAAAAAAGCCGGTAAAAAATATTATTGGCCTTTAGCGCTTCGAGCATACCTGATTGGGCATAGGAGAAATTAGGATCAAGTTTCAGCGCTTCCCGGAAGTGCTCCAGCGCTTTTTTATGTTCTCTTTTTTCAAGCAGGGTCCAGCCATAATTGGCATGGGTATATGGATTGTTGGGATCTCCCCTTAGGGCCCCGGCAATGGTTTTTTCAGCATCTTCCGGGCGATTGAGTTTAAGCAGTGCCGTACTCCGTGTGTTAAGGGCAAGGATATTTTCAGCATCAAGTGATAAAGCCTGGTTCGCCAGGTCCAGCGCTTCAGCAAATTGCTTACGGGTAAGCTTAACCGATGACCAGAGGGCAAAATATCCCGCATCTTCGGGATCCATTGCTATGGCCTGCTGCAGGAAATTTTCAGCCTCATCATATTTATCCTGCTGCAACAATATCCTGGCTTTAATAAAAAACAGGTCAGGCGAATCAGGGCTCAGGCCAATGGCCGTATCAATGACTGAAGCTGCCTGGTCGATTTTATCCTGCTGCAGGCATAATTCCGACATCAGGGAAAGAAGGTATACATCATGGGGATCATTACCCAGCATATCTTTCACAATCCTTTCCGCTTCTTTGAATTTTTTCTGTTGCAGTAAAATATGTATCCTGTCGAACTGTGGATTAGGCATCTATTTTTTTATTTTAAGATAGGTAAGTACATCATCATACAAACCGGTATCATTAGAAAATAATGCAAAGTTTTTGGCAGTGGCAAACCATTCCTGGGTACTCGGTTTATGTTTTTTTGCAGCCTGGAGAAGGTCCTTCGTAACAATGGGTTTGGGTATCCCTTCCGAAAGTGAAGCTTCAATTTTATGTTCTATCGCGATATCGATCAAAGCTTCAATGTCGGCTCCTGAATAATGTTCAAGTTTCTCCGCTAAGCCATGATAGTCAATTTCAGCTACAGGCTTGCCCTGCAACTTAAGTTTGAGAATAGCTTCCCTGGCTTTGGCATCCGGAGGCGGAACGAAAATAATCCTGTCAAACCGGCCCGGCCTTCTGAAGGCAGGATCCAGGTGCCAGGGCGTGTTGGTTGCACCTAAAATAAGTATCCCTTCATTTTCATTTCCCAGTCCATCCAATTCCTGCAGGAACTGGTTAATCAAATGCCTTCCACCTGATTGTTTCATATCAGTTCGGCTGGCTCCCAGTGCATCTATTTCATCAAAAAACAATACACAGGGAACATGTTCCCTGGCAAGTTCAAAAATGGCATGAAGATTTTTTTCACTATTACCGATCCACATGTCCAATATATCATTCAGCCCCACATTTATAAATCGTGCATTTACCTGACCCGCCGTGGCTTTGGCAATATAGGTTTTACCACAACCGGGCGGCCCGTATAAAAGAATACCACCGCCGGTTTTCTTACCATAGGCTTTGTACAATTCCGGGTGCAAAAGGGGTTTAATGATCTTCAGATCGATCTCGCGCTTGACATCATCCATACCGCCAACATGATTAAAATCAATATCCGGTTTCTGGACAAACTGGCTTTCTTCAAAATCATCCTCACTCATTTCATCTTGCAGCCCGGAGATACGCAGATGCTTGTCGAGTTCTTCATCTGTAAAACCCGGGTTCATCTCCAGTGCCCGCTGATAAATGTTTATGGCATCGTCAATGGCATTTTCCCTTAACAACCCTCTTGCGTAAAGAATCAATACATCAAAATCTTCCATACCCTGTTCGATAACATCTTCCAGGATCACGTTGCATTTGGAATATTCTCCCTGCAGGAAAAAGACCCTGGCCAGTTGTGTTTTAAACCTGGGCTCCGGGCTTAATTTCAGCAGTTCAGCATATTCTTTTTCTGCTTCATCAAAACGGTTCATTTTCACTAAGATGTCTGCCAGGTGTTGTCTGAGCGGGATATTTCCGGGAGATACCAATAAAGCCTCTGTAAGGCTTCGTATTGTACTTTCATCCATTTTAATTGATTATTTGAAATGCAGGCAAATATTACCAATGTAAAGACAATGATAATAAATTTAAACTGATAATTGCGCATTGCAAAAACAGGTAGCTTTCAAATCAAATGATCAAAAATGTATATGCATATCAGAAAGGGTCACTCCATTTTACATCAGTGTACACATTCGTACCAGCAAGCGTTCCCAGAAATGCGATCACCGAATTTACTTCCTGGGCATTCAGGTTAAGCTTTTGGCCAAAACCATTTGGTCTGAGCCTTGGATCCAGATTGGTATTTCCAGGCGCCAGGTTGATCGTACCATAATGTCCTATGGCAGCCTGCAAGGTTTTTATTGCTCCTGTGTGCATAATGGGGCCGTTTAATGCACCATTGGTCCGGGTAAGGTCACGCAATGAAGGTGCACGCGTATTTTCAATATCAATTCCAGGTCCGTTAACCACACCAATGATTCCATTGTTTCGGGTATTGGGATCAATATCAAACTCAGGGGCATTATGACATCCATTGCATCCTAATCCGCCTCCGATCCTGCTTCCATTGGCATCAAATACCGGTGGCGTTATAAACAAATTCTTGCCTGTATTTTCCTGTGCTGTAAAATTAGGAAAGGGCTGATTATCGTTCTGCACCTGTGCCCGGCCTGCGTCATATTTTGAATCGAATGACTGGATACTCCGGATAAATTGAGCCATCGATTCCTGCATTCTGGATTCAGTAACATTGACATCCCCATATACAAACCTGAATAATTCAGTATAATATGCGATGCCCTGCAGTTTGGTCAACAGTGCCTGTAATCCCGGCCTGCCGTTTTGCCCGCTGAAACCCATCTCTGCATGATCCTGAATGGGTTGTGTAGTTTGGATCTCCAGGCTGGCCGCACGTTCGTTCCAGAAAAATTTACGTTCAACCGCAAACCTTGAATTGACCAGCCTCATGGAATGCCTTCCGGTTATGCCTCCCTGTAAGCCGCTGCTTACTACGGCCGTATCGCTGAATGCAAATTCCTGTTTATGGCAACTGCCGCAGGAAACAGTATTATCTACGCTTAAATTCTTATCGTAAAAAAGCACCCTGCCTAAAGTTGCTTTTGCATCGGTAATATTATTACCCCCCGTATTGTCTTTATTGATATACCCGGGCCTGGGCTGGTTTGCATAGTTAGCCAGGTTATTGAGGTCAATTTTATCACCAAAGACTGCTTCCATTGCCGGATAAGATTGCCGAACAGGTTCTTCAACCGTCTTTGAACAACCAACTGCAAACGCTATTGCCATGATAACCAGGCCTGTAAGAATAAGGGGTTTACGCATAAAAGGGTTTAACGTGTTTTGACTTTAGTGAAGCACCAAGGTTTAACGGTAATGGCATTAATTATTGCTTACCGGTAAATACATCCTGATGCGGTATTTATCTTTTACGATAAATAAACACGAATCCTTCGCCTGAATGTTTAACCGCAATGGAACAAGGGACGCTAAGAACAGAACTAAAAATCAATTTCTCTTATAAATGGACTTCCCGTCTTTAATGGTCTCGATAACTTTAATATCTTTTATTGCCATTGGCTCTACCTTCAAAGGATTTTTATCCAAAATCACCAGGTCTGACCGTTTATTTTCCTTAATGCTGCCTTTGGAATCAGTCTCATCGTATTGTGCAGCAACGTTGATGGTCATGGCCTGCAGGCCTTCATATGGATTGATACGTTGATCGGGTCCAACGCTTACCCCTGCCCGTGAGATGCGGTTAACAGCACTCCACAACATCATCATCTGATCAAGAGGCGCCACTACAAAATCAGTATGGTTGGTAGGTTTCATACCTGCATCAATTGCATCACGCATGGGACTGATGTACTGCGCCTGGGCCTTACCGCGGTTCTTCAAATGCGCCTCGTAGAAATAGTACGTGTGCAGGGTATAAAAAGAAGGCCGGATACCATATTTCACAAATTTAGCCATTTGGTCCTTTCGTATAAATTGTGTGTGAATGATTGTCACATTCCAGGGCTGGCTGTAATCTCCGGCACGTGCAAATTCATACGCTTTCAAAAAGGCGTCAATGGATGCATCCCCATTACAATGCAGGGTGAGTGGCACTTTCATATCGTACACCTTCTTTACCATTTGATTGACCATATCCTGTGGAAAAGTAAGCTCACCTTTCCAGTTCTTTTCGCCACCCGGACCACCAGTCAAATATGGAGTGGAGAAAAAAGCTGTTTTACCTTGTGGTGATCCATCAATGGTTATCTTAGCACCCCCAATTTTAAATCCTTTATTGTATTTGCCCCAAACCGTTACAGGAAAATCTTTAATGATATTATTCAAATCAGTTATGAAAGGATAGGCTACCACATCAATTATATTAGCCCCTGCGTCAGCAGCCCGTTTAATGGTTTGTAAAGGTCCCAGATGTGTTGCACCCTCATGTGCGGTGGTCACGCCTGTTTCTGCATACAGCATTTGGCCGGCCTTTGTCCAGGCTATTTCATTTTCGGGTGTCATCGCTGCTGTTTTTTCCATAACAGGCAAGAAGGCTGTTTCCATGATCAATCCATAGGGCTCGTTGGTACCTGGCTTACGGACGATCACACCACCCGGTGGTGTTTTTGTTTCAGCACTAAACCCGTAATTTTTCATAGCGAGTGAATTCAATACAGTTCCATGCATGGATACATGGTCCACCCGGACCGGATTGTCGGGAAAGGCTTTATCCAGGTCGTCACGGTTCAATAGTTTGCCATTTGGCATTACGTTTTCATCATATCCATACCCTATGATCTCTTCTCCTTTTGGAATCTTGCGTTCTTCGGCAAACTTTTTAAGTTCGGCAATAATGCTTTCAACATCTTTCGCAGGGCCTGATGGCGGCGCATATAGTTTACACTGGTTGGCTACCAACAGTGAATTAATATAATGACTGTGTGCATCCAGAAATCCGGGCAACATGGTTTTGCCCATCAGGTCAACCATCTGGTGGCCCGCTCCTGCGGCTTTCATGGCTTCATTTTTACTTCCCACAAAACTGATTTTACCGTCTTTTACTACAACAGCTTCCGCGTAGATTGCACTGTCGCCTTCCATAGTGATGATGTCGCCATTGTAATACATGGTGGCTGCAACATTTGATGCATCTGTACCTGCATCCTTTGAAGCATCCTCTTTATTTTCGGAACTACCAGAATTATTTTTACATGCCAATAAGGAAGTCATCACTGCAATGATCAAAAGCGCTTTTTTCATTTTTTATCACTGCTGACCGACTAAAATAGATTTTTAGCTATTTTGTCGCCCAGTAGCCTTGATTATATTAGGTTACTTAATATTTATCCAGAGGAGACCCCTCCCACATTTTCAAGTTGAAAACAAATCTGGTGCAGTTAAT
>JBGSHT010000066.1:0-45699 GCA_041752135.1 Chitinophagaceae bacterium | reverse complement strand
TACCTGGTATCCTGCGGACCGTCGCATAAAATAACCAGTACCTGGGTAAATCCAAATTTCGACCGGACCAAAAAATATGAGAAGGTTTTCGTCCTTGTACTGAACCAAAATCAATCTACCAAAAATATCCTTGAAACAGATCTTACCAGGGCAGCCGAAGCTAAAGGCTTTACTGTAGTTAAGAGTTCAGAATATTTTACACCTGCATTCGGCAGGGAAGAATTGCCCAGCAAAGATGTGATCATGGCCAGGGTTCAGCAAATGAAATGCGACGCGATTCTTACTGTCAGATTGGTAGATACACAAAAAGAACAAAGGTATGTTCCGGGTGTGAATAATATGATGATGAATCCTATGATGATGGGTCCGGGAATGGGGATGCGTCCGGGAATGGGCTTTGGTGGTTTCCACGGTGGCATGGGTATGATGATGTACCAACCGGGGTATTACACTACTGATAAAACCTATTTTTATGAGGCTACAATCTTTGATGCAGCATCTGAGGATATGATTTGGATGGCTCAATCAGAAGAAACCAATAAACCTTCCTCTATGTCCAAGTTTAGCAGGGAATACTCAAAGATCCTGGCAGACAGGATCAGAAAAGATTTGATGACTAAATAAAAAGTATTTGTCTTAACGTGCAGATATTTTGCATGCTTTCCACTTGATATTGTAGATAAGAAAGTTGACTTATTTTTTGCCAAATACATTGTTTTAAAAAAACCAAATATTAAGTTATTTGGTTTTTTTTATTAGCAGATTTGTTACTGCTATGTAAAATTCTGTATCCAAGGTCCGGAAAAATAATCTTTAAAATCAGTCAGGAATTACGAAGAAGAACAGCCGAAAAAAAGTCTGTAATTTTCTAACGTGTTGTGCTATTGAACGATACGGTTAATTAAGTTTAACATTAACTGTGAACGAATACCTGAGACAAAAGTTTAGGCGAATACGAAAATAGATCCTTCACCCTGTCAACCGAAGTAAATGAAATTCATCAGCCACCCGGGTTCAGGATGACAATTTTTTTTTGTCATGCTAACAATACCACCTGTCATGCCGAGGAACGAGGCATCTTATTGTGATACCTGAAGATCCCTCCTTCGTGCCAATGACACACCGCGTATCTATTTGAATATCAAATAGATAATAACCAATTGAAATGTGCTACAAGAATGTCGCCCCGCTGGGGCTCTAATACAAAATGCATGCACGGTCTACAAGAATTTCGCTCCGCCGCGGCGGACTCTAATACAAAAATGCTGTTTTGTTGTTCTGCTTTTCAGCTCCAGAGGAGCGGCATTCTTGTAGAAAGCAATTGATTGTTCAATAGAGTCCGCCGCGGCGGAGCGATATTATTTTAAATCCTTTACGTCACTAATGAATGTGACATCTTCAAAGAACTTGCATCAGAAACTGGAAATATCTACTCGGGACAAGTGAGATTCGACAAACGGTAGCTATTTCAAATGACTGCTCTTCCCCCAACTTTTCATCCTGAACCCGGTTGATTGAGGTATTTCATTCACTCCAGATGATAGGGTGAAGGATCTGATTTCGTTAACTTATTATAGCTGGCACACGATTTATTTTCAGTCAATGGTAAACTTAATTGACTGAATGGTTCAATAGCATAACAGGTTAATTCTGCATCGATTCTTTACGTTTTTTATTCACGGGCTGTATATAATTCTTTTAAGTCTTTCAGGTGATGAATGATCCTGACTTTTTCAGGATAACTGATTCCAATTTTAAAAACCGGGCCTGACGCAAATATTTTTTTACCAGGGAAACAGTCACAAAGCATTTCCAGGTAAGCCTCCGGTTCCATGTCTGTAAAGTTTGTGACCATATGAAAATAAAGCATACAGGAAGGGTTACCGGCTGCATAAAGCTTTAGTTCATCAACGGAAATATCAATACCAAAATAGACAATCGGGTTCCCGCTTTTTTTCAACAGGTAGTGGATGAGTAACAACGGGATCTCGTGATATTCTCCTGATGGGGAAAACAAAATTATTTTTTCTCCCTGTTCATCTGGTACCATTGTAAGGGCATCGATTGCAAGTATTATCTTTTTTCGGATGATATGACTTGAGAAATGTTCCTGGGCCGGAAGGATATTTCCTGTCATCCATAACATGCCGAGTTTTTGCAGAAAAGGGTAAACCACATGGATAAACGCTTTTTCAAAACCCAGGTGCAGGATAAGGGAATCGAAAACTTCTTCAAACCGGTCTTCATCAAAATCCAATGCAGCTTCAATGAACTGGTTTATGAACACGTCAAAACTGGTATGCTGGTTATAATCCAGAGATAACGCATTGATTTCCTCGGGGTTCATACCGGCTATCCGCGAAATTTTATAACCGTGATGGTACAGGTAAGAAACACGCAGGATATGCTTAAGGTCTTCGTTTGTGTATTCCCGGTGCCGGCTTTCCTTCCTGGCAGGCATGATCAGTCCATACCGCTGTTCCCAAACCCTTAAGGTATGGGCCTTGATTCCGCTTAGGTTTTCAATATCCCTGATCGAGAATGTTTGCATGCTTTTGCGTGATCTGATAAAGTTGGTAAAGCAATTGAAAATAAGCCTAAAATTGACCAAATGCTGCTGAAAATGTAATTTTTTAGCTAAAACCGCGACAAAGTAAGCGAGTCGTTGAATTGTGTTATTTTTGCCCACATTTAAAATTATACCTGCATGAGTTGGGGTTGGATCATTTTTATACTGGCTACTATAGGTTTTCATATTGGATTATTCGGGATGTTTAAAAAAGCGGGTATCACCCCGTGGAAGGCTTTCGTCCCGTTTTATAATACCTGGCTGATGGTGGAGAAGATGCAACTGAAGAGCTATTGGTTCTTCCTGCAGTTCATTCCTATTGTTGGGCAGTTCATTACCGTCTGGATCTTTATCATTTTTGTGGAGCATTTCGGCCGGTTTTCTGTTCTCCATCATGCCGCAGCTGTATTCCTGCCGTTTTTTTATTTTCCGTATCTCGGATTTTCCAAAAACGAACGTTATGCGGGTGCACAGATGGTTAAGAACTACAAAAAATCTTCCACCCGGGAATGGATAGACGCCGCAGTATTCGCCATTGTAGCTGCCACGATCATAAGAACATTTGTATTTGAAGCTTACACGATACCTACAGGTTCAATGGAAAAGACCCTCCTGGTGAATGACTTCCTGTTTGTAAGCAAAACCAGCTATGGCCCCAGAATGCCCAATACACCCTTATCCTTTCCATTTGTACACCATACGCTTCCCGTTGTAAAGACAAAATCATACCTGGAGTGGATCAAAATGCCTTTTAAAAGGATTTTTTCCAGCCCGGTAAAAAGGAACGACGTAGTTGTCTTTAATTACCCGGTAGGCGATACCGTTATTGGTGAGTTCCAGTCGGAAATTAACTATTATGATTACCTGCGTGTGTATGAAGCAAGAGGCGGAAGCCGCGATATGCTGCTTGCAGAACGGGATGATATCATGGTGAGGCCCGTTGATAAGCGGGAAAATTTCATCAAGCGTTGTGTAGCTGTCGGTGGCGATACGCTGAAAGTGGTTGACGGCATCCTGTACATTAACGGAAAAATCAGTGATGCCCCTGAAATGTCGGAAGCACCTTATTATGTAACAACTGATGGCAAAACAGCGTTTCCGGATGATTTCCTGGAGAAAGAACTAAATGTACAATCAGACGACCAGGATCAGCGTGATTTTATCCAGGTTCCTGACCGGCCCAATACGTACAGGTTGAATATGACAGAAGCCCAGGCCCAAAAAGTGCAGGCTTTTCCTTTTGTGATCCCCGGCTCAGTTGTGAGAGAATTGAATACCGCCGGATTTGGCAATACTTTCCCTTACGATACCGCACATTTTAAATTTTCTGAAGATAATTTCGGTCCGCTATGGGTTCCCAAAAAAGGAGAAACACTGGAGCTGACGCCTCAGAATATTGCGGCATACCGACGGGTCATCCAGGTATATGAGGGCAACACACTGGAAGAGAAAAACGGTAAGTATTTCATCAATGGGAAAGAAACCACTGGTTATACTTTTAAAATGGACTATTTCTGGATGATGGGTGATAACCGCCATAATTCCCAGGATTCCCGCTTTTGGGGATTTGTTCCGGAAGACCATATTGTAGGGAAAGCATCTTTGATCTGGTTTAGCTGGCAGAATGGCCCTCGCTGGAACAGGTTATTCCGGTCAATCAAATAAAACAGACAATCTTTGCGATCTTTTTTCTTTGCGGTAAAATGCCTTTCTTATGAAAAAAAAAGAGATCATACTGTCCTTCGAAGTATACGCTGACTTGTCTGAATTACCGGCTGATGATGCTTATCTTCTTGAACAGGCGAGGAAGGCAACTGCATTGGCATACGCTCCTTATTCACATTTCAACGTAGGCGCCGCAGCCCGCATGTCAAACGGTGAATTAATTACCGGCACCAACCAGGAAAATGCCTCTTACCCTGCCGGGATCTGTGCAGAACGCGTGCTGCTTTCAGCTGCTTCGTCTATATATCCGGGTGAGTCAATAGAAACCCTGGCGATCAGTTATCTTGGCCAGGGCAAAAAAAGCGATGCTCCCGTTGCTCCATGCGGTGTATGCAGGCAATCGCTTGTTGAATTTGAGAGCCGCTATAACAAGCCAATAAGGCTGATCCTGGGCGGCATGGAAGGGGAGGTGTATATTTTTGAGGCTGCATCAAAATTGCTTCCATTACAGTTCTCTGGCGAAGATCTCGTGTAACAGGATCAACTGCTCTTCAATCTCAATGTTAGGTTTATCCATGTAAGCCTCATTTATAATTTGGCTCATGGGTTGGCGGTTATATATGTGATCTATTGTATAATTTAAATAGGACTGTCCTCCCCCTAAAGCACCACAGTACAGTATACACTCAGACTTTAGGGGTAGGATTCACTTGTATCCTCCCCCTACATCACTATTAAGAAATGCTTCCGCGGTTCACCCTCGCCTGCACTCCGTTTCGGCGGGCAGGCCCTCCGAGAGGGGGATATGAACAGCCTTTCATCGTAATGTGCTTAGTGTAATACTAAAGAGAATTAAATGCAAAGGAATACTGCGGAGAAGTAATATCCCCCTTTCGGAGGGGGTGAGTTTCGAGCTTTACACTCACTAAGACTTTAGGGGGAGGATTGTTTGTTTCTTTAACTCCTGCAAGTGCGGGATAATTGTTCTTTTTACTTTTTGGGGTCAAGTCAATACAGTAAAAATAACCTTGTAGTAAGGCTTTGCATTCTAAATACAATCCTACCCAATCATTATTATTTAACGATCATTTCACCTGAGATCAGCTGTATGGTAGTTGCCGCTAAGACTGCCCGGAACCTGGCATTGATAAAACGATCCTGAGCTTCGATCAGGCTGAGCTGGGCCTGCCTTAATTCAATGGAGTTGCTTTGCAGGTTACGGAACCTCTCGGTTGAAATGAAATTATTTTCCTCTGCAACTTTTACATTGGCCTTTTCCAGTTCAGATACAGAGAGTGCATTTACATATTCCTGGTATGCCACCTGCAGGTCTCTTTGCAGGTCCATTCTCAGTAGATCTATGATCTGCTGTTGTTGTTTCTGCTGAGCTTCGTTTGCACGTAACTGTGTTTTAAAAATATTACTGTTATATATGGGTATACCCAGTGTGAGTCCGATATTGGGGCCATAGTTTTGGTTTGTCAAAAAGAAACCACCAGTAGCAATTGACCGGTTATAACTGGTGACACTATTAAGTGAAAGCACCGGCAGTCTTTGGGAATTAATGATCCTTCTTTCTTGTATTAAAATGGCACGATCACGCTGGGCAAGCAATAACTGGAAGTTTTGAGTATCAGTCTTTGCCTTGTACTCATCAATGTTTATCAGCTGGATTTCAAAACTACTCTCAGCTACGGCCAGAGGTGCATCCGGGGCACGCTTTAATAAGTTATTCAGAATTGACTTTGTATTTGCAATCGACCTGTAAATATTTTCAAGGTTCACTACCTGTGTATTAAGATCGATTGAAGCCTGCAGCATATCTGTTTTTGCGGCACTGCCCACATTGAACCTCGTTTCTGCGATCTTTAGCCGTTCCCTGGAAAGATCGATAATAGCCTCTGTTGCTTTTACCTGTAGGTTTAACCTTACAATATTATAATAAGCCACCAGTACATCAAAAGTCAATCGGGTTATTTCCTGCTGTAACTGGATATCACCAACCTTTTCAAGTTCCTCAAATCTCTGCTTGGTGGCACGTATGCGCATGCCATTATACAAACGCCAGCTGGCAGCCAGGTTGATATTGGTAGCATTGGTGGTAGCTCCATTTCTGTTGATCTCTGTACCATTGGCTAATATCTGGTTGAGGTTGGACACAGTAAACGTATTTCCAATGGTAGCTGCCACAGTTGGCCATTTTCCGGCATTGCCCCAGTTATTATTTATGCGGGCAATTTCCTGGTTGCTTTTTGCAATCTCAATCCGAAGGTTATTTTGTAAGGCAATATCAACAGCTTCCTGCGCAGTAACTGTTGTATCCTGGGCTAACATAACCTTTCCAAAAAATAAACAGAGGGCCAGCAGCTTAAGCTTCATTTGTTATCCTTTTTTTCCTGGAAATATAACTGTATAGGGCGGGCACTACGAATAATGTGAGTATCAGTGAAAATAGCATACCTCCAATGATCACGATACCCAGTGGTATACGGCTTGTTCCTGCAGAACCAAAAGCTATAGCAATTGGCAGCGCACCTAAAGAAGTAGCCAGTGTGGTCATCAGGATAGGCCTTAGCCTTGCAACGGCTGCATCTATCGATGATGTATATTTATCCTGCCCGGATTCTCTTTTCTTATTGGCAAATTCCACAATCAGGATACCATTCTTGGTAACCAAACCAATCAACATAATTATGCCGATCTGTGAAAATATATTCAGTGATTGCCCGAATACCGATAAGCTCAAAACGGCTCCGGCAAGTGCCAGCGGAACAGTAATCATGATGATGAACGGATCGAGGAAGCTTTCAAATTGTGCGGCCAGTACCAGATAAATTAATACCAGTGCCAGTATAAAGGCAAAGAGTGTATTGGAAGAACTCTCTGCAAAATCACGGGAACTTCCACTCAGTGAAGTGGAGAAAGTTTCATCCAGCACTTCATCAGCAATTTTTTCCATTTCTTTAATGCCTTCACCTAAAGTCCTGCCCGGCGCAAGCCCTGCAGATATGGTTGCACTTTTCAATCGGTTGAAATGATAGATCGTTGGCGGGTTGGAAGCTTCCGCGATATTTACCAGGTTATCCAACTGGATCAGTTCGCCGTTTCGGCTTCGAACATAAAAGGATTTAAGGTCAAGTGGTGCATCCCTGTCTTTACGGTCCACCTGGCCAACAACCTGGTATTGCTTGCCATTGCGTATAAAATATCCAAATCTCCTGCCGCTCAATGCCAGCTGAAGCGTATTGGTAATATCAAGGATCGATATCCCCAGCTCACTGGCTTTCAACCGGTCTATGGTTATTTGCAATTCGGGTTTATTGAATTTTAAGTTAACATCATTGCCCTGGAACACAGGATTTTTGGCAACCTTTTCCATGAATTGAGGCACCTTTTCCTTCAACTTATCGAAATTCAGATTTTGTAAAACGAATTGAACCGGCAGGCCGCCCCGGGAACCTAATCCAACAGAAATCGTCTGTTCCTGGATAACCAGAACCCGCACGTCTGTATAGTTTTTATACATCCGGTTCATTTGCTGGGCTATTTCATTCTGGGAACGTTTTCTTTCGGAAGCATCTGTAAGTCCGATACTGATAAAAGCTGAATTCACGCCACCTGCACCGCCAAAGCTGGGTGCAAATGATAGTACAATGAATCTTTCCGGGATGGAGTCAATTACTTTTTGGGTAACATCCATCACCACTTTATCCATATAATCAAAGTCGGTTCCTTCCGGTGCCAGCACACTTGCCCGAAGACGGTTCCTGTCTTCCATAGGTGCGAGTTCTGAAGGAAGCCCTTTACCTACAAGATAAATGATACCAGCGCATGCGGCCAGTATAATAAAGGCTGCCCATCTTCTGCGCATAAAACCTTCTAGCGTTGCCCGATAACCGTTTTCCATCCACCGGAAGAAAGGCTCTGATTTAAGATAGAACCAGGAATGTTTATGTACCCCTTTGCGCGTTAGAAATATATTCAGTACCGGAGTCAGTGTAAGAGATACAAAAGCAGAGATTAACACCGCGCCTGCAACCACAATGCCAAATTCCCTGAATAGCCTGCCTACAAATCCCTGCAGGAATATGATCGGCAGAAAAACGATTGCGAGTGTGATGGAAGTGGCTATAACGGCAAAGTAGATCTCTTTTGATCCTTCCCTTGCGGCCTGCCATTTGTTCATCCCCGTTTCCATTTTTTTGAAAATGTTTTCAGTGACAACAATACCATCGTCAACAACCAGTCCTGTTGCCAGTACCAGTGATAATAACGTAAGCACATTGATGGAAAATCCGGCAACATACATGATGAAAAAGGCGCCGATCAGTGAAACCGGAATGTCTATGAGTGGCCTGAATGCCAGCGACCATTCCCTGAAGAACAGGTATATAATAATAACAACCAACAGAATGGCTATAAAAAGGGTTTCTTTTACTTCATCAATGGCTTTGCGGACAAATGTTGTACGGTCAAAGCCAATCTCCAGCATGATGTCTTCCGGAAGATCTTTTTTGATCTGCTCCAGGCGGACGTATAATTCATCTGCAATCGCCACCTGGTTAGAACCTGGCTGTGCCACAACCGCCAGGTTGACTGACCTGTTATTATTTTTCCGGGTGGCGCTTTCTTCATTTTCAGGTCCCAGTAAAGCATAACCGATATCTTTTAACCGGATGATCCTGCCTTCTACCTGTGAAATGATCAGGTTATTAAAGTCGTCTTCAGAAGCAAGTTTTCCATAAGCCTTAACTGTAAGTTCTGTGTTGCTTCCCCGCACTTTACCACCGGGCAGTTCTATATTTTCCCTGTCCAGGGCATTTCTGACATCCTGGATGGTGAGCCTGTATGCAGCCAGCTTAACCGGATCAAACCAGATCCGCATCGCGAAGCGTTGTCCGAAAACGTTTACGGAACTCACGCCGTTAATTGTCTGCAGCCTTTCCTGCACTACATTCTCAGCGTAGTCTGTCAGTTCAAGCAGGGTTCTTTTATTACTTTGCAACTGCATAAATACAATCGGATCGGAATCGGAATCCTGCTTGGCAACAGAAGGGGGTGCATCGATATCCTGCGGAAGGTTACCGGTGGCCTGTGAAACTTTTTCCCGCACATCATTAGCCGCTTTCTCGAGGTCCACACCCAGTTCAAACTCAACGGTGATACTGCTGCTTCCCTGAGCACTGGAAGAGGTGATGTTTTTTACACCTTCCACACCATTAACCGCTTTCTCCAACGGCTCAGTGATCTGTTGCTCGATGATCTCTGCATTCGCGCCCAGGTAAGAAGTTCGCACGTTTACAACAGGCGGATCAATGGCTGGATATTCCCTGACACCCAGAAATGAAAATCCAATCGCGCCAAATATGATAATTACTATGGAGCAAACCACTGCGAGGACCGGACGCTTAATACTGATTTCAGATAAATTCATCTGCTACTTTTTCAATCGCTGTTACTGAATTTTTGTAAGCTTAAGTTTTGAATCGGGGCGGATAAACAATAAACCCGTTGTTATCAGGGTATCACCTGCTGATATGCCGTCCAAAACCTGCACCCTGGTTGAATCTCTTACTCCGGTTGTGATATTGGTGAATGTAACCTGGCCATTCTTTAGTAAAACCACTTGCTTGCCCCTGGCTACAGGAATAATGGCCTGTGAAGGTATCATGATGGCATTCTCATTCTTACCGAGTATCATGGTCACTTTGGCAAAATTTCCGGGTACCAGGTACCTGTCGCTGGATTTAACAAGCGCCCTGATCTTCAGGTTTCGGGTATTTTGTTCCACACTGCTCTCCGTGGCAGAAACAGCAGCCCTGTAATCTGAAGGGGATCCTTCAATATTAAAGGTCACTTCCATTCCGTTGCGGATCTGAGAACTGTATTTTTCGGGTATGCTGAATTCAATCTTTAGCTGATTCACCTGGCTGATGGTGGTAAGTATATTGCTGGGAGAGACATAAGCACCGGGGCTGATATTTTTTAATCCCAGTTTTCCGCTGTACGGGGCACGTATCTCGGTTTTGGCGATATTCACCCTGGTCAGTTCAATATCTGCATTGATATTATTGACTTGCAGAACGCTCAGGTCGTAATCCTGCTGGCTGATACCGCTTATCTTGAGCAGTTCGCGCTGGCGATCTTCCGTTTTTTGGGCTATTTGTAACTGGACCTCCAGTTTTTTCAGTTGCGCCTGCAGGTCACCGTCAAAAAGTTTGGCCAGGAGTTGACCCCTGGATACCATGGCACCTTCCCGGATATTCAAAAACACAAGGCGTCCGGTAATTTCCGGCCTGATCTCCGTTGACTCAAAAGGGAGGATATTACCCGACACTTCAAGGATTTCACTGATTGAAGAAGGTTTCATTATACTGGCTTCAACCTGAAGTGGGGCACTGCCCGAAGGTCCGCCCGCAGCGGGAGCAGCCTTTTTTTCTTTACAGGAAAAAAAAGGCAATACACAGATTGCAATGGGGATAAATATTTTTCTCATGACAGCGTGAAATTAAGCCATCGGCCTGAATCAGTTAAAATCTTTTAATGGAAAGGGATGAATGGTACAAAAATTTAGATGTTATTCAGTGAAAAAACTTGCATGCCCGAATTGAATTAATACAAAGCCTTTTTTTTACACGCCATTCAAAAAATGGATAACTGGAATTGGCCGCCGGAGATGATCTGCTGGTCAGGCAACCATTTTTGAAACATAGGAGTGGGTACTTTCACCAGGCTTAACCGATTTTTGCGCCATTTTCAACTTTTTGCAGCGGGCTCAGCAGCACCACTTCTTTTTCCGGGGTATACACACCCAGTACCAGGCATTCGCTGAAAAAGTTCGCGATCTGTTTTACCGGGAAGTTAACAACGGCAATAACCTGTCTTCCGGGAAGATCTTCTTTATTATAAAAATGTGTTATTTGTGCCGACGATTTTTTTATGCCTTCTGCACCAAAATCAATGGTTAGTTTATAGGCCGGTTTTCGTGCACCGGAGAAATCTTCGGCTGTCAATACAGTTCCCACCCGGATATCCACTTTTTCAAAATCATCCCATGAGATCGGCATGTTTTTGATCAAATTTAGGTAAATTCTTCTTTGGCTTTTCTTAGCGACTTCGCTACATTGCGGTAAAGGTTTAATTTCAGCTTATGTCGGCATCACGCAGAAAATTCATCAGGGATACTTCGTTTGGAGCAGCAGGGTTCTTTATTGTTCCCCGCCATGTGCTGGGCAAAGGATTTATTTCCCCCAGCGATAAACTGAATATTGCCGCCATTGGAGCCGGCGGAAAAGGTATTGTCAACCTTACCAATTCCTGGAACAATGGCGCCGATAATATATTTGCTTTATGCGATGTGGACGACAGGCAGGCAAAAGAAGCACGCACCAAATGGCCCAAAGCAAGCTATTATAAAGATTACCGAGAGATGCTGTCCAAAGAAGGTAAAAGCATTGATGCAGTAATAGTCAGTACACCAGATCATATGCACTATGTGCAAACCATTGCCGCCATGGAAATGGGCAAACATGTATATACTGAGAAACCTCTCACGCATGATATCGCAGAAGCCAGGCTGCTGACCGAAGCGGAGCAGAAATATAAAGTGGTCACCCAGATGGGCAACCAGGGCAGCAGCGGAGATGATACCCGTAAAATCGAAACCTGGGTGCAGGATGGATTGATCGGCGACATAACTACCGTTCACGTATGGACGAACAGGCCCACCTGGCCGCAGGGGATACCCACGCCAACAGAAAAGCAACCCATTCCTGCCGAAGTGGCCTGGGACCTCTGGCTGGGAACGGCCCCCTTCCGCGAATTCAACAATATTTATTTGCCCGCCAACTGGAGAGGCTGGTGGGATTATGGCACCGGCGCACTCGGCGATATGGGTTGCCATTTTATGGACGTGCCGTTCCGCGCGTTGAAGCTCGGTTATCCGGAAGCGGTAGAGTGCAGTGTGGGTTCGGTATATACGGGATTTTTCCAGGAAGCCAATTATTCGGATAGTTGTCCGCCTTCTGCCAAGATCCATATCCAGTTTCCGGCCAGGGGAAAAATGCCCGCTGTTGAAATGATCTGGTACGACGGAGGCATCAAGCCCAAGCGGCCGGTGGAATTATTACCCGATGAAGAGATGGCGGAGTGGGATGGAGGCATCATATTCGAAGGGACCAAAGGAAAGATCATGGCCGGATTGTTTGGCCGCAACCCAACCTTATTGCCTACCCGCTTGATGAAGGAAGTCAGTTTGCCAAGGCCAAAGCAACCACTAGTTCCCGGCGGGTGGGACGGTCACCAGGCGCAGTGGACGGCAGCCTGCAAGAAAGGTTGGGGCGCGTATACCAGTTCTCCTTTTTCGATGGCTGGCCCGTTAACGGAAACGGTTTTGATGGGCAACCTGGCAACACGCAGTTATATGCACCGGGAAGGCAGTGGGGCTAATTTTGGTTACAATGGCCGGAAGAAATTATTATGGGATGGTAAGAACATGCGGATCACAAATTTTGAAGCGGCGAACCAGTTTGTGAAAAGGGAGTATAGGAAGTTTTAAGTTTAACGCAGAGAAAGGAGGGCGCGGAGAAAAAGAAGAAGTGGAAAATCGAAAATCGAAAGTGAAAGGCAAAATACATTAACTGGGAAAAAGAACCCGCAGAGAAATTGTTATGCTAAGGGCTGTTATATCCCCCTCTGGAGGCCTGCTCGTCCGTAGCGCAGCGAAGGCGAGGGGTGAAATTAAAGCAAAATATTGGGCTCAGGCTTCAGGGGGAGGACACGCACAACTAAAAAGAAAAACTAATCATGCTAAAACACCAACTAACCATCAAGGGTATTCGAATCGCTTACATTGAACAGAACCCCGACTGCAAAAACACCATTTTTTTCATCCATGGAAACTCTCTTTCATCAGCTTCCTGGATAAAACAATTCAAAAGCGATATTCTAAGCAAGTACCGGCTCATCGCTTTTGATCTCCCGGCTCATGGAGATTCCGCAGCCTCGCCGGAGCCGGATAATGATTATACTTTCGCCGGTCTGGCCTCTTTTGCAACACTGTTAATAGAGCAACTCGAAACAGGTCCGTATATCATCTGCGGTGTAAGCCTGGGTACCAATATCATGGCGGAAATGATCCCCTTTGGCATTGACCCGGCGGGTATGTTTTTTGCAGGTTCCTGTTTGATGGGCGAGGGGGTCGGTCTTGAACGAATTGCATTTCCCGGCGCGGATTTATCTGTTTTTTTTAGTGATGATGCCCAGGATGCAGCCGTGATGAATTACCGGAGTCAAACATCTCTTTCGGAAGATATGTCTGATCTGCAGTCCTTTCTCGCAGATTTTAAAAAAGTGCAAACCCCTTTTCGCACAAGATTCATCAACAGTATCATGACCGGTAACATGGGAGACCAGATAAGGCAGGTGAACAGCAGTTCCTGTTTGATGGGCTGGGTATTTGGGGCAGATGAAAAAGTGGTCGACCCTCATTACCTCGATGAAGTGGACATACCCAAATGGAAGGACCAGGTATTTAAAATCCCCGGCGCAAGCCACCTGGTGAATATTGACCAGCCTGAAGCATTTAATAAGTTACTTGCTGAATTTGCTGAGGATTGCTTTGATTAAAAACCAGCTATTCAATACAAGTGCTGGTATGTTAATTGGCTACTGGTGACTGGCGACTGGCGACTCCTCAAATGATCTCATTTCTTATCGCCCAGGAGACCAGTTCCGCAATATTCCCCGAATTGGTTTTCGCCATCATATTTTTCCGGTGAACGATCACGGTATGTTCACTCAGGTAAACTTTATCCGCGATCTGCTTGCTTGATAGTCCGTCTGCTAAATATTTCAGGACTTCCTTTTCCCTTTTGGTGATCAGGGTATCTTCATCATTCAGGAAATAGGTTTTTTTCAGGATCGTTTCGGCTTCGCCGGCAAAGTCATTACCACTGATTTTTTCAATTAGTTGTACAGCGGTATTAGGGTTTTTATAATGATCAATATTCATCACCATTCCAAGGCTCAGCAGTGGTTTCCCATTGGCGTCTGATCGAATGAAGGTGTTGCGTTGCAATAAGGAGCAGAATTTCCCCTGTTGATTTTTAAGCCGGTAATTATAGGAAAAAACATATTGTGAATGTTCTGCCGGTGGAATATTTTCCAGGAACTTTACCCGGTCAGGAAATATACTTTTGTTATACAGCCTTAGGTCGTCTTTATGATATTGTGCAACAGTAAAATCGATACCACCCTCTTCAAATTTGGCTTTTTTTAAGCCGGTCGTGGTCTCAATATTTTGAGAAAAAATCTCATATTTCCCGGTTGTATAGTCCAGCAGGTATATACTGGGTATGCTGTGTTGAAAGATGGTATTGATTTCTTTGGAAAATCTGAAGAACTTTTCCAGTCCTTCGATTTTTAACAGGGATGGATCAAATTCCTGCTCTCGACATTCTGATATGTAATCCAGCCAGGTGGTGTTTTTCTGAATAGTCATGGGTGATGGGTGTGTCAGGGTACAGTGTTAATGAAAGTTAGGACATTTTTATTACGCTTCATGTTAAAAAAACAAAATAAATAGCCATAAATAGGTATACGAAGAGAACGATAACAAATTTAGTTTTACCAAGCTGGCAGTAATCCATATCTGTAAGATACAGCAAGGGAAATAAATGGGATGACAGGAAAAACCCCTTTTTAAATCAGGGTTTTACCTCTTGATCGCTTAGTAATTAAGCACCATTTTTATTTTGTGAAGAAGAGCAGCCGTTGCAACCTGTGAAATACCCAAACTGCCTTTACCTCTTATAAGTAGAACTCCACATTAGAAAATTATTGTATTTGATCCAATTCCTTTTGAAAGCGGAAGCAATGTTTCAATTATTTAAATAAATGTACCTGATCCAAATATCAAGGCATGAACATTTAGTAAGATGCAATCTTTTCTGTGCTTTTAAATATTCATTTTAATCCTACTTCATCTTAACAATAATTTCATTATCAAAGCTAAAAGTCAAAACCTTCACTTTATGAGAATAATATTTCTACTCCTTTCTCTGACTATGTTAAAGAATTTCCTCCATTTTGAAAATAATTTTATAGGTAAATACATAATGAAAAAAAGTATCATTTTTTTATGTTATACTATAATTTTATTTAGTCTATTTTTTTCATCAAATGCTAAGGGTCAGTCATTGCCAGCAAACTTTTATAATCCAAAAGTAGACTATTCTTCAGGTGTCAGACCTCGTTCTATTTCTTCTAGCGACTTGGATGGAGATGGAAAACTAGATATGGTAATTGCAAATTCTGGCTCTAATACTATTTCGATTCTACAAAATACTTCTTCGATTGGCATTATAGGTGCTTCGTCATTTACACCTAAAATAGATTTTAACACAGGCAATGACCCAAGATCTGTAGCTATTGGAGACCTGAATGGAGATGGTAAGCCAGATATTGTTGTTGCAAATTTTAACAGTGGTACAATATCGGTTTTGCAAAATACTTCGCTACCGGGTAGCATTAATTCATCATCATTTGCATCAAAAGTGGATTTTATAAGCAGTTCTGCATTTAATGTCGCAATTTCAGATTTGGATGGAGACGGCAAGCCTGATATTATTGTAGCTAATTTAGGTACGCAGTCAATATCCGTGTTTCACAATATTTCCTCTTCAGGAAATATAAGTTTATCATCATTTTCCTCAAAAATTGATTTTGCGGCTAGTTTTAGACCTGTATCCATAGACATTGATGATATTGATGGTGATGGGAAGAAAGATATTGTTGTTGCAAATGCAAGCATTGCTTCTGTTTCTGTACTACGAAATACCTCAACTCCGGGTATTATGAATTCTACTTCATTTGCATCAAAAGTTGATTTTGCAACAAGTAGTACTCTTGAATCTGTTGCAGTTGGAGATATCGATGGTGATGGAAAGCCTGATGTGGTAGTTTCTAACGTAAATTCAAATTCTATATCTGTACTTCGTAATAATTCTACAATTGGCATTATTAATTCATCTTCCCTAGCTACTAAAGTTGACTTTGTTACTGGGGATCAACCTTTTTTTGTTGCAATAAATGATTTGGATGGAGATGGGAAGCCTGATTTAGTTGGTGCTAATTTTGGTTCTAATACTATTTCAGTTTTACGTAATTCATCAATGTCTGGTATAATTAGTTTATCATCCTTTGAAGCAAAAACAGATTTTGCAACAGGAACTGCACCTGTATCAATTGTAATTAATGATTTTGATGGTGATAACTCTCCAGAAATTGCTGTAGCTAATTATAATTCAACATCCATATCAATCTTTCAAAGAACTCCGCCACCATCTCCAGCGGGTGCACTTAATTTTGACGGTACAAACGACCAGGTCGAGTTGGGCAATTGGTTTGACAATCAGGAGTTTACCATTGAAATGTGGTTAAACCCTGGATCAAGTCAGGCTCTCTATGCAAATATTCTTGACAATGCACATTCAGATAGTCGTGGGTTTGTTGTACAGCAAGATGCAAATAATTTAAATAAATATTATTTCGCAGTTAGTAGTAATGCCGGACCAATTACATTGATCAATTTTGAGCTTACTGCAAACCAGTGGCAACACCTCGCTTTTGTGAAAGGTGTTTCATCGATATCTGTGTACATTAACGGAGTTTTGAAAGGAAACAAACCGTACTCTGGAAATGTTTTTTATGACGGTTCCCAATTTCTTACTTTAGGTAATTTCCGAGGAGGGGGTCGTAACTGGAATGGCTCAATGGATGAAGTGCGAATTTGGAACAATGTTTTAAGTGAAGCACAATTAAATCACAGTAAAAATTGTGAGCTGGTACTGCCACAGTCTAACCTGGTAGCATATTACAAATTCAACCAAGGGATAAGTAATGCAAATAATTCAGGCATTAATACACTTTCAGATGAAAGTGGAAATAATCGAAATGGTTCGCTATTGAATTTTGCATTAAGCAGTACACTCTCAAATTGGGTACCAGGCAATGTAACCGGAAATTGTACACCCTTTGATGTAGCACCGCCGGAGATTGTCTGTCCACAAAATATAGTAGTTTCAACTACATCCGGCCTCTGTACTGCCGTGGTAAACTTTGAAGCCACAGCTACAGATCCATCCGGAGTTTCTTCCATTTCGTATAGCCATAACCCCGGTTCAGTTTTCCCAAAAGGGAAAACTATAGTTATTGTAACAGCTACAGATAATCTGGGTTATAGCAGTAATTGTAGTTTTGAGGTTTTGGTTGAAGACAATGAAAAACCAGCCGTTACCACACAAAACATCATTGTCCAGCTTGAGGCAAATGGTACAGCTACCATTACCCCTGCACAGATAAACAATAATTCAACGGATAATTGTACAGCTGTAATTGACCTGCAATTGGAATTGGATAAAACAGCATTTAATTGTAGTAACCTTGGATTGAATTCCGTCACATTAACCGTAACAGATGCTAATGGTAATGTTGAAACAGGTACTGCCAAAGTAATTGTTGAAGCGGGTCTGAGTTTAGTAATATACTACAAAGACACGGATGGAGATGGTTTTGGAGATGGATCTGAATCTGTTTCATCCTGCTCAGCAGTATCGGGCTATGTTACCACTTCAGGTGACTGCAACGATAACAATGCTGCCATTAAACCTGGCGCAATTGAAATTTGCGATGGTCTTGATAACGACTGCGATGGAACCATTGATGAAGGCGTGCTGAACACGTACTACCTGGATGCCGATGGGGATGGTTACGGTGATCCAACCCAATCAACCCAGGCCTGTTCCGCACCTCCAGGTTATGTCAGCCAGTCAGGTGACTGCTTCGATAATAACAATGCCCTCAATCCGGGCGTAACCGAAATCTGTGATGGCATCGACAACAACTGCAACGGCCAAATAGATGAAGGGCTTACCTTATTCACCTGGTACCAGGATTCTGACGGCGATGGCAAAGGCACTGCCTCTGTATCTGTGCAAAACTGCGGCCAGCCATCCGGATATGTCGGCAACAGCGATGATTGCAATGACAACGACAACACTATCTATACCGGTGCAACCGAAATTTGTGATGGTAAGGATAACGACTGCGATGGTATCATTGATAATGGCGTGCTCATTACCTATTACAAAGACCAGGATAATGATGGATTTGGTGATCCAGCTTCAACTATCCAGGCTTGTTCTGTGCCTTCGGGTTATGTCGCCACCAATACGGATTGTGATGACACAAAAAATAATGTATACCCCGGTGCACCTGAAATTTGTGATGGACTGGATAACGACTGTGATGGCAGCATTGATGAAGGGGTTAAGAATACCTATTATTTTGACCAGGACGGTGATGGTTTTGGCAATCCTGCATTACCACTGGAGTCATGTACTGCCCCGGCTGGTTATGTAAGCAACAATACCGAGTGCGACGATACACGCAACACGGTTTACCCCGGTGCCCCTGAAATCTGCGACGGATTGGACAATGATTGCGATAACCTGGTTGATGAAGGCATCACCTTCACTACCTACTACAAAGACAATGATGGTGACGGATACGGCGATGCATCCCAGTCAGTTTCATCCTGTTCAACAGTAGCCGGATATGTAACTATTGCAGGAGATTGTAACGATAATGCTACAGCTATTAACCCCGGTGCAGTGGAAGTCTGTGATGGTGTTGATAATGATTGTGACGGTCAAATCGATGAAGGCCTCCTGAACACCTATTATCCCGATACTGACGGTGACGGCTATGGCAAATCAACTGGATCAGTTACGGCATGTACCGCACCAGCAGGATTTGTAAGCAACAACACAGATTGCAACGACAACGACAATAGCATTTATCCCGGCGCGACTGAACTCTGTGACGGCAAAGACAATGACTGCGATGGCACAATCGATGATGGTATTACCTTCCTTACCTACTACAAGGACACAGACGGTGACGGTTACGGTGATGCATCCCAATCTGTTTCATCATGTTCAGCCGTTGCGGGTTATGTTACCACTGCAGGTGATTGCAACGATAACAGTACCGCTATTAGCCCCGGCGCAGTGGAAGTCTGTGATGGTATTGATAATGATTGTGACGGTCAAATCGATGAAGGCCTCCTGAACACCTATTATCCCGATACTGACGGTGACGGCTATGGCAAATCAACCGGATCAGTTACGGCATGTACCGCACCAGCAGGATTTGTAAGCAACAACATAGATTGCAACGACAACGACAATAGCATTTATCCCGGCGCATCTGAACTCTGTGACGGCAAAGACAATGACTGCGACGGAACTATCGATGATGGCATAACCTACCTCACCTATTACAAAGACACAGACGGTGATGGTTACGGTGATGCGTCTCAATCTGTATCATCCTGTTCAGCCGTTGCGGGATATGTTACTACTTCAGGTGACTGTAATGATAACAACGCCGCCATCAAGACAGGTGCCACCGAGGTCTGCAACGGTGTGGATGATGATTGCGATGGCTCAATTGATGAAGATGTGAAGAATACCTACTACCAGGATTCAGATGCAGACGGCTTCGGTAATGCATCCGTGAGTGTACAGGCATGTGCTGCCCCTACAGGATATGTTAGCAATAACACGGATTGTAATGATAACAATGCGGCTGTTAAACCCGGCGCAATAGAAATCTGCAACGGAATCGATGATGATTGCGATGGCCAGATTGATGAAGGGGTGAAGAACACCTACTACCAGGACAGTGACGGCGACGGCTTCGGTAAAGCATCAGTAAGTGTCCTGGCATGTACAGCGCCTGCAGGATATGTAAGCAACAATACAGATTGCAATGATAACAACGCGGCCATCAAACCCGGTGCAACAGAAATATGCGGCAATGGCATCGATGACGACTGTGATGGTCTTACTGATGAAGGATGTACGCCCGTTAACTTATCAAAAGTGTATATCAGTAATGCCTATGTTACCGAAGGCAACAGTGGAACACGCAATGCCGTATTCACCCTTTGGCTGAGCAGTAAATCTGCCACTCCGGTTACAGTTCAGTACCAAACGGCAAATATCAGTGCAACGGCACCGGCGGATTATGTCACCAAAACAGGTACGGTTACCTTCCCGGCCAATAGCCTGTTCCAGGTTGTTACCGTACAGGTAAAAGGCGATCTGCTGAATGAATCAAACGAAAGCTTCAGGGTTTCTCTGGCCAGTCCGGTCAATGCCACCCTGGGCAATACTAGCGGTACCGGCTTTATAAATGATGACGACAGGCAGCCGGCAATTAAGATCGACAATGCCAGTGCAACAGAAAACAGCCAGCTGGCATCAGTGAAAGTTTACCTGACAGCTGCCAGCGGCCAGGTGGTGAAAGTGAAGTATGATACCAAAGATGAATCAGCCAAATCACCTGCGGACTATACAGCAATCAAAAATGGTCAGTTGGTCTTCCAGCCGGGTGAAACGGTGAAATACATCAATGTGGTCATCAAGAAAGATTTCCTCAATGAGCGGACCGAAGAATTTGAGGTCAAACTCAAAGACGCGGAAAACGCGACACTGGAAAGCAGTTGGGGTGGCAGGAGAGAGGCTGATGTGTCTATTCTAAATTCAGCAAGCTCTTATCATAATTCAATCATTGGGTTAAAGGAAACGGAATTAACTGAACAGTCGCTGAACCTGCAGGTAAAAGTGCTTCCCAACCCAAGCCAACACCAGTTCCAGGTAAACATCACCGGCAATGGCAAAGGTACCCTACACCTACGCGTAACCGATATGCAGGGAAGGTTACTGGAAGAAAGGAAAACGGAAGGAATGACACAGCAGATCAAACTGGGTGAGAATTGGATCAATGGAACGTATATCCTGCAGGTAACGCAGGGAGAGGAGAGAAAGACGATACAGTTGGTTAAGTTGAGATAAGAATCATTTAACCGCAAAGAAACAGGTAACGCTAAGAATATTTCTTCGTTCTCATTGTTTCTTAGCGGTTAAACTAAAAGATCGCTAAATGAATAGTTGGTTTGATTGAGTCCATGATGTAAATATCCCGCCTGACTATAAAAAGAAAAAAAATGAAAAAGATTATTGTACTTTTTGCAATCCTGCTGTATGTGGGAATGGCACAAATTTATGCACAGCCTGTTTTGTATGGATTGACTTCAACGGGAGGTGAAACCATCGGAACCATTTCCAAATTTGAAACTGTCAGTAATAACCTGGTTAGTATATATAATTTTCCATCTGGTCCACGAAATCCATTTAACAATGATCTAACGCAGGCTGCAAACAGCAAACTCTATGGGATGACACTATATGGAGGCAGCAAGACAAATAATCAAGTCGGCGGTTATGGAACAATTTTTTCCTTTGACCCTGTGGCCAATACACAAACTAAGTTATATGATTTTGATAGTACCAATGGCCGTAATCCCAATGGCAGCTTGGTTCAGGCCATTGACGGCAAACTATATGGAATGACAACCCTAGGCGGAAGCACTGATAATGGAACTATTTTTTCTTTTGACCCGGTGACCAATACCTATACCAAATTGTTAGATTTTAATATTACGAATGGCAGCACACCATTTGGCAGCCTGATACAGGCCAATGACGGCAAACTCTATGGAATGACAAAAGAGGGTGGCAGCAATGGATTAGGTACCATTTTTTCGTTTGACCTTTTGACCAATACTCATACAATACTACATGATTTTAATACTCCAAATGGCTACTTTCCAAATGGGAGCCTAATGCAGGCCAGTGACGGTAACCTCTATGGAATGACCCAATCGGGTGGCAGCAGCGGTGGTACGATTTTTTCCTTTGACCCGATGACCAATACTCATACATTGTTACATGATTTTGATTATTTTATTGGTAACAAACCATATGGCAACCTGGTGCAGGCTGGTAACGGTAAACTCTATGGGATGACATACGAGAGTGGGAGCCAAAGCGGTAATGGAACGATTTTTTCTTTTGATCCGGTGACCAATACCCATGCAAATCTGCATGATTTTGATGTTGCCAATGGCACCGATCCTTACGGCAGCCTGGTACTGGCCAATGACGGCAAACTTTACGGGATGACATCTGCTGGCGGCAGCATCGGTCCTGGTTATGGAACCATTTTTTCATTTGACCCGATGACTAATTCCCATACCAAACTACATGATTTTAATATTATCAATGGCCAGTACGCAAATGGCAGTATGGTACTGGGCAGCGATGGCAAACTCTATGGGATGACATATGTTGGGGGTATCAGCGGTAATGGGACTATTTTTTCCTTTGATCCTTTGACCGCTACTCATGAGAAGCGGCATGATTTTACAATAACAAATGGCAGTAACCCACTTGGCAGCTTAATGCTGGCTAATGACAGAAAGTTTTATGGAATGACAAGCAAGGGTGGAAACTATGAAGTTGGAACCATTTTTTCTTTTGACCCCGGGAACAACACAATAGTCAAATTGCATGATTTTAATAATACCCTTGGTGGCTCGCCAAAAGGAAGCCTTTTACAAGCTTTGGACGGCAAACTCTACGGGATGACATCCCAGATTTACGTAGGTTTTCAAGGCAACAATAGTAATGGAACGATTTTTTCGTTTGACCTGGTGACCAATACTCATACCACGTTATATGATTTTGATAATACCCATGGACGTTATCCAAATGGAAGCCTTATACAGGCAAATAATGGCAAACTGTATGGATTGACAAATCAGGGTGGGAGCAGTAATTATGGAACGCTTTTTTCCTTTGACCCCGTGACCAATACCCACACCAGTTTGCATAATTTTAATGTTACCAATGGCGGCAATCCAAATGGCAGCCTGATACAGGCTAGTGACGGCAAACTCTACGGTACAACAAACCTGGGCAGCATCGGTTTTAAGGGCAGCAGTGGTTTTGGAACTATTTTTTCCTTTGACCCTGTCACAAATACGCATGCCAAATTGCATGATTTTAATTTAACAAATGGCAGTAGACCCAATGGCAGTCTCGTGCAAGTCAGTGACGGCAAACTCTATGGGTTGACAAACCAGGGTGGTAGCGGTAATTTTGGAACCATCTTTTCCTTTGACCCGGTGACCAATACCCACACTAAGCTGCATGATTTTGATTTTACCAATGGCAGCGATCCATTTGGTAGCCTTGTGTTAGCTAGTGACGGCAAACTCTACGGGATGACACAACATGGAGGCGGCAGCGGTTTTGGAACTATTTTTTCCTTTGACCCGGTGACTAATACCTATACCAAACTCCAGGATTTCAATTATTTAAATGGCAGCAATCCGACTTATGGTGCTTTGATAGAAATTATCTCCTCTGTTACTCCTAATAATTCTTTCTTTCGCTCCCGGCAATCCGGCAACTGGTCAGATCCAAATACTTGGGAATACTCGGCAGACAGCCTAGCATGGCTGCCGGCAGTGCGTATTCCGCTCCCAACAGACTCAACTATACTGATTAGAACCGGTCACTCAGTGGATTTTGCACTAGAGAGCGCTTCGGTCGATAATTTGGTGGTCCAAGAAGGCGGTATATTGACAATTAAACCGGGCGTTCAATTAAGATTGCTCGGTACTGTCACCAACAGACCAGCTATAGAGGTAAACGGACAGATGGTGGTAGAATCTGGGGAACCACGAATTTCCATTTACGGAGATATTGGAGCCAATATGCTTGTGAATGGTAAGGTCACCATGTATGGGGGAGGAATTCAATTGAGAGTAGGCTATGATCCACTATCACTATACTTTGGAATTATCATTTCCCAGAAGGGTACACTCGAATTAAAATCACCCAGTGATAAGTTTCTTGAAGGTGTCAATAATTTTGGAACCGTGAATTGGAAGGCTGGCAACATCATCATGCCTGGCTTTTTTAGAGTTATCAATAATGGAGTCTGGAATGACAGTTCAAACAGTTTCTTTAGTTCAAAAACTTTCATAGTATTCAGAAACCTCGGGACATACCGAAAAGTTCAGGGGAGCTCCGCATTGGGGGGAAATCCAGCTTCACGGATTTATAATTTGGGAAAGATCACAGGCGTGGGTAGAATCGACCTGAGAAGAGGCGATTCCTCCCTTAACCTCGGCATTATTAATCCAGGCGATTCGATCGGTAAGCTTTCCCTAGCATTCAGCCAACCTAATACCCTGACTGAACTCAACATACAATTGGCCAACCTCACAGGACCAGGTAATGGACATGACCTGCTGGAACTGGAAGGAAATCTAACGCTGGGGGGTACCCTGAATGTATCTGAACTGGTCCCGCTGGCAAATGCCAATTTCACTATTATTCGCAAAATCAGCGGTACACTTAGCGGAACCTTTGTCAATACCAACCTTCCTGCCAATTACACACTTGAATATTACTCAGATTCGGTGGTACTTGTGAAAGGACCACCGGTAGTGCCGCGGAATGTCACGATAACTAATCCGGCGGCCATCACAGAAGGCAACAGCGGATCAAAGGAATTAAAATTTGTCGTTCGGCTTAGTGCGGCTTCCACAGGTACCGTACGGGTAAATTATACCACTGCCGACAGCACCGCAACGGCCGGGGAAGACTATACGGCTATTTCCGGAACCATCGCTATCCCGGCAGGAACTTTGACAGATACGATCCGCGTACCGATCCTGGGTGATAAGTTGGTTGAACCCGTTGAAAGAATAAAAGTACTGCTTAGCAATCCTGTTAATGGTATCATTACCACTGCACTTGGTGTAGGAACCATCAATAACGACGATGCATTACCTGCGCTCTCGATCACCAACTATACCCTCTCCGAAGGTACTACCCGTGATTCATTGCTGCAGGTACAGGTAAGACTCAGTGCTTCCTATCCTTTACCGGTAATGGTAAATTATGCTACACAGGATAGTACGGCTACAGATGGTGTCGACTATACCGGAGCTTCGGGCACTTTAACCTTCCAGCCTGGCGATACACTGGAATTTATCCCTGTGTTGATTAAGGCCGATGGTATTGATGAAGGAAATGAAATAATCAATATCAATCTCTCCGCTGCTTCCAATGCTACATTGGCAGCCACCACAAGAGGAAGGATAACCATCAATGACGATGATAATATCCCGGTTATCACACTGGGGAATGTAAGCATCACCGAAGGGAATACCACCGATACCCTGCTGCAGGTTAAGGTAAGGCTTAGCAGGAGTTATGTTTTACCGGTGACAGTTAACTATTCAACTTCTGATAGTACGGCCACACAAGGAATTGATTATGTTGGAGGTTCCAGCACATTGACATTCCTGCCGGGTGATACACTCGAATATATTCCGGTATTGATCAAAGGAGACCGTATCGATGAGCTAAATGAAATCATCAAAATTACTTATAGCAGCCCTGTTAATGGAACTCTTTCTACAACTGTTTCTAGGGTTACCATCACGGATAATGATCTGCTGCCGGCTGTAACGTTCACCAATCTTACCCTTACCGAAGGCAATAACGATCAGTTCAACACGGCTACAGTAACGGTCAGGCTTAACCGCTCTTATCCGCTGCCGGTTACTGTGAACTATATCCTGCTGGACAGCACCGCGGTCAATGGATCGGATTACCAGTCGGTACAGGGTACACTGAACTTTGCTGCAGAAGATACATTGGAGTCTATCATCTTCCCAATATTGGGCGACAGGGTCGTGGAACCGAATGAGATCATCAAATTAGTCTTTAGCTCGCCTGTAAATGCAACCGCTACCTCCGTTCCATATCGTATAACGATTGGCAATGATGACAGTTACCCTACAGTGAGTGTAACAGCGCCAGCCGTCACGGAAGGAGACGCGGGCACCGTAAACCAGGTATTGACCGTAAGGTTAAGCAAGCGTTACCCGCAACCTGTGAGTGTGCTACTTTCCACAGCAAACATAACAGCCTTGTCCGGAACAGACTATGCACGGGTAGATACAACACTTATTTTCCCAGCAGACGGGGATACTTTGCAGACGGTTACTATTAGTGTTCTGGGTGACTTGCTGGATGAAGCCAATGAAACATACCGTGTACAGTTGACCACTCCTGTCAATGCTACTTTAAGCGGTACAGGCATCATCACGGCAACTATCAACGACAACGATGCGGTTCCGGCAATCCGGATTTATGACAGTTCAGCCACTGAAAATTCGGGATCGATTACCCTGCGGGTTGCCATGAATACCGTCAGTGGCCGACAGGTTAAAGTGGCTTACCGGACCGTTGCGGGAACGGCGGTTCAGACGCTGGATTATCAACCTGTTGTTACGGATACATTGGTGTTTAATGCAGGTGAAACGGTGAAGTATATCATTATCCCTGTCTTAACGGATGCATTAAGTGAAGTAAATGAGAATTTCACGGTTGTATTAAGCGGGCCTGTTAACAGCACCGTAACCACTAGCCAGGGCGGTGATAACACAGGGGTTGCAACCATTATCAACTCAGTGAGTGCAGGTTTAAACTTGCAGGCCGTAGACAGGAATCTTGCAACGGTAAGTGAAACCCTGCAGGTCAAAGTCCTTCCCAACCCCAGCCGGAACTACTTCCAGCTCAACATCACCGGCAATACTCAGGGCACCATACGCCTGCGCATAACCGATTTTATGGGCAGGGTGATGGAAGATAAAAAACTGGAAGGAACGACCCCGCAAATTAAAGTGGGAGAGAACTGGATAAATGGAACGTATATCCTGGAAGTGATACAGGGAGAGGAGAGGAAAACGATACAGTTGGTTAAATTGAGATAGTCAGGTTTTTCAGAACGAAAGAGCCATCCGAAAGGGTGGCTCTTTTATTTACAGAAAGAGCCATAAAAAAATCAAAAAAGTGATGAAAAAATACTTCCTAAAAAAGATCATTTAGTAAAAAATAACTACCTGATTTAGTCTGTTCAAAGCCTCAAAACTTTATTTCCCCTTTTTTATTTTTACCCGTGGTTTCAAAATATTTCATTTAGCTTTAATAGAGCTTATGAAAAAACAATTCTTCTTTACAACAGGAGGATACAATTTATTAATCTTCCATTACGCAGTCAGCAATTTGTTACTGCTACTAACCATTCTGCTTTTTCCCCAAATAATACCGCGGCAATTTTTCAACGCTGTCAACACCACTGTTCTAAAAAACACTTAACCATTTTAAATGCTTACTTATGAAAAAGTCATTTTACCTGCTAATCATCTTTTTCAACTTACTCATTACGGGTCTTCAGGGACAACCCATTTTTTACGGACTCACCGAATTCGGCGGGAACCAAACCGGTACTATTTCGAAATATGAAGCCGCCACAAATACATTGAGCGCGGTTTACTCGTATCCAAATGACGGCATTGCTCCCTCTTTGCAAGCTTCACCAATACAGGCAAGTAATGGAAAGATTTATGGCATGACAAACCGAGGTGGAATTTATGGCCAGGGTACTATTTTTACGATGGATCCATCGGGCAGCAATTTCAGAAAGATCCATGATTTTGATTTGACCAATGGCGCCAATCCCCGCGGCACATTGTTTCAGGCATCAAATGGCCTAATGTATGGACTTACACTTTATGGTGGCAATTTGGGACAGGGTATTATTTTTTCCTTTGATCCGGTTTCAGAAACCTTCACAAAACTGCATGATTTTGAAGATGCGGGTGCAAACTTAAATGGATCATATCCTTTTGGTGGCCTTATACAGGATGGTAACTTTTTATACGGGTTAACATCAAGGGGAGGAACCAATGATAAGGGGACCATCTTTTCCATTAATATTTCAGGTGCGGGTTTTTCCAAATTATATGATTTTGAGGATGCCGGAACTGTTTTAAATGGCTCCAATCCTTATGGTTCCCTTTGCAAAGCATTGGATGGAAATTTATATGGTATGACTTATGGAGGTGGCGTAAACGCAAAGGGTACAATTTTTTCTATCACTCCTGCTGGTACCGGTTTTACAAAGCGTTTTGATTTTGCCAGTCCGGGCGGGACCAATCCTTTTGGAAGCCTGATACAAGATGCAAATGGGATTATTTATGGACTTACTTCTCTTGGTGGAGTAAATAACCAGGGGACAGCGTTTTCCTTTAACCCTGTTAATAACACATATAACACCCTGCATAGTTTCAAGGATGCAGTGGGCAGTCTTTTCGGAAGGTCTCCCAACGGAAGCCTTTTGCTGGCAGCAAATGGTAAGCTATTTGGGTTGACACCCAGGGGCGGTACTAATAATATTGGTACAATATTTAACCTGGAAACAAACGGAAACAACTTCACGGTTTTACATCATTTTGCCATCAGGGATGGCCATACGCCGTATGGAAGCTTGTTTCAACTCACTAATGGTGATATGGTTGGTAATCCAAACCTGGGAGGAGATGGCGGTAATGGAACCGTTTTTTCGATCAGTGCATCAGGAACGAATTTTACCAAATTACATGATTTTAATTTCGCTTCCGGAGCCTACCCGAGGGGAAGCCTGGTGCAGGCTAAAAACATGCTGCTCTTTGGTTTAACCAGCGGTGGTGGCGACAACGGCCAGGGCACTATTTTCTCTTATAACCTGACCGGAGGTGTTTTTACCAGGCTGCATAATTTTCTGAACAGAACTGGAAACCAGAATGGTGCAAACCCAAATGGAAGCCTCGTGGAAACTGCCGATGGGAAACTGTATGGAATGACTTTTGCCGGAGGTACAAACAACCTTGGAATTATCTTTTCCATTGAATCCAACGGTACAGGATTTACCAAATTATATGATTTTAATACCTCAAATGGTGCACAGCCTTATGGCAGTTTGGTGCTTGGAAATAATGGAATATTATATGGGCTCACCTCAAAAGGTGGAACCAATAATTTTGGGGTGCTGTTCTCTTTGAACCCTGCCGGAAATGTATACACGAAATTGCATGAATTCAATAATTCTGATGGGGCATTCCCAAGAGGCAATCTTCTTTTAGCTTCAGATGGCATGTTATACGGGCTAACTCCGGAGGGTGGTGCAAATGCACAAGGTGTGAATTTTTCATTCAATCCTTCGAATGGCAATTTTAATACCCTGCATAATTTTATAAATACTACGCTTGATCCAAATGGATCAAAAGCCTTTGGCAGTCTAACAGAAGCCGAAAATGGTTTGCTCTATGGGCTCAGCTCTGAAGGGGGTACAAATAACCTCGGTATTCTTTTTTCTTTCAACCCTATAACCGCAGGATTTACAAACCTGAAGTCTTTTGACAATGCTTCAGGACAGAACCCATTTGGAAGCCTTGCCCTCGGATCAGACGGACTTTTATATGGCATGACAAAATCAGGCGGGGTTAATAATTTAGGTACCTTATTTTCCTTTAATCCATCCGGTAATACGTTTATCAAATTACAGGACTTTAATCAATTGAATGGGGCATCGCCTTTATATGGCGACCTGCTTGAACCCGGTAAGTGTCGCCCGCCTGTTGTGATTTGTCCGGATGACATCAATATATCAACCTTGCCCAATACCTGTAATATTCCGGTTCAATTTACAGCCACACTTGCTGATTTCTGTCCGGCTTCCATCAAATATTATCTTAATTATGGCTTACCGGCACAGGCAGAGATAATTTCCGGTCATGTATTTGCTGTCGGAAACTATACTGTAACTGCAGAGGCAAAGGACCTTAGAAATAATCAATCAACCTGCAGCTTTTCAATCACTGTAAATTCAGGACAGACAGAAATCTGTGATGGCATCGATAATGATTGCGACGGCCTGATTGATGAAGGTGTGCAAAATACCTACTACCAGGACAGTGACGGTGACGGCTACGGTATAGCATCTGTAAGTATCCTGGCTTGTACAGCGCCAACAGGGTATGTAAGCAACAATACAGATTGCAATGATAACAACGCTGACATCAAACCTGGTGCAACGGAAATCTGCAGCAATGGTATAGATGATGATTGCGATGGACTTACTGATGAAGGATGTGCACCAGTAAACTTATCAAAAGTGTATATCAGTAATGCCTATGTTACAGAAGGCAACAGTGGAACCCGCAATGCTATATTCACTTTATGGCTGAGCAACAAATCTGCCTCACCTGTTACGGTTCAGTACCAGACAGCGAATATCAGTGCAACGGCACCGGCGGATTATGTGAGCAAAACAGGTACGGTTACCTTCCCGGCTAATAGTTTGTTCCAGGTTGTTACCGTACAGGTAAAAGGCGATCTGCTGAATGAATCAAACGAAAGTTTCAGGGTTTCTCTGTCCAGTCCGGTCAATGCCACCCTGGGTAATACCAGCGGTACCGGGTATATAAATGATGACGACAGGCAGCCGGCAATTAGGATAGACAATGCCAGTGCAACAGAAAACAGTCAGCTGGCATCGGTTAAAGTTTTCCTGACAGCCGCGAGCGGACAGGTTGTGAAAGTGAAGTATGAGACCAAAGATGAATCAGCCAAAGCGCCTGCGGACTATACAAGCACTAACGGACAACTGATCTTCCAGCCTGGTGAAACGGCGAAATACATCAATGTGGTAATAAAGAAAGATAATCTTAGTGAGAAGACTGAAGAATTTGAAGTCAAACTCAAAGACGCGGAAAACGCCACGCTGGAAAGCAGCTGGGGTGGCAGGAGAGAGGCTGATGTGTATATTCTCAATTCATCAAGCACTTATCACAATTCAACCATTGGGTTAAGAGACTCGGAATTAACTGATCAGTTGCTTAACCTGCAGGTAAAAGTCCTTCCTAACCCAAGCCAGGTAAACTTCCGGTTAAACATAACAAGCAATGGCAGGGAGGCCATACAGTTACGGGTAACCGATTTACAGGGCAGGCTGATGGAATCCAGGAAACTGGAAGGAAAAGTTCAACAAATCAAACTGGGTGATAACTGGTTTAACGGTACATATATCCTTGAAGTCATTCAGGGTGAAGAACGGAAAATAATTCAACTGGTTAAGCTGAGATAAACCTTAAATTTCCGCAAAGAAACAAGGGACGCTAAGAAAAAGTCTTCGTTTTCATTGTTTCTTTGCGGTAAAATTTAATTCAAAAACTATCATTTCGTAAACAATCTTTCCTAAACCAGAACATCAATAAAAGAAAACATAAATAAATACATAACTTCTCCTTTCCTTGTAAAGTTGAACTGCGTTTTACTCAAACACTGTTTGATGATTTGCTGCATGTTTTAAAACCATTGTGGATCAGATTTAATGGTTTTTCATCAGCAAATGATCAAAATAGAATTTCTCTCAGTGTTTGAAAATAAGCGCTTATGAAAAAGATATTTACACCACCGCCACAATTCTCTGATTACTTCTCAGTAATTACAACCAGGCCTTCATCTCAACTCCGAATTAAAAAATTTCTGTATTCCATTTTCGTTTTGCTCTTAATGGGCTTTTATTCCATCGCGCAGGTGGATACGAATTCCCAATGGACCTGGATGAGTGGAGATAGTACATTTAACCAACCGGGAGTTTATGGTACACAAGGCATCACCTCGCAGGGTAATAAACCCGGCTCCAGAGAAAATGCAAGCAGTTGGATAGACTCTGAAAATAACCTGTGGATCATTGGTGGACTCGGATTGGCTACTGGTGGAAGTCAGGGCTGGTTAAATGACTTATGGAAATACAATCCTTCTACAAATGCATGGACCTGGAAGAAAGGGGATAATATAACCAATCAACCAGGTGTATATGGAATTGAAGGTATGCCGGCCAGTGGAAATAAACCAGGAGGAAGAGATAGAGCCGTTTCCTGGAAAGATTTTAATGGCAATTTTTGGTTAATGGGTGGCCGTGGTTACGCTTTAAACGGATTTGGTACATTAAATGATCTTTGGAAATTCGATGCTAAAACAAATGAATGGACCTGGAAGAAAGGTGATAATTTATTCAACCAGCCTGCATTTTATGGTATTAAAGGCATTCCCGATCAAAAAAATAAACCAGGGGGCCGCTGGGGGGCAGTCAGTTGGACAAGTCCGGATGGTATGTTGTGGATGATGGGTGGATATGGATATGAACCCATTATCTCTGGAGATTATAAAAATGATCTATGGAAATATGATCCGTTAACTAATCAATGGACATGGGTAAATGGAGATGATTCTCCTAATTCCCAGGGAATATACGGAACAAAAGGTATACCTGATCAAAACAATATGCCTGGTGGCAGGCATAGTTCTATTAGTTGGACTAACAATGATGGCAAACTTTGGTTGTTGGGTGGAATAGGTTATTCTGAATATGATCTTGACGGCTATTTAAATGATCTCTGGAAATATGATCCTCTAACAAATGAATGGACATGGGTTAATGGTGATAAAACATCTAACCAACCAGGTGTTTATGGAACAAAAGGTATCCCATCACCCGAAAATAAACCAAGTGCACGAAAAGGGGGCATTAGCTGGATAGATACTGAAGGAAATTTTTGGTTATTAGGAGGTGAGGGTATTTCAGATTATGGGGAGGTCTTATTAAATGACTTATGGAAATACGATCCTAAAATCAACCTGTGGACATGGGTAAACGGTGATAGTATTGCTAATCAATCGGGAATATATGGCGTCAGGGGTATTGGGGCCGTGGATAATAAACCAGGTAGCAGGCAAGGGGCTGTAGGTGCTGCTAATAATACTGGTAATTTAATATTAATGGGTGGGTCTTTTTCAACCATTGATGCGAGTTTCAATTCAAACGATCTATGGATATACGATTTGAATTCAAATACATGGACCTGGATGAAAGGAGATAACATACCTAATCAACCAGGATTATATGGAACTCAGGGGATGGAATCATCCGGAAACAAACCCGGCTCCAGATGGGGTTCAGTAAATTGGACAGACAACCAAAATACATTATGGCTTTTTGGTGGTGAAGGGTTTACTCCAAACGGTTTCGGTTGGCTAAATGACTTGTGGAACTACAATCCCGCAACCAATGAATGGACCTGGGTAAAAGGCGACAATACTGTTTACGAATCTGGCAGATATGGAACTCAGGGTGTACCAGCTGACGAAAATAATCCCGGCGGAAGGCATTTTGCGGGTGGTTGGCTGGGTGCTGATGGTAAACTCTGGTTGTTTGGTGGATATGGTAGTGGATTTGGCTACTTTAATGATCTATGGCGATACGATCCTCAAACGAATCAATGGACCTGGATGAAAGGGGATATGTCTGTTAATCAATCGGGTGTTTATGGAACAAAGGGCATCTCCTCTGTTGATAACAAACCCGGCGGAAGGGAACATTTTGTTTGCTGGACCGGCACTGATGGTAGATTATGGATGATTGGAGGTTATGGTTTTTCTACCAGCCATTATAGTGATGTATGGAATTATAATCCTGTTACCAATGAATGGACATGGATAAACGGAGATAATACGGCCAACAATCCTGGAATCTATGGCACCATGGGAATAGCCTCACCGGATAATAAACCGGGTGGACGATGGGGCGCTATAGGGTGGCTGGATAATGAGGGACAATTTTGGTTAATCGGTGGACAAGGATATGGTGCAACGGGTTTCGGTTATTTAAATGACTTGTGGAAATATAATCCGGTTACCAATCAATGGACCTGGCAGAAAGGCGACTTCACAGCTAACGTACAGGGAATTTATGGCAGCCAGGGAATACCCGCATCGGATAATAAACCTGGCGGAAGAACCGGTGCGGTCAGCTGGAATGATGCTGATGATAAGTTTTGGTTGTTTGGAGGAAATGGATATTCCGTCAGTGGAAATGGTTCCTTGAATGACCTTTGGAAATACGATCCGCTGACAAATGAATGGACCTGGATGAAGGGAGATAAAATTAATAATCAGTTGGGAGTATATGGAACAATTGGAATTGCTTCATTAGATAATAAGCCCGGCGGCAGGGAACAGGCAATGGGTTGGTCAACCCAGGATGGCCGGTTTTGGTTATTTGGCGGAAACGCATCCAATTCACCAGGTGTAAATGCACGGCTTAATGATCTTTGGTCATTGACTCCTACCAATAACAAATATTTCCGGGATGCAGACGGTGACGGCTACGGCAACCCCGCTATTTTCAAACAGGTCAATTACATTCCTGAAGGATACGTATTAAAGTCCGGCGATTGTAATGACAACAACAGTGCTATTAATCCTGGTGCCACTGAAATTTGTGATGGTGTGGATAATAATTGTGACGGCGTGATCGATGAAGTATGTCTTCCTATAGCTTTTGTCAACGATATCATAGTGCGTGAAGGTGACAACGGTTTTAAAAATGCCGTTTTCACGGTATGGCTTAAGGGTAAATCAGCCAACACGGTCAGCCTCCATTACAAAACAGTCGAAGGCAGCGCAACCGCACCTGAAGATTATATGTCAAAATCCGGAACTATCACATTCGCTCCTAACTGTCTTGTACAAACCATAACGGTAAAGGTTAGGGGCGACAAGGTAAAAGAGCAAACGGAAAAATTCAGGTTGTTGCTTTCCGATCCGGTGAATGCCATTATCCGGAATAATTCCGCCACTTGTACTATTCTTGATGATGATAAGGATCCCCACATAAAGATTCATGATGCAAAGGCCGAAGAAAACAACCAGTTGGTAAAAATTAAAGTGAGCCTTAACCAGGAAAGCCCTCTGGTGGTAAAAGTGTTATATGATACCCGCGATAAATCAGCCAGGTCACCAGCAGATTATACCGGAATAAGTAATGGGAAACTGGTATTCCTGCCAGGTGAAACAGAAAAATATATCCAGGTGGTCATTAAGAAAGATAACATAAACGAAAAGACGGAAGAATTTGAAGTAGTATTGAAAGATGCCTTAAACGCAAACCTTGATTACGGAAATGATAACAAACGAGTGGCCGAAGTAAAAATTCTTAACAGCCAGCCTTCGGGATATGAATGCTATGGTATCGAGGGTAATTTTGCTGAAATGATCGAGCAACCTTTGATCCTGCAGGTAAAAGCCCTTCCTAACCCAAGCCAGGTAAACTTCCGGTTAAACATAACAAGCAATGGCAGGGAGGCCATACAGTTACGGGTAACCGATTTACAGGGCAGGCTGGTCGAGGCAAGGAAGCTCGAAGGATCCGCCCAGCAAATCAAAATGGGCGATAACTGGCGGTATGGAACCTATATCCTTGAAGTAATTCAGGGTGATCAAAGAAAAACGATTCAACTGGTTAAGCTGAGATAAGAATTATTTATCCGCAAAGCCTGCAAAGCATTATTCATAAAAAGTAAGAGCCATCTGTGAGGATGGCTCTTACCTTTTATGACTGCCTTTTATCTTATGATCTTACTATCTATTATCCAACTATCAACTCCCCTCTGTCCTCTGCCCTCTATCTTTCAATATATCCCCCAACCCCAATAGTTCCTCCAGCTTATACCTGTTCTTCTCATCATCAAAGCACTTGGCATATTCTTCAAGCAGGAATCTTATGATCCGCTGGTTGCTCATGGGCTTGAAATAAGAAGGTGATGCTGTTACAGAGATCCTGTTGAAATAATGCTCCACATCTTTTTGGGTATATACCTGTCCGGAAACAGGGTCGATATAAAAAAGGATCTTATTAGGTGCCGGATTGGGATTGAAATAATCCGAAGATGTATCAAAATAAGCCAGGATAAACTGACGCGGGATATTGATCGCCCTTACCGGAATGTCCAGCATCTGGCAAACCGCCTGGTACAAAATACCATTGGCAATTGAATTTCCACGCTTTGTTTCAAGAACCTTATTCACCAGGAAATCTTCCTGGTTCTGGTACGATATCTCCACACCCTTGAATTTATGAAAGGAGTAAAATATCTTATTGACCACATTGATCTGTTCCAATGGCGTAAGGTAACTGTTAAGTTCCAGCCAGATATTTTTACGCAGTTTCTCCAGTTCCTGGTTGGAATGGGATAGGTGAAGATCGGTGAATTTATATTTTGATACCAGGTAGGCTCCATCCATCAGGTCCGGAAAATCCTTTTTGGCCCACTGGGTGAATTCCAGCTGAAGGTCCTGGAAATGAAGGCGGTGGATAAGCATTTCGATCCTTTCCTGTACATCTTCCTGGGGGGTGATCTCCCAAAGATGCTCAAGGTTGGGTATGATATCCTTACCTAAACTGATTATCCGCTCACTGACGGTAGTGAAAACTTCGGTATCCGGATCATCAATAAGGTGTAATAAGGCAGAGATTTCCCTGTTTGGTTCCATATTTTAAATGGTCTTTCTTCTAATACGCACGCAACAACTGATTTATTGTTAGGGCTTTCTGAAAATAAATATCGGGGGAAAGACGTTATGGGAAATCTTTTTATTATCCACACGACCTTGATAACAGAGGGTAGTGGACAGAGGGTAGTGGGTAGTCAACAGCCGATAAATGTATGCCTGTAGTAAATATTCGCCTGTCAACTGCCCTTAATGGTAGCATGGAATAAATAGCTGGGCATTTTTAAATTCAGAAATGAAATTATAAACTAAAAGCAAAATTGAATTGGTATACAATTCAATCTTTAATATTAAAAATCAAGCTGGCAATGTATAAATGATTTTAATGGACCACTAATTTTATTGATTTAAATACATTTTTATAAATAAGCACTCCCATGTATTTGCTGATATTTTACTTTCTGTTATTTAATTAAAAACTTACCTCAGCTGCTGTTACTACTCTCTATCCTCTATCCTCTATCCTCTATCCTCTGCCCTCTGCCCTCTATCTCACGCTTTTTTCCTCTTCGGCGCCCGCTTCTTCGGTGGATTGGCAATAGCATCTTCGATCATCTTCTGTACCTCTTCAATGGTGAGATCAACAGCGGCTTCCTGCTTTTCCTTTGGGATCGGGAAATTGCGGAGCCCCTTTTTGATGTAGATACCGTATGGGCCTTTTAAGAGCTGGATCTTTTCTTTTTCAAAAACTTTCACAGTGCGCTCGTCTTTTGCCTTACGTTTCTCCACGATCATCGGCATGGCAACTTCCAAGGAAACTTCGTATGGATCATATTCTTTTCCCAGTGAATAAAACTTTTTATCATGGGCAATGTATGGACCAAAACGTCCAATGTTTACCTGCACCGGGCTGCCTTCAAATTCTCCGAGTGTGCGTGGCAGTTTGAAAAGCTCCATCGCTTCATCGTAGCTGATGGTTTCAATGCTTTGCGTATTCTTGAGTTTTGCAAATCGTGGTTTTTCTTCATCGTTCACATCACCTATCTGTACCATCGGGCCGTAACGTCCCATGCGGGCGATCACTTTCTTGCCACTCACGGGATCAATTCCCAGTTCTTTTTCACCCCTGATCCGCTCTGCTGTTTCCATCGTATTATCCACGTCCTTTTTGAAAGGGAGGTAGAAATCATCGATCATGGTGTTCCATTTCACTTTACCGAGCGCTATCTCATCAAACTCATTTTCAATACGGGCCGTAAAGCCATAGTCCATGACATCATCAAAATTCTGCACCAGGAAATCGGTTACCACCAGGCCAAGATCAGTAGGGAATAATTTTGATTTTTCGGCCCCGGTATTTTCCTGTTCGGTAACAGTGGCAATTTTATCATTCGATAGCCTCAATACGCGGTAATCTCTTTTTACGCCTTCTTTATCGCGCTTTTCAACATAACCTCTTTTCAAGATCGTAGAAATGGTTGGTGCGTAGGTTGAAGGACGGCCGATGCCAAGCTCTTCGAGTTTCTTTACGAGTGATGCTTCCGTATATCTGGGTGCAGGGCGACTGAACCTTTCCGTTGCTTTCATCTCCCGGAGGTCTAGTACCTGTCCCGGCTGCAATGGAGGAAGCATGCCTTCTTCTTCATCTTCATCACTGATGTCGTCATCATCCTTGCTTTCCATATATACTTTCAGGAACCCGTCGAATTTCATTACCTCACCTTGTGCCGACAATTGTTCGCCATTCGTGGAGATATCAATTTTAGCGGTGGTCTTTTCCAGTTCGGCGTCGGCCATCTGTGAGGCCATGGTCCTTTTCCAGATCAGTTCGTATAATTTTTGTCCGTCGGCAATGTCTACCTGCAGCCTGTCCATATAGGTTGGACGTATGGCTTCGTGTGCCTCCTGTGCAGACTCATTCTTATTCTTGAATTTCCTTACCTGGATGTATTGTTTGCCGTAGCTTTTGTTGATCTGGTCCTTGATGCCATCCATGGCCGTATCACTGAGGCTCACACTGTCGGTACGCATGTAGGAGATATAACCGGCCTCATAGAGTTTCTGGGCCAGTATCATCGTCCTGCTCACCCCATAACCGAGTTTCCGGCTGGCTTCCTGCTGCAGGGTGGAGGTGGTAAATGGTGCCGCGGGTGATTTTTTGGCGGGTTTCACCTGGATATCCTTAACCGTATATTTTGCGCCGATACAACTGTTCAGGAATGCGGAGGCATCGTTGAGTGTATTATATTTATTACCCTCTGCTTTAAAGGTGACCAGTTTTTTATTGATATCCGGAGCCGCAAAAAAGGCATCCAGTTTGAATGTGCTTACGGAAGAGAAAGCATTGATGGCCCTTTCCCTTTCAGCGATCAGTCTTACGGCCACACTTTGTACCCGTCCGGCGCTGAGGTTGTTCCGCATGCTCATCTTTCGCCACAAAACAGGCGACAGCTCAAAACCCACGATCCGGTCCAGGATACGACGTGCCTGCTGGGCATTCACCAGGTCCATATTCACGGTCCGCGGTTTCTTTACGGCCGACTCTATCGCAGGTTTGGTGATCTCATGGAAAACGATACGCTTGGTTGTTGACGGATCCAGGCCCAAAACTTCACACAAATGCCAGCTGATGGCCTCACCTTCACGGTCCTCATCCGTTGCCAGCCATACTTCTTCAGATTTCTTGGCGCTTTGCTTCAGTTCTTTGACCACTTTTTCCTTATCCTCCGGTACCTTATAGCGGGGCAGGTATCCTTTATTGACATCAATTCCCATTGCATCCTTCTCCAGGTCACGGATATGCCCAAAACAACTCTTCACCTCGAAATCCGATCCGAGGATCTTTTCAATGGTTTTGGCTTTCGCCGGAGACTCAACAATCAGTAAATTCTTAGCCATATGCTTGATTCCAAAGGTTTTAGTTGGTGTTTTTCAAAAAATTGATGGCCTGCTTCATACGCACTTTTCCGCCACATTTCTATGTCCGCAGGCAACCTTTACCGGTGCAATAATAAGCTAATGTGCATAAATCTAAAAACATTCAACTGCAGGGGGGCTGTTAAATAGACTGTAAAGTACTTTAAAACTAAATGAAAATCAATGAATTAAGGATGTTTTAAAACGATCTGATAACCGTTTTTTCCTCATACTGCCTGCAACGCCTTACTTTTTGTTATTTTTCATTCCATCCTCCCAATCCTTCAAAATTCATCCTCACAATCCATTTAATCCCCTTTTACACTATCCCCACTAAAAAAGTTTATAATAATCCTGCTCACTTGATTATCCCGGTATATCCTCCGATGCCCCAGTCCCTTTGTAATCATAAACCGAATATGCGGGTAATTGGCTTTTTGAATAGGCACCGTATCAGAAATCGGCGTCATGTCGTCTTCTTCGTCGTGTATCCATAATATATCTGCCGGCAGGTTCGGCACCACCCTTTTTATGGAAAAATGGGAGGGCCAGAAACCTGTTTTGTGGTGGATGAGTTTATTGAATTCGGTCCTTACCTCATCATTGAGTTGCAGGAACCTGAAAAAGGTATCTATGGCGGTAACGGTTTCAGTAGCTGGAGCGATCAAAACCAGTTTCATTGGCTCTTTTCTTTTGCTTTTTTCGAGGTATATGCTAATGGCAAGTCCCCCAAAAGAATGGCCCAAAGCTGCATCAAAGGGGCCATAACGTTTTTCCGTTTCTGCGATCGTTTCAATGTACTCAATCAGGTTGATGGTTTTCCCTTCACTTTTCCCATGGGCTGGTGCATCCATGGCAACCACCTCATATCCCAACCTTATCATGGGTTTGATATATCGATCGAAATTATAGGCGGAGGACTCAAAGCCATGAAGGATCAGGAATTTTTTAGGGGCGGGGTGGTTCCAGCGGTAACCGGTAACTTTTTTGCCATGCAGCCGGAATTCGATCAGTTCACTTTTTTCAAAAATGGGTGGTGGGGCTTTTTTGACTTTACGGAAGGGAGTCGAAAAAATGATCATGGCTTCACTGGCTGCCCGCTTCTTTGACACTACTCCGATCAGGTTCAGTTTCGCTCTGATGTATCCCACAGCCAGTTTTTGCGCCAGGTGCATAAAATCCTTCTTTTGTTGAAAATTCCTTTTCTTTACCCGGTACAAAGATACTCCAGTCACATCAATGCATATGAAAGTAGTACTGATAGGTTCGGGCAATGTTTCCTCGGTTTTGGGGAAATTGATGCTGGCCAAGGGCCATGAGATCCTGCAGGTGATCAGCCGCAATGAAACGCATGCGGCTTTACTGGCCAAAGAACTGGGCGCAAAGGCGGATACAGAGTTCCAAAAAGTAAATCCAAAAGCAGATATCTGTGTGGTTGCCATTGCAGATGATGCCCTTTATACGATTGATAAAACAATGGATTTAAATGGTCTGCTGATAGTGCATACGGCTGGTTCCGTATCCAGGGAAGTGCTGCAAAAAACAAGCACACGGTACGGTGTTCTGTATCCATTACAAAGCCTGCGGGCAGGAACCGTTCATATTCCGGAAATCCCCTTTTTGGTAGATGGTAATGATGATGAGACATCCAGGGATATCTATTCTTTTGCTGCCAGCCTGTCTGATAAAGTTTCCATGGCAACGGATGAACAAAGGCTTAAACTGCACCTGGCTGCCGTTGCCAGTTCCAATTTCATCAACCATCTCTTAACGCTGACAGAAGCGTACTGTGAAAAAGAAGGGGTTGACTTCAAACTGCTGTTCCCTTTACTATCAGAAACGGTTAACCGAATTCAGGAGCTTTCCCCGTCGGAGGTACAGACCGGGCCGGCCATCAGAAACGACCAGGAAACCATTAAGAAACACCTGGTCATGTTGTCTGAAAATCCGGAGTTGCAAAAAATTTACCTGGTAATGTCTAAGAGTATTCGGGCGTATTACCATAATTAATAACGTGCTGTGCAATTAAATTAGCAATTTTTATGGTCTTTTTTTACTCATTAAGATCCCTCCTTCGTCGGGATGACAAAGCAAAAAGTAAGACGAAATGGAACTTTCCCGAATGTCTTTATTCTTCCTATTTTCTAACTTATTACAAACATAGGATGACGAGACAAAAAGACAGGCAAATAGTAGCTTTCCCGAATGAGGTTAACTACCACAGGTTGTCATCCCGACGAAGGAGGGATCTTCAGGTATGACAAGAAGATGCCTCGTTCCTCGGCATGACAGGTGGTATTGTTGGCATGACAAAAAAGATTTGTCATCCTATGTTTGTTTGTCATCCCGACGAAGGAGGGATCTTAAGGTATCACAATAAGATGCCTCGTTCCTCGGCATGACAGGTAGATATTTGTCATCCTGAACCCGGGTGGCAAGCGAATTTCATTCACTTAGGATGAAAGGGTGAAGGATCTATTTTCGTAAACTGCAAAACGTTTTTTACTGATTCATCTAATAGCACAACACGTTAATTCTTAGTCTTCTTCCTGCTTTGCGGTTAAGTATTTAACTTTGAAATATGAACCTCCTCGAAAAATTCAAACCCATCACCACTTTCGTATTTGATATGGACGGCGTGCTCACCGATGGCACACTGCTGATCATGCCTGATGGTGAATGGATCCGTCAGATGCATATCAGGGACGGCTACGCGCTTCAGCTGGCGGTAAAAAAAGGATATACTGTTTGTATCATTACCGGATCATGGTCGGAGCCGGTGAAAGAAAGGCTTATTAAACTGGGCATCACGGACATCTTTCAGCGGGTAGCCGACAAAGTATCCTGCCTTGAAAATTTTATGAAGGAAAAGGGGTTGAAGCGCGAAGAGGTTTTATACATGGGCGATGATATGCCGGATATCGGGGTAATTAAAACTGCCGGTTTAGGTACCTGCCCGGCTGATGCCATGCTTGATATCAGGGAAATTGCAGACTATATTTCCCCGGAAAATGGGGGCTATGGCTGCGTCAGGGATGTCATAGAAAAAGTTTTACGATTAAATAATCATTGGAATAGTACAGAGGGTACCCGCAGTCTCTGAATTCTTGGCTATCTTCAACATTATGAAATTGCTGGGTGCTTTTTTAAAGTTGATCCGCTACCCGAACTTGGTGTTTATCGCACTTACCCAGGTTCTTTTCTACTATTGCATCATGCTGCCCACCCAACAAAAAAATACCGGGGCAGTAATGTCACTCGGACAAACTGAGTTAATGCTGCTGGTGCTGGCCTCCTTATTTATTGCCGCTGCGGGATACATCATCAATGATTACTTTGACCTGAACATAGATAAAATAAACCGGCCAGACAGGTTAGTGATCGAAAAGGTGATTAAAAGAAGATGGGCCATTTTCTGGCATATAGTTTTATCCCTGTCTGGTCTTGTGCTAAGTTTTTATCTTGGCTGGAGAATTTCCAATCCATTTCCTGGCATCTTTAACACGGTGGCTGTTGTCCTGCTTTGGTTTTATTCAACAACATTTAAAAAGCAATTATTAATAGGAAATATCATCATTTCACTGCTGACGGCCTGGGTGATACTGGTTATGTATGTGTGCGAAACAAAGATGAATATAATCAGCCTCGAACCTGCACAGCGTTCATATCTTGCCGGCATTTTTAAATCGGCAGTTTTATATGGCGGTTTTGCTTTTATACTTTCCGTGATTCGCGAAGTGGTCAAAGACCTTGAAGATATGGAAGGCGATGCCCGGTATAATTGTCATACAATGCCTATCGCCTGGGGAATCCATGCAAGCAAAGTGTACACTGCTGTTTGGGTAATTGTGCTGGGCGCTGCTCTGCTGATACTGTCTATTTATGCGATACAGGTACAGTGGTGGTGGCTGGCAGGGTATCTTTTGGTTTTTGTTTTATCTCCCCTGTATTTCGTATTCCGGAAACTGGCACCAGCAAAGCAATCATCAGAATTTGGCGCCATCAGCAGCCTCGTAAAACTGGTGATGCTTACGGGCATTTTATCCATGATATTTTTTAAATTCTATATCGGATGACAAAAATTGTCCTGGCCTCTGCATCTCCCCGCAGAAAATTATTACTGGAATGGGCTGAATTAGATTTTGATATCCTTTCCAGGGAAACAGATGAATCATTTCCTCCGGGAATGGACCCGGCAAATGCAGCAATATATATAGCGAGAGGAAAAGCACATGCCACACGGGAAATGGATCTGTATAAACGATATGAACAGCAAATACCGGTGCTGGCAGCAGACACCATCGTAGTGCTGGATGGAGAGATAATCGGTAAGCCTGCCAACAGGGAAGAGGCCATTAGCATTCTGTCAAAACTCTCCGGAAAAAAACACCTGGTGATAACCGGTGTGGTAATACTGCTGGATGAAAAAGAAATTTCATTTTCAGATACCACCGAGGTTGTCTTTCATCCTATTTCGGTTAATGATATCTGTTACTACGTAGATAAATACAGGCCTTTTGATAAAGCCGGCGCTTATGCCATCCAGGAATGGATAGGGGTGGTTGGTATCAAATCAATTAACGGCGACTTCTACAATGTGATGGGCCTGCCGGTAAGCAGGGTGGTCAACGCGCTTGTGGATAATTTCTGAGATTCAGTCGTTTTATTCTCTCCCGGATCTGTTGATTTCTCCTTTTTTCCTGCCTCGCTCAAAAGTAATTTCATGCATGCGAAACATGAATGAACAACTTTTACAGTTTGTCTGGCAGCAACGATATTTCGATCAGTCGGATCTGTCCACAACAAATAATGAACCCGTTCAAATACTACATCCCGGGATATTGAATACAAACCAGGGGCCTGATTTCTCCGGTGCCAGGATCAGGCTGGGAAATACAGAATGGGCGGGAAATGTGGAGCTGCATGTCCAGACCGGCGACTGGCTGAAACATGGCCATCAATTTGATAAGCAGTATAATAATGTTATCCTTCATGTAGTCTGGGAGCATACCGAGCTTAGTTGTCCAGGCGTACCTGTGCTGGAATTGCAGGGTCGGGTCCCTGTTGTGTTGAAGGAGCAGTTTTTACAATGGATGAATAACCGGTTGCTCATACCCTGTATCCAGGAACTTGGCCAGTCTGGCATACAGCCCTCAACTGCATGGAAAGAAAAACTGGTTCGGGAAAGGCTCCAGCGTAAAGTGGCTTTGATCAGGGAGAACCTGGAACATTTAAATGGACACTGGGAAGAGGTTTTCTGGTGGCAGGTAGCGGGAAATTTTGGTGTGAGTGTCAATGCAGATGCATTTACAGAAATGGCCCGCTCCCTGCCACTGGCCATGTTAACAAGGCATAAACAACAGATACAGCAACTGGAAGCTTTTTTACTCGGACAATGCGGTTTACTGAACGATAAATTTACCGATCCGTATGTGCGGTTACTTCAAAAAGAATATCGTTTCCTGCGTGATAAATACAAGCTTAGACCGATCAGGACACCGGTGCAGTTCCTGCGAATGCGGCCCGGAAATTTTCCCACCGTCCGGTTGGCGCAACTGGCCATGCTGATACACGAATCGGTTCATCTTTTTTCCAGGATCAAGGAAATGGAGGTTGCCGGACAGGTGGAACAACTGTTTCGGGTAACCGCAAATGATTTCTGGCATTATCATTACAGGCTTGAACAGGAAGCTGCGTTCTGTAAAAAAACACTGGGAGATTCAATGATCAGGAACCTGCTGATCAATACGGTTGTGCCTACACTTTTTGCTTATGGTTTGTATGTGCAGGATAACCGGTACGTGGAAAAATCTCTTCGATGGCTGAGGGAAACGGAAAAGGAAGAGAACAGTACTACAAGAATATTTCAACAACAGGGGATACTTACAGAAAACGCAAGGGATACACAAGCTTTGCTGGAATTGAAAAGCCGCTACTGTGATCAGAAGAGATGCCTGGACTGCGAGATTGGAAGTAAATTACTCTCGAGAAATGCTGCTTTATAACTAGAAAGTAATTTTTGCGATTTATTGTGGTTTTAACAATGCCAATATGAATAGTGGATTTTTATAATTAACAGCCAATACATTTTATCTCAAAGATTCGAGGTTAAGTAATTGAATCTTTGGATGCCCCGGTTCATGTATTCACAAATCGGAAAACAGTTTTTTGGATGAGTGTTGCCAATGTTACACCGTATATCTAATTGAATACTGAATAAATAAAATTGATTGAAATGTACTACAAGAATGTCGCCCCGCTGGGGCTCTGATACAAAATTAATGCTATCTACAAGAATGTCGCCCCGCAGGGGCTCTAATACAAAATTAATGCTGTCTACAAGAATGTAGCCCCGCTGGGGCTCTGATACAATATTAATGC
>JBGSHT010000065.1:0-45863 GCA_041752135.1 Chitinophagaceae bacterium | reverse complement strand
GTAACGGTTGCCATTGGCCTTTATATAGCCATAGCGCACCAGTTCCGAGAGGTATCGTTTCATATTGCCCGGGTTAATCCTGAGCTGCTCCCGGATGGATTTGGCATGGAAGCTGTCACTGCCCGATACCCTGGATAATTGTTTGAGGAGTTCTAAAAAATCTCTGGTCGCTTTACTCAGTTCATCGCTCTTAGCGAACAACACATCTTTGAGTAGATTGAAGGCAGACTGGATATCATCAATGGTGGTTTCAATATAGAGCTGGCCATGGGTATCCTTTTTCACCTCTCTTTGGTACTGGTGATAAAACGTTACCGCTTCAATAAAGCCCAGCAGCAGCGTCATGGTTCTCCTGGGCTTAAACACCTGTTCCGGTAGTGCAATATATTTTGCATAAGGGTTGATGATGTTCACAGGCCTTAAAACTCTTTGTATGTTTTTAAACAGCTCCCGGTACTGACTTTCCCTTTCTTTATTGATCTCACCTCCGCAGAGTTTTGTCTGGTATTCGTTGATCCGTTTGTCCTGGTCACGGCTCTGATCAGTGTAGAGTAATATGCACCGGTTGGCGTTGTCCTCATAGATCTTTTCCTTGGTCGTACACCCACTCACACATACCGGGCCTTCTACGGTCAGCGTAATCGTTTTGAGGTTTCCCTTGCTGTCTTTGAGGGTAACGGTCTTGCTTATCCGCCGTTTGGTCTGCAGTTCCCTCAAAGGATAAAACACCGTCATCGCCCCGTCCAGGTCTTCAATCAAAATCAGCTTATGTTGCAGCTCATGCTGCTTAAAATAATACAAAGCGTTATCGGTGATCTGCGTGATCTCGATCTTATCTTCCTCCGGGATCAGTTCCGAGATCCTTTCCTGCAGGTAAGTCTTGCCGCTGCCGCTACTTCCGAGGAACATCACGTGTAATGGAACGGGCTGCTTTCTAACCGTGTAAATTAGGTAAGCAATAAGACTATTGTTTTCTTCGCCCACGATGCCGCATTCCCGCAACAACTGACCGGTACGATGTAACAGTTTTGGCTTTTTAAGCTCATTGATGGCTGATTGTCTTTGTATGGCACTCAGTTCATGCACCGGCTTTTCCTTGGGTTGCAGGGCCTCGATTCTTTTTATGCGGTGGTGTTCCAACTCCGTAATCAGGTTGATAAAAGTAGTCGTCGTGGCTTGTGTACTGAGTTCTAAAGTCTCTGCCACATTGTTTATCGTTTGCTCTCTTTGTCCCTGGTTATATAAATCAATACTGTACCACTGCGGGTGATTCACCTTTTCTTTGTGCTGAACTTTTAAGGTGACTTTCATCCTGTCCAAGCCCGTGATCTTGATGCCGCCGAGGATCTCAAAATAAAGCTCGCAGTTGTCGTAGATGAGTAGTTCCGGGTTGTTGGTGTTTAACTTACTGTTGGGCTGTAATGTAGCTGTGGGGAAGGTTTGAGAAGGTTGGTCATTTATCTCAATCAATGATTTTTTACTTTCAATTGAAAATAAAAAATCCCTGTCCGCCGAAGCTTCAGCGAAGGCGGAGGTTCTTGCTTCGATCAGATCGGATAAGATTTTGGGATCATCATGCGCCTGTAACACACTGTTCACGTCTTCGCCATCGGGTAGCACTGTCTGGGTGATGGTAATTTCGGGGAGCAGTTGTTTCAGTGTCCGGTAATGATTACCCGTAGCAGCTCTTCCGGCATCATCGGCGTTTAACATCAGGATGATCTCCTGCAGGTCTTTTACATTTAGTATTGCTTGTAGATGTTCTTCCGTCAGTCCATTGGTGCCATATAAAGCCAGCACAGCGTACACTTCGGTTATGGATGACTGTTGTAACAAACTCGCTGCATCAATAATGCTTTCCGTCAGGATCAGTTTTTGGGTAGATGATTTTGGATAACCAGGATACAGCCCGGTTCTGCCCGGTAAATAAAAGTGGCGACTGTCTTTATCGTTGGTTATGCTTCTGCCATATAGGCTCGTGATTTTGTTGTCTGCATTTTTTAAAGGAAACAGGATACAGTCCTTGGCCCACGTGCTGTAACCCGCTTTGGGGCGAGGTTTGAGCAGGCCGAACTGCACCATGCTTTCCACCAGGTGATGGTGTTTACTTTCCACGTGCAGGCCGCCCGAGTTAAACGCTATGTCCAGTTTACCATATTCCAGGCACCGGCCCTGCAAATAGTCCACGGCTTTTTGGGAGCGGGCCAGCCCCATGCGGTAATAGGTAAAAACTTTAGTAAGCACCGCTTCCCGGGCCAGGAGTTCTGCCAGGTGATGTGGCGCTGTTTGCGGTGTTGGTATAAAATCATTGCCACCAGCCATTGCCGCCGCCTTTACCAGCGCCTCGTGTTTACTGCAGTTTTCCTTTAACTGGATGAACTGCACCACATCACCCGTACCGGCCTGGCAGTTGCTGCTAAAACAACAGTACGTGTTCGTCACCGGGTATATCTGCAGGCTGGGCGTTTTGTCCGGATGGAAAGGGCAACACAGGCGGTGGTTCCTGTCTGGTTTAAGGCCGTAATGATCCAGTACCTGTAAAATGGACAGCCGGGATTTGATCTCAGATAACTCCATGTGGATAAATTTTGTTTATATCGCTTATCGGATACAAAAATATCCCATCGTGTATCATCTGCCGCTATCTGATGTTTCATTTTATCCCCAATAGTGTCTAAATTTGGGGATAATCGTTAATAATAGTAGCCAAAAACCCCTTTTTAGATATGAACACAGGAAAAACCATTACCGCCCTGCGGGATAAAAAAGGCTGGAGCCAGGCAGAACTGGCCGATAACAGTGGGGTATCCCGGGTCATGATCGGTAAATATGAACGGGGGGAAGCTGTGCCATCGATTGATGCAGCAAAAAAAATTGCCGATGCTTTAGAAGTGTCGCTGGATCATCTCGTGGGCGAAGGAATGCTCAACGGATTTGATAAAAAAACACTCAAGCGCTTCCAGGAACTCGAACACCTCGAAGATGATAAAAAGAAAACACTCTTTGACCTCATCGACACCTATATCCGCGACGCAAAGGCAAGGAAGGCTTACGCACACTAAAAAATGATTAATCAAAGGCTAACTATCGGAAATTTAAATAAGTAGTGATAATAATTACTGCTATTGTTATTACTGCAAATACTGTAGCTGTCAAAAAAGCAATCTTTTCTGGATTACGAGCATTGGCTACATTCGATAAGTACCACTTGTTAAAAAAATAGAAAAGGAGCATTAGCAATAAGGCCTCTAGGATCAAAACCACTACCTGCGCAACTGCCAAGGCTGTTAGATCTTCTCGTAGTCTACCATTTTGCCAGCGAAGGCTATTAGGGATAATGAAATCATTCAGGTAAGTATTAGCATAGAACAAAAAGCCAATAGCAGCTATTTGAAAAATAAAATTATAAATTCCGTATATGATATAACTCATCATTAGTTCATTTGTCTTTATCCTCTCTTGGAAACGGGCCTGCAGGTTTAGATGTTCTCAGTTTATTAAACTCATCAAGAGAATAAGTCTTTCCGCCCATTGTTACATTTTGAAACACCCCTTTGTCATTAATACCAATGACCATATCAACCTTTGAAATTGGTTTTTTGTCAGCATTCATCAAATTGCCTGCACTACCGTAAGCGGCTCCACCTGCCAAGAAGACACTGTTTCCCGCAGCATCTTGAACAAATGCTTCAGTTGCGGGGAATTGTTTGCTTGAAATATCCAAAGAAATTGTTACTTGTCCCTTCTCCAAATTCTCAGTTACTGACAATACTGAACTAACATCAATATTGGGAGCAAGTCCCATAAATGCTGGGTTAGATCCTTGGAAATTGGAAGAAAGCGTTGCGGTAGCACTACCAAGTGAATTGTTTCCAAACTCAGGAGGAGTTATACCACCATCGTTTGTAGCAGTTCCAACATTAAAACCATTCCAATAAGTAGGATGACTTGTAGGCGTTCCTCCTGAATAGGTTCTCCCTGTAGGATCAACAGTATAGCTTTGTTGTATCCTCGATGTTACTCCTGTGCTTGTTGAAAATCCCCTACCATCATCATGAAATCCTGTGCCTGCAAATGAATTTGGTGGCGCAAAAGCCCTTACATGGAATGTATAAGGGAATTGTCCGTCTGGATCAACAAAATAAATTGGATTGTTAAATGCATAGGTGTAAGGAGAAAACGCTGGCACACTGTCAGCAAGAGGATCTACGACATTCCACCTTCCTACCTGCGCATCATACATCCTAGCGCCATAGTCATACCAGTCCAAACCCGTGCCATCACTGAACTCTTTGTTGTTAAGTTCCTTGCCGTTGAACTTGTATTTGTTCTCAGATTTCCCCGCAGCCTTCGAACTGATTCCCGCCATGGTAAGGCCGAACGGATAGTAATGTGTCTCCTCTATTATTCTTCCCCGTTCATGGGTCAACATAAAATTATCAAAATAAACCAACTCTTCCGTTTCGTTACTAAAATAAAGGTATACGTATCCATTCTTTTTTGTTCCAATGGATGAACTTCCCATTTTACTGATGGTGCCTTTGACATTGGGTGTATAGGCTACCGGGTAGACAAATCCCTCACTATATTTAAACTGCTCGTCAAAGAAAATAACATTGAGATACGCTTTAGGAGCCTGGTTAGTACCACTTGTATTATTGGGTGTATTCAAAAGACTTGTCAGCGAGCCGTTAGCTTGTATCTCTGTAGTAATTGCAGATGCGCCATCTTTTATGATACCCGCAACATTGGTACTTGAATTGAGTGTACTTGTAAAATTGGCTATTAAGCTATTTATACCGTTGGCTCCTGTATTGTTTGCATTGGCCGCAGTATAATAATAATCAATGCTGGTATGGATCTTATCACCACTCATGACTTTAAGAAGTTTAGCAGCACCAATTGATCCTGTGCTTTTTCTTATGAGATGGGCATAACTTCCATTGGTTGTACTTGTTCCAAATGCACCAGGGCGTGCGATTCTTACACTGTTGACATTAATACTGGTACCTGTTTTATTTTCCCAACTATTATCTTGTTGTATTATTTCATTGCTACCTACAGCCCCCTCGTAACTTAGGGCCGGGTATAAATCAGGGCGGGCTTCTTCAGTTAATACCATCCTCGTATTGCCTAGATGATCTTTAATAAAATAATCCCATTCTAAAGCACCACCGGCCCCTCCCGTAGGTGCAGGCAGATGCCTGAGCCTGCCTTCTTCATGTACAATAAATAATAACCTGTCCGTGTAATTTGGATTATTTGGATCCACCGGGCTAATGGCCTTACTTTCATAAACATTTGATCCAATATAAGATGTAATGGTAGTAATAGTCTTACCTGTCACACTAATATCAACAGTTTCTTTTTTTAATTTCGCACCTGTTGCATCATACGTATAGGTGATGGTGCCTTTTCCAGTAATAGTAATCAATACCGGAAGATTCAAGTGATTGTATGTAATGGATGTGATGCTTTTATTTTTATCCTGTGTAAGATTCCCATTAACATCATATGTATAATCATCCAGTGTACGGTTAATATCCGTGAAATCCTGTTGCTTATAATTTGAAGTGCCAATTGAAGCATTTTCTGTAACTGCCAGTAATTTATTACTTAACTCATCTGTTTCTTTATAAGTGTAAGTCATTTTATCGAGGTCGAAATTTCCACCTACCTTCCAGCTTTTGTGCTGCATATATTTGATATTGCCATTGGCATCATAGGCAGATATGGGATCATTGAGTATAGAACCTACCTGCATGCTTAAATCAAGGACTGTTTTGTCCCAGGTGCTATTTTTTTGTTTAAAATCAGCAGATAATATCCTGCTGGCATTATCATACTTAAAATCATATTTTCTTTGCATACCATCACCTTGTGTACGCCACATAGTACCGGCAATATTTCCATTATATTGGGCCGATACATATGCTGCTGATGATGTTTCTATGGAACTGGTTTGATCGTAAGCCAATTCCATTCCAAAATAATTAGTTGTTTGCGTTGTTGATGTTTTTAAATAGTCCCGGTTAATTCCTGTCAGCCAACCCCGGATATTATACTCTTGTTTAAGGCTCTCAAGGCCAGCGTTAGTGTTATATTCAGGTGCTAACTTCTTTTTTGTTAACTGGTTTAAGCGGTTATATTCAATGCCGGATATTTTCTGTTCTGCTTTTGTAACAGTTGTACCGTTGATAATACTGACAACTGATTTTTTAACAAACAGCAGCCTGCCATCATCATCGTATTCCATTTTGGAAACAGTAGTATGTGTTTGAGGGTTCGTACCCCCTTTCTGATGTTTTTGTGCTACAAGCCAAACTTGCCCAGTATAACTATATTGCGTGCGTGTTATATCAATACTTCCCGTAGAAGAGATGTTTTCATTTAGTACTTCTACTGCCCTTCCCTTATCATCATAAAAAGTAGATGAATTCAGGTACTGATTAGTTGGGGAATTGAGTATTTTGGTTCTTACCCCTGTTATCACGTTCCTTAATGCTATTGCAGGCATTGCTGTATAAGCCTGAATATAGGGGAACGAGGAATTATTCGCTGGTAATAAGCTGCCATTTAAGGAATTATCAAAGGTATTTAAAGCGGCTGGCAAAGATGAATATCCATCATAATAGGTTTGACTTAGTATTTCAAAACCACTGCCTGGAATATTGCCCGGTAAAAAAGGATAAGTAGCCTGTGGATTTCCAACAGCAGGGTAAGCAGTATTCCTATGTACGTCACCAGTTAACGCTGATGTCCATAATCCTGTAATGATAGGACGGCTTTGGTCATCATACAAAGTAGCCATCCATTTACCCACTGCCAAAAGATTGGCATCTTGTGTTAAAACAAGCCGGTCTAATCCGTCATACACCATTTCCATTACCCCGGCACCAGGTATTTTTTTCCTGATCATCCGGGATCTTGAATCATATTCATACCGAAAGCATAATTCTGCTTTCATTGTCGTTGTTATGATCCATGAAGAACTTGAAAACATTTTTGCAACTGCTAATGGTTGGATAACATACCTAAGGTTATTAAAATCATCATAAATATAATATGTGGACAACCAGCCATCATAGCTTGCCCCCGGGGCATCAGAAAGCTGCACTTTCTTTAACAATACCTTCCCCTCTCGGTCTTTATATTCAATAACCTGTTTTCCATGCTCGTTATAATTAATTATTTTATGCAAGTCTTCCGGATTATACACACCTGCAACAATGGGTACCGCATCAGTAGTATAGGCTATTGTCCATCTTTTTACATCATCTGGCACCTTATTTAAAGATTCGATCGGTTTTAAACTATGATTATTTCCTGGCTGCCAAATTTGTCCCGCCGCCCCTCCTTCTTTTGTTCTGCCAGTGGGTGAAAATTCATAGAAAGTTTGAGCAAAAGGAAACAGGTCCTTTGCAATACCTGTTGTTGTTGTATTTAATGAGTTGTAATACCAGGACTGATCAGCATAAGCTGTGGTACGCATACTTGCATTTCCAGCAGCAGAAATATCAACATAGGGCAAGAATTTTTTTATCTCTCTTCCATAAATATCATATTCAACCGGTGAAATAATATCCTTTCTAATCGTTCCTTCTTTACTTCCTTCAACTATAACTGTTTGTAGTGGCCTGCCTAGCCCATCGAAATAAGTTACCTGTTGCTGTTTTTTATCTGAAAGTAATGCGTCAACCTGTGATTGAGTAGTGACGCCGGGAAACTTAATTTGATTTTGAATAACGTAATTACGGCTTGAAGTTACCTGAGATTGTAAAGCTATAATATTTAATAAAAATACTATAAACAACAAAATAAATTTAACCGCCTGTTTTACCATTGTAGGGTTGTTTCTATTATGCACAGGGTTATGTCTTTTACTATTTTGCATTTCGAAGGGCATTTAATAATATGACATTAAGCGGATTAATCTTGTCAACAAAAACGCCAACCAATTCACCCTTTGTATTGATCAGGTACTTTTGAAAATCAGCTTTTACTTCACTATCAAATACACCATTTTCCGTCTTTCGGGTAAGCCACTGATAAAGTGGAACTGCCAAGGCACCCCTTATTTCGGATTTTGTAACAATGGGGAAGTTGACTTTATACTGAGTGGTTGTAATTTTTTCAATTTCTTTATTGCTCCCCGGTTCATTATTAAAACTATTACTGGCTATTCCGATAATTATGAGTCCACTATCTTTGTACCATTTAGATAATTGATTCAATTCATCCAATTGCATGGATTTGGGAGATTTTGATGCAATATTTACAATTAGAATTATTTTTCCCCTATAAAGATTAAAGTCAACAGAATCCGTATCTACTTTAGCTAACTTAAACCTATATAAATTAGTGCTTTGTCCATTTATATTTTGAATACCGGATAGCAGAAAAAGAAAAAATAAAAACCGTATATAAATCACTTTCATAAAATAAAGTATTCACTATTTAATTAATGGGACAAGGACTGCTATTGGTTTCGTAATAATACTGACTTACACTATTATCACTGAACAAGAAATAAAATGTGCATTGCCACATGCCGCCTGATATGAGCACAGTACTGCTGTTGTATCTTATGCCTGTTTCACAGATTCCATCAATCATTTTCTGTCCAACTCCCCCACATGAACACCAACACATAGCATTAGCATAATTCTGGCCTTTTGCAGCAATATCCGCCATGGCCAAATTATTAGCTGTGATTTTATCTGCAGTAGATGAAAATGTATGTATAGGAACTGTATAGTTTATTCTCCATCTCTGTGTTACCGGACCAGACGTGCTGCAAACAGAAGTTCCCTGATCGGGCAGACAATCATTCTTGCTAAAAAATTGACTTTGAGCATCATTCCAGTATAAACATTGCCCATTAGAATTAGCAAATGCCTGCCCATTTATATTTTTATCAGCAACTGCCATAGCATCAGCGGCTGGCTGGGTTGTAGCAGCATAGCGGCCATAAGGAACTACATAATTTATGGTTGTGGGTTCCGCGTTAACTGGGCAGCCATCATTCTTTGTATACGGCTGTATTATTTCGCTGTTATAGAAAAGTGTTTGTGCAGAAGGGGTGAGTGCTGTTCCTAATCCATAATTATACTTAAAATTTTTAACGATATTCCGATCATCATCTTTAACATTTATTAACCTATTGTAATTGTCATACTCAAAATAACTGTTCACATTAACGGCACTTGATTGACTAATCATTACCCCATTATGCAAATTAAAAGTATATGTGGCCATTTGTGCGTTTTTTGGAAAAAGCCTTAATTCATCAATCGTTTTTCCAGAAGCGGAAATATTCACTGAAATACTATTTGCAGGTAGTAAATGTTCCCTGTATGTCCAACCATTCCTCACAATTCCATTGCTTGAAGATGCATTGCCGATATTTGTATTGACAGTTACGGCACCGGTTGAGGTAGGTGTCCAATAAGATACTACGTACTGCCTAAATGTTTTCAATCCAGTTTTGATTATATCATTACCCGTTGTTAAATTATAACCATATAAACCAGTAATTCCACCTAAAACTTTATTCCCGGAAATAACATTAAAATTCCAATTACCGGTATTTTCAGTTTCGAAACTCGTATATGCAACAGATTGGGATTCGGCATTGCTAATTTCTGCTGTTGGCATCAGGTAATTATAATCCCAGATATAAGCTTTCGGAGAGTCCAGGGCTTTCCTTTGTTCAATTAAATTCCCCAAACCATTGTAACTAAATGAACCCAACAGTTTATATCCGCCGCTATAAGACATTGTACCATTTGTTGATGATAAAATAAATGTTGTTAACGGGATTGATGTTTCTAATCGATACAATTCTTTAGGATATGGTAAAATAGTATTGTATATCGTGAACATTCCTGATATATAACGCTTATTTGTCCCACCTGTATTTTGACGATATTGTACACTTTCAATTTCGGCTCCAATTATATTCTTATCCTGCAACAGCTTTATTGCCATCGTTGGTGCATCAAGTCCACTGGATGGAATTGTATAATCGAGTGGGTACTTTTTATTAGTAACAACCCATTCATTATTTGTTGTTGATTGTTCTATAGTAGTCGGAAGAGAATGGGCTGTATTTCCATAAATGAAATTTTTAGTTGTAGTTATGTATGTATTAGTAATCTGATCGTATTTCTTCTCAGTTTGTTGGTTTAGCTTTTTACTTTGTATATTTTTTACAAATCCTGTATAAGAGAGTTTAGTTGTATAAAGCCTTGAGGCAAGACAGATTGGATCTACCATACTTGATTCATGTTTCCATAAATAATGTATTCCAATGTCATCATACATGCATAATTTCGATCTGTTATCCTGCAGAAGTGACGATCCTGTTTTGTAATAAATTACGCTTTCCAAGTTATTTGTACTGTAACTATTGGTTTGATCAAATAATAATTTATTACCATTATCATAAATACTTTGCTGTATTAAATCTCCATTGGCAATATCGTCATCATCTGGTGTAAATCCTTCTATATTGTATTTGTAAACAGTTTTGCCCAGTGGAAATAAGCCACTAATATCCGTTTGCATTTCAGTAACCTGACTATATCCAATATGGCTTCCCTGGATTGAGCCAAGGCCAAATGCAGAGTTTGCTGATATTGTGATATAATGCATATCATAATCATAAAAATCCAGTGGTGGATTCAAAAGTATATAAGTATAAAAATGGTACCTACTGTAAGTCACATATCTAGGAAAACTTGCCTGGCCAGAACTTGTACCGTTATCCAGTTTATATTGATAGATTTTAACGTTAGCCACTTTTGTATCAAAAGAATTGTCAATAATCTTTTTTACTCTAAGGCCACCCACTGATTTAATGTTATTTGTTTCAAAATCTATAGCATCATGCAATTCATATTCAAAGCTGGTAAACCCACCAGTAGGATATTTTATCTTTGTAAGTATACCAGTGAAAGAACCTGTGAATAAAGGAACGCGGTCTGCGCCCATTCCCAGTATCGAACCTTCCACATTGATATTTGGCACTAGGGTGGAAATGCCATATCCCTCATTATGAAAACCCCAATGATCAACAGAAGATCCCGATTGTGGTGGGACATTCGTTGGATTATTATATTCAAAAGCATGTGCTGGCTTTGTAGCTGTGGTACCATCAACAGGCATTTCCTGTACATTATCCAGTTTTAATCTTTTGTAAAACCATTGTGATCCTGCAGGATGAGTAAAATAGCTATAATTGAAATTATGCTGATTAACCAATGTATGACCACCAGTAGCGTTGCGACTATATGCTTTTATACTTTGCAATAAGCGCTCTCCAGGAAAATCCAAATGATTCATATCTTGTCTGAGATCTATACCTGATTCAAAATTTATATACCCAACATTGACATTATTTTTCATCAAAGTAACAGACTGTAAATATTTCCTGCTGACACTTACCATTGGTGATAAACTGCTTGTATTTCCTGTTGAGCTAATTCCATTACCATTTGGTACTTTATAGCTATATGTTGATGAGCCATTTGGTAAGAATTCCCGATTTAAAAAATGACTGCTGGGTGGGCTATAATAAGCGAAATTTATTTGTTCATTACCATCAGGTGAAGTAATCTTCGATAAATACCAACTGGAAGGGAATACATAAGTTCTAATGGGTGTTCCGCCCGAAGTAGTTGCATCATCGATTGTGCTTGTAGAAATTTCTACATCTCTGAATTCATACATTATTCCTTGTTCATCAGTAATAATAAAATAAGAAGCATTTAGGGGTGAACATGTGACACAATGGCTAATTTTTAAATTATTTTTTTCTTTAGTGACAACAGATAAATCTTGTTTAATAAAAAATTTACCACTCAAATTTCCGAAGTTATAGTAATATTCATCCGGTTGCGCTTCATTTGTTCCATTATGCATCGCTAACATATAGTCATAATTTTCGAACAGATCGTTCGTAACTGGTGGAGTTGTATAATTATTTGAACTGTTAAAATAATTTGTTGCATTGTCGGGATTAGCCATTACCGATCGTGTTATAACACCGCCAGCATTTAAACTCCAGTAAAGCCCTACCCAGGTTGCTACATCATTTGGCTTAAATCCGGATGCATTATAACTGAGGCCTACGGGGACACTAATATTATTGCCTTTAAGTTCATAGATGGGAATATTAATTTGGGGTGTGCCTGTGAATAAACTAACTGGTACATTTCCATATTGACCTAAAGTTGCTGCTTCGGGAGAAGGCGAAATAACTCTTTTGGCTTTAAATTCTGCTTTTGCAATGTTTACTCCATGATCCTGATCAGACCAGGATTGTGACCGCGTCCCAAAAAACAAGTTTAAACAACCAAGAAATATCAAACACTTTTTTAACATAGACATTCAATGTTTTTCTAATTCAGCGGAAAATATAGCCAACCCTAAAAAGCAGAGGCTGACTTATTGGGAGATTCTGTTTATATAAGAAGTCAAATAATAATGAGATATTCCCATTCATTTTCCCTGCCTTGTAGGTTTTTTTTAAACCTAATAGAGCGGATTTTTGCCAGGGTGTGTAATTTTTGAAAATTCTGAAATCTTCATACCTTGAATGATAAATCATTTCTGCTCCCCCCGAAGCCCATATTGAACCTTTTATCTTTACATCAAGAAAACTTCTAAAGCCAACTCCTTCAAATGTTACTTTAATATTATTAAAATTCTTTCCCCAACCTATCTGCTGGCTTATTTGAAGACCGAAAGTTGATTTATCATTTATTTTATAGCCGGCTGATAAAGCAATATCTGATGATGTAGGGTACAATGTATTACTTCTAACTGTTTGGAAATTTCCACCAAGTTCAATTCGTTTAAAAAATGATTTTGACCGTTGCTTATTCGGGGAAAATTCCGGCATTTCAATATCGCTCCCCCCACTAGCCATATTGTTTAGCTTTGCTTTTATCTGATCCATATGACTTTTTGCGAAATCAACATTTTGCTGAAGCAATTGCTGCGGGTTTCCATGTAAACCCAAAATTGCCTCAAAGTTCTGATCGAGAGAACTCCTGGTTTGCAAACCAGATGGAATGCCTGATTCAGCTGATAAATTACTGCTACCTGGCAAAGCAAAAATGCCTGATAATTCAGAATGTTTTTGGAAAAAATCCCGAAAGTGTTTTGACTCGGTTAATAAAGTCAATATTTTACCTTCAATTTTTGATGGGTCGTCAAACATATTGCGATATTCCGCAATTTGAGCTTTGTAATAAATTATCTCTTTTTGATACTTCTTTAGTCCTTTTATCAGCCCAAATTGATTTAATTTTTCAAGTAAATATTTTTTGCGATGTTCTAAAAATCTATTTATTTCTTCTGTTTTGTTTAATTTATCTTGCCAGCTATTCATTTTTTGCATTGCATCTGAAATCTTTTTTTGCAATACAGGAGATTGAATCATGTTGTCATTCCTTGTAAAATATTTAAATACAGTCTGAAGAGAATCAAGATGACCATCATACATGTTCGAAAATTTGTCCAACTTACCTAATCCGGAATGTAATTTCTGTTCTAATTGTGTGTATTGAGATTCTATTCCATTAAAAATTTCCCGACTGGCGCCAGAATCTTTTTTAGAAAGTAGTTTTTTGAGTTTAAGTTCCTCTTTGAGAAGCCTTTTGAGATATTTTTCAGATTGACTATTGATTTTTTCTTCCAAATCAATCGTTTTCCTTTCAACAGAATTGATAAACTGTTCCGGGATGTTGTTTATTCGATTCTTTTGTTCATCATATTTGGAATTTATTGATGACTCTGAAAATCGTGAAGTATCGGTAATGGAAGTTTGCCCAATGAGAATTACAATCTGGCAGAAGCAAGCAAATAGTAATATTAGAAATTTCCCCATGGATGTTTCATTGTTAGCTTGGTTAAGACTTAATTGACAAGCTATGTAATATTATTTGAAAATCAACAACGAATATTTTTATTAGAAATAATATTATAAAAACCATACCCCTATTGACCTCTTCGATTTAAAATGTAAATTCAAAAAGATATATTATGACTAAACATTATGCAATGGCATAAACTTTTTTTATAATTTGACCGAACATTTGATTTTAATTGAAATGACTTAGATGAAAAAAAATGGATCCATTGTTTTATCAATTTGAAAAGATGTTATTTATCCCAAGTATGTTTTAGCATGTTTGAGAATTAAATCTGATACTTTTTAATTATTGTTATATCAATTAGCCATAATGTATATTAAAAACACTAATTTCAAGAGGCCTAAGATCTTTGAACGTCAATACTGGCTTCATTTATAGCGCAAAACATTACTATCCGTTCGGGATGATAATGTCTGTGATCAGTTCAAAGGCGGCGGGCCGGCAGAATAATAAGATTACCTATAATGGTAAAGAGAAGCAGGAGAAGGAGTTTAGTGATGGTTCCGGACTGGATTGGTATGATTATGGGGCAAGGATGTATGATGCGCAGATCGGAAGGTGGAGTGTAGTCGATCCGATGTGTGATAAGATGAGGAAATTTTCTCCTTATAATTATGCTTGGGATAATCCTTTAAGATTTATAGATCCTGATGGAAGGTTTTCGACAGATGTAATCAAGAATAAGGATGGGACTTTTACCGTAGTTGACGCTAAGGCAGACGGAGATAAAAAGGTTTATGTTCGAAATTCTGATAACAAAAGAACAGGGGAAGTTATTGGGCAAACAGTTACAGACAAATCATTTATTAATAGTGATAATGGCAATGTAGTAAAAGGTGCTGTAATTAACTTATCTGATAAATCTGGTGCAAGATTTTTAAACAATGAAATTTTCGGCAACACGAAGTTGGGACTTTTTAGCTACATGCAAAATGCTTTAGGCGGAGAAAAGTACGACTTTAAGACTAGAGATATGAATCCAGCATCTGATCCTTCATCTCAAGAGCAATACAAATACAGAGGGGGTGTGCTAAATGGAGTCAGCGGATTAGAACAAACAAATGGATTACCATTGATAGGAAGTGCACGAGATGTAGGAAATATTGCTGCTGGATATATGGCAGGTAAAGATGGAAGGTCTTGGAATCAATCAAGATTAGGATTTGACATGTTGCAGTCCCTTCAAGAAAGAAGGCTTAGTATCGAAGGAGCAGGTACCCAGCAGGCGCAACGTATAGGATTTAATTTTGGAGCAGAAGTATATCATAAAGAGCATCCATTTGCCAGTCCTACTAATCCACCTTTTCCTCCAAAGTAAATCTTAAATTGTCAAACAGTGAGAAGAGCCTTTATCTGGACGTTTATACTAATAGTGGTAATTTTTTTGTTGTATGCAGAATCTCGGAAATTCTATTGTACAACTGGAGGGAAATGTATTACAGTTTGGAAAACTGTTTCAAACACTTGCTTTATCATTCCTGAAAAGTATTATGGATTGTTACCGCCTTCATCATTGAGTTATGTTAAAACAGTAAATACTAATAACATTTCTGTTATTTGGCCTTCGACGAACAACAATCTGCTCTTTAATGCAACAGATAGCAGTTTTATAATACGAAATTTCCCTAACAGCATTAATATAATAAACTATAGAGGTCGGAAACATTACTACGACAGTATTTTTCTTATTAATGATGGACACTATTCAAGGTTCAAAGAAGAAGTTGATTTTATTTCAGTTGATATAAAGGAAAATTATTCTATTTCAGAAAAAAGATAGATGTTTATAGTCTTTCCAAATTTTTTCCTTCAGGATGCAAAGGCCTGCTTAGTTTTCACATCGCGGATAAATCCAGATATGAGGTTTGAATGGCGGTTTTATCTTTCCGCGACAGGGTATATACTTCTTTGAAGCCGTGGATCACTTCAGCATCCAAAAGGGATGCTTTGGTTTTGACTTCCGTATTGCCATTGATCAAAAAAATCACAGTGGTAACCAGAACTCGACATTTTTCTTTAACGCGGCAGCAGGCATTTGCGATCCTTTGGTCTTATACCTTCCGATCTGAGCTTAGGAAAACCCGTCCAGTTTTTTTTTACGAAGCTTTAGAATTTTGGTATCTAGCTTGTTATTCTGCGGCATATTTATATTTCAATTGAAAAGGAAATGTTTATTTTGGAAATAGTAGTAGTTCTTTGAATGATGTTAAAAGTCAACTCCCTGAAATTTAGGAGGATTAAGAATCTAGGTTAGTAATTACTATCCGTTCGGGATGATAATGTCTGTGATCAGTTCAAAGGCTGCGGGGCGCCAGAATAACAAGTTTGCCTATAATGGCAAAGAGAAGCAGGAGAAGGAGTTTAGTGATGGTTCCGGGCTGGAATGGTATGATTACGGGGCGAGGATGTATGATGCGCAGATTGGGAGGTGGAATCATTTAGATCCATTGAGTGATCTATACCGCAGATGGAGTCCGTATAATTATACCATTAATAATCCGCTTCGATACATTGATCCTGACGGCATGCAGTTATCGCCATCCGGGACAGGAACAAATCCTGAAAAGGCTGAAGAAACTGTAGATGAGCAGGGTTTCATCAAAATTATTCAGGGTAGAATCGCCGCCGAGCAGGACAGGCTTTTAAGCTTAGCGAAATTAATGGGCGAACGGATTGGAGAACCAGAATCTTCATCAGACGCACCCAATAATGAATATACATATAATGCCAAAACGGGGAAATCCACTCTGGTTAGTGAACTTGGCGGCAATAATTTTGATGTAATTCATATCAACAACGGCGATAAGGTATTTACGACTACCTTTCGCATGTACACTGTCATAATTTTAAATCCGTATTCCACATTATCAAAATCAGGTATTTTTATACATGATTTCTCAACGGGATTCACTACCTCAAGAAGATTTGGTCCCGGGCTGTGGTATCTGGATAATGCTGACAAATTTAAAGCATCAGGTGCCGTTAGTTCAGATGGTTTGGGGCCGTTTGAGTTTTTAAGCTTTGGGCTGATAAAGAAAGGATTGAGTCTGGCTTTTTTGAAGGCAGCAAAGTCGAGTGCAACATTTTTTGAAGGCGCATCATACTCATCTAAGGTTCTAAAACAGATGGGGAAAGCAGATGATATATATCACGCATTTCCAAAAAGTGTAGATGGCTTTGCTACTAAGTTTGGTCAGTGGTCTACAAAACTTGGCGCTGATGGAAAACCATACCAATGGTTAAAAATGCCAGGAAGTTATGGTGACAAAACAGGTGTATTTGAATATACGAAAGATGCAAACGAAATTATTAATCACAGATTTTTTAATGTACCTAAAGCACATTAGAATGAAAAGTATTTCAATTTATTTAGATTTTCTAAAAGAAAATGGAAAGTCAGTTTCTGAAATAAACCCGGGAAGTGATGAAAAAGCTTTAAATGTAGAAGATGCTTTACAAGCATTAGAATTGATAAAAGATAGTCAAGAATTTATTTTGGGTGGTGATGTTCTTTCAGAAGAAAATAACAAACTCATATACGCATATCAACTTTGGGGCGAAGAATATATCTACTTGAATTGGTTTTGTGATAGAGCAAACAACGAAAGTAAAGAAGCCTATTTGAAAAGGAGTTACGATATCGCAAAAGAAAGTATTACTAACGCCAATAAAATAGCGGAAAAACTAAAAAAGAAATGTTACATAGTTTTTGTAACTGAATAGATCTCCAATACCAGTTTAGGACGGGGTGCTTTTCCCAAGGATTATAATTTATGCATTTTACCACTACTTTGCCGAAGGCGCAACTGCATTCCTTTTTACCGGCGTTTGTTGCGGTGCCAGGGTGTTACTTAATCATAATGCTTGAAGCCAATACGGTTTCTGCTGACAGGCTTGCTTTGTTTTTCTATCAGTTCCTTTAGCACGGTAAAAACATTCTCAATATCTTTAATGTTCTTTTCGGTATCCAGGTTGTTTTTATTTACTTCTTTTTCCAGTTTGGCAAGCTGCATAAATATTTCTTTATGTGTGAGCGCATATTCCCGCATCTTCACAAAGACCCTTATTATCCTTATGTTCACTTCGATAGCTATTTTAGTATTTAAAATACAGGACAACATCGTTACGCCCTGCTCGGTAAAACAATAGGGTGCCGCACCGCCAAAATAACTTTTAGATGGTATCACATTTTGTGATACCATCCTGTCGATTTCTTTACCTGGCATCTCGAACATAAAATCTTTAGGGAATCTTTCAATATTCCTTTTGACAGCTTGTTTTAAGGCCATTTGAAAAGTGATGCTGGATAAGGATCTGGCTACCATATATAACGTCACCACTGCAAACCTTAATAAGGCTGTAAAACGGAACCTAAAGCGGTTCCCGGATGACTTTATGTTCCAGTTGAATAAAAAGGAATTTGCAGACTTGATGTTCCAAAATGGAATTTCAAGTGCAGGCTGGGGCGGTACGCGGAAAATGCCCAATGCCTTTACCGAGCAGGGTGTAGCTATGCTGTCTGCTGTTCTAAATAGCGATGTGGCTATTGAAGTGAACATCAGGATCATCTGCATCTTCACCCGGCTCCGTGAAATGTTATTAACGCATAAGGATATCTTATTGAAGATGGAGGAACTAGAAAAAAAGACGTTAGTCAATAACGATGATATCCGGTTGATTTTTGAAGCACTTAAACAACTACTGCATACCCCAGATTCTCCCCGCAAACGCATCGGCTTCCGAAGGAGTGATGAAAAGGACTAACTTCCTTATTAATTGCAAAAAATCTGGCCCCGCAAACCGAACACCCGTAAAAAGGAATAAAGTTGCAGCTTCAGTAAAGTATTGAATAAATGCATAAATACTTAGGGAAAAGCACCCCGTTCTAAGATCGCATTTTGCGATCTTAGATTTTCATTCTCTTCCTTAGTCAATTCAAATATAAAGTGGCTGGCATTTCTGTTGACCTGTTCGTCTAAGTGTCTTGTTTTAAAAGCCCTCCATAGTGCTTTATTTTTTTACACTTAACTAGGCGCCAACCAAATTATTTCCTTCACTTCACCATCTCCTCAATCACCTTACCCACACTCCCATTCGGCATTTGAATCTTCAGCATCGCCGCTAGCGTAGCCGCAATATCCGTCATATAGGTTTCGCGGTACAATTTGCCGGGCTTAATCCCCCAGCCCATCCATACCAGGGGAATATGTGCATCATACGGATACCATGAGCCGTGCGTAGTACCGGTCTTCCCGCCATAAAAATACTGGGGCTTTAATATCAATTGTATATCTCCGCCTCGCTTGGTATTATATCCATTAATAAACATTTCCTTTACTTCCTTCGGCAGGTTGGCCGCGCTGATATTCCTGTTATCAAAAGCGATCAGCACATTTGGATCCTGGTTCAGCTCATCAATTAAATATTTCCGCACCTGCTCGCCATCAATTTTTGCACTGTCGATAATTTTATGGTTCAGGTACAACTGGTAATTATCTGCACCTTCAACAATATCCTGACGGCCAAACTTTTTAATGGCTGCATTCTCCGCAGCGCTTTTCCCATATGGTATGGTACCCGCCGGGATCTTATGCTCCTGCATGAATCCGGCAACATGTGCTGCACCATGATCCGCCGTGATGAAAAACAAATATTGCCCCTTCCCTACTTTCGCATCCAGGAAAGCAAAGAATTGTGCGAGGTCTTTATCCATCCGCAGATAAGTGTCTTCCACTTCTATCGAATTGGGTCCGTACTGATGGCCTGTATAATCAGGAGAAGAAAGACTTAGCGCCAGGAAATCCGTCACGGCATCTTTTCCGAGTTCTTCGGCAAGCAAGGCCGATTTTGCAAACTCCAGCGTTAACGTCGAACCATGCGGGGTACCCGAAATGGCGCTGTAATTTTTTCCGGCCTGCGCTGCTAACAAATGCGGAAATGCTGGCTTGGGATCAAAGCTGGTTTTACCTTCATAAGGCCTGTCGTCTGCATCACTCTGCACATATGTATTTACCGGGTATAGTGTGTTCCAGTCCAAACGGTAAAATGAATCAACTACTTTGCGATCATTAAAACTTTTTACCCAACCTGGCAGCTCATTCATATAATAAGTACTGGTGACCCAGTTTCCGGTGGATGCATCATACCAATATGCTGCATTCGCGGTATGTCCTGCGGGTAAAATTCCACCACGATCCTTGATGGCAATCCCAATAACCTTTGATTTAAAATTGGTGGCCAGCCGCAACTCATCGGTGATGGTCGTGGTCCATAAATTCCGGGGCGACATTGGCTGTGCCGTGGCTGATCCGCCAATGGTCTTTACGGTCTTATCTTCCACACAATACACCGTACGGCCCTGCGCACGGTCGTACCATTCATTTCCCATGATCCCGTTGATGGCCGGAACAGATCCGGTATATACAGATGCATGGCCTGCCGCCGTTACGGTTTGGGCATAGGGAATGAAGGTATTCTCGCAGGCAAAGCCTTCCCGGATCAATCGCTTAAAGCCATTTTCACTGTAGCGGTCGTAATAACGATAGAGAAAATCCCACCTCATTTGATCCACCATCAGGCCCACCACCAGTTTTGGCCGGTTTAGCGTGGACTTCTGCGTTTGGGCGGATACAGTAAGCATAGAAACGAAAAACAGGCAAAAAAGCAATCCCTTACCTTTCATTTTACAACGGATTTTTTTTGAAATTGAATTGTACAGGCAAAAGTATTGGAATTATCCCCTTGGATCTGCCGTATCCTGCAATTTTACTATTTATTAAGCCCGCCCGCGCTTACTACAGGTCATTTGGGCGAAAAAACGTACCTTCGCGGCAATTTTGAACCTTTAATTATTTCTTCCTATGGCTGATATATTTGATCGTTTGCTGAAGAATTACGGGCCCATCGGGCAGCACAGAGAAAGGGCACATGGATATTTTGCATTTCCAAAACTGGAAGGTGAAATTGGCAGCCGGATGATGTTCCGCGGTAAAGAAAAGATCGTCTGGAGTTTGAACAACTACCTGGGCCTGGCCAATCATCCTGAAGTTCGCAAGGCTGACGCCGATGCGGCAGCAAAGTTTGGACTGGCATCGCCCATGGGCGCAAGGATGATGAGCGGAAACAGCGACTACCACGAACAACTGGAAAGGGAACTCGCGGCCTTTGAATCCAAAGAAGACGCCATCTTATTGAATTTCGGCTACCAGGGCATTTTCAGCCTTATCGATACTTTGATCAGCCGGCACGATGTGATCGTTTACGACGCAGAGGACCATGCCTGTATTATTGACGGCCTTCGCCTCCATCCCGGCCACCGTTTCGTATACAAACATAACGACCTGGAAGACTGCGAAAAGCAGCTCCAGCGCGCAACCGCACTGATCGAAAAACAAAATGCCGGCGGTATCTTACTGATCACCGAAGGCGTATTTGGCATGGCCGGCGACCAGGGTAAACTGAAAGAGATCGCTGCCCTGAAAAGCAAATACGAGTTCCGCATGCTGGTTGATGATGCACACGGTTTCGGCACACTGGGAAAAACCGGCGCCGGCGCTGGTGAAGAACAGGGCGCACAGGATGATATCGACCTCTACTTTTCCACCTTTGCCAAATCAATGGCATCGATCGGTGCATTTGTAGCCGGCCCCAGGAAAATCATCGACTATATCCGGTACAATATCCGCAGCCAGATCTTCGCCAAATCATTGCCGATGCCACTGGTGATCGGGAACCTGAAAAGGCTTGAATTGCTGCGCAACCACCCCGAGTTAAAAGATAAACTCTGGGACAACGCCCTGAAATTGCAGCGTGGCCTGCGCGAAAAAGGCTTCGATATCGGTAAAACGGATTCCGTTGTAACACCTATCTATATGAAAGGTGGCGTGGAAGAAGCTACCGCCATGGTAATGGACCTGCGGGAAAATTATAATATATTTTGTTCGATTGTAGTTTATCCCGTCATTCCAAAAGGTCATATCATTTACAGGCTTATTCCAACCGCGGTGCATACCGATGAGGAAATTGCATTGACCTTAAAAGCCTTTGAAGAAACGAAAGAAAAACTGGATTCCGGAGCTTATAAGATGGAAGCCATCCCGGATATGGCAGAGGCACAAACACACTAATACATCCCGCCTGATTTATAAGGTCCTGCAGTTTGCAGGACTTTTTTTATGCCTTCTTGGCGTCTTCCTTTTCTTAGCGGTTAAACCCTTTTGCATAAAAAAAGGGCTGGATAGACATCCTGCCCCGTTTAAAATCCAATATCCTATGAAAAACCAAGCATTAGACAACTTTTGCATGTAATGCGTTGCTTATGCCGGTAAAAATATTGGCCGGGCAGTACTAATAAAAAAAAAGAGGCCAGGATAGAAATCCAGCCCCGTTTTAAATCCAATATCCTATGAAAAACCGTATCTATAACGGGGGTAATTAACTTTTTATTGTATAATTACTTCCAGGAAGGGGTAAATTTCTTTTGATAATCGGAAAAAGCCTGTTTTCCGTAATATCCTTCGCCAAAATATTTCAGGAGCAATTCCATATCCGAGATCTCCAGGTAACCGGGAATCGCCTGCGGCTCCATACCCTCAACCGGAATGAAAACCGTTGTGGGAAAAGAAAGTTGCCCGCGGGTGAGGTACATCGTATAACTGTTCATTTTGACGGAGGCATTATACGTATACGATTTCCCCAGCCAGTTCAGGGTTTGCTTGGTTTCCGCATCTATCTTGACCGGGTAAAAATTTTCCTCGATATATTTTATCACCTGCGGGTTGGAATAGGTTTTCTTATCCATCACCTTGCACCAGCCGCACCAATCGGTATACAGATCAATAAGCACCGGTTTCTTCTTTTCCTTGAGCAGGATTTCAGCCTCCGCCAGGGTCAGCCATTTCAAGGTTTCCTTTGGTGGTTGCGGCCGATTGGCACTGGCTGCGGTAATAATTAAAAATAGTACCAGTATGAGTCTAACTTTCTGCATGCTATTTTGTTTATTTACAAGTATTACAATTACAAAGGTATCCCCAAAATCATGCGCAAAATACTGGTTACAGCAACCGGGGCCAGTGGCTCCGTGTATTTTAAGGTTTTATTAGACAAATTACTGCTCATAAAAGACCAATGGGACGAACTGGCAGTGGTGATGTCTGATAACGCGCGCTTTGTCTGGGAAACGGAACTGGAAAATGACAGCTATAAGCAATACCCTTTTCGTTTCTATGATAAAAACGATTTTTCTGCCCCTTTCGCATCCGGCTCCGGGCAGTATGATACCATGATCATTGTTCCCTGCTCCATGGGCACCCTCGGCAGGATTGCCGGCGGCATCTCTAACGATTTGATTACCAGGGCCGCAGATGTAGTATTAAAGGAAAGAAGAAAATTGATCTGCGTTGTCCGCGATACGCCCTATAACCTGATCCATATCCGTAACATGGAAACGATCACCCTTGCCGGCGGGATCATTTGCCCCGCAACACCTTCTTTTTACAGCAAACCTAAAACCATTGAGGAAGTGGCCGCTACGGTTGTTGACAGGGTCATTGACCTTGCAGGCCTGGATATTTCCACATTCCGCTGGGGTTAGGGAAATAGAGGTTAGAGGGCAGAGGTTAGTGGATAGGCCCAAATTAGTCAATGGCTGTTTCTATCCTCTATCCTCTGCCCTCTAACCTCTTTTTCTATCCACTGCCCTCTAACCTCTATCCTCTTTTTCTCTATCTCAAATCAATCACCTCCACTCCCGGATATTTCTTCGGATCGAACACAAAAATGTCGTCTGCCATGGCTGCATTGGTTGACATGGAATTTACCGCATAGGTATACCGGTTGCCGTTTTTCTCAAAGACCTTGGTTGATGCAATAGAGCTGGCAGCCTTGTCTACTTCGATAAGCACTTTGAAGAATGGCTTGGATTTATCAATAGGTGTGAGTTCAACCACCTGGTAGGTTTTATTGGCTTTCTTTATATCCTCGTTCTGCACATAGAGAAAATCCTTATCATAGAAATTGGTAAATAATTTCTGCGGGGTGATATTTCCGGCACTGTTGTCGAGGGTGGAAATTTGTACCTCATTGGCAGACTTATCATAGGTCCAGACGGTTTTTCCGTCACAGATGATTTCCTGACCGGTGATGGCCACCTTATATTTCATCCCTTTCATCTGAACAACACCGGTTTTAGAACCCTGTTCTTTTCCGGTTGAATTTTCAACTTTGAGGGTGAAATTGGCTTTTACGGTCTTATATGTCTTGAATTTTGTGCTTACCGCATCCAGGATCTTCTTGGCTTCGGGATCACTTTTTCCCAATCCCTTGGGAGCCTGGGCAAAAATCACGGGTACAGCAATTAAGAAAACAGAGAGAAATGAGATGAGTTTTTTCATGATGACAGGTTTACGCCTTTTTGAAGGTGTGCAAAGATATTTAAACTTAGATACTATTATGGCGGAAATGGTGTGCACCCATGGGCTACATTAACGAAACTTTCAGACCATCGACTGCAGGTACTGGTCAAGGTCCATCTCTGTTTTGTACAATACATCCCGCACTTTACTGCCCTGGCTCGGACCAACAATACCTGCGGCTTCCAGTTGGTCCATTAAACGACCGGCCCGGTTATAGCCCAGTTTCATCCGCCTCTGTAATAAAGAAGTTGATCCCATCTGGCTTTGCACGATCAGACGTGCTGCGTCTTCAAACAAGGGATCGCGGCTGAGCATGTCGAAATCCTTGCCTTCCATTTCCTTTTCGTCAATATATTCCGGCAGCAGGAAGGCCTGCGGGTATCCGCGTTGTTTACCTATATGGGCCACTACCCTTTCCACTTCCGGCGTGTCAACAAATACGCACTGAAGTCGCGTGATTTCACCATTGTATGAAATGAGCATATCACCCCGACCAATCAGTTGCTCCGCACCACCGGCATCCAGGATAGTCCGGCTATCGATTTTGGATGACACTTTGAATGCGATACGTGCCGGGAAATTCGCTTTGATGGTACCGGTGATGATATTGACCGAAGGGCGCTGGGTTGCAATGATCAGGTGGATGCCAACGGCCCGCGCCAATTGTGCGAGTCGGGCAATGGGCATTTCGATCTCTTTGCCGGCGGTCATGATCAGATCTGCAAATTCATCTATAACCAGCACAATGAAAGGGAGATATTGGTGCCCTTTCTCCGGGTTGAGTTTCCGGGCAACAAATTTCTCATTGTATTCGCGGATATTCCGGCAACCGGCCTCTTTGAGCAGGTCGTAGCGGTTATCCATTTCAATACAAAGTGCGTTGAGGGTATGCACCACTTTCTTGGTATCGGTGATGATCGCCTCTTCTTCACCGGGTAATTTGGCGAGGAAATGTTTTTCAATCGTACGATACAAACTAAGTTCCACTTTCTTGGGATCCACCAGCACAAACTTCAATTGCGACGGATGCTTTTTATAGAGTAGTGAAACCAGGATGGCATTCACACCTACTGATTTACCCTGGCCGGTTGCACCCGCCATGAGCAAGTGCGGCATGGTAGCCAGGTCAACAATGAAATTTTCGTTGTCGATCCTTTTACCTAATGCAACAGGAAGGGAGAAATTATTGTTCTGGAACTTTTCAGATGCAATCAGGGTCTTCATGCTCACGATACTCTTCTTCACATTCGGCACTTCAATACCAATGGTGCCTTTTCCGGGGATTGGCGCGATGATACGTATACCCAGGGCCGAAAGGCTTAAAGCGATATCGTCCTCGAGGTTCTTGATCCTGGAGATGCGTACACCGGCTGCCGGTACAATTTCATACAACGTAACGGTGGGACCAACCGTGGCAAATATTTTCTGGATGGCGATATCGTAGTTCTTGAGGGTATTGATGATCTGGTTCTTATTGGCTTCCAGTTCTGCCGGGTCCATCACAATTTTCTCACCGCTGTAATGTTCCAGCAGTTCGAGTGTGGGATACCGGTAGTCGCGCAGGTCAAGCACAGGATCATAAGGCGCCAGGTTCTTTACCTTGTCGGCAAAATCATCAGCGTTTTCTGCTTCGTCGGCCACGGGTTTTATTTCCAGCGCCAGGTTGCTTGCTTCAACAGGGGCTACGTCTTCCACTACCGGCGTCTCTTCGGCTATGGGTGGCTGAAAGCGCTGCCAGTTTTCCTTCACCGGTTCCGGCTCGGGATCTTTTTCCACCAGGGTGAGTTCGGTTTCTTCCGGCTCTGACTCTGTTGACAGGGGGATCATGGCGCCCACTTCTTTCATCTGGTTTTTTCTGCCTTTATTTTTTACCGGCTCGGCAAGAACGGCAATATCTTCGTCTGTTTCATTTTCACCGGTTTCTTCCATGACTTTCTTCGCAGGCATGAGTTTTTTAATGTCCGGCATTTTGGGCACATTGAAAACGGGGTTGAACCTCCAGATGATATAGGAAAGCAGGGAAACAATGATGAGCATGGAGGTTCCCAGTTTACCGATAAAACCTGTCAGCCACTGGCTCATGGCATTGCCCATTTCGCCGCCCCAGTGAAAACCGGAACCGCTCATGATAAATGCAAAACTGACGCTAAGCACAATAATACCAGCGAAGAGGTATTTGAGGTTGCGGGGAATGGAGAATATCTTCCTGTTGAAAAGCAGGTTGGCACCGGCAACAAAGAAAAAGGAACAGAAAAGATAAGAGGCCACACCAAAGCCTTCATAAAAAAACAGGTGTGAAATATACGCGCCGAAAGAGCCAAGCAGGTTGGATATCTCCAGGTTATTGGGCATCAGGATGCCAATCCCATGGCTTCTCACTTTATCCTGGTCTTCAGCCCAGGTAAAAAGATAGGAGGAGAATGCAACGAATAAAAAGAAGCTCAGCAAAAGCAGGAAAGCCCCCAGGATTTTCCGGGTCCTTTCATCTTTGATGAGCGTTTCAAGGGTAACCTGCTCTACTTTTTCCTCAGTGAGTTTTTCAGGATTCGGTTTTTTCTTATCAGATTTTAAGCGGTTTGCCATAGTTCAAGAAACCTGTAAATAATAATGTGGGCAAAGATATTAAGATAAATCCAAGAACAGGCCGTTTTAACAAAGCGGGGCGTATGCATTTTGAGCGATCTGTACCGGAAGAACCGACATATGCCTGACTGCCGGTAATCAGAAAAAAACAGCCTTGAAAATAAATGATCAGCGGTGTTTGCCTAGTCCTCCGACTGCATCTTCTTTTCGGAAGAGGGAATACCCATGAAAAAGGATAACCAACCGCCTACCATCAGCAGTCCGCCAATGGGCGTAAGTATGCCAAAGCCTTCCAGGCCAATCTGCCTGGTAGCCTGCAGAGCGGTAAGCAGGTACAAAGAACCAGAGAATAAAATGATCCCGAGTATAAATAATCTACCGGCCCATTCCATCCACATGTTTTGGTATCTTTTGTAAAGGATGCCAACGGCCAGCAACCCAAAGGCATGGTAAAACTGGTAAGTCACACCGGTCTGGTAAGAAGACAGTACCTCTGGTGCCAGGAGCTCTTTGAGTTTATGCGCGCCAAATGCGCCCATGATCACGCTCAGGGCACCAATAAGCGCACCCAGTTTAATATATGTCCGATGCATTAGGTAGTAATTTTAGAAATTCTTCAACCGCAATATGCGTATTTTTTATTTCAATTTGCGCCATTTCATAAAAAGGCTTCCTTTCCAGTAGTTTTCCGGCAATTAAATCGGTCAGCTCCTTGCCTTTCTTTCCCTGCAAAAGGGGGCGCTTATCTGTTTCTTTTTCTAACCGGGCGGCGAGTTCTTCAACAGATGGGTTAAGCCAGACCGTTAGTCCCAGCTCATTCATCCGGTTCATATTGTTGTTAAAACAGGGCGTGCCTCCGCCGGTGGCGATAATAGCTGTCAATGTATTTCCTACTGTCCCTGCACTGGTAATTTTCGCGGCCAGTTCTTCGAGCATCCTGCTTTCTGCTTCCCGGAAATAGCCTTCGCCCTTTCCCTGGAAAATCGACACTATGTCCATGCCTGCTGCCTGCTCCACGGCTTCATCAAGGTCGTAAAAAGGTATGCCTGTATGTTCAGCTAAGACACTGCCCCACCAGTTTTTTCCCGAACCCATAAACCCAACCAGAAATATTACCATAACGGCTACCCGAAATTAGAGAGCTGTAAACTTCCACGAATCACTTGAATGCATTGAGGCCGGTGACATCCATACCGGTGATGAGCAGGTGTATGTCGTGGGTGCCTTCATAGGTGATCACGCTTTCGATGTTCATCATATGCCGCATCACGGAATATTCGCCGGTGATGCCCATTCCGCCGAGCATCTGCCTGGCGTCGCGTGCAACCTGCTGGGCCACTTCACAGCCATTTCGTTTGGCCATGCTCACCTGTGCCGCCGTTACCTTATGCTGGTCCATCAACACACCCATGCGCCAGTTGAGCAACTGGGCCTTGGTGATTTCCGTGATCATTTCAGCCAGCTTTTTTTGCTGCAACTGGAAGCCGCCGATCTGCCGGTCGAACTGGACGCGTTGCAGCGAATAACGGAGTGCGGTATCATAACAATCCATCGCCGCACCGATGGTTCCCCAGGCGATGCCGTAGCGTGCTTTGGTAAGGCAACTTAAAGGCCCTTTCAAACCCTGCACACCGGGTAAAATATTTTCTTTGGGCACACGTACATTATCAAATACCAGTTCTCCGGTTGCGGATGCCCGTAAGCTCCATTTACCGTGGGTGGTTGGTGTGGTAAACCCTTCCATGCCCCTTTCCACAATCACCCCGCGGATGATCCCTTCTTCATCTTTGGCCCATACCACGGCTACCTGTGCATAGGGTGCATTACTGATCCACATCTTACTGCCATTTAGCAGTACATGATCGCCCTTGTCTTTTATATTCGTCAGCATACCGGAAGGGTTGCTGCCATGATCAGGTTCTGTAAGGCCGAAACAGCCCAGCCATTCACCGCTGGCGAGTTTGGGGAGGAATTTCATTTTCTGCTCTTCGCTGCCATAGGCATTGATGGGAAACATCACCAGTGAACCCTGAACGGAAGCCGTGGACCGCACGCCGCTGTCGCCTCTTTCCAGTTCCTGCATCATCAGTCCGTAACTGATATAATCCAATCCGCCTCCGCCATATTCAACCGGGACTGTGGGGCCAAAACAACCCAGCTCGCCTAACTGGCGCACGATTTGAACCGGGAACTCCGCACGCTGCGCGTAGTCTTCGATGATAGGCGAAATTTCTTTCTTGACGTAGTTCCTTACTGTTTCACGGATAAGTTTTTGCTCATCGGTCAGCAGCTCGTCGAGGTTAAAATAGTCAGGGCTTTGAAACAGATCGGTGGAGGCCATGGTTTGACTTTTTCTGAATAATTAATTGATAGGGTTACAAAGATAGGTATCCGGTAGTACAGGCCATAGTTTGTTCAGCGGAAATGTATTAATATGTAAAATTATTGGCCTTTCAGTAATTTCCTTGCATAAATACTTCAACAACAGATCAATTTATTATCATGCATCCATTTCTCATCCCTGTAAAAAAACTGTTCCGGAATTATGCGGATCCGGTCAAAGCTGTTGGCGCCAAAGCCTATATGCGCAACCAGTTTGAGTTTTATGGTTTTCAAACGCCGGTGCGGCGAATGCTGACCAGGGAAATATTTGCGCAGGGCTTACCCTTGGTTGATCAGCTGCCTGGTATTGTGAAAGATGCCTGGCAATTGCCCCAAAGGGAAATTCAATATTTCGCTATTGAACTGGTGGCCAGGTTGAAAAAAGACTGGACGCCGGACATGATCCCGATGATCGAAGAAATGATCACGGAAAAAAGCTGGTGGGATTCGGTTGATAATATTGCCTCGCTGATAACAGGTCCGTATTTCAGAAAATTCCCGGCACAAATAAAACCTGCAACACAAAAATGGAACAGGTCAGATAATTTCTGGCTGCAAAGAAGCAGCATACTTTTTCAGAAAGCCTATCGGGAGAAAACAGACACGGTACTTTTATCCAAATACATATTGCATTGTGCAGGCTCCAAAGAATTTTTCATCCAGAAAGCCATTGGCTGGTCACTGCGGGAATATGCCAAGACAGATCCGGAATGGGTTATACAATTTGTGCAAAAGCATCCATTAGCGGCATTGAGTAAAAGAGAGGCGTTGAAGCACCTTGGCTGATAAAAAATAGATTGATAAAACAGGAATTATTTAAAGTGGGGATACAGTGCAAGATTTTATAGAAAGTGAAATTAAAAAGTTTGCTTATCAGCTCTAAATCTATTGTAAGTTTTAAATATTAAGGGATTGCGCTATTGAATTTATCAAGAAAAAGATCTTTCACCTTTTCATTCTCCAGATCATACATTATTTCTATTGCATTGGTTGCCAATGAAACATTATGTATTTATTTGAATTTCAAATTAATAAAAATTGTTTGAAATATGATGCAAGAATGCGGTTCCATTGGAGATGGAATTCAAGAACATCATAATGAGACAAGAATGTCGCTCCTCTGGAGCTCAAAGGCAAGGAAAACTATTGCTACAAGAATTACGCTCCTACAGACCTAAAAGTCAATAGTACCAACATGTATACAACTTCCGGAGGAACGAAATTCTTGTATCATCAGGATCATTTCATGTATTCAGCTACAGTTGGAACGACATCCTTGTAGATGCATTTGTATTTCTATCAGAGTCCGCCGCGGCGGAGCTACATTCTTGTCAATGCAGTGTATTTTTATCAGAGCTCCAGAGGAGCGAAATTCTTTTAGCCTCGCATGTTGTTTGCTTCAGAGTCCGCCGCGGCGGAGCGACATTCCTGTTGATGCATTTGTATTTGTTTGAGAGCTCCATAGGATCGAAATTCTTGTAGCCTCGCATGTTGTTTGCTTCAGAGTCCGCTGCGGCGGAGCGACATTCTTGTAGATGCATTTGTATTAGAGCCCCAGCGGGGCGACATTCTTGTAGACACAGATGTATTTTGTATTAGAGCTCCAGAGGAGCGACATTCTTGTAGCATCCAGCGAGTCGACATTGTATATTTCATCTTCATTAAAATTAATATGTTAAAATAGAAAAAGACGCTGCAGATATTTCATACCCTTTGAACTTCAATCATATCGCAACTGCCTGGTTGGGAATGTTATTTTATCTTTCGTATTTCCATTTGTTTGTACCTTTTACCAAATTATCCATCATGAAACTCTTATCAATATTCCTGTTGATTATGGCTCCCTACTTTACCATGGCGCAGCCCAAAACAGCATTCTCTTCAGCGAAAGAAATACTGATACGCAATGTGCACCTCATCCCGATGGACAGTGAACGGATCATTGAATCCCAGGATATCCTCATTGCAAACGGCAGGATCACCACATTTGGCAAAACAGGATCAGTTTCATATCCCGCATCAACACTTATCATTGATGGCAAAGGGAAATTCCTGATGCCCGGCCTGGGCGAAATGCATGCACATGTACCGCCCATTGATGATATAGAACCGATGAAAGAAGTACTTACCCTTTTTGCCCTCAATGGTGTTACAACCATACGTGGCATGCTGGGACATCCCCAACATCTTGTGCTGAGGGATAAACTTCAGTCAGGTGAATTATCCGGCCCGCGTTTCATTACATCGGGACCATCCTTTAATGGCAACAGTGTTAAAACCGCGGAACAAGGCGAAGCCATGGTTGAATCACAAAAAAAAGCCGGTTATGATTTTCTCAAACTGCATCCAGGACTTACCCCCGTTACCTTTGGCGCCATCGCAAAAAAAGCAAAAGAACTGAACATTCCCTTCTCCGGGCATGTATCCTATACCGTTGGGGTATGGCGCGCCATTGACGCAGACTATGCCACCATCGATCACATGGATGGATTCATCGAGAGCCTTGTACCGGGCATTGAAAACATACCGGAAGCTGATGCCGGCTTGTTTGGCATGTTCATCGGTCATAAAGCTGACTTGAACCTCGCCCCTAAACTGCTGCAGGAACTCGCTGTGAAAAAGATATGGGTTGTGCCCACCCAGTGCCTTTCAGAAAAATGGTTCTCACCGGAAGATCCAGATATCCTGGCGAAGGCGCCGGAATTACTTTATATAAAACCTGAAACAAGGAACAACTGGATACAAAGCAAGAAGAATTTGCTTCAGAATCCCAGGTACAATGCCACTGACATCAACAAGTTCATCCAACTCAGGCGGAAACTTTTACTTGCCTGTCAGCAATCCGGCGTACGTATCTTACTGGGCTCTGATGCACCACAGGTTTTTGATGTACCCGGTTTCTCCACCCACGACGAACTGGCATATTATGTTCTTGCGGGCCTTACACCTTTCCAGGCAATCCGCACGGGAACCGTAAACGTAGGCGAGTTCCTTGGCATCAAAGACCTGGGGCTGATCAAACCCGGCGCACCCGCCGACCTGATCCTCCTTTCAGCAAATCCCTTACAATCCATTGAGGCCACCCGTATGATCGAAGGCGTCATCCTCAACGGAAAATGGCTCGATAAAAAATCTATAACAGCAGCATTTAAAAAGCTGGAAAAGTAACAAACAATACACATACCACTTTATTTCCCATTAATATCCCTGGAATACTTTTGTATTAAATAATTTTGCTTAATCCATCATATCCTGTGAATCCTGCTCAAAATCCATCCTGCGAATCCTGCTCATCCATCCTGCCAATCCTTTAAATCAATAAAATCCTGCTCCCATGAGCCTTAATCCTCAATTCATCTCACACCTCGAAACAAGATTCCTGGAATTCTTTCAGGAAAAAACAAATATTACGTCATATCATGACGTGCAAGGAGGCGACATCAATCAATGTTATTTACTGGAAACAAGTCGCGGCCGATTTTTCATGAAAGTCAATGCCAGTTTATTTGGCCTCGACTTTTTTGAAAAAGAAGCAAGGGGGCTTGTCATACTTGTCAATGCAGGGGCCATCAGGGTGCCGAGGCCCTTATTTGATGGCAAATTTCACCAGCAGGTTTACCTCGTCATGGAATATCTGGAGAAAGGCAACCCCTCGTCAACTTTCTGGCAGGACTTTGGATCATCTATAGCCTCACTGCACAAACACACACAGGAAAAATTTGGTCTGCCATTTCAGAATTATATCGGGAGACTGCATCAGCAAAATAATGCCCATGATACCTGGTGCGCTTTCTATAAAAATGAACGCATCCTTTTCCTGGTAGAAAAAGCACAAAAGCGGAAACTGCTTACACCTGAAGAAGTCTCGCTGGCAGAAAATATTTGCGATAAAATCGGAGGGATTATTCCGGAAGAAAAACCTGCTTTGCTGCATGGTGATCTGTGGAACGGAAACTTTATTGCACAGGTAAACGGACAACCGGCGGTATTCGATCCGGCAGTATATTATGGACATCGGGAAATGGACCTGGCCATGGCGCAATTATTTGGCGGTTTTGATCCCGTATTTTTCGAGGCATATAATGCCTCATTTCCCCTGCAGCCGGGCTGGAAAGAAAGAACGGATATCTTCCAACTCTACCCTTTACTGGTCCATCTGCTGCTTTTTGGCGGCACTTATCATCAACAAGTGACTTCTATTCTTAAAAAGTATGCCTGAATTCCCCGCTCAGGCAACCATCATCTATGAAAAAACGTTGTAAAAGGGTTAATTAATGTTATAACTTTAATACAAAGCTATCAAGGTCTTGCCTGACCATGAGAAAATAATACTGTTGCTGGAAGGTTGTAAACAAAACAACCGCGGCAGTCAGCAGGCTATCTATAACCTGTTGTCGGGCTATGCTATGGGTATATGCCTTCGTTATGCCAACAGCCAGCAGGAAGCTGAAGAATTGCTTCAGGAAGGATTTATGAAGTTGTTCAGGAATATTGAAAAATTTGAGATCAACCGACATGCAGATGTACTTACTTCCCTGAAAGGTTGGTTCAAAAGAATTCTCATCAATACCTGCATTGACCAGTTCAGAAAGAACCGCCACAATACCATGACGTATATCATTACGCCGGAATTTGACCTTCCGGCAGTTAACCAGGCAACGGCAGTTGATCAACTTTCGTATAAAGAACTGGTAGATGCGATAAGGTTATTATCCCCGGGTTACAGGCAGGTTTTCAACCTGTTTGTCATTGAAGGCCTTACGCACGAAGACATATCAGAAAAACTGGGCATATCAGTAGGTACATCAAAATCCAACCTGTCAAAAGCCCGGGAAAAGATGAAAAAAATTATTCTACAACTAATCAGAATCAAGGTATATGCATAATCTTTCTGACCAGGATCTTGACCACCTGAGTAAGGAAGCGGCAGATAAATATGAAGCCGCTCCTTCAACAGCCCTGTGGAACAAGCTCCAGCAAAGGCTTGATGCAGAAATGCCTGTAGAAAAGAAAGACAGGAAAAGGGTCTTTTGGCTTTTTAGCCTGGCGGGATTTTTATTTTTCGCTGTTTTGATTGGCATCAGCGTTTTGGATAAAACAGAACTTCCGGCAAACATCATTATGCCGGCGGATGCTGTATCAAATATAACAAAGGAAAAAGATCACAACGAATCAGAAAAAAATAATACATATGCAACAAAACCAATTTCGGTAATAAATGATTTACAACGTCCAGATTTAACACCCCAAAATACAACAAGTGCAGAAATTGTTGCCTTCAACACAAAAAAGAAAGAACAGAAATCAAATCAAAGAGTTCTGAAAAGTCAAAAATCCGAACCCACCATATCTCAACAAAGTAAACTTAGTCCTGAACCATCATTGGCCATGGTGCAAAAGGAATACATGAATGAAAGCTTACCGCAAAAAACTTTAGCCGAACATGCAGGACAGACTGAGAAAAAAGAACTGACCTCAACCCAACAAGGTTTAGATGACCTTCTTCAAAAGGAGCGATCAGCTTCAACAGCTGAATCTGCTGCAACAGATTCAGGGCTTAATCCTAATGACAAAAATCAACCCTATATTTCAACTGCGATTTCAACAAACAATCAGAAAGATAAACTCCGCGGAGTGAACCGATGGGAACTGTCTGCAGTTTTTGGCCCTGACTTCAGCAATGTAGGATTTGTCTCCCCGGAAAAAACGGGCTTGAATATAGGACTGATGGTTGGATACAGGATCACAGAAAGAGTATCATTACAATCAGGTATACTGCACAGTCGTAAATACTATACCGCCGTTGGTGATGCTTACAACCGTTTCCCGGCGTACAACATGAATAATACTTATCTTAAAATGAAATGGGTGGAAGCATATTGCTTTATGTGGGACCTGCCGATTAATATTCGTTACGACTTCGTATTGAGAAAAAAACAACGGGCCTTTGTGTCTGCAGGGCTTTCGTCATATATCCTGAATAAAGAAAACCTTCAATATTACTTTACATACTACGGTGACCCCGGATATAAAGCATGGATCAACCCGGAAAACAGCAGTTACTGGATGGCCGCATTCAATCTTTCTGTAGGTTACGAACAGCGTATCTCCAAGTCATTTTCAATACAGGCAGAACCTTTCTTAAAAATGCCTACCGGGGAAATTGGTTACGGAAAAATCAACCTGAACAGCATGGGCATGTTCCTTTCACTTAAATACAGCCCGGCCCCATACCTTTTTAAAATGAAAAAAACAAGGTAACCCTCATGAAGAATCAATTCAGGTTAGCTATTCTTTTAACGGGCATTTTCGCTGCCGTTTTGTTCTCCTGCAGCAAAAATGAAGGGCCATCAGCACCTCCTGATCCTTGCAGTGGTATCAATATAACGATCACATCAACAACTGCCAATTCATCTGCCTGCCTGAACGACGGCGGCATAACGGTTACGGCCAGTGGAAGTACAGGCCTTCAATACAGCATTGACGGCAGTAATTTCCAGTCATCCAATGTTTTCACTAACCTCGCCAAAGGCACCTATACAGTGACAGTCAGAAATGCGCAGAACTGCAGGCAAACGGCACAGATAACCGTAAACGAAGGCAGTTCAACTGCCGGCCCGCAATTTACCGCAGTGAAACAATTGATACAGACGAACTGTGTATCCTGTCATGCTCCCGGCGGACAACAACCTAACCCTAATTTTACAGTGGACTGTAACTTTGTTCAATTTGCCGCACTGATAAATACAAGGGCAGTTGTACAAGGTACCATGCCGCCAACAGGACCTCTTTCACAGACTGATAAAGACAAGATCACTGCATGGATTAATGGTGGCGGCAAACTTACAAACTGAAATATCTTTCAGTCCCTGCGCCTGATCCTGTATTCTTTGCGGTCGTATATTTAAATTATTTAGTCAATCTGTTCAAACCACACCGGCCGGGGATCATCCCAATCCCCATTATAATTGATAAACAACTCCTCCCCTGCTTTAATATCACGCATTGATCTGATCGTAATCGTCTCGGATTCAAAATCCATCTCGTATTCACAATTGGACAAATGGGCGTGGTTGTACACCGGCACATATCCCATGGCCATACAACATTGCTGCTTTTCACTGTCCCACTCAAAAATATAGTCATGCAGTTTTGTCTGGTCCAGCAGCACCCGTTCTGCTGCACCCATCACAATAACCGGTGATATCTCCAGGATGGTATCAGCCGGTATGTTTTCACTGGTGAAAACACCCCTTCCCCGCTTTGAGGTCTCCGCAATGGTCAGATAAGGCTGAATCATTCACTTTCGGTTTAATCTGTAAGCAAAACAATAATTAATTTAGCACAAATTCGGTTCATGTCAATTGATATCCAAAGTCTCAGCCTGCAGGAACAGTTTGAAGAGGTAATCCGTGAAGACAATAAACTGCGGATCCAGGACTTCCTGAACAGTCAGAATATCAGCGATGTAGCCGACCTTATCCGGGATAATGAAGATTATGCCACACAGATCATTTCCAGCCTGGCCGTTCACCGGGCAGCCGGAACCTTTAAAATCCTTGACCTGTCTTCACAAAAAGACATCATTCTGAACCTGCCACCCCTTAAAACGGCGGAATTACTCAATGAACTGCCTTCAGATGACCGTACCGCATTCCTGGAAGAATTACCCAATGAAGTGGTTCGCGAACTGATCAGGCTGCTGAACCCCGAAGAACGCAAAATCACCCTTGCCCTGCTGGGATACCCGGAAGGCAGTGTGGGCCGGCTTATGACAACCGACTATCTGTCTGTGGAAGAAAACTGGTCAACACAGGATGTACTCGACCATATCCGCAAATATGGAAAAGACAGTGAAACCATTGATGTGATCTATGTGATCAATAAACAGGGGCAACTCATAGACGACGTTAGGATCAGGGAGTTCCTGCTGGCACCCCCGGAAAAAATGGTCACTGAACTGGTGGACGGGCGTTTTATCGCCCTCAATGCCATGGACGACCAGGAATCCGCGAACCAGGTATTTAAAATGAATAATCGGGTAGCCCTTCCTGTTATAGACAACCACAATATCATGCTGGGTATCGTTACCATCGACGACGTTTTATGGGTAGCCAATGAAGAATTCAGCGAGGATATGCAAAAGATGGGTGGAACGGAAGCGCTGGATGAGCCCTACCTGGAAATTCCCATACTGAAACTATTCAAAAAAAGGGTTGTCTGGCTGATCGTCCTTTTCATAGGCGAGATGCTAACGGCAACGGCTATGGGATATTACGAAAATGAGATCAAACGTGCCGTGATCCTGGCACTGTTCATACCCCTTATCATTTCCAGTGGCGGCAACAGCGGATCACAGGCGTCTACCCTCATCATACAAGCCATGGCGGTAGGCGAGATCAAACTGGCCGACTGGTGGCGGGTTATGCGGCGCGAGATCATCTCAGGCCTGCTGCTGGGTACTGTTTTGGGGATCATTGGATTTTCCAGGATCGTTGTATGGTCACAGTTCTTTCCAGACATCTACGGGCCTTACTATGTTTTCGTAGGTTTGGCAGTGGGGTTTTCGCTCCTTGGCGTGGTGCTGCTGGGGACGCTAACCGGCTCCATGCTGCCTATCCTGCTGAAGAAAATGGGTGCCGACCCAGCAGTTTCATCAGCCCCTTTTGTGGCCACCCTGGTTGACGTAACCGGTTTAGTGATCTACTTTTCCTGTGCGTATCTTTTTCTTAAAGGGCTTTTACTCTGAATGCACAGTTATGAAGTAAATTCTTCAGCTCCGATGAAGAGAAATTCGGGTTGCATCTGGATTCCGGAGTGAATTCCACTCCATAAGACAGAAATCACAGGAGCAGCTGGATTTTATTATGAATTCAGCGCCTGAGAAGCGACATTCTTGTAGAGACATTTGTATTTTGTATTAAAGCTCCGGAGGAGCGTAATTCTTGTAGCACCCGGAGGAGCGACATTCTTGTAGATCCATTTGTATTTTGTATTAGAGCCCCATTGGGGCGATATTCTTGTAGCACTTACATCATTTTATTTAATAATATTGCGGATCAGAATATTTATCATCAAACCTAAAATATTTATATGTGTGGAATTGTTGCTTATGTTGGGCCCAGGGAAGCTTACCCGATCATTTTAAAAGGATTGAAAAGGCTGGAATACAGGGGCTATGACAGTGCCGGTGTGGCACTTTTGTCAGACGATCTCAAAGTGTACAAGAAAAAGGGTATGGTGGCTGACCTTGAAGAAAGCCTTATAGGCAAGGACCTTCATGCACATTTAGGCATCGGTCATACCCGCTGGGCCACACATGGTGAGCCCAGCGACCGTAACGCACACCCGCACCGTTCAGCCAGTGGAAAACTGGCCATGATCCATAACGGCATAATTGAAAATTACGGGCAGCTCAAACAGGAACTGGAAAATAAAGGTTATACATTCACCAGTGATACGGATACTGAAGTGCTGCTTCATTTCATAGACGATATCCGCGAAAACAATCAGTGCTCCCTTGAAGAAGCCATACGCATTGCCCTCCGCAGGGTTGTTGGCGCTTATGTCATTGTACTAATCGACAAAGAAAGCCCTGATACATTAATTGCCGCACGTAAAGGCAGCCCATTGGTAATAGGCATCGGCAAAGGCGAACATTTCCTCGCATCAGACGCTTCCCCGATCATAGAATATACCAAAGAAGTGGTGTATGTGAATGATTATGAACTCGCCATTATTCGTCCGGATGAATTGATCCTGAAAAACCTGGGCAATGAAAAACTCACTCCCTATGTTCAGAAACTGGATATGGAACTGGCGGCCATTGAAAAAGGCGGCTATGAACATTTCATGCTAAAGGAAGTCTTTGAACAGCCGCATACCATTTACGACTGCCTGCGGGGAAGGCTTGACCTTACTTCAGGCAAGATCCACATGAGCGGCGTTGAACAGCATCTCGATCAGCTCAAAAATGCCAACCGCATCATAATGGTAGCCTGTGGTACCAGCTGGCATGCCGGTTTGGTGGCTGAATATATTTTTGAGGAACTCTGCCGCATTCCCGTAGAAGTAGAATACGCATCAGAATTCAGGTACAGAAACCCGGTTATCCATAAGGGTGATGTGATCATCGCCATTTCACAAAGTGGTGAAACGGCCGACACCCTGGTAGCGATTGAAAAAGCCAAAGAACAGGGCGCCATGATATTCGGGGTACTGAATGTGGTAGGCTCGTCCATTGCCCGTATATCGCATGCCGGTGCGTACACACATGCGGGTCCGGAAATTGGTGTAGCCAGTACAAAAGCTTTTACTGCGCAGCTTGCCGTACTCACCATGATCGCGCTGAAACTTGCCAAAGAAAAAGGGACCATTGATGAAAAACGCTATCTCCACTTATTGACCGAACTTCATGATATCCCTGAAAAAGTTCAGGTAATCCTGGAGCAAACCGATACAATAAAAAGGATAGCGGAAAAATATGTGGACGCACGTGATTTCCTTTACCTGGGCCGCGGATACAATTTCCCGGTTGCTCTTGAAGGAGCCCTTAAGCTTAAAGAGATCTCTTACATTCATGCAGAAGGGTACCCTGCTGCTGAAATGAAACATGGACCCATTGCCCTGGTTGACGATTCACTACCCGTTGTTTTTGTAGCAACAAAAGATGCGTATCACGAAAAGATCATCAGTAATATGCAGGAGATCAAAGCGAGAAAAGGAAAAGTGATTGCAGTGATCTCTGAAGGGGATGATACCATTACCAAAATGGCCGATGACGTAATGGTAGTTCCTATGTGTGATGAAATAGTAGCCCCGATGCTCAATGTAATTCCGCTGCAACTGCTGGCTTATTATATAGGCGTCCTGAAAGGATTAAATGTTGATAAGCCAAGGAACCTGGCAAAGAGTGTTACGGTAGAATAAGCAACCATTTTCCGGTATGTCAAAACATTCCGGGAAATTAAAAACCGGGAGAAGATGAACATTATACAGAAAAGACCCATTCATACTATTGGATACGATTTTATCGCAAAGGAGTTTTTACCAAAAGGAAAAACAGAATACCATCTCCGGAACAGCCAGAACAGGTCAGACATTCAATACAGGCAACTGTCGGCATTTGAGATTGAATCACTTGTCAGGAACAACAATACATCAGACGACTGGAACAAGATCCTGGTCTCGGATGCTTTTAACCCCGAACTGGTAAAGAACTGTAAGTTTTTCGGACTTGTGCGGATCGGCAAACTCGAACCCTGGTACCTGGAGTTTCATAACCTGCGCATGCCTGTCGGGCTCTACAACAGCACCATCATCAGCAGCGACCTTGGTGATAATATCGTGATCGATAATGTGAATTATTTATCGCATTATGTGATAGGCAATGATGTGATGATCGTAAACGTCAACGAACTGGACACCACCAGCACTGCCAAATTTGGCAACGGTGTTTTAAAAGAAGGTGAAAAAGAAGCCACACGTATCTGGCTGGAAGTATGCAATGAAAATGCCGGCCGTAGTATCCTGCCCTTTAATGGTATGCTTCCGGGCGATGCTTATTTATGGGCCAAGTACCGGGATGACGAAAGGCTCTTATCAAAGTTTAAGGAATTCACGGATAAAAAATTCAATCCCCAGCGCGGTTATTATGGAAAGATCGGCGACCGCACCGTGATCAAAAACTGTAAGATCATCAAGGACGTTTGGATTGGCACAGATGCATATCTCAAAGGTGCCAACAAGATCAAGAATGTTACCATCAAAAGTGCACCAGACGCAAAATCACAGGTAGGCGAAGGTTCTGAACTGGTCAATGGGATCGTCAGTGAAGGTTGCCGTGTTTTTTATGGCGTAAAGGCAGTCCGTTTTTTTATGGCATCGCATTCGCAACTCAAATATGGAGCGCGGCTGATCAATTCATACCTGGGTAACAATTCCACCATTTCATGCTGCGAAGTATTGAATTCGCTTATATATCCTTTTCATGAACAGCACCATAACAATTCCTTTCTGTGCGCATCTATGCTGATGGGGCAATCCAATATGGCCGCAGGCGCCACCATTGGCTCAAACCATAATTCCAGGGGCGCCGATGGCGAACTTATTGCCGGAAGGGGCTTCTGGCCCGGTCTCTGCGTGAGCCTGAAACACAATTCCAAATTCGCCAGTTTTATGATGATCGCAAAGGGTGATTATCCGGCAGAATTAAATATCCCCCTGCCCTTCTCACTCGTCAGCCAGGATTTGAGCAAAAACCAATTGCAGGTAATGCCTGCTTACTGGTTCATGTATAATTTCTTTGCACTCTCCCGCAACGAATGGAAATACCAGAACAGGGACCTGCGTAAAGAAAAGATCCAGGGACTTGAAATGGATGCATTTGCGCCAGACAGCATCAACGAAATGTTCGAAGCACTTGATATACTTACATATGCTACCGGTAAAGCTTACCTGAAGAAAGCTGGCAAAAAAATTCCTGCAGCCAAAGAACTGGTATGTCTGGCCGGAAAAGAATTACTCGAATCCGACAGTGCGGAACTCAATGACCTGGAGATCCTGGCCGAAGGCTTTGAAAACAGCAACCGTAAAGTAATCATTTTAAAAGCTGCACGTGCCTATAAACTCTACCTTAAAGTAATCCGTATATATGGTATAGAGAAAATGATCCAATATATAAACACATCCGGGTTAAAGAACATCTCCGAAATAAAAAAATCAATTCCGGCCATTGCAAGCCGCAGCCAATGGGTCAATATTGGCGGGCAACTCATACCCGCAACGGCTTTTGAAAAACTCAGGGAAAATATACATGCCGGAAAAGTAAAAAGCTGGAACGACATCCATAATTTTTATGCATTGCAGTCATCCTTGTATCCGGAGCAGAAACTAAAACATGCCGTAGCATCACTCATAGAACTGGGTGCATTGTCAAAAAAGCAATTTAGCAAATTACTTTTGAAAGAACTTATTACGGAAGCGCTCGAATCAAAGAAATGGATCCTTGAAGGGATCATATCATCGCGCAAAAAAGATTACACCAATCCATTTCGTAAAATGGTATTTGCCAATGATGCCGAAATGGACAAAGTAATTGGGAAATTATCGGAAAACAGTTTCATTAAACTGAAAGAAGAAGAACTCATTGCCTATGAAAAATCAATAACGAGTTTATTAAGAAAGATCAGGGATTGATCAAAACGAATGGTCCTGAAATCTTCGTTGCATCGCGGTAAAAAAATTGAATCTTGCAGCTTATTTCTTTCTAAAGAAAATCCTGACAGGCACACCCCTGAAGTTAAAATTCTCCCTTAGCTTGTTTTCCAAATAGTTGCGGTAAGGGTTTTTAATATCATCAGGATAATTGCAGAAGAATGCAAAACTCGGAACCACTGTTGGCAGCTGGGTAATATATTTTACTTTGATCGAGTTCCCTCTTACAACAGGCGGATGATAGGCTTCAATGGCTTTGAGCATCACATCATTCAACCTGGAAGTGGGCACTTTACGCTGGCGGTTTTCGTATACTTCAAGGGCAGTTTCAATCACTTTAAATATCCTGGTCTTTTCTTTGACTGAGATGAAAATGATCGGTATGTCATTGAAAGGAGCGAGCCTGGATTTCAATTCCTTCTCATAATCCCTGGCCGTATTTGTTTCGCGTTCTACCAGGTCCCATTTATTAACAAGCAACACAATCCCTTTTCCTTTTTTTGAAGCGAGTGAAAATATATTCAGGTCCTGCTGGCCAATGCCTTTTTCGGCATCAATTAACAACAAACAAACATCTGCTTCATCCACCGCTTTAATGGCCCTTATCACGGAAAAAAACTCAAGGTCTTCCTGCACTTTTGCTTTACGTCGGATACCTGCAGTATCAATTAAAATGAATTCTTTTTGGAATAACTTGTAATGGGTATGGATAGTATCCCGGGTTGTGCCGGCTATATCACTTACAATCGTCCTTTCTGAACCTACAAGGGCATTAAGTAGTGAAGACTTACCCACGTTAGGCTGACCGATAATGGCAAATTTCGGCAATTCACCAACCACTTCTTCCGGTTCTGGAGGGATCAGTTCGGTTAACTCATCCAAAACTTCGCCCGTACCACTGCCCGAGATAGAGGATAGAAAAAATATTTTATCAAACCCAAGACTGTAGAACTCTGCCGCTTCAAGCAAGCGCTTGCTGTTGTCAACCTTATTAACGGTCAGGAAAACCGGCTTGGTGGATTTACGGAGGATATCCGCCATGGTATTATCAAAATCTGTAATACCGGTTGCCGCATCCACCATAAATATGATGGCATTGGCCTCTTCAACGGCGATCATCACCTGCTGCCGGATTTCTTTTTCAAAGGCTTCCGTACCGCCCGGAACGAAACCGCCAGTATCTATGACGTTAAAAAATTTGCCGTTCCATTCACTTACACCGTACTGCCTGTCGCGGGTAACACCGGGCATATCTTCAACAATTGCCTTCCTTTCTTCCAGCAAACGGTTGAAAAACGTGCTTTTACCCACATTGGGCCTTCCTACGATCGCTATGGTAAATCCGGGCATATACTACTTTCTTTTACGGCTGCAAAGTTACGTCAAAAAAAGGAGGGTGAAAATAAAGGTATGGCCACGACTCATTGCCGTCTTAATGCTTTGCGTTGAGATTAAACTATTGGGCGGATTGCCTGGCAGCCATTTGTTGCTGATTGTAGTAATTGAAAAAGCGGACAATATCTTCTTCTTTCTTAAAATTGATTTTGTTTTCCGCCAACCATTTATCATATGCCGTGGAACCTGGCACCCAGCTGAGTATAGCGTCCTTGCTTAACTTTTTAACCTGGTGAATCCCTTTATTATAATTGACAAAATAATACTCATCCGTTGTAAAAAAATATCGCTTCATTGTTCCAAAAAGAGAATCTGCCGAACCAACTTTTCTCCGGGTAATTTTCATCAATTTAAGGTCACCCTGGTTTAATTCCTGCGCGTAATCCTCAGCAGGCTTTTCGTTCAGGTATATTTCACCGGGACTGCTTTTAAAGATTGTAAGTACTTGCGATGTATCTTTTTGTGGATGGACGACTACTCTCCTCACCAAATCTCTGGGGGCTACCAGTTCACGCTGTTCCTTATCGAGGTAATAGACTTCTCCCGTAAGAAAATTTATCCGCACCATTGTCCGCCCTAACAGAATATTATCATAAGTGTACAAAGAAGCCATTGAAAAATCTTCTTTCCAAAAGGGGCTTCCCTTTACTTCCGAATAATTCAGGCGTTTGCCCGAACCACTGCTCATGCCTTCGAAACTTATTTCATGAACAGCGAGTGTAAATTTAGCTCCAGACAGATCGGGTAAATATCCTGACCCCATGCCGGAAGGGCTTTGTGCCCTGGCTTGTAAGCAACACATTAAGAACCCTGTGAAAAAGAACAGGTATATATATTTCAGGTTCATGATCTGCAGAATTAAATAATAAATTACCCCAATATTTTGAGTCAGGGAAATATTACTGTAACTAAATCAGGTATAACCATACTCTTTGAGGTGCAGGTCGTTATCTCTCCAGCCAGGCCTTACTTTTACAAACAATTCCAGGAATACCTTTGAACCCAGAAAAGCTTCGATATCTTTCCTGGCATCAGTACCCAGCCTTTTGATCATTTTACCGCCTTCACCAAGTATGATGGCTTTCTGGGATTCACGCTGGACGATTATATCTGCCGTTATCTTGATCAGTGTCTGCTTTTCCTTGAACTCCCTCACCTGCACCGTGGTCTGGTAAGGCAATTCCTGCTCATACAATTCAAAAATCTTCTCGCGGATGATCTCCCCGGCAAAAAAACGGGTAGGCATATCCGTTAAATCCTCCGGATCAAAGAAGGCCTCACCTTCCGGCAGGTACCGGAGAATGAGCTCCATCAGTTTATCCAGGTTATCTTTTTTCAGCGCGGAGATCACAACCAGTTCCTTGCAATACTTTTTATCACAGAAAAAGGCCATGGCTTTCTCAACAACTGCCGGCTTTACCAGGTCAATTTTATTGATAACAACGATGGACGGCACTTTTAACCTTAGCTGTGAAAAAATGGCATCCGCTTCCTCCGGAGCCTGCCTTGCATCAAACAATAAGATCGCCAGGTCAGCATCTTCAAGGCTGCTTCTTACAGCCTGCATCATTCTTTCATGCAGTTTATATTCCGGCTGAATTATGCCGGGCGTATCAGAAAAAATGATCTGGTAATCAGGTCCGTTCAAAAATGCCCGTATGCGGTGACGGGTGGTTTGCGATTTATGTGATACAATCGCCAGTTTCTCACCCACCAGTGCATTGACCAGTGTGCTTTTCCCGGCATTGGGCTTCCCGAAAATATTTACAAATCCAGACTTCATATATTGACACCAAAGGTAAAGGAGTAAAAATAGTTTGGATGTTTATTTTAGAAAAGCTACCTTTGCGCCCACATCGCGAAGTAGAGCAGCGGTAGCTCGTCGGGCTCATAACCCGAAGGTCGGGAGTTCGATCCTCCCCTTCGCAACAAA
>JBGSHT010000064.1:0-21909 GCA_041752135.1 Chitinophagaceae bacterium | reverse complement strand
CCGGTTGGCTGATGTAATACATTCACTTCGAAATGATAGGGTGAAGGATCTATTTTCGTAATCTTATAAAATTTCTCCTCAAGCATTATTCTATAAAAAATTGAAAAGCTTATTTTCTGAATATTTCAATAGCACAACACGCTATTATTTACCCTCTTTTTTTTGCTGATCAGAACCATATTTTTCCCTGTCCGGGATCATGGTTTTGCCTTTGAAGCTAAACTACCTTGTAGTTGAAATTTACATTGCTCACATAAATATACACGCCATGAAAAAATTAACTGCCATATTGCTATTGCTGGCTTTTAACCTGTCCTATGGCCAAAAACACCTGAAAGATTACGATTGTGTGGATCAATATGCGGAAGGATATGCAAAAGTCAGGAAAAATGGCAAGAATGGTTTTATCGACATTACCGGCAAGTTGGTCATTGCATTGAAATATGATGATGCCCTTTGTTTTTCCGAAGGCCGGGCCGCTGTTATGCTCAATAATAAATGGGGATATATCGACAGCACCGGTACTGAAGTGATCCCCTTGAAGTTCTATGAAGTATACTCATTCCATGAAGGCCTTGCTGCCGTTAATGAAGGAAAATTCGGGTATATCGATAAAGACGGCAAATATGTGATTAATCCCACTTTTGCCCAGGCTGGTTCTTTTTCCGAGGGATTGGCACCTGTTAGTCGCAAGAACATGTGGGGATATATTAACCCCGAAGGAAAAGAAGTGATTCCCATCAGGTACAGTTATGCAGATAAGTTTTTCAATGGCTCTGCAAAAGTCATGCTTGATGGCAAATGGCTTGAAATTGATAAAGCCGGAAAAGAATTAAAAGAAATCCCTCAACAGTAGGCCTTACCTAACCATCTGTTGCCTTAAATCCAAACTGAGGGCCGTTCCATCAAAATGGAGCGGCTTCTCTTTGCCCCTTTGTTTCATCGCGGCAAATGTACTTCTCAAATAAAAAGCCGGTCTGTCAAAACAGACCGGCGAGGTGCGTTGAATTCACCTTACAACAACCAACGAAGATTGAATTACATTCTTCCTTTCATCATCATATTCCAGTAAAGCCATGGGAGCCCGAATTTTTTCAGTATCCACATGCTCCATTTTTCTTTAGAAGTATCAACAAATTTGCTCAGTAACGGATCGCTGTCGCGAACATTATCGTATTTGAATTCGCACAACAACATCTTTCCATATCCTGTAACAATAGGGCAGGAAGAATAACCTTCGTAGGTTTTTTCAGCAATAGGCATTTGCTTGAGCATCCTGTAAACATTTTCAACTACAACCGGAGCCTGCTTTCTGATGGCTGCTCCCGTTTTGGCCGTAGGCAGGGCACAGGCATCACCCAGGCCAAACACATTGAGATATTTTGGCTGCTGAAGCGTGTGTATATCCACATTCATCCAGCCTTTATTGGGCCCTTCTGTATGAGCGAACGGGGATTGTTTGATAAAATCCGGTGCGCTTTGCGGAGGCGCCAGGTGTAGCATGTCGTAATGAATGGTAACAAGATTACCTTCTTCAATTTTCTCGCCAATTCCTTTTTCCAGCTGGGCCTCGGTCAATGTTGTATCAGGCTTCATATACTGGAAAGTAATCTCTTTTTTCTGTGAGTCTATCTTTACAGGTTTGTAATATGTTTTGAGGTGGATGTGCTTTTCAGCAATGATCCTGGTTAACTCGTCTGCGAAAATCTTTACACCAAATATCACAGAACCGGGTGTGGCGAATATCACATTTGTATTGGGCCTTACACCACTTTTCTTAAAATATTCTTCGGCGAGATACATGATCTTTTGCGGTGCGCCGCCACAACGGATAGGCGTAGCCGGTTGAGTAAACACTGCATTGCCGCCTTTGAAATTTTTAAGGACCTCAAAAGTTTTTTGAGGATCAAAGTAATTACTGCAAACACTGTCTGTCTGAAGTGCTTCCCGTAAACCAGGCAAAGCATCTATGTCGCTTTGGATGCCGGCACTGATAACCAATACATCATAGGTTATGTCTCCGCTTTTGCGGGTACTTACTTTATTGGATTCCGGGCTGAATGTGGTTGCATAGTCCTGGATCCAATCAACGCCCCTGGGAATTAAAGAAGATTCATCACGCCTTGTATCACTGAAATTGAAGGTTCCGGCGCCTACCAATGTCCAGGCTGGCTGGTAATAGTGGTCCTTACTGGGTTCAATGATTGCAATAGAGATATTTGAGCTTTTTCTCTTTAGTTGTGCGGCGGTCATAATGCCACCGGTGCCACCTCCTACGATGAGCACCTGATAATGAGATTTCATATTCGTTGATTTGTTGTCACGCTAAGGTAGACCAGCAAATGGCGCTCAAGCGTGACCCAAATCACAAAGATGAAAAACGGGGAGATGATTCTCGTCAGTTAATTGGGTGATAAGAGTGAAAAATTATTCCCCTGCTTTAATGTACGACCATCCATCCTGTTGCTTTCCCGATAATTCTAAAATGGCAACCGGCACAACCTGGACACCAGGTAATACCCTGGAGGGATCAACCTTTACTCTTTTCAAACTGTTGTTACAGGCAGAAAATATGACCCCTCTTTGCAGCGCTAATTTTACCTGCTCTGAAAAAAATGTACTATCCCTGACCACACCTTTGATTGCCTTGCCATGGTAAACAACTTCGATCTGTGTATCCGGCGCTGCGTTAAGGATATTATTAAACTGACGGAAAATGGTTGCTTGTGCAGCAGTATCTGCCGAGCTGATATCGTAAATGATCTTTTGTGGTTTTTGCTGACCACAGACGATTACAGACAAGAAGAGAAATGACGATAAGATAAAATATTTCATGATAGGTTTCTTTCGGTGATGAAATCCGCTAAGGGTGATTGGCTTATGCAAGGTAGCAATATTAACCACAAATGTGTCTTCCGAAAACAAATAATTGATCAATTAGAATTGTATCGGCAGAGCACTGAATTGGTACTTTTGCCAAACCCCTGTTATAATCAGTGATGCTTTGGGTTTACTCAAAATTGATGTCAAAATAATGTTGTTGTCAGTCCAATTGATATTCCAAAAGCACTAAATGTGTTGTTCCAAAATACAGAATTTAGCGTTTGCAAAATATATACTGCCTCCATTGCTAAAGCAGCGTTTTTTGCCAGGTAATTTTCAAGTCCTAAACCTATCTTTTACAGTTTAGTTTATTTCAAATACAGTTGCCGATTTGGGATTAACAGAAATGCCCGATGTGATATCAACCAGTTTATTGGATAATACGTCCAGTACATTGGTCCTGCCTTTTAATATTTCAGCGAATCGCTTTGTATCAACAGAAACCTCTTTATCGTTTTTATTCATCACCACCATAACTGTTTTTTCTTTGTTGTAACGGAAGTAAACATACAGGCCATCAAACGGCGCAAAATGCAATGTTTGTCCATTGGCGATAACAGGATTTTTCTTTCGCCAGTTTAAAAGTTGCTTTAAATAAATTTGAACAGATTGCTGATCGGCACTCAAACCTTCACCGGTAAACCCATTTGTTTTATCACCTTTCCATCCGCCGGGAAAATCAGAACGTATCAGGCCATCATTTTTATGGTTCGGCGTATTGTCCATTAAAACTTCTGTACCGTAGAATATTTGCGGAATGCCACGGATCGTTGACAAATAAACCAATGCCATTTTTGTTAAAGCAACATCCTGTTTCAACTGCATAAACAAACGGTTCATATCGTGATTGTCGCCCATTAACAATATTTGGCTGGGATTGGGATAGACAAAATCATTGGCAAGTGCTTCATATAATTTTGTAAAAGCGGAATTGTATGATTCACCTTCCTCGCCATTTAATGATTGCACCAGTGCCGCCTGCAACGGAAAATCCATCACTGTATTCAGGCAGCCAACATAGCCATCATGGTTTTTCTTTCCACTTTGCCAGTAGGAAGTGATTAAGGGATTGGTGCTCCACTCTTCCCCCACCAGGCTAAAATTGGGGTATTCGTTCATGATGGCACAGCTCCAATTCTTTAAAAATGTTTTATCGCTATAGCCATAAGTATCCTGCCGCACGCCACTCAATTGCAAGGTTTCAATCCACCAGATGGTGCTTTGAATTAAGTAGTTTGCCATGAAAGGATTTTGCCCGTTCATATCCGGCATTGTTTTATCAAACCAGCCCTTGAAAAATAAATCCTTGTCATACTGGGATGCATACATATCCTGGTTAGTGGTACGGCGGTGGTTGCTTTGTGTGTATTTTTCAGGAAAGTTCAGCCAGTTTTTAAATGGCAGGTCATTCATCCACCAGTAATTACTGCCGGTATGGTTGAGTACTTCATCAAAAATCAATTTAAGTCCTTTTTGTTTTGCTTTAACCGAAAGTTCTTTGTATTCCTCCAGCGTTCCATACCGTGGGTCAACCTTATAATGATCGGTGATGGAATAGCCATGATAAGAGTATGCAGGCATATCATTCTCCAGCATGGGTGTGGGCCAGATGGCAGTGAAGCCCATATCTTTTATGTAATCCAGGTTATTTATGATGCCACGTATATCACCTCCATGTCTTCCACCCGGAAAGCTTCTGTCAATTTTACTTTCTTTCATTCCTGCCATCACATCATTGCTGGAATCTCCATTGGCAAATCGGTCCGGTACCAGTAAATAGATGGCGTCAGATGAATTGAAACCATTGAACTGTGCAGCATCCTGTTCTCTTTTTTTAAGTTCATATTGGTAACTGTACAGTTCTTTTCCATCCTTTTTAAAACTGATGCCCATTATGCCGGGCTTCGCAGTTTTTGTAATGAGCAAATCAATAAAGAGATAATTTTTACTGTCTGCTTTGCTTATTTTTTTAATCGTTACTCCGGGGTAATTTATTTGCGGAGTTGTTTCGCCAATGTTGTTTCCATTGATCAACAGTTGAAGATTGGGATTCTTCATTCCAACAAACCAGTTGATTGGCTCAACGTGGTTGACTTGGGCAAATGAATTTGCACAAATGAAATTTACCAGAACAATAATGGAAAACAGTTTTATTAATTTCATGATGAGAATTATTGTGTTACTTTCTGTAATTTAAAAATTTAAAGCACCGCCTGCCGAAATTTGTTTATGGCTTATTGTAAAACCATCCATAGGTTTGCCATTCAGCAAAATTGATTTGCTCTTGTTATTTTTAATTTGCAACATCTTTCCATCTTTCAAACAAACAGTTGCAGATTTTATTTGCGGCTGACCAATTACATATTCGCCACTTGCCGGATTCGCCGGGTAAAAACCCAGCATGGAAAAAATATACCAGGCACTCATCTGCCCACAATCATCATTGCCAATCATACCTGTTGCGGTGTTGTTATAAAATTCTTTGCAGATTTGGGTGATGATTTCTTTTCCGCGGTCCGGTTTGTCTGTATAAGCATACAAGTAAGCAATATGGTGGCTCGGTTCATTGCCATGGGCATACTGGCCAATCATTGCTTCCTGTCCCAGATGTTTATTGGGGTTGAGCGCTTTAACGGTGAAAAAACTATCTAACTGTGAAGTAAATGCTTTTTTTCCCCCCAGCAGTTGCATCATACCCTCAACATCATACTGAGCAGGTGTCCAAAAATATTGCCAGGCATTTGCTTCGGTATAATCACCAGGATTGTTCATGGGTGATGTTGCCACTAACGGGTTGAAAGGTGAACGCCAGTTACCCTTGCTGTCTTTACCACGCATTTGTTTGGTTGAACTGTCATAAAGATTTTTATAATATTTTGCCCTTTTATAATAAGTTGCAGCAATCTCTTTTTTCCCCATTTTATCAGCCATCAGTGCAATGCAATAATCATCTACACCATGTTCGAGCGTTCTTGATACTGCTTCGTTGTCTAAACTGTCAAACGGATAATAGCCATACTTGTTAAGCAATGTCCAGTTACTGTTGATATGATTTTCAGTAGTGGATTTTATCATCTGCTCCAATGCTTCCTCTGCATCAAAGCCGGTAAACCCTTTCATATATGCATCTGCAATTACAGGTATAGCATGGTTGCCAATCATACAATAATTATCCTTACCCCATGCACTCCATATTGGCAAAAAGCCTGCTGCCTTACTGTGTTCAATAATAGAATGGATAAAGCCGTTTACCCTTTCAGGCGCAATCAATGTGTATAGTGGATGTGCTGCACGGTAGGTATCCCAAAGCGAAAGTGTGGAATAATAATCACCAGTCTTTGCTGTTCTTATTGAATCATCTGCGCCGCGATACTTTCCATCCACATCTGCAATATTGCTGGGCTGAATAAACAAACGGTACAAGCAACTGTAAAAAATCTCTTTTTGTTTTTGCTCTGTTTCTATTTCAATACGGCTTAAATAATTGTTCCAATCTTTTTTTGCATTGGCAACAACAGCGTTAAAATCCCATCCCGGCAATTCTTTCTGCAAATTATTTTTTGCGCCATGCACACTCACTGTGGACAAAGCAATTTTTGTCTGAAGGATTTTATCTTTCAAATCAAAACTCAACACATAACGCGGTGCAGCTTCTTTTGCTTTTCTGTCCAATACTACCGATGACGCAAATGGCATATTGAATTGTATGGTGAAGAAATATTTTTTCTCCACCCAGTTTTTAGTGTGGCAATAACCACTAATGGTTTGATTATCCTCCATTTTTACGTCGCTTTCCAGTACTAATGAATCGGTCAAAAAGCGAAGCCCATGCTGCAAATCAACCAGCAAGTTTGCGGCAGATGATGGATAAGTGTATTGATGAAATGCAACCCTTTCGGTGCAGGTTAATTCAACTTTTACATTATTGCTTAATGTAACCGTGTAATAACCCGGTGATGCTTTTTCTGTTTCCTTCAAATAAGTTTCACCAAAGTTTTCTTTTTTATCTGTTGTGAAAGGCTGTAATAAAACATCACCAAACTCATTAATACCTGTACCATTCGCCCTTGTTTGGGAAAATCCTAGTATGATGCTGTCTTTGTATTGATAACCGCTGGTATAATCCCAGCCTTTGTCTGCATTATCCGGGCCGGGCTGCACCATGCCAAATGGCATACAGGGGCCTGGGAAAGTGTGGCCAGTTCCTTCTGTACCGATGAAGGGGTTAACATATTGGGTATAATCAATCGCACTTTTTTCTTTACAGGAAGAGGTAAGCAATATCAAAAATAAAGCAGCAATTGATATTTTCATCTTTAGTTCTTTATTTTAAAAGTTACCTGTCTTAAAATTGTTTTTGCCATAGGCACCAAAAGGATTTCTTCTTTTTTACCAGTTCCGCTGTTAATCATCGATGTTCTAAAAGTATTCTTAAGGTTTGCTGCAGGGCTTACCAAATTATTATCATATTGGTATACAATATGATTGACAGGTTTGTAAACAGATTCATTCAAACCGGCAATATTGAATGCTCTGGTTTTTGCTTGTATAGCATCTATTGCACGACACATAACAAACGGTCCGCTTTCAAAATAAACTTCTTTATTAGCTGTCTCCTTCTTTACAATTTCAGAAGTAAAAGAAATGGTTAGATCGGTTTGCTTACCCCATAATTGTTCGAAAATAAGGAAACCATTTTCTTCTTTGTACTGGATGGATGATTGTACTCTAACAACCCAATCCGGCTTCCTGATTTTTATGGAAAATGTTGCCGGTTGTTTGCACCTTACAATAAATCGAATACTGTTTTCAAACGGATATGCTGTTTCCTCGTTTATAGTTACATATGTATTCTTAATATTAGTGGTCACTTCACAAGGGCCTAATAAGGGGGCTACTAATCCGTCTTTATCTTTCATCCACATATTTTGAATATAGTAGGGAACAATTCTTCCTGCATTGGGTATGCAACAAACGGCCGCTTCTTTATGCACGGGTGAATAGCGGTAACGTGTTTGATGCTTATCGGTTGTATCTCCGTTATTGCCTCCGGTAAGATAGAATGCATTGTCTTGTTTTAAATAACAAATAGCACTTTCGGTTGGATGCGTGTTGCCCATAGCGGCATTAAAAAATATATGCTCGGCATTATCTGCATACCTGCTATCGGCCGATTTAGATAGTAAGCTAATCCAGCCAGCCATGAGTTCCTGCAGTGAACAGAATTCATAACCCAAAGAGGCATTGGATGGTCTGCCCAGGATAAACTCATCACCTACAGGCCCTCCGGATACAGTTGTTGCATTTTTAATTTTAAACAGAAAATTATCCAGGGCTTTTTTCAATGAAGGGTTACCCGAAGCATAATAGGCAGCTATCACAGAACGCAGATGTTCATAAGTATGTACTCCGTGTCCTTTCAGTGGCAGATTTCTATCTGACAGCTTATTGAGTTGTGCATCTTCGTTCAATACCTGTTCAGAAAAGTCATTGTACAGAAACAAACAGTAATCGATATACGCTTGTTTTTTAGTGATACTGTATAAATGTTCCAATACATCCGTAAATGCCAACCCATGTGTTAAACCACCGGCGTTTGGATTTACTGAATAAAAAGGGTGTGATTGATTTACCGGGTAAGCCTGCATTACATTCTCAACAGCTTTTTCAACGGCAACGAGAATACTTTTATCTTTTCTATACTCATACCATCCAAGCAATGCCCTGTATAACGTCGCTTTGGCCCATAGTTCGCCATTTTCATTATCAAATTTATAACGCATTTCTTTATCATAAATACCAATGTATCCGTCAGCATCCTGGGTAGCCAGTAATCGGTTTATAATGTTTTCAGCCTTTTGCAGTTGAATTTTATCATTTAGCAGAATAGCGGTACGCACATAACCATCCAACCAATTACTTTGTGTTTCACTGTTCCACCAGAGGTATTGCACCTGCCAGTCGCCTTCCTCAGCAACGGCTCCCACATTTTTACTTTTTACTTTTTTGCTTAACCTGTTTTTGCCATAGATATCATCATTCAACATTAAATCAGGAACAAGACTATCTAAATGACCGGTAAAGCCATTCATATTTTTCTGTAATTCTTTTTGCAGCCAGCCAGCAGGTTTTACTTCATTTAAAGGAAGTGTTTGCAGTTTTGGTTGAATTGATTTTATTTTTTGGAACGGTGATTGTGTTATGTTTTGCGAGTGCAGCATTAGTTGTGAAAGTAAACAGCAACTTGAAATCAGGTAAAGTCGGATATATTTTTGTCTTTTTCCCATAATGTTAAGTTAACCTGTATTTGAGTTGAAAAAGGATGGTTGTAGTGCAGATTGCGGCTTCATGCATGAAGACAATTGCTTCTTCTTGTTCACAACCTCAAAAAGGACAACAATAGATTATCTGCAAAGCATCAGTTTTGATAGATGATGGGATTTAATGGCGAATGAATTACCTCACCCACTTTTGCTCCCGGGCACCAGGTATTCCAGTCATTGATTTGATTTTTGTTTTCAGGATTTTTCAGCACCATATCCTTATCCATATAAATGACCGTCATCACTTTTCTTGTGGTGTTGCTGGTGTTGGCACCGGCGCGGTGAAACACCCAGCCACTATGAAAACTTACTTCCCCCAAATCAAATGCTTCAATCACATGTTTAAAATCTGTGACTTTTAATTTTTGCTGAATGGTTGCTTCGCTTTCATCGCTAATTTCCAAATCACGGCCTTCCACAATTTGATGACTTCCTGCACTAAACTCCAATGGGCCCATTTCCAACGGTGTTGCCTGTAATGGAATCCATGCCGTAACAGTTTTATCTGTTTCAAGTGGCCAGTAGTATTGGTCGGCATGCCAGGGAGTAATGCCGCCGCCTTCTTCTTTAAACAGTGCCTGGTCGTGATAGATTCGTACGCCGTTTGTTTGCATTAAACCACTTGCAATCTTTGCCATTCTTTTACTGAATACAAATTCTTTCACCACTTCATCTTCCCTCCATAAATTAAACAATTGCAGAAAGGCTTTGCCATAAGTGCTTCGTTGTTCCAACGGCGTGTCTTCGCTGTTCATTGTTTCCACCCTTTTGCTGATGGCGTCGTTAAAGAATGAGATTGTGGCTTCATCAAACACCTGTTTCAGTTTGATATAACGGTTTTGCTGGTAAAATTCAATTTGTTCATTGGTGAGCTGGTATGGCCTGGCAAGAGCAGCCATTACTGATGAAGGAACTGTCAGCATAAAGTTAATTTGACCGTAAAATTATCCGGTAGCCCTGATGATGAATAACACCGGGTATGCCAGTAGTTACACTATATTGACAAAAACCTGTATTTTTAAACACCAAAGAGATTAAATAGTGGTATATGAAGCCGTTGCTTGAAAATATACCTTCCAAAAGGGGGCAGCATTCATTTATGGCATTTGCCGTAAATCAACCGAAGTTTAATTTCTTCTGGCATTATCACCCTGAGTATGAACTGACGCTGATTATAAAAGGAAAGGGCCGAAGATTAATTGGTGACAGCCATGAAAATTTTGACAATGGAGACCTTGTGCTGATTGGACCCGGGCTTCCACACACATGGGTAAGCGACAGCGGCATGAAAGGAAATTCGGAAGCCGTAGTCATACAGTTTTCAGAGGATTTTATCGAACGTTTTGCAGGCCTGGATGAGCTGTCGGCTATCAATAAATTATTGCTGCATGCAAAGCAGGGCATTTTAATAAAAGGGAAAAAGACTGCAGCCGCCAGGGAACAAATAAAACTACTGCCTGCAAAAACAGGATTTGAAAAAATTACCGGTCTGCTGCATATCCTCAATGAGCTGTCTGCATTAAAATCGGTATCGCTGGCATCATCGCTCTATCAGCCACTGAAAGGAAAGGAAAATGAAAACCGCATCAATAAGGTTTGCCAGTATGTACAAACCCATGCCACAGAACCATTGACTATTCACAAAGCTGCTGCTTTGATTCACCTTTCTCCCGGCGCTTTTTGCAAATTTTTTAAACGCATCACCGGCAAAACATTTTCTGATTATGTAAATGATATTCGAATTGCCAATGTGTGCAGCCAGTTGATGGCAACGGATAAACAGGTGGCAGAGATTGCTTATGGAAATGGATTTGAAACATTGACATATTTTAACCGGGTTTTTTTGAAGAAGAAAAAGATGCGACCTGGTAGTTATAGAAAGATCAAAAGGATTTGATTTATGAAAAAGCCACTAAGTGCAAAAGAAGAAAAGGAGTTACTGTTCAAAAAAAACAAAGGATAAATTGAAAACAAAAGTTGCTGTGGGTTTTGATCAGGTCTTTCCAGATATTAAATGGCCACTTAAATATAATTCTCCATAATCGAATCCCGTATGTTATTTTACCATGGAAGTTCGAGCGGCTTAACTTCAAGCTGATAAAATTTCTCTAACTCTTCTACAAGTTCTATTGAAACAGGGTTGTTTATACTTTCTACATTACTGGTTAATTGAGCTATATTAATATTACCCGGTATAACAGTTGAAACAGCATCATATGCCAGGCAAAACGAAATGGCTTTCTGTGCAAGGTTATCTTTTACATTAAGAATTTCCTTTACTCTGTTCACAAGATGTGCCCTGTGCTCAATATCCTTTCTGGACCAGCGTTTTCTGATATCATAAAAGGTGCTTTTAGCATCGTATTTTCCTGACAACCAACCTGAATCGAGTGGAATTTTAGCAATTATGCCAACCTGTTTTTCCTTGGCCAGGCCAAAAGCCCGAGAAGCATCCTGGTGCAGAATATTGAAAAAGACTTCAATCACTTTGGCATTTGTAGTATTCATAAACAAGCTCATCTCTTCGTACCTGTCTAAAGAAGCGCCATAAGCTTTTATTTTGCCTTCATCCATTAATCTTTCGAGTATTTGATAATGGTCATTTTTATTTCCATCCAGGTATCCGATAGGAGGACTGTGAATAATGAGTGAATCAACATAATCCACTTGCAATCTTCTCAGGCTGCCTTCCAAAGACTCTCTAATATAATCTGAATTATAATTTGTGATGCCCGAGTCCGTATGTCCGAATTTAGTATTGATCACAATCGTATCCCTATCAACACCCTTCAGCGCTTTACCAAGCCTTTCTTCTGAACTGCCACGTCCATAGTTAGGCGCTGTATCAAAAAAATTGATCCCGTATTCCAAAGATCTTTCCACTAATTCAAAAGCTTCTTTTTCTGACATACCCTGCCATCCGGAATTATTTCCTAATTGCCATGCGCCAAGTCCAATTTCAGAAACCAGCGTTGCATCTTTGAAATATCGGTTGTATTTCATATTTAAAACATTGTGAGTTCGTATTAAGGCATAACGGGCAGGTGTTGCTGCAAGTGGGATATTTTATAATGTCCAGCCGGAGCCTCTGTCCAATTGAAAATATAAAGTTGAAGTTAACAACAAAAAGCCAATAGATATTCGTCTGCCGAGATCACTGCAGAAATGAAGAATTGTGAAAGTTTAAGCAAAAAATTTCTTGCCCGCTTCCTTTCTGTGTTGGGTTTTATTTTAAACCGTCTTGCTATTTAGATGAAACAAATTACCTGAATTCATAATCATATCCTTCCAGCTGCGACAACAGGTTCTGAGGCACATCTGTTGCCGTAACCCTTTTTTCCACTTTAGGAGAAACAGGACTATGTACAGCCAGGTAGTCGCGCATGATCTGGTGCAGGGTGATATTCAGTTTACGGGCATTCATCACTTTTTCAACACGACATAAGTTGTCATCTGGATCCCCTTCACGCTCACAGGCAACAATGGTATATTTCTTATTCAGGTCAACCATTTCGCCTTTCACTTTAATCCAGTTTAAGCGCTTGCCCATTTCTTCCGTGGCTTTGAAATTTATCTCCATTCCGGCAAAACGTACCACCCAGCCACCAAACCTTTGTGCAGGATTTTTAGCAAATACATTATGCAATTCTTTTTCCATCCAGTCCCATAATTGCTTTCCGGTGATTTCTCCCGTTTTTGCATCACTGTCAACAGGCAACATACTCCACAGAAACTCATTGGTGATTTCAGCCATCCCGGTTTTGGGATCAGGTACAAGCGGCGGACAAAACCTGAAACCGTTACTTAAAGCGATATCCGGCTTGAACTTCCAGTATATGGCATCTGTGATGAGATTATCCATTGGGTTCTCCAATACATAATATCTCACCAGTATATTTTTACTTTTTCCGATGACCTTATCGAGGTTTTCTTTATAAGGCTCCCTGGCTTTTTCCACCAATGAAAGCATTTCCGGATCGGGTTTATATTTTACCGGGTCAACATCAAGTAGTTGATAATTGGTGTCTTTAACTTTCCCTTGTTCAATAATGATATCAAGTTTTGAAACGAACGACCCGAATGCGCCGGGTTCAGTGACTTTGGTATACTTACCATCGATGGGTTTGCGCACCCTTTCGTGCGTATCTGCACCCAGGATAAAATCAATGCCATCCACATAGGCCTGGTTTGCCAGGTCAACCTGCTGTGCAAGGCCCATATGCGTAACCAGGAAAACCATATCGCATTTTTCAAAATCCCTTAACAGGCGTATATATCTTGCAACGTTGGTCTCCGGTTTTGTAAAACGGATGCCTTCACTGTATGCAGGGGATTGACGCTTGGGTGTGAGCGGATCGTTATATCCTATAAAACCAATTTTGAAATCACCGAAATAAGTGGTCCACCATGGATGAAAAATCAGCTCGCCATTGAAATCATCTTTTGTATCATGATACATATTGGCGCATACCTTTTGTGCATCATATCCGCCCAGGTCACGCTGCATCATTTCTTTCCCATACACCACTTCCCAGTTTCCGGGAAGCATGAGGTCGTAGCCGATATTGTTGATCAGTGGTATGATGGCACGTCCTTCACTGAGCGCTGCTACCCCGCCTCCCTGGAAACAATCACCGCCGTCTATGACAAGGGTATTCCCGGGATTGTCTTTACGCAAAGTATTGAGCATGGTTTTGAGCACTGCAAAGCCGCCGCGTTTTTTGTATACGGGCTTCCCGTTCTCCCAAAAAAATTCATCATGCGTATATAATTGCGAATGGATATCGGCCGTATGTAACAGGGTGATTTTTTTTACTTTGCCCTCCCTTATGACTGCACTTTTTGACCACTCATTCTCGCGGCCCGGATCGCCGGTAATTGCTCCTGCAACAGTTGGTATCCCTGTTAAAGCGGCTCCGGTCAGTGAAAGATTCTTTAAAAAATTCCTACGGCTTGAACCTATGGGGTTACAGGATCCGCAGGTGCAGAGTGATTCGTGTTTGGTATTTGGCATGGCAATCTTTATTATCGCTGATTAGTATTACCCTTTTTTTGAAGCCGCTTGTTTTTTGCGCGCGTCAACGATGGGTTGAAATGGACCAAATTTGTGTTGCTCTTCACTGAAGCCATCGGCATAAGGCCCAAACGGATGGTCCACAGGTTTTTTTGAAATATCCGGCCAGTCTTTTCCCAGGTCCTTTTGTGGACGAGTTTGTGAATTTACAAAAGCCGCCAGATCCCATGCTTCTTCATTGCTGAGCTGGGGGCTTTTATGATCTGCCTGCCCAAAAGGCATGGTGTTCTTGACATAGCCTGCAAAACGGGATAATCGGAATAAACCGGCGCCGGAATTATAACTGTTCTTTCCCCATAACGGCGGGTATGCATATCCGTAACCTTCTATATTGGGCTGGCCCTGACCGTCTGCGCCATGGCAGGACTGGCATTTTGCCTGGTAAACCACTTTGCCCTTCGCCGGGTCCGCTGCACGGTCCATGTATGGCAGTTCCATAATTCCGGAACCTTTTGGCTTTTTCCCTTTAGGAATTTCATCGCCCACCCAATGCAGGTAAGCAAGAATGGCTTTCATTTCATGACTTGCGGTATCCAGCGCCGTTCCATTAAGGCTTCTTTCAAAGCAATCGTTTACTCTTTTGGGGATGGTTTCCAGGGATCCGCTTCTGTCGCGAAATTTTGGATAGGTTGAAACAACCGCGCTGTAATTATTGGCCCAGGGGAGTGTTCCGCCATCAAGATGACAGTTCTGACAATTCATTCCATTGGTGATAGCGGCAATAGTTCCTTTGGGTCCAAAATAATAGGCAGTATTCTCTATTAAATCCCTTCCATACACCACCATCGTGTCTTCCGGCTTGATCTGATATTTATTCCATCCCCGCCACGGCGTTTCATCCGCTGCTACCGTCTGGACATTTTTATCTGGCCCAGAGCCACAGGAAAATAAAAGGACAGAAAGGAAAAGGAATAGCCCTGCATTTACGGCTATTCCTTTCCGTAAGTATACTTTTACTGTACCCGTTTTGTTGCGTAATTTAATCATTAGTGTGGTAACTTATCTCTGAACCGGCCATACACCCAGGTGCCTGCGATGGCGCTGAAAAGGGTAACAATCACGATGGTTGAACCATATCCAATTTGTGCGAACAAGGGCCCGGGGCATGCTCCGGTAAGGGCCCAGCCCAAACCAAAGATCAAACCGCCATAAATTTGTCCCTTATTGAACTTCTTATCCTCCAGCACAATTTTTTCACCGTAGATGGTCTTAATATTAAGTTTCTTGATGAGGAAAACAGAGATCATACCCACCACCACAGCAGATCCAATTACACCAAACATGTGGAAACTCTGCAAACGAAACATTTCCTGTATCCTGAACCAGGAAATAACCTCTGCTTTTATAAGGATGATACCAAACATAATACCCATGATAAAGTATTTGATGATATGCCATTTCGGTTCCGCAACTGTCGCTGCATTAACACACATGGCATCCAAAGACCTCACCTCAAAATCGGTATTGGTATCTATGATGGCAACGGGTTTCTTAATGTCTTGTATATTATCCATAGATAAAATTTATCAGAGTTTTAAAATAAATGGTAGAATGAGATTGGCCATGATAAAACCTCCGGCCATAAAACAACAGGTGGCAACAAGGGAAGGCCATTGAAGATTTGACAACCCCATAATAGCGTGACCAGATGTACATCCGCCCGCGTATCTTGTACCGAAACCCACGAGGAACCCGCCAAATACAATCATTATCAGCCCCCTGGCAGTCAATAAAGCAGGCCAGTTAAAAACTTCTGATGGAATGATCCCGGTATAGTTTGTAATGCCATATCCGCTCATTTCTTCAGCAAGCTTTGGATTGACCAAAATAGGATCCGGATTTGCCAGGAACATGGCGGTGATAAATCCACCTACAATTATTCCGGCTACAAAAAGCAGGTTCCAGATTTCTTTCTTCCAGTCATATTTAAAAAAATGAATGTCAAAAGGAACACAAGCTGCGCAGGCGTGCCGGAGAGATGAAGAAATGCCCAATGTCCTGTTGCCCATGATCAGCAGGGCAGGAACCATCAGCCCAATCAGGGGGCCAGCTACATACCATGGCCAGGGTTGTCTTATCCATTCTAAAAATGACATACTTAGGTTAATTTAATGATTGACAAAATTCTGATTTTATAAAAGGAGAAACGGTGATTATTGTCACAGTTCCCTGTTTTCCAAAATACACGAAAACAATTTAACTATTTTTTGGGGGTTGGTGTTTAGCAAACCGGGTAATTAACATCTAATAAAAATTTGGCTCAGAAAAAATAATTGATAATGATATTCAGGTTGTGCATATTGACTTTGTTGATCACAAAGCGCAGGTCTCCGTAGGTTTCCCCCGCCCCCTTTTTGTACACATACAAGACTTCGGCATTGAGCCCCTTCATAAAGCCGTTAAAGGAATATTTTATATCCGCGTTTAACTGGTGATAGGAAGGAATTTGGTATTTGTTAAGCCGGTAATTTTTAACATCCGGCATATCATAAAAACCATAGCTCAGTTCCATCTTTACCCTGCTTTTAGGTATATCATGCAGCAGGTTAACTGATATGGCTTTCACATCTCCGCTTCCTTCATTTCTTTCCCTGGGCAGGAAAGTATAAAACGGCTCCCGGCCCCATTCCCTTGGCATCAGGAACCTGCCATCTGCCGTTATACGTGTTGCATTAAGCCTGATGATTGATTGCTTATACTGATACCCTGTTCGCAAACTGATTACCTGGGATCGCTCGCCGGGATCAAAATAGGTCTTTGCACGATCTGCATTGCCTCCGTCTTTCAGCGGGTTCTGAAAAGTATACTGCGCACCTCCGATAAGTTTCCCACCGCTACCCATTGCCCATACTCCATCTGCCTGTGCCATTATGGTATTGAACAATTTATCAGAATACTGTTCCCATAACTGAATGGTAATTCCTTTTCCAGCTGCATACTGTGCCCCCAATATGCCTATACCGGAAGATTCGAGGTTTCCTTTATAATTACTCTTTCCGCCATAAATATTTATACCTGATGGATAAATCCCAATAGACTCATTGATATCAAACCACCTTACGGTTCCACGTGGAGAAATTTTGGTTAGCCATCCACCCTGTAGCTTTAGTTTTTTAACCGGCCCTAAAGACACCCACAATCCCTGTTCTCCTGTTGGTCTCATTCTACCATCCTGCGGATTGACAAATGGCGTCTGGAGAACCTGCTTACCAATCATTACAACCAGTTTTTTATGGCTATACTTCAGATAAAAATCCTCCAATCGATCCATATCGTTCTTGTTTTTCGGATTTTCCATATCAAACTGCCCGATTTCATACCGGTTTTTTACCCCCGTTAGAGAATCTGGTATGGCCAGATTTGAAGAAGCAAGGTTCCAGATAAAGAATCCACCGACCCCCACCTGGAAGCCTTTAAATTTTCCGGTTTCGTATCTAACACCTCCGCCAAAAGCCAATGCATAATAATCAGTTAATGGTCGCTGATTATCCGTTGTCATAAAGAACATCCTGAAATGTGCATCAAATTGTCCTTTACGGAGTGCATATTGCAGTGTATTTGTATCCTTTGATACAGGCCTTGCATTTTCCTGTGACTGAAGATTAAATACACTTAATAAAAGTATAAGTGTAAAAAGGCCCCGAATTAAAGTCCGGGCCTTTGCAAAAATATAGATCATTGGACAACCGGTTTTTCAATTTCCTGTGTCCATGCAGTAATACCACCTGAAAGATGATACAGGTTTTTAAACCCTTTTTGCTGCATCATGATGAGGGCTTTTCCGGAGCGCTTTCCGCTTTTACAATAGATCAGGTATTTCTTATTCTTTTTAAGCTGACTGATCTGCTTGTCAAAAGTCATTGAGTCAAGCACATTATAATTAATGGCCTTTTTTATATGGCCATCTTTGAATTCCTCCGGTGTGCGTACATCCAGTACAATTGTTTTTCTTTTCTGCATCCTTTTTGCAAACTCAACCTCAGAAATGGCCTTTCCGGTTGTATCCTGGGCCTGCAAAAAATCTGCATTCAGAAACAAAAAAATGAAGCTTAAAATCCCAAAGTATCTTTTAATTAATTGAGTGTTCATATGTATTAACCAGTTTTTTTAGGCTGTTCCAGGATCCTCCGTCATATACATCCAGTCCTGCTCCTTTTTGATAAACTGCCGCTTCTTCAGAGCGAATATCTTTTTGAGAAATTACAATCACCGGTTTGCGTATTCTTATAAGATCCGGGGTCAATGGATTTAATTCTTCAAGGGCAATTTTAAGGCCCCGTCAAGGTGTCTTTTTTCAAAAAACCATGGCCTGGGCATATCAATGGTTTCAGGTTTACCTGTGTGAAATTTTTCTTACACTTTACAGAATCATTGCCTTTTCAGAACAAGGATTTATTTAAAAGGAAACAGGTGTAACACATCTCTGTTTTTCAGTTTAGCAGATATCGCATGTCTTCCACACCTCCGCCATTGTAGAGGTTATCCCAGCCGGCTTCACGCAACATATGAAGAGCCATACCACTGCGGTTACCACTTCTGCAATACAAAACAAGCGGACCACTAATACCTTCCAGCTCATCCAGCCGGCTCATTAATTCGTCCAGCGGAATGTTTTTTGCACCGGCAATATGACCCGATTCGAATTCTGCTTTCGTACGTACATCTACAAATACCGCATCTTTATCCTGCACAGCTTCTTTCAATGTTTTCATCTCTTTTTACTTATTAGGAGTATACAATTTTGTTACAGTTATAATTGTTTTTTAGCCAGGTAAAAGTCAACCATTTCCAAATCACTTTTTACCCTTTCGTCATACTCTTTGAGTGTCTTTGGTGGAGGCACAATAACTTTTTCGCCAGGCTCCCAATTCAGTGGCAGTGAAACTTTATGCTCCTCATTGGTTTGAAGGGCCAGTAAAACACGTTTGATCTCATGCATGTTCCGGCCTACACTTAGTGGGTAATACATGATGAGCCTGATTTTTCCGGCCGGGTCAATAAAAAATACCGCCCTTACCGCAGCAGTTTCGCTTTCGCCAGGCTGCAGCATGCCCCATAATTTTGACACAGACATGTCTATATCAGCGATGATGGGAAATTTGAAATAAATACCGGTATTCTTTTTTACATTATCCACCCAGGCAATATGAGAATGGATACTGTCGATGCTCAACCCTAATAATTTGGTATTTTTCTTATCAAAGAATGATTCCTGCTCAAGGGCAAAACCACTCATTTCTGTTGTACAAACAGGTGTGAAATCTGCAGGATGGGAAAAAAAGATCACCCATGAACCTTTATTGTATTCGGAAAATTTTAAAGGGCCCAGTGTGGTGGTTGCTGCAAAATCCGGGGCCTTGTCCCCGATACGTGGCATCGAATGAAGATTAATATTTTCCATGGTTATATTTTTTTTGATTAAAAAAGGGGGGAGTGGAAACATCCCCCCGTCTACTCAAACACTAAAGAACCTGAATGTGAACACTCTTGGTTCACGAATTTTTGTACCTGAGCTGATGCAATATCTATCAGTTACAATAAGGTACTCGGACAAACATATTCGGTCAGTTTGTACAGATTGCTTTCCTTCATTTCTTTAAAACCGCCTTTTACATCCACGAGGTTATCAAACCCGCGGGCACGAAGTGTGGAAACAAATATCATTGACCTGTAACCACCGGCGCAGTGTACATAATAGGTGTCTTTCCTGTTGATCTGTGCCATGCTGTCGTTAATAAAATCAAGCGGGGCATTTTCTGCATTGATCACATGTTCAGAATCATATTCACTTTTCTTACGCACATCAAGGATATGTGCCTGCTTATCTTTTTTAACGATCTCAGCAAGTTCATTAACGGTTATGGAACGAATGTTATCTGTTTCTTTACCTGCTTTTTTCCAGGCTTCGATTCCACCATCCAAGTAACCGATGCAATAATCATAGCCCACCCTTGCCAACCTGGTTACTACTTCTTCTTCCCGGCCAGGCTCTGTTATGATCAGTATTTGTTGTTTTATATCAGGGATCATGGCGCCAACCCAGGGAGCAAAATTTCCATCAATACCAATATTGATAGCATTCGGCACAAAAGCTTTGGCAAATTCCTGCGGATCACGTGTATCCAAAATAAGCGCTCCCGTTTCGTTTGCGGCTGTTTCAAAAGCAGCCGGGCTTAATTTGTGCTGGCCTCTTTCAAGTACTTTATCTATGCTGTCATATCCCTTGATATTCATCAGTACGTTCAATGGAAAATAGGAAGGCGGAGCAACAAGGCCGGTAAGCACTTCTTTAACAAACTCTTCTTTTGTCATATCAGGCCTTAAGGCATAATTTGTTTCTTTCTGATGACCAAGCGTATCTGTTGTTTCCTTACTCATGTTTTTTCCACATGCACTTCCGGCTCCATGTGCCGGATAAACAATGATATCATTTGCCAATGGCATGATCTTATTGCGTAACGAATCATATAAATGAGCTGCGAGTTTTTCCTCCGTCAGTTCTGCCTTTACTTTCTGTGCAAGATCCGGACGGCCAACATCTCCAATAAACAAAGTGTCGCCGGAAAATAAACCAATATCTTTTCCTTTTTCATCTTTCAGCAGGAAACATGAAGATTCCATGGTATGGCCAGGAGTGTGTAATACTTCAAAGGTCAGGTCTCCCACCTTAAAAGTTTCGCCATCTTTGGCAATATGTGCTTCAAACGAAGGCACTGCAGTTGGCCCATACACAATGGTTGCACCTGTTGCTTTAGCCAAATCAATATGACCGGAAACAAAGTCGGCATGAAAATGTGTTTCAAAAACATACTTTATCCGGGCACCATCTTTTTTTGCTTTTTCAATATACGGCGCAACTTCACGCAGGGGATCTATAACAACTGCTTCCCCTTTGCTTTCAATGTAGTAAGCTCCCTGAGCTAAACATCCGGTATAAATTTGTTCGATCTTCATATGTGAATTGTTTTTGGTTTGAATCTGAATACAAATTTGACATAAGTATTGCAGCCATACTATGACTTTTGTCACATTGAATGATGTCTTTCATTCATGCCCATGAAGCAGCCAAAGCCCTCATGGAGCGGTAATTTGATTAAAAAAAGTTGGAAATTCCACAACGGAATAAGGTGTTAAGCAAATAATTAAGCTCGCACCATTGAAGTTTGAACAGTAAATCTGAGTGAAGATTAATGCATTAATAAAAACAACAGGATTATCCATTTAAGTCTCATTTGTAATTTGGCTGAATGTTTTGCGGATATACATGTAATATATTGTAGGATTTGCTTTAGGGTTGTCCTCCCCCTAAAGCACCAAAGTACAATGCCTCCGAGGTTCACCCCCTCCAAAGAGGGGGACAAAACAGACCTTCGCTGCAATGTTTTTTATACAAGTGTTCGTTGAATTTTTTAGGAAAGTTTTGGAGAAGTATTGTCCCCCGCTGGAGGCTTGCCCGACGTAATGAAATGGAGGCGGGGGGTGAATTTCGAGTGACTCGTCCTAAAATAAGTTTACAGATTAATAGTTAAATCCTGCAATAGGTTTACAGGTGTTACAATGTCCTGTTCTGGGTTTACAAACGTAGTTGGTTTTCGGTAATAATTCTTCCATAATTTCTCCGTTTTGATT
>JBGSHT010000063.1:0-54984 GCA_041752135.1 Chitinophagaceae bacterium | reverse complement strand
TGGATTTTTTTCTTTCAATTGAAAAGAAAAAACATGGTATTTTTAAGGGATAAGAAAAAGTTCTTTGAATACGAAAAGTAGTTGCCAGTAAAAGTTGGCGAATAGTGAAATAGGGTTGGTAATTACTATCCGTTCGGGATGATAATGTCTGTGATCAGTTCAAAGGCGGCGGGCCGGCAGAATAACAAGTTTGCCTATAATGGCAAAGAGAAGCAGGAGAAGGAGTTTAGTGATGGTTCCGGGCTGGAATGGTATGATTACGGGGCGAGGATGTATGATGCGCAGATTGGGAGATGGAATCATTTAGATCCATTGAGTGATCTATACCGCAGGTGGAGTCCGTATAATTACACCATTAATAATCCGCTTCGATTCATTGATCCGGACGGAATGCAGTTATCGCCATCCGGGACAGGAACAAATCCAGAAAAGGCTGAAGAAACTGTAGATGAGCAGGGTTTCATCAAAATTATTCAGGGTAGAATCGCCGCCGAGCAAGACAGACTTTTAAGCTTAGCAAAATTAATGGGCGAACGGATTGGAGAACCAGAATCTTCATCTGACGCTCCCAATAATGAATATACATATAATGCCAAAACTGGGAAATCCACTCAGATTAGTACAATTGGCGGTAATGATTTTGATATAGTTTATTTTAACAATGGCGAAAAGGTATTTACGACTACCTTTCGCATGTACACTGTCATAATTTTAAATCCGTATTCCACGCTATCAAAATCAGGTATTTTTATACATGATTTCTCTACGGGTTTCACTACCTCAAGAAGATTTGGTCCCGGGTTGTGGTATCTGGATAATGCGGACAAATTTAAAGCATCAGGGGCCGTTAGTTCTGACGGTTTGGGGCCATTTGAGTTTTTAAGCTTTGGGCTGATAAAGAAAGGATTGAGCCTGGCTTTTTTGAAGGCTGCTAAGGGGAGCAAGTTAGGTTTACAGACTTATAGTTCATTAGTAGAGAAATTTGGAGAGGGTTATAAATCTGTCGCTGTTACACAGGGAAAGCATTTGCCTATTCAATTGGGGCAGAAATTAAATAAAATGTCTCCGGGTTCTTGGAGTAAAATATTTGAAGCAGGTATTTTTAATGGATCAAAAGTTGAAGTACATTATTTCTATAATGCAACCACAGGTCAATATGTAAATCCATTTATAAAAATGGGAGAATGGGGATCTAAAGCATTTAAAGGATTAGAATAATATGGATATCAATATTTTAGAAGAAAAATTAGAAAGTTTTGAAGACTTGAACTATTTATCTATAATAGAAATGTTTATAATTGCTGTTAAAGAATATCCTTTTCTTGAATTGAAGGATACAGATATTTATATTGCGGAAGTAAAAAAAAGATTAAATCAAGAGAGTATTACTGTTAATAATTTGAAAAGATATATTGATTCGAATTCTAATAAAGATGACGTAGAAAATATGTGGGTTAATACATCTTTGACTAGTTTATTGGAAGCATTTGAATTGATGCAATTATATAAATTATCATTTGATAATGTTTATAAAAAAATGTATGAAATATTTAATAGTAAATCCCAAAAATGAGTGATTTAGTTTGCCCGGTTGCTGAACTTAAGAGAACTTCTCTTTTGAAATTTTGTACGACAAGATTAACATTTCCCCACATATTTTTTAGCTATTCGTCTAAAATTAAGTTAGAATGCAATTGATGATTCATTAAAATTGGAGTTCCATTTTCAAAAGACGATAAAGCAGTTCTTTGAATTTTCCACTACTTGACTTAAAAAATTGTTACCTAAAAAGCAAATATTTTGGCATTACTATCCGTTCGGGATGATAATGTCTGTGATCAGTTCAAAGGCGGCCAATAAGCTGGATAACAAATACGAATACAACGGCAAGGAGAAACAAGAGAAAGAATTTAGCGATGGCAGTGGATTGGAGTGGAGCGATTATGGTGCAAGAATGTATGATCATCAAATTGGCAGATGGCATCGGACCGATAATAAAGCTGAACTATACCAAAATTTAACTCCTTTTGCTTACGCTGCAAACCAACCCACAAACGCAATTGACCCTGATGGGAATCTAGTTATATTCATAAATGGATTTACTACAAATTCAGCACAGAAAGGTACTGAGAAATATTGGAGGTCATATAAAGAAGTTACCGTTGGACAATATTGGGATAGGCTTGGTAATATACATGACCAGAAATTGCAGGTTGTTGATCAGGCGTTTGACTTAGATATTTCTAAGCAGTTCAATGATGATAATAGATGGTACGTACATGGAGGTAATGATTTTGCTAATGGTAGACGTTCTGAAAAAGGAGAAGCAAGAGGCTACGAGGAAGCAGAAATGCTAATTGCAAGTTTGCACAGAACTAATGGAGTGATAGATGAAACAATAAAAATAATGACCCACAGTATGGGAGGTATATATGGTGATGGTTATTTGAGAGGTCTAAAAAAATATCTTAACGAACACCCTGAATTGAAAAAGCAAGTTCAAATTACATTAGTTGCAGATTTTGACCCCTACATGGCAAGTGGCATAAAAAATGATGGAAAAATAAAAAAGCAACAGTTTTCACATTATGGGGGTATCACAGGTTTGTTTGGAACAGCTGATGAAATGGAAAAAGGAATATATGAGTATTATGAAAATGAAAATAAATTCTCGCATTCAATACTTTCATTTCGGGACGATATTAATAAACTAGAAGAGGGCACTTATAAATGGAATGAGACCACCCAGGAATGGGATTTACAAAAACCCAAAAAGAAACCATGATGAAAGTTTGTTTTTTAACTACATTTACTTTGTATAATTTTTGTTACGGTTGTACGGGCAATGCTTCAGACACTACTCCAGTTATCTATAGGAATAATACCCAAGTGGCGCCACACATTTATAAAGTCCATCAGAAAATTTTAAAAGACAGTATTCAGCATTTTATAAACAATAAAAGCTTAGCATACTATCCAAAAGAAAATGATTTATTTACAGAAATTATTATTGATACAATTTTGTATAGCCCAAAAAAAGACAAGGCAGCTTTTTTTGTTATCACTAAAAACTCAAATGATAAATTATTGAGCGGAGGTAATAAAAACGAATATCATTATAATGCACATTGTTTTACTGTTTTTTTAAAAGGAGATTCCACTTTCAATGGTATAGACTGGATAAGCACATCAAGTATTAGCAATTTTTATACTTTTGAAAAAACTTCTTTCAGAATAAAAGAAATGTATTTTAAGGATTTTAATAAAAGGCAAGATGTTGATGGAAACAGTATGTATAAATATAATCTTGATGATGTAAGATTTTGGGATGGCCCTGTCTGGAAAACAATGGAAAAGGAAAAAATAAAGCATTAAGAGTTTAATAAGGGGAAAAAGTGCCCAGAAAATAATTATCAACCAAAAAAAAGTATAAATACAAAAGCCCTTTCTCCTGATGGCTTTTGTATTATATGAAGTGTAAGCGTTGCTTTTTTTTAGCATCCCGGATCAAAGCATTGGCAAGATAGCGTAACATATCCCTCAGACATCTGGTTATATTTTTTAACAAATCACAGATTATATTGGGATATCTATTTTCATATTGGCCTTAAAACTTCTGTTATATCAAATCAATCATTAGATATCCTCAGGAATTCCCCATCAACTTTTCAAAAGCCCTTTTGCTCTCCTTATCCTGCCAATCCTGGCTCAGGCAAACATACCGGTGAAATTCCCTGCTGCCGGGCCGGTGCCCGGAAACCTGCCTGGCCAATTGTTCCGGCATACCCATCATCAGTAATACCGTAATGGCACTTCTTCGAAGACTGTGGGTAGTAAGCAAATCACAGAACCGGTACCGTTGATCTGTGGTTCTGCTGTTTCTAACTGTTACCGGAATCCCCTTTTTATTTCGCTGGCAGATTACAGGCTCTGTCCATCCGGCCAGTCGGCCAATGATTTTTATCTGCCGGTTGAAGTTTACATTACTGATTGCCGGGAATATCCGTTTCCCTTTTGCAGGGTATTTTTTGAATATCCTGAGTAATGCTTCCGGCAATAATATCCTGGTTTGCTGGTGGGTCTTTTTACTGCTTACCACCAGCCAGGTATTACTTCCCTCGCTGACAAGCTGTTTTTTACATAAACTCAACAGATCGCTTGCCCGCAAGGCTGTAAAACATCCCGTTATCATGAGATCCCGGATAAAAACCTGACGCTTAGTTAACCGGAGATAAAAGGCTTCATCGTGCAGCAGAAAACGCAGCCTTTCGGGACTGATTATAATCATGCCAACCTGCTCAGCCCGTATCCATCGATGGGGTAGAAACTGGTAATCCAGCCAGCCATATTGATGATGCAGATACCGGAAAAAGGTCCGGATAATCTGGAATATATTGGAAACATAATTGTCATAGTATCCTTTGGCATAAAGGTAATCACTGAATTGCCGGAAGAATCTTTCCCAGTATTGTTTACGTGACCTAAAATGAGCAAGGCTCATCTTCAGCGTGATATCAATGTCCCAGGAATATCCCTTTTGGATTGAAAATATGGTAAGTAAACGTTGGCAATTATGGTAACTGTCTATGGTTCCTGCGCTGAGCCTGTTGCCATCAGGTTTCCTGCGGCGGCCTGTTTTATTGGCTTTAATGAAACGGGTAAACTCAAAAAGTAGCGGGGAGTTTTTTTTTAATGTTCGGCATTTTAGGGTGAAAATAACATTTCCTTAAAGTGTTTACTTTGAACTGCATCCCCATAAAGCACATTTGGACGAACTGAGCTAATTTGATAAATTTGTTTAGAAACAAAGCATTTATGGAAGAGTTAATATTTATAGTTGAAGAGAGCCCCGAAGGAGGTTACACAGCAAAAGGATTGGGAGTTTCTATTTTCACCCAGGGAGATACAATGGATGCACTGAAAACTGCTGTAGTGGATGCTGTTCATTGCCATTTTGATGATGAAAAGAAAAGAATTATCCGCTTACATATCGTTAGAGAAGAAGTAATAGCGGCATGAAAATACCCCGGGACCTTAGTGGAGCAGACTTGATTAAATATATAAAACCGTATGGCTATGTCGTAACCCGGCAATCCGGAAGTCATGTAAGGTTAACCACATAGAAGAATGGCCAGCATCATATAACAATCCCCAATCACGACCCGCTTAAAATCGGAACTTTATCTTACATAATAAATGAAATAGCGTCACATCTGAATATGAGCCGGGATAAGATATTAAATGATCTTTTTGGATAATCATCCAATTATTTCAAGGGATTGAGTACTGGTATTTTGAAATAGGATATCAAGACAGAATATTCCATAATCATTTTCTTTTTTATGCTCTTTGAAATTTAGAAGTCAATTAAGAAGTTCATGAAACCATTACTATCCGTTCGGGATGATAATGTCTGTGATCAGTTCAAAGGCTGCTGGCCGGCAGAATAACAAGTTTGCCTATAATGGCAAAGAGAAGCAGGAGAAGGAGTTTAGTGATGGTTCCGGGCTGGAATGGTATGATTATGGAGCGAGGATGTATGATGCGCAGATTGGGAGGTGGAATCATTTAGATCCATTGAGTGATCTATACCGCAGGTGGAGTCCGTATAATTATACCATTAATAATCCGCTTAGGTACATTGATCCTGACGGGATGCAGTTATCGCCATCCGGGACAGGAACAAATCCTGAAAAAGCTGAAGAAACTGTAGATGAGCAGGGTTTCATCAAAATTATTCAGGGTAGAATCGCCGCCGAGCAGGACAGGCTCTTAAGCTTAGCTAAATTAATGGGCGAACGGATTGGGGAACCAGAATCTTCATCTGACGCTCCCAATAATGAATATACATATAATGCCAAAACGGGAAAATCCACTCTGGTTAGTGAACTTGGAGGCAATAATTTTGATGTAATTCATATCAACAACGGCGATAAGGTATTTACGACTACCTTTCGCATGTACACTGTCATAATTTTAAATCCGTATTCTACCCTATCAAAATCAGGTATTTTTATACATGATTTCTCTACGGGATTCACTACCTCAAGAAGATTTGGTCCCGGGCTGTGGTATCTGGATAATGCGGACAAATTTAAAGCATCAGGAGCCGTTAGTTCAGACGGTTTGGGGCCGTTTGAGTATTTAAGCTTTGGGCTGATAAAGAAAGGATTGAGTTTGGCTTTTTTGAAAGCAGCAAATAGGGGAGTTCAATATTCTGATGATTTAGTTAAAGCAGCGGAAAAGCTATATCCTAAAAAAGCAGGTAAAATTGAGCTACATCACCCTATTCCACAATACTTAGGTGGAGCAAAAAATCAAGTAACAGTTCCATTAAATGGTGCATACCATCAGCAAATAACAAATGCATTTCGAGCACAATGGGGATATGGAATAAGCAAGCCTTCTGCTGCTCAGCTTGAAACAATAATGAAGAAGGTTTATAGTCAGTTTCCATTACCTAAATAGAATTCATATGAAAGAAGTGATTGAATTTAGAATAGGGAATGAATATGTTCACTTACTATTAAAACAAGGTGAAGGCAAAAGAAATGCATCAAATACAATTATCCATATTACTAGAAACGACCCAAGGTTTGAGCAAATTAGGATTTTGGATAAAAAGATAAGAGAAAAAAATAATGACTTCTTTTTTCTATACTCACATATCAGAAGAGAATATAGCAAGAAAGAATTACAAACTGCTACACTCTTACAGTTGATAATAAAAACCACATTTGAGCCAGCAGGTGAAGAATGTGGAACAATTTACGATGAATCAACAGCGTGTGAAATTTGTGGAGCAAACAGAAAACAAGTAGGGGCATTAAAACTGAAAAAAGGCACTATCCCAAAGAAAGATATTTCAAGAACAATAGCAGGGGAAATAGTGGTATCAGAAAAATTCAAAGAAGCCTTTAAAGAGCGAAATTTAAAAGGTCTTGAATTAGTGCCAGTTGGATTTGCTAAAGGCACATCAGGTTATTACCAGTTAGTTGCTTCTACAGAAATCGAACTATCCCAAAGTACAGTTGCAGGAATTAACCTTTTTGATTTATCAACCACTAGCGAAGGAGAAATTTACAAATGTCCTAAAGGTCACACCATTGGTTTAAATCTATTGTCAGAAGCTTATGTTATAAACAGCCAATCAATCGGAGAATATGATTTTTTAGTGAGCAAACAGAAGATAGGCGTCAAACGTGGGCTGTTGAGGCCTGAGCCAATTTACTTCTGTTCGCAAGCTTTCAGGAAAATGATAAAAGAAGAAAAGCTAAGCGGATTTGAATTTGAGATAACAAATATTGAATAAAGCACAAAAGGGGAGTCTGGCAATTGGCTAATTTATGCATTTTGAAAATACCATAAATATGTTTTTCAATTCTGATAAACCATGTTAAAATTTCCCTTTGCGGCGTAAATAAGCTGTACTTCTTGATGTGAATTCAATTTTCCCTACTTAGATATGCCCTATACATTTCTAAATTTTCACTGTCAAAACAAACAAAAACTACCTTTTGAATACTGCTATTTTTCGCCAGAAAACCAGAAACAGTGTCTATGGCAATTTTAGCTGCAAGTTGTTTAGGGAAACCATAAATACCCGTACTGATATTTGGAAAAGCAATTGATTCCACTTTATTTTCTACGGCCAGTTTCAGGCTATTGGTATAGGCTAAAGAAAGTAACATTTCTTCATTATTTTTCCCGTTATTCCAAACCGGCCCAACAGTATGAATAACATATTTCGCGGAGAGTTTTCCAGCCCTGGTGATTACGGCCTCGCCCGTTTTACAGCCCCCTTGTTTGCTCCTGATTTTTTGACAATCTTCAAGTATTACGCTGCCACCAGCCCTGTGGATGGCACCATCAACCCCACCGCCACCTAGTAATGAAGTATTGGCGGCGTTGACAATGGCATCAACCGTTACCTTGGTAATGTCTCCATGTATAAGTTCAATCATGTGCAGATGTATATTGATGCATAAAAATTAACGTGTTGAGCTATATAACTATTCAGTATATTAAATTTACCATTATCTATGAATGAATACATAAGGCAAAAGGGTAGACGATTACAAAAATAGATCCTTCACCCTGTTAACCGAAGTGAAAGAAATTCATCAGCCGCCCGGGTTCAGGATTACAGGATGGGGGAAGATCAGTCATTTAACGTTGCAACGATTAGTCGTCCTCTGTCTTGTCATCCCGACCAATACATTAAAAATATTCAATTTGTTTAGGAGATGACATTTACAAGAATATCTTCGCCGCGGCGGATTGAATATATCATGTATGGCTTATTTACAAGAATGTCGCTCCGCCGCGGCGGACTCTATTGAAAAATCAATTGCTTTCTACAAGAATGCTGCTCCCCTGGAGCTGAAAGGCAGAATAACAAAACATCATTTTTGTATTAGAGCCCGCCGCGGCGGAGCGAGTCTTGTAGACCCACATGCATTTTGTATTAGAGTCCGCCGCGGCGGAGCGATATACTTATAGTACATTTCAATTGGTTATTATCTATTTGATATTCAATTAGGTACGCGGTGTATCATTGGCACGAAGGAGGGATCTTATCAATTCGCACCAGGAATATGCATCCTTCGTCGGCATGACAAAAAGAGCTAATTGTCATCCTGAACCCGGGCTTCTTATAAAGAGTCGTATACTCAAGTTTCGATTATGAAGGATCACATATATAATCAGCAAAATGGTAATCTTTCGTTTGATAGCACAACACGTAAAAATTAATTCTTTTTTGTAAGAATGTCTTTTCATTACTCCATCTTTTTATGATGAAATAATTCGGCACTAATTTTTACTTTCAACTTGATTATCTCTAAATAAAAAAAACCGCCTCATCACTTATGAGACGGCTTTTCTTTTCAGGCATCTGCCTTTTATTTTTTCAGGTTCCCGTCCACATCCAATTCGGTTATCTCATAGCCAAATTTCTGTAAACCCGGGAGGATTTTAGCTTTATCACCCACCAGCAGGATATTCATTTTATCCGTGGTGATCCATTTTTTTGCCAAAGCATCAATTTCCTTTTTGGTCATGCCATTCAGGATCTTGCTTTGTGTCTGTACGAAATTACCGGGTAGATCATATTCCAGGATGCGACCGATAAACCCGGCTTTCTGAATGCCTGTTTCGTATAATAATGCATCGCGCTGGCCGATGGCGCTTTTTGTAAAACTCAGCTCTTCCGGTTTAATGCCATTGGTGGCATAATTTTTCATATCCCGCAGGATATCCGCCAGGGCGCTGTCTGTGGCATCTGCCCGTATGCCGGAGCTGAAGGTGAAATCACCGGTATACTCATCCCCTGAGAAGCTTGATCTTGCACCATAGGTCCAGCCTTTGACTTCGCGGAGGTTTTGATTCAGGATGCTGTTGAAGGAAGCGCCTAAAGGATAATTCATCAATCCGGTCTTATAGTATTCTCCGGTTGCATCATATTTCAGTCCGGTTACATAACCCATCCTGAATTCGGTTTGCGCTGCTTTGGGCACATCCACCAGGTAGATCTTTGTTTTAGCGATGGCTGGTGCAGTTCCGGGTTTGGGTAAGTCGATTTTTTTATTGGGAAGCTTTTTCAGAAAGTCAAGTTTGGGCTCTATTTCTGCCTGTGTCACATCGCCTACGATCACCACTTTGGTTCCCTGTGAAGTCATGTAAGTATCATAATATTTTTGCACATCACTGAGGGTGAAATTTTTCACGGTGTTCTCAGTTCCGTTTTCACTCATGCCAAGGATATTGCTGCTGCCATAATTGATCTTGTCCCAAACCATACTGGCAACGGCTGCCGGCTGCGATTTTATCTGTTTAAAGCTTTCCAGTGATTGCTTCTGCAATCGTTTAAAAGCTTCATCGGTGAATTTTGGATTGAACATGCGCTCTTCCAATAAGGCCAGTGTTTTGTCGAGGTTTTTCTTTAGCGACTGCACAGAAAAATTGATGCCGTTCAGGTCACTGGATACGGAAATGCTGCTGCCGAGTTTTTGCAGTTCAACCGCCATTTGTTCTGCGGAATAATTTTTTGTATCCTCATTCATCATCCCTGCCACCATGGAACTCAGGCCTGTTTTGGTTGTATCTCCGGCTTGTGCAAGGTGCCCGCCGGGAATCCGCACAAACATCGTTACGGTGGGTAATTCAGTGCTCTGTGTACCGATAATTTTTATACCGTTGGGCATGTCTTTTTTCCAGAAAGGCGGAACCTTCACCATCGGGTTTGGTCCGTTAGGTGGTAGTTTGCTCCGGTCGAAATTGTCTTTTCCTTTTACATAGGTCAATCCTTCATATCCGTAGGAAGGGGCGGTATACTTTGTTGTATCGATGGTATAGTTATCTGCTGCGGCAATCAGTTTTTCCTGTCCCTTGGTCAATACACTGATCGTTACACTGGGTTTTCCTTTGATGTATTCGGCATACACGCGCATTACATCTTCTTTGGTTACTGCCAGGTACTGATCCAGCAGTTTGCCGATCATATTGGGACTGCCGGTAAAAGTTTGAAAGGCGGCGAGTTGTGAAACCTTTCCGGAAACACTTTGCAGGCGGTTTACATATTGCGATTCAATGCCGCCTTTAAAACGTGCGATATCTTCATCGGTGACACCTCTTTTTTCGAATGTCAGCAAAGCTTCTTTCAATAAAGTATCCATGGCTCCCAGCGACTTGCCGGGGAAAGGAATTATTTGAAAAGAAAACTCTCCGGCCAATTCCGTTAACTGGCTGTTTGAGTTTGCCTGTAAAACTTTCTGTGTTTTCACCAGCTCCTGGTATAAAACAGAATTCTTTCCCTGTCCAAGTACCTGTGCCAGGCAGGCCAGTGCCGCCATATCTTTATGGTAATCTGGTACGGTTGGAAATCCTTTTATCAGCAGTGGCAGACGGGCATAATTATCTACATATGATGCATACCTGTCTCCTTCCAGTTTAACTTGTGGCAGTACTGTTTTTTCAACGGCCGGACCTTTGGGAATACTGCTGAAATATTTTTCTACCCATTTTATCACATCGGCTTTATTTACATCACCGCCAATGGTCAGGGTTGCATTGTTTGGCCCATACCAGCGAAGGAAGAAATTTTTCAGGTCATTAACATTTACACGGTTCAGATCTTCCACATAACCAATAGTCAGCCAGCTGTATGGATGGCCGTATGGGTATACATTCTTAGCTGTGAATTCTCCAGCCAGTCCATAGGGCCTGTTGTCATAATTCTGTCCACGCTCATTTTTTACGGTGCTTCTTTGATTCTCGAATTTTTCCTGGGTTACGGCATCCAGTAAAAAGCCCATCCTGTCGGCTTCCAGCCAGAGCATTTTTTCCAGTTGATTGCTGGGGACTGTCTGGTAATAATTGGTACGGTCGCGGTTGGTACTTCCGTTTAATGTGCCGCCAGCTTCTGTAATAATTTTAAAGTGATCTCCTTTTTGCACATGATCAGAACCCTGGAACATCATGTGTTCAAAAAAGTGTGCGAACCCGCTTTTACCGATTTCTTCACGGGCGCTGCCTACGTGATAGGTTATATCCACGTGAACGATCGGATCGCTATGATCTTCATGAATGACGAGGGTGAGTCCGTTGGGCAAAACATATTTTTCGTAAGGAATGATGATTTCATTTCCTTTTCTGTCGATTTTTTCAACGAGTTTGGCCTGGGAAAATCCAGCCTGGATAAATAAGGTTGCGAGCGATGATAATAGCAAAATCCTAAAACTTGGCATGTTAGGTTAATTTTTACCAAGTTACTTGAAAATAGGGCGGCAATGCCGGGTTTAAACAAAAAAATGAAAATTCTCCAATGGGGGAATGATTTGGTTTCAGAACCACTATTGGATGGGGGTGGTTGTTGAATTTTGTACTATTTAACCGCAAAGTGCAAAGGACGCAAGGAACAGCCTGGGCAATCTATGAATTGGAAGGCTAAGGTAAAATACCCGTTTCATCAGGACAGTTTCCGGCATCACTGCGTTCTTTATATCCATCCTATTTATCGTTCATCTTTATATGAATGCCAATCCGTTAAATCAAAATGTAAATTTGATTTAATTGAGTAAAGCCATTCTGCAGCGCATTCTCTTAACGGAATGTTGAACCCGGAATCCGGCCTGATGAAACAGGTATTAAGTTTATTTCTGCTTTTCTATTATTTCAAATCCGCTCACGACGATATCGGTGGAATATTTCTTTGTTCCATCTTTGGCCATATAAGAGCGACTGGATAATTTTCCTTCAATGGAAATATATAGCCCTTTGTATAAACTTTTTTCTACCAGGTCGGCGGTTTTGCCCCAGGCAACGGCATTGTGCCATTGCACCTGCTGGATCTTTTCACCCAGTGCATTGGTGGTATACTCCGGTGTGGCGATGGAAAATTTAGCCATCTTCTTGTTCCCGTCAAATGTTCTGATCTCCGGATCCCGGTACAGGTTGCCGGATAATTGTACCCTGTTTTTTACTTCACTCATGATCTTATTTTTTATTGCTTTAATGATTCCAATCAACGGCCGCCGATCGAATACAAATATGCTATGGCAAAGATGTTTTAGCCGGATTTTTACCATTTATTCTCAGATACAAGCGGTTAAAAACACTTGTTAAGGAGTATCTCGCGGTTGTAGATTGCAAACATGACTGATCAAAGAACATGTGCATATTGCCGGGAAAGGATCCGTGGGCGTTCTGATAAAAAATTCTGTAACGATACCTGCAGAAATGCGTTTAATAACCGGCTGAACAGTGAACTGAATAGTTCGATCCGGGAGATCAACAGTAAATTAAAAAGAAACCGCCGGATACTGGAGGGATTGCTGAAAGGGGATGAGCCTTTTGTGAAAGTGCCCAAAGAGGCATTGCTGAACAAAGGGTTTCAGCTTAGCTACCAGACGCATACGCTGCAGAGTGCTAAAGGTTCATTGTACCATTTTTGTTACGACTATGGCTATACGCTGATGGGCGGGGAGGCGGTGGTGGTTAAAAGTAGCCAGTAGGCAGTCGGCAGTCGGCAACTTTGACGGTTATAAACCAAAATGCATTTTACCACTATGGTTTTGGGGCTGTTCATCCTATTAATCAAATAAATCCCCCCAAATCCTGGTTCAGACAAAAGCACGGTATCAATTCAAAGTTGGCAGTCGCCAGTCACCAGTCACCAGTCGGCAGCCTTGGCGGTGATAGACCAAAAATACATTTTACCGCAAAGGTTTGAAGGCTGTTCATCCTCTTAATCAAATAAATCCCTCCAAACTTGTCCAACGGAGTGAAGCGGCGGCGGATCCCCGTTCAGACAACAAAATATCCAACATCTTGTATTGATTTTCCTTTATCTTTTTATCTCTTTATCTTTTTACAATATCCAATATCTAACTTATCAATAATTTTACCCCAATATCTTCATCTAAAAATGGAACAACTTTTTACATACTTCCGTAAATTTCAAACGCTCTCCCCGGAAGCAGAAAATGCCATTGCGGATATCTGTACGATCACCCATATAAAAAAGAACCAGGACCTGCAGCCCATTGGCCATACCTGCAAGACGATCTACTTCATCAATAAAGGCATTGCCCGTATCTATTATTACAAAGAGGAAACCGATATCACCGAAGGTTTCTATTTCGAAAACAGCGTCATCGCCCGGGTGGAAAGTTTATTCACGGGAAAGCCCAGCCGAAAAGCCATCCAGGTTCTGGAAGATGCTGAAATAGTTGGTATTCATGCAGACAGCCTTTTTAAACTATATGATCAGCATCATGATATAGAAAGGCTTTTTCGTAAAATTTTTGAAGCGGCCTATGTGGATACCGTTAACCGGATCGAAGGCATGCAATTTCATTCAGCCGAAGAAAGATACAAAGCCCTCCTCCATGAAGCGCCCGATGTCTTGAAACGGGTGCCCCTCAAGTATGTAGCCTCCTATCTCGGAATCACGCAGGTGAGTCTGAGTAGAATCCGGGGCATGCATTAATTATTTATCATATGTTAAATGCAGGGCCGGCTTTTGTACTGACATTTGTACCCGATGAGGCGTACAAAAACCATTGACTTTAAGGAATCGGTCTCCCTTGGATTGAAAGAGAACTGGAAACAGTTCACGCTCCTGGTGATCATCAACGGTTTCGTTGGCGGCATGGTGGGCCTGGAAAGATCTATACTGCCACGCATAGCCGAAGCGGAGTTTGCCATAGCGGCTAAAACAGCCATCCTTTCTTTCATCATTGTCTTTGGCATCGTTAAGGCGATCACCAATTATTATACCGGCGCACTGGCCAATACATTCGGACGGAAGAAACTACTCGTTGCCGGATGGATCATCGGCATACCCATTCCCTTGATGCTGATGTTTGCACCTTCCTGGGGATGGATTATTGCGGCCAATGTGTTGCTTGGCATAAACCAGGGACTGACATGGTCGAGTACGGTTGTTATGAAAATTGACCTGGTAGGAGAGAAGCAAAGAGGTTTTGCGATGGGCCTGAATGAATTCGCCGGATATTTATCCGTAGCCATTATTGCATTCCTTACCGGCTGGATCGCCAGCGAATATGGTTTAAGGCCCTATCCCTTTTACCTGGGGATCGGATTGGTTTTTCTTGGGCTGATCGGCAGTATTTTTTTCATAAAAGACACGCGCCACCATGTTGCCAGGGAAACTCAAACCAGTGCGGTACCCATATTGAGAAATATTTTTTGGGACACCACCTGGAAGCATAAGAACCTTGGTTCTGTAACACAAGCCGGGCTCATCAATAACCTCAATGATGGCATGGCCTGGGGTATCTTTCCGATCTTATTAGCCTCCAAAGGATTTTCGATTGCCGAAATTGGCATCGTTACTGCAGTTTATCCGGCCGTATGGGGCATTGGTCAATTGTTCACAGGTAAGATGGCGGATAAATTTTGCAAAAAAGATATGCTTTATGTGGGTATGCTCTTGCAGGCCATCGCCTTAGTGGTTTTGGTCTGGGCAAATACGATGTTTCATTTCATTGCCTTATCCGCCGTATTAGGCTGGGGGACTGCAATGGTCTATCCTACTTTCCTGGCAACGGTGGCGGAAAACACCCATCCGCATGACAGGGCTAAAAGCATTGGCATTTTCAGGCTTTGGCGCGACCTGGGTTATGCCATCGGGGCCATACTCACAGGCATCATCGCAGATTTGATCAGTCTAAATGCTGCCATTCTTTTTATTGGGTTTTTGACTTTCGCGTCCGCTTTAATTATTCAATACAGAATGAAGTGCCGCATTGGCGGGCCCTTACATTCAACGATTGGTTATTTCATAAAAAATCAACCTATGCAGGAACAATTCCAACATCCCTGTCTTGCAGCAACTGAACTGAAAAATTTGCTGCATAATACACCCGGTAACGTTACCATTATTGACGTCAGAAATCCGGATGAATTTGCCGCAATGCATATTCCCGAAGCGATTAATATCCCGTTAGTTGAATTGAATTCTCGTATACAAGAAATCACACCCAAATAGAAGATCGTCACCGTATGCGCTAAAGGTGCAGGCCGTTCGGCAGAAGCTGCCCTTTTTTTAGATTTAAAAGGGTTCAAGGGCGCAACCTATCTCTGTGGGGGTACCCTGGGATGGTATGAAGTCAACTAAATTAAAGGATTTTTAACCGCCAGGTCGCCAGGAAAGCATTATGGCTTTAAATTTCGATTTTCGATTTTCCATTTTCGATTTTCGTACCTTGCGCCCATGCAGGAATATCTCGACTTACTCCAACATATTATAGATAAGGGGACGGAAAAAAGCGACCGGACCGGCACCGGAACAACCAGTGTTTTTGGCTACCAGATGCGTTTCCCTTTGTCAGAAGGATTTCCTTTAGTGACCACAAAAAAAGTGCACCTCCGGAGCATTATTCATGAATTACTTTGGTTTTTGAAAGGCGAAACCAATATTGCTTACCTGAAAGAAAACGGCGTGAGCATATGGGACGAATGGGCAGATGAAAAGGGCGAGTTGGGACCTGTGTACGGAAAACAGTGGCGTTCATGGGAAGGGGCGGATGGAAATGTAACCGACCAGATCACTGAACTTATCCGGCAAATCAAAAAGAACCCGGACAGCCGCCGGCTGATCGTGAGTGCGTGGAACGTGGCCGATCTGCCGAAGATGGCGCTCATGCCCTGTCATACGCTTTTCCAGTTTTATGTGGCCGATGGAAAATTATCCTGCCAGTTGTACCAGCGGTCGGCAGATGTATTCCTGGGAGTACCTTTCAATATTGCTTCCTATGCATTACTGACACTGATGGTAGCCCAGGTCTGCGACCTCAAGCCGGGTGATTTTGTGCATACGTTTGGCGATGTGCATTTGTACAGTAACCATATCGAACAGGCGAAACTGCAGCTGTCAAGAAAACCCTATGCGTTACCGTTAATGAAGCTGAATCCGGAGGTTAAGGATATTTTTGGATTTAGGTTTGAGGATTTTACGCTGGAGAATTATGTTTGTCATCCTGCCATTAAAGCGCCGGTTGCTGTATGATTTCTTTGCGGTAAATGTATTGATAGCCTTATTTTCAAGATTCATACAAATCACCCTGTGCATCCAGCAACTCCCGGTATTTGTTAAACAGTTTCGTCTTTGAAATAAAACCTAAGAACTCCCTTTCTTTATTGATCACCGGTAAATACCAGCTTTGGGACAGATCGAATTTCTCCATGACTTTCAGCATGGATTCATCTTCCTGGATAGTGGCGATGGGTTTCTTCATCAGCTGAAGGACCTTGGTTTTTTCGAATAATTCCGGCTGGAAAATCTTTTGTTTGATATCGTTGAGTTCAATGATACCGGCGAATTTTTCTTTGCTGTCAGAGACCGCAAAAATATTCTTATCGCTTTTTTTAATTAACTCCACTAAATCTTTCAGGTTCTTGTCGATGCCGATCGTTTTATATTCATCCTGCAGCATTTCACTGAGCGGGATGGAAGTGAGGATGTTCTGTTCTTTTTTATGGGTGAAGACCTGGCCTTCTTTTGCCAGTTTTTTTATGTCCATTGAAAAAGGCTCATAGCTTTTTACAATGAAAAAGGAAAGGGATGACACGATCATCAGCGGAATAAACAGTTCATAGCCGTTGGTGATTTCGGCGATTAAAAAGATGGCTGTAAGCGGACAATACATGACGCCGCTTAGAACCCCGGCCATGCCAACCAGGCTGAAATTTCCTTCGGGGATTTTTATCCAGGGCGTATTATTCAATAGTTTGGAAAAGAAAAAACCAAGGTATGATCCGGTAAATAACGAAGGCGCAAAATTGCCGCCATTACCGCCGCTCCCAATGGTAATGGCAGCTGCAATGGGTTTGAATAAAACAATTAAAGCCGTGAAAGCGATCAATCCCCACTCATCACCGAGTTTTGAAAGCAGCGTAGTGTTGTCTGCAAAAGTTTTGTAGTTGCCATTGGCCACCTGCTTGACACTGGTATATCCTTCCCCGAAAAGGGGTGGCAGGATAAAGTATAATATTAACAGTAATAAGCCACCCAGGACTGCTTTAAAATAGCTGTTCATCTTCCAGGTGTGAATACGTATTTCCGTTTTCTTAAAAGCCCTTGCATAATAGAGGGAGACGAAACCGGCAATAATACCCAGCAGAATATAAAAGGGTACGTTGTTATAATCAAAATTCTGCTGGAGGATGAAATTAAATAGTGAAACCTCCTGCAAGATGATCTTTGAACATAAAGCGCCGATCACAGATGAAATGATCAGCGGAATAAAATAGCTTATGACGGTTTCGGTGAGCAGCACTTCAATGGCAAATATCACACCTGCGATGGGTGCGTTGAAAACAGCAGAAATGCCAGCCGCGGCGCCACAGGCGATCAGTAAGGTGCGCTCCTGGTAATTGAGGTCGCTGATCCTGGAGAGGTTGGATCCTACGGCTGAACCAGTTGCTACAATCGGCGCCTCGAGTCCTACAGATCCGCCCAGCCCTACCGTAAGCGAACTGGTAATAACATGCAAATATGTATGACTAAGCGGTATGTAGGATGATTTCCGGGCAATGGCCTTCAATACCATTCCGATCCCTTTTTCTATTTCCTTTTTAAAAAAGTGCCGAACAATAAATACAGTACAAACCAAACCCAGCGCAGGGAATAGCAGGTATGCAAATCTGGATACCGGAATAGATTCTATCCAGTGCTGCAGGTAATGTACCAGGGTTTTCAATAAAACAGCGATAAGGCCGGATACAAGACCTACTACAGTTGCGATCAGCATGATGAACTGTATCCGGTTTAGTTTCGTGCGCAGAAACCGGATTATGTTTTGATATAGTGATTTTATGTAGTTCAAGTTTATGCTGCAAATATACGGGCAATAGTGAGTGTAATGTTTATACAATCACCGCGGAGAAAAGAGGACGCGAAGAAATCGCGGAGGAAGGGAATTTTAACTCACGCTTTTTCACTAACTTCCTCATTTTTTATTACTTATTTTCTGTTCAATGATAGTTTCACTCATTCTGGCAGCATCCACCAACAACGCCATCGGCAAACAAAATGCCCTGCTCTGGCACCTTCCCAATGACCTGAAATTTTTCAAGAACACCACCTGGGGCATGCCCGTGGTGATGGGCCGGAAGACCTATGAGTCGATTGCCGGTGAGCCGCTGCCCGGGCGATTTAACATCATCATTACACGCAGTACTGATTTTGATCCCGGAAATGAAGGGGTATGGGTGGTGAATACACTGGACCAGGCAATTGCCAAATCAAAAGAAACCAATTGCAAAGAGGTTTTTATAGCCGGTGGCGGAGAGATCTACACTATGGCATTGCCGATGGCTGATCGTATCTACCTGACAAGGGTACACGCAGATTTTCCGGATGCTGAGATCTTTTTCACAGGCTTCAATGAAAAAGAATGGACGCTGAAATCCAGCCTGGATTTTAAAGCGGATGAAAAACATGCTTATGATTACAGTTTCCAGGTTTGGGAACGTTGAGATTTTCTCAAATACTTTTAAGAGGAGATATCGCTAAAGATCCCTCTTTCGTCGGGATGACAATAAAGCGCAATATAAATAGATGATATATCTAAAAAAAATTGCTTCCACCGGTTTGTCATCCTTAACCCGGGATTCTTTAAGATTTTTTTTAATTTGATTCACAAAGGGTGAAGGATCCTTTTAGTTGAACGTAGAAGATCCCTCCTTCGTCGGGATGACAATCTAGAGTATTACATATAGCTGTCAAATCAAAAGACAAATTCTACCCCGAGTTGTCATCCTGAACCCGGGATTCAATAAGAGCTGTATAATCTGATACACAAAGGGTGAAGGATCTTTTTAATTGACCGCATAAGATTACATCCTACAATTACAGAATTGGGCTGGCAAAATATTGAAGATATAAAGTCAAAGTACTTTAACCCCCGTTCATTATTTTTGTTCCTTGTACAATCTTTTCACACTCTCTGTCAAATACCTGAAATACCTCCTCACCGCATCCAACGGAAAGGGGCACGGTGTTCATTCACCTTTTGTGTTTGATTTCGTGGTCAATGTACTGAACGATAAATCACGCCCGCCGTCCTTTGATAAAATTGAAACCCTTCGTGCAGTACTCCTGAAACAGGAAGAGAAGATCACGGTAGAGGATTTTGGCGCCGGATCCGCGCTTGACCCTTCCCGCGAAAGAAAGATCTCCGATATTGCCCGGCATGCCGCCAAACCGCCAAAATACGGCAGGCTGCTCTATCGCATCGCACAACATTATGAGGTTACAAATGTCCTTGAACTGGGCACATCGCTGGGGCTGAGTACGGCTTATCTGGCTGCTGCGCCCGGCGTAAAGCAGGTAATAACCATGGAAGGATCCCCTGCCATTGCAGAAAAAGCCAGTCAGCATTTTGATCAATTATCACTGAAAAATGTAGAAATAGTAAAGGGGAATTTCGACCATACCCTGGCCGCAGTGGTGCAGAATGGCCCAAGACCCGACCTCATTTTTTTCGACGGCAATCATCGCAAAGAGCCTACGCTACGCTATTTCCGGCAATGCCTGGCCGGGGCCGGTGAAAATAATATATTCATTTTTGATGATATACACTGGAGCGCCGAAATGGAGGATGCCTGGGGTGAGATCTGCCAGGATGAGGCCGTAACCTGCAGTATTGACCTGTTTTTTGTGGGGATTGTCTTTTTTCGCAGGGATTTCAGGGAAAAACAGACATTTACCATTCGTTACTAATCTGTGTATTTCTACTATCCCGGCGGTTTTTTATTTTTAGTACCTTCGCCCCTAAACCCGAAAATTACCACATGATCATAGGTGTGCTGAAAGAACCTGTACCCGAAACCAGGGTCTCTTTATTAGCGGAAGCAGTAGCCGCACTCATTAAAAAAGGTATGGAAGTATGGGTTGAGCCCGGCGCGGGCATCAATGCCTTTTGTACCGATGAAGCCTATGTTCAGGCAGGCGCATCACTCAAATCATCAACCGAAATCTTATCCGGCGCCAATATCGTATTATCCATTCATGCACCTGTTCAGCCACCCGCTTCAGGTGCAGTGCTCATTGGCATGTACCAGGCCCTCCTGAATAAAGAAAAAATGCAAGCCTGGACCGCTGCTGGTGTTACGGTTTTCAGCATGGAACTGCTGCCCCGCACAACGAGGGCACAAACAATGGATGTGCTCAGCAGCCAGGCCAATATCGCCGGTTATAAAGCCGTGCTTTTAGCCGCAAACACTTATGGTCGCTATTTCCCGATGTTCATGACCGCAGCGGGCAGTATCGCCCCGGCAAAATTATTGATACTAGGCGCCGGTGTGGCCGGATTGCAGGCCATTGCCACAGCACGCAGGCTGGGAGCGGTTGTTGAAGTGTTTGATACCCGTCCGGCAGTGAAGGAAGAGGTGATGAGCCTTGGCGCCAAATTCGTGGAAGTGGAAGGCGCCGCTGATGCATCAAGTGCAGGCGGTTATGCCGTTGAGCAAACCGAAGAGTATAAACAGAAGCAACAGGCACGCATAGCCGAAAGTGTGGCGAAAGCGGATATCATCATCACTACGGCCCAGATCCCCGGTAAAAAAGCCCCGATACTGATCACTTCCGCCATGCTGGATTCCATGCGCACCGGTTCGGTGATCATCGACCTTGCTGCTGCTACCGGCGGAAATACACCGGAGACAAAAAACAACGAAACGATTGTTCATAAAGGGGTTACGATCATTGGTAACAGCAACCTGCCGGCAACGATGCCCTCGGATGCGAGTAAGCTGTACGGGAAGAATATCATGAATTTCATGCAGCTGATTGTGGATAAGGAAGGGAAGCTGAATATTAATTTGGAGGATGATTTGGTTAAGGGTGCGATGGCGGGGAAATAAAGACTTTAACCGCAGAGAAAAGAGGACGCAAAGAATCGCAGAGGAGTAGCTATGCTGGGCACCCCTCTCTTTCAAGAGAGGGGCCGGGGGTGAGTTGGAAACACATTAACCGCAAAGAAAAGAGGACGCAAAGAAATACATATATGAATAATATTTTACCATGGATCAGTGAGCATCAGCAGATGATCTACATCGTGATCCTGATGATTTTTGTAGGTATCGAAGTGATAGGCCGCGTGCCGAGTGTTTTGCATACACCGCTGATGAGCGGCGCCAATGCCATTCATGGTGTGGTGATCATTGGCGCGATCATCGTCATGGGCAAAGCGGAGGATCATAATTATATCGCCATCATACTTGGATTCCTGGCGGTGGTACTTGGAACACTGAATGTGGTGGGTGGATTTGTGGTTACCGACCGCATGCTGGAAATGTTTAAAAAGAAAAAATGATATATGCTTTACCGTTACCAGGTTATTTGATTAACTGACCTGGGGGAAGGCAAAAGAAATCAATATATGGAAGTACATATCCTTACACTTTGTTATCTCATTGCATCAGTGACCTTTATCCTTGGTTTGAAAATGTTGTCCAATCCGGCAACCGCGCGCCGGGGTAACCTGGTGGCGGCAGCGGGCATGACCATTGCCATCCTCGGAACCATTTTTCTCTATAAGGATGATGAAGGAAACCGATTGCACAATTACGCCTGGATATTTGGCGGATTGATTATTGGTGCGGTCATCGGAACACTGGCGGCTAAAAAAGTGAAGATGACGGCCATGCCTGAAATGGTGAGTCTCTTCAACGGAATGGGTGGCGCCTGTGCGGCATTGATCTCTGTGGTAGAATTCAATCACCTCGCACACGGACTTAGTGCGGATGCAACCTTAGAAGAAGCTGCGGGCTTTTTTGCAACGGTGGATAAAACGATGTTGCTGATCATCCTGCTGGGACTGATCATTGGTTCGATCTCTTTTGCCGGTAGTATGGTGGCCTGGGGAAAGCTCAATGGAAAGGTTAAGGATTTTTCTTTCAAGGGACAGCACATGCTGAACAATATCCTCTTCCTGGTGATCATTGGTTTATCCGGATACATACTTATTGCCAGTCCCCAGCAAACGGTAATATTCTTTTATATCATCGTTGCACTCTCACTCCTTTACGGTGTATTTTTTGTGATGCCCATCGGCGGTGCGGATATGCCGGTGGTTATTTCTTTGCTGAACTCATTCACCGGTGTGGCCGCGGCCTGTGGCGGTTTCCTGTATGATAATAAAGTGATGCTCACTGGTGGTATACTGGTAGGCGCTGCCGGTACTTTGCTCACCATCCTCATGTGTAAAGCCATGAACCGATCGCTGATGAATGTGCTGATCGGGTCATTTGGCGGTGGTACTGCTGCTGCGGGTGCTGCGCAGCAATCTGCAGGTGGCGGTACCTATAAGGAAATCACCCTCAGCGATGCTGCCATGGTGATGTCTTATGCCAATAAGGTAATGATCGTTCCCGGTTATGGATTGGCGGTAGCCCAGGCGCAGCACGTTTGTCATGAACTGGAAAAAGTACTTGAAGCAAAAGGCGTGGAAGTAAAATATGCCATTCACCCGGTGGCAGGCCGTATGCCCGGACATATGAACGTATTACTGGCGGAAGCAGATGTGAGCTATGAGAAACTGCTGGAAATGGAGCAGGCCAACGAGGAATTCAAATCAACCGATGTGGTACTTATCCTTGGGGCCAACGACGTGGTAAACCCTGCCGCTAAAAGTGATCCTGCCTCACCAATTTACGGCATGCCGATCCTGGAAGTGGAAGAGGCAAAGACGGTGATCGTCAACAAACGCAGTATGAAGCCGGGCTATGCAGGTATTGAGAACCAGCTTTTCTTCCAGCCGAAAACATCCATGCTGTTTGGCGATGCCAAGAAAGCATTGCAGGATCTGCTGGCTGAGATCAAGAATGTATAATTAGAGTCTTGAGTCGGGAGTCTGGAGCCAACAGCCCTTTACAATGGTTCGTGTTCGTTGCCATGCTTCGTGTCTTCACGAGTAAATATTTCCCGTTTCGGGTACAAGTTTTTTGAAGATGACACATTCATGAGTGATGTTAAAGATTTAAAATAATGTCGCCCGCTGGGGCTCTATTGAACAATCAAATGTTTTCTACAAGAATGCCGCTCCTCTGGAGCTGAAAGTCAGAACAGCAAAACAGAATTTTTGTATTCGAGCCCCAGCGGGGCGAAATTCTTGTAGACCAGCATATATTTTGTATTAGAGCCCCAGCGGGGCGACATTCTTATAGTAGATTTCAATCAGTTTTATTTAATTTATATTCAATTAGATATGCGGTGTGTCAAAAGCAACCATCAATCAAAATAAAATTCAAGATGTTCCATCAATCACTTCACATGCGTCAGAAATCTATCCTATTTCTTGTATCCATATTCCTTTTAAGTAGTAGCGTTTACGCACAAACGAAAATAGCCGGGTTCAGTGAAGCTGCCACCAGGCAGCAACTGGAGCTGGAAAAGGCTTTTGATGCCGGCCTCAATGCAGCCAACCAGGATACCTGGATGAAGTTCCTCTCATCCCGCCCGCATCATGTAGGATCCGCACAGGGCAAGGCCAATGCCGAGTATATGGCCGGCTTGTTTCGCCAATGGGGTTATACCGTGGAGATCGCACAATACGATGTACTGTTTCCCACACCCAAAACAAGGCTGCTGGAACTGCAGGGCTCCAAACCCTTTAAAGCAAAACTGGATGAACCGGTTTTACCCGAGGACAAAACATCCGCGCAGAAAAACGAACAGCTCGCAACATACAATGCTTTCTCCGCCGACGGAGATGTGACCGCCGAACTCGTTTTCGTGAACCGCGGTATCCCCGCTGATTATGAAGAACTGGAACGGATGGGCATCAGTGTGAAAGGAAAGATTGTGATCGCTAAATACGGTGGATCATGGCGCGGGATCAAACCCAAGATCGCCGCTGAAAATGGCGCCATCGGTTGTATCATATACTCCGATCCGGAAGACGACGGATATGCTGCCGGTGAGGTATACCCGAAAGGTCCCTACCGTCCCGAAAATAGCGCGCAACGCGGCTCTGTACTGGATATGCCGGTGGCCCCAGGCGATCCGCTCACCCCTGGCTATGGCGCCACCAAAGACGCTAAGAGACTGAGCCGGGAAGAGGCAACCACCATCATGAAAATCCCTGTGCTGCCGATATCATATGCCGATGCTTTGCCGCTGTTGCAATCGCTTGGCGGACCGGTTGTGCCGGCCAGCTGGCGGGGCGCTTTACCGCTTACTTATCACACCGGGCCCTCTGTTGCTAAAGTCCGGTTGAAACTTGAATTCAACTGGGACCTGAAACCCGCATATAATGTTATAGCCACCATCAAAGGTTCTGAGTTTCCGGATGAATGGATCATCCGTGGCAACCATCACGATGCATGGGTGAATGGCGCTGCAGATCCGCTTAGCGGAATGGTTTCTGTTTTGGAAGAAGCCCGCATGATCGGCGAGCTGGCTAAGAAGGGAAACCGGCCAAAGCGTACCATCCTTTTTTGCGGATGGGATGCGGAAGAGCCCGCCCTGCTGGGTTCTACAGAATGGGTGGAGGACCATGCCGAAGAATTGAAAAAGAAAGCGGTTGTTTATATCAATACAGACGGGAACAGTCGCGGATTTATTTTCGGACAGGGTTCCCATACACTGGAACCATTATATAACGAGATCATTTCCGCTGTCACAGATCCCAAAGTGGGCGTTAGCATCCGCGAGCGTAGGTATGCAAAGATGATGGCCGATGCCGACCGTGCCACACGTTCGCGGATGATGGGTAACAGCTACCAGAAATTATCCGCGCTGGGGGCAGGATCTGATTATTCACCATTCATCCAGCACTTAGGTATCGCCTCTATGAACCTGGGTTTTGGCGGAGAAGGCTCAGGTGGTGAATATCATTCCATCTATGATTCATACGATCATTTTACAAAGTTCAAAGACCCGGGTTATGTTTATGGCATCCTGCTGTCGAAAACCGCCGGCCGCCTGGTTCTTCGGTTAGCCAATGCCGCTATACTGCCGGTTGATTTCAGCAGTTTCCACCAGACCGTTGCCGAGTATACAAACGAAGTGAAAACGCTGGCGGACAATATGCGCCTGGAAACAGAACAGGAAAACCTGATGATAAAGAACCGCTTGTTTGATGTGGCGCTGGATCCAAATAAAACCTACAAAGCCCCGGTAGCCAAAACACCGGTTCCCTATCTTAATTTCAGCAATCTCGACAATGCCCTTTCTGAACTTAAAACGGTATCGGCTTCCTTTAAGGCGCAGGTGCAGAAGGCAGAGCAATTGTCTCCCGAGCGCCAGGTTGCCCTGAATGAAATTCTCTATAAGGCAGAAAGAAGTTTGCTGCAGGAAAAAGGTTTGCCCCGCAGGCCCTGGTATAAGCACCAGATCTATGCGCCGGGTTTTTATACTGGCTATGGTGTTAAAACCCTGCCCGGTGTGCGGGAAGGCATTGAGCAGCGCAACTGGCCCGAAACCCAGGCTTATATCGACATCCTTGCGAAGACACTGGAAAATTATACTGCTGAGATCAGGAAAGCCCTTGCGTTCTTTTGACCATTGCGGTTAAGTGTATAAATATGGCCTTACCTCTTTCATTCCTGCAATCACTTGAAGGTCTGCCAGGTTTCGACTGCCAGGCATTTGAAGATGTACATTCAGGCATTGACCAGGCAACATCCTTACGTATCAACCCGGCCAAATGGACCTTTCCGGGAATTGAGAAACTCATATCGGGGTTTAATGAAAACCAGCAGCGTGATATAAAAGCTTCTGCCATTCCCTGGTGTACAAACGGCTATTACCTCAATGAACGGCCATCGTTTACCTTTGACCCTTTTTTACATGGCGGCGCCTATTATGTACAGGAAGCTTCGAGTATGTTTATCGGTTATGCGTTAGAGAAAGTAACTGCCGGGCAGTCATCACTCAAAGCATTGGACCTCTGTGCGGCGCCGGGCGGTAAAACAACCCTGCTGGCCTCGATCAATAATATTTCATTGCTGGTAAGTAATGAACTCATTCGTACCCGCGTGCCTGTGCTCTATGAAAATGTAGTGAAATGGGGCATGCCGCATGTTTTTGTATCGCAGCAGGACCCGCGTGATTTTCAGCGCCTGCCCGGTTTCTTTGATGTGCTGCTGGTGGATGCTCCCTGCAGCGGCAGCGGGTTATTCCGTCGCGATCCGGATGCCATCAGTGAATGGTCGCTGCAAAATGTTGCACTCTGCAGCCAGCGCCAGCAAAGGATCCTGGCCGATGCACTGCCCGCTCTTAAGGAAGACGGCCTGCTGATCTATTCCACCTGTTCATACTCGCGCGAAGAAGATGAGGCCATCCTCGACTGGCTGATGAGTGATTGCGCCATGGAGTCCGTAAAAGTGGATGTACCCGCTGAGTGGGGTATTGTGGAAACAATGTCTGATGTGCACAATGGATATGGCTACAGGTTCTATCCCGATAAAGTAAAGGGCGAGGGTTTCTTTATGGCCTGTTTGCGTAAAAGAAAACCGGCCGATTTCTATCCCATAAAAAATATAAAACCTGATTTCGCCACTGCTTCCGATCTGAAGATTTTGAGCGAATGGGTATCAGCACCCGATCGCTTTGCTTTCATCCTTAAACAGGATGCCCATTTGGCCGTGCCATTGGAAGTGATTGATGATTATGCCATCTTATCAGGCAATCTTTCATTTCGGAAATCCGGAACAAGGATCGGTAACCTGATCCGGGGCAAACTCAACCCCGATCACGAACTGGCCATGAGCACCATACTGCATCCGGAAATTCCCGTTGTGCCTGTTGATTATCCCAACGCCATCAGTTACTTACGGAAGGAAAATTTTATCCCCGAAACCGCATCACTGGGATGGTTGTTAATAGGTTATGAAAGCCTGCCCCTGGGGTTCGTGAAATGTATGCCCAATAGGGCCAATAACTATTACCCTTCCGATTGGCGGATACGTTCGGAATCCCCGTTCAGTTGATTCAAAATCAGACTGGCACAGCTTTCACTTTACCGGTTAAACTGTTAAAGTTTGAGCCATGAACAATCTGTAATGAACGATTTTAAAGTTGTATTTTTACCAGGATTAAACAGTACCAGGATCAGGGGTATTCAGCCCCCGAAAACAGAGCCGAATGAAGAAATTTGTTGTTTTTATTTTTAGTTGGATGTTGCTGGTTGTTGTAGTGGCGCAGCAGAAACCTTTATTGATTTCCCAGGAAGGCGGGAAATTATTTCTTAAACATACTGTTGCCCCAAAAGAAAACTGGTACAGCATCGGCAGGCTCTATAACCTCAGCCCAAACAATATTGCGTCTTTTAACGGCACAACGATCAATAAAGGGCTCACCATTGCAGAGTCATTAAAGATCCCGCTGGTTGCCGGAAATTTTCTTCAATCAGGCCAGCCGGCTGCTGATGAAGTTTTAGTGCCGCTCTATCATACGGTCAAGGAAAAAGAAGGGCTTTACCGGATCGGACAGCTGTATAATAAAGTGCCAACGGATCAGATAAAGTCATGGAATAATTTATCCAGTGATGAACTGACGAACGGAAAGAACCTGATCGTGGGTTATCTGAAAGTGAAAAAAGATCTTTCTCCATTAGCTAAGGGCGGACAGGTTTCTGCGCCTGTTGCGGTGGCACCAAAGCCGGAACCAAAGCCGGTGGAAAAACCTAAAGAGCAAGCCGTAAAAGTGGAAGAGAAAAAAGAAGTTCCGCCCCCGGATGTAAAACAGGAGCCACCTGTTTACCCAAAACCTGCACCGGCTGAACCCAGGCAGACCGGCGTACAGTCGGCTCCCGGTTCCGGTGGTGCCTTTAAAGGTTTGTTTGATGATCAGGCACGCAGCGGCTCAGACCAGCAGACCATCAATGGTAAAGCTGCGGCCTTTAAAAGCACCAGTGGATGGAAGGACGGAAAGTATTATGTACTGATGAACAAAGCCCAACCAGGTACCGTAGTGAAAATTACGAATCCTTCGAATAATAAATTCGTTTATGCAAAGGTGTTAGGTGAGATACCGCCGATCAAAGAAAATGAAGGATTGATGATCCGCATCAGCAACGCAGCTGCTTCAGAATTGCTCTTTGGTGAAGGCCAGTTTGAGGTTGAGGTAAGTTGGACCAAACAATAAGGTCTTCTCCGATTAAACATGATGTCAGCAAACTACAAGGCCACAAAAAGCCACAGAGGGCATTGAGTAACACAGAGGCTATGTAGTTGATTCCCCGGAGGCATCTGCTCGTGTTCTAAAGCTGAACTAGATATTCTAATACATTCAGGGCTACAAGAATGTCGCTCCGCCGCGGCGGACTCCAATACAAAAGACATGCGGATCTACAAGAATATCGCCCCGCTGGGGCTCCAATACAAAAGACATGCGGATCTACAAGAATATCGCCCTGCTGGGGCTCCAATACAAAAGACATGCGGATCTACAAGAATATCGCCCCGCTGGGGCTCCAATACAAAAGGACATGCGGATCTACAAGAATATCGCCCCGCTGGGGCTCCAATACAAAAGGCATGCGGATCTACAAGAATATCGCCCCGCTGGGGCTCCAATACAAAAGGACATGCGGATATACAAGAATATCGCCCCGCTGGGGCTCTAATTCAATATACATGCGGATCTACAAGAATGTCGCTCCGCCGCGGCGGACTCTAATGCAAAATACATGCAGGTCTACAAGAATCTCGCTCCGCCGCGGCGGACTCTAATACAAAAACAAGTGTGTCTGCAAGAAAATCGATTCGCCGCGGCGGACTCGAATGCAAAAAAGGTGGTCTGCCTTTCAGCCCCAGCGGGGCGACATTATTGTAGAATAGATTTACCATTGTATTAGAGCCCCAGCGGGGCGACATTATTTTCAATCCTTAACGACAATTTTGAATGTGTACTTGTCAAAAAACTTGAAGCCAAAACGGGAAATATCTACTCGTGAGGACACGATCCATGTTGCCAGATAAATCTAAATCTTTTCTTTGAGGAATCTCTGTAGAACTGTATTCTATGTCTAATGACTTTCGTTTTTTCAATAATCCTGATCAAATTGGAAAATATTTCTTAATTAAAACGGAATGCTCAATAGATAACAGGCAATTTCCCTTTCTTAGGTTTTTCCTTTTTATAAACACAAATCGAATTATCTTCTTTCAAATAGTAGGTATGATAGTTCAAGGCTGTTGGGTCTTTACATCCCTTTAAATTTACGATTTCCACTTTCCTGAATTCAACAGGATGGCTCTCGCTTTGCAAAGAGATAAAACCTGCATCCAGTAGTTTCCCATCGATCTTAACGGCCGGATCTGCATTCAGTACATTTCCGCCGCCGATCTGCGGATTTGTATATTCCAGTACGGTTTCACCATTGACGATATGCCGGATCAGGGAGTCACCCAAAACCATTACTTCCACCCGCACCCATTCATCGCCATTGTAGGTTTTTGATTTAGAATTTATGCAATGCGGGGTGAAGAGTTTTCCATTCATGACCACATTGGTTCCCGGTGTACAGAGATTTGCCGTTGATCGCTCACCGGTTCCTAATCCGCCGAGCAACTGCACTTCAATGGAAATCGGAAAGTCCTGGTCCTTCGTCATGGTTGCGGGATCCTGTCCATGTACCATTATTCCGCTGTTCCTGGTGGCCCAGCCTTGTCCGCCTTTCGCCTGTTCGCCAGTGAACCGGTATTCAACGGCGATGATGTACCAGGAGAATTTTTGTTTGTAAAAAATATGACCGTACTTAACCCCAAAGTTTTCATACTGATCATAAGACACTTTCATTTTGCCGTCTTCAACCCGGAAAGTATTACCAAAATTTTCACCGGCTTTGTATCCTGCAATTTTCACCTCCCAGTTTTTGAGGTCTTTTCCATTGAATAATGGAACCCAGTTATAGTCGAAGGGTTTTTCCTGGGCTATGAGTATGATGCCCGATAAATTCAGCAAAAGTAAAATGGAAACCTTTTTCATGATCTAAATATACAGATCATGTGCTGAGAACCTAACCATAGAGAAGTAGTATTTTTAAGTATAAATGATCAGGCATGCAAAATGATTATACAGTTCCGGCGCAAACCCGCATAGGGCATGTACACCTGAAAGTATCCGATATCAGGCGTTCCCTTGATTTTTATTGCGGTTTGCTTGGCTTTGAACTGGTTACAACATACGGCTCCGATGCGGCCTTTATATCAGCCGGGGGATACCATCACCATATTGGCCTGAATACCTGGCAGAGCAAGGGACAAGGGCCGGCGCCTTCCCGGCATACCGGTTTATTTCATGTGGCCATTGTCTATCCAACTCGCAAGGACCTCGCAAAAATCTATGACCGGTTGCTGAAAGGGAATATCCGGCTTACCGGTTCCGCCGACCATGGCGTGTCTGAAGCATTGTATCTCAATGATCCTGACCGGAACGGGCTGGAACTTTACTGGGACAGGCCCAGGGAAGAATGGCCCGCTAACCCGGATGGCAGCCTAATTATGTATACGCTGCCATTGGACCTTCCCGGTTTATTAACAGAGATGGAAGATTGATTTTTATTAGGATTGTTTGTTGCAAATGCAGAAATCGTACCTTGTTGAAACAATCAGATCTTTTACCAAAATTCTCGATGCATGTCACCTTTACTCATTGTTGTAATAGTTGCTATAGTATTGGTAGTACTCTTCATTGTAATTTTCAATACACTCACTAAAAAGCGCATACTCGTTAAAGAAGGCTGGAGCGGTATCGGCACCTTCCTGCAACAGCGAAATGATATGATCCCCAACCTGGTGGAAACAGTCAAAGGCTATGCGTTGCATGAAAGTAAGACGCTTGCAGAAGTGGTGATGTGGCGAAACAGGGGTGTGGCCGCCAAACAACCTGGCGAACAGATGGAAGCAGGGAACGGAATGAACAAAGCGCTGGTTGATTTCTTTGCATTGGCAGAGCAGTATCCAGACCTGAAAGCAAACGCCAATTTCATTACCCTGCAAAACGACCTGCGTGACATGGAAACAAAGATCAGCCAGAGCCGCAGGTATTATAATGGTACCGTTCGGGATTACAACCAGTCCATCGCCGTATTTCCTAATAATCTACTGGCGGGTATGTTTGGTTTTCTGCCGGAAACATTCTTTGAAGAAGAAAGCGGTGCAAAGGATATTCCAAAAGTTTCATTCAGTTAACATATGGATTTTCAGTATTTCCGGTTCAAAGGGGAATGCATAGGGTATGCATGCCTGTTATTATTTATATTGCTTTTCGGCAATAATGTTGCCATTGCCCAGTCTTTCATGGTTTCGGAGAGATCTGCCGGCTTTGTCACGGATCGTGATTATGACAGCCTTGTTGCTGAGCAGTTTCTGCCCTATGCAGCATCAAAAAATATTTCAGAAGGGGAATTTAAGGTAAGATATGCGGAGTTTAAGCCGAGATTTATTGAATTGCTGGAAGCCTTACTCCAAAATTCCATTGCGGCGTTAGATAAAAAATTTGCAGCGCTGGAAACCGGTACGGCTGCTTTCGAAAAAGCCAGAAAGGTTTACCTGGGCGAGATAAGTCGTGCAGTTGAGGTTTCTCTGAAAAACCCGGCCGCCCTTTATCCGATGTTTGAACCGGATTTGTCAGACCGCATCCTGCGGTTTCATGCAGACATTAAGGTAGAAAAAAACGGAAAGGTAAATGTTACAGAGTATATCACCATTTATAACGGTAACGGACAGGGTAATTCTGCAAACAATGATATCCAGCGGGGTATAGTCCGTGATTTCCCCACGGTTTACACAGATAAGAACGGTTATAAAGTTAAAACAGGCTTCTCGTTAAAGCGTGTTGAAAAGAATGGTTTGCCCGAGCCTTACCAGTCTCAGGGGCTCAACAATGGTAAGCGGATCATGGTTGGAAGCTCTGATGTATACATTGCAGATGGCGAGTATACCTATACACTGGAGTATACTACCAATAACCAGGTAAGGTTTGACTCTACAAAAGATGAACTTTACTGGAATGTAAATGGTACCGGATGGGTTTTTACGGCAGACAGTATTTCCTGTTCCATCAGGTTTCCCGAGGGGGCAAAGATTTTTGAATTTGATTGCTATACCGGGTTCCAGGGATCTACGGATAAAGATTGCCGTGGTACTGTTGTTAGCGGTAATGAAATATTTTTTTCTGCCACGAGGCGGATGAATGCATATGAAGGGCTTACGGTGGCGGCAGCCATAGAAAAAGGGGTGATGATCGCGCCGGGTAAAATGGAATCAACTTTCTCCTTTCTCAAAGCAAACTATATCCTGCCCTTATTATCATTTTTATTGATTTTTCTTTTCGGTTTTTATTTTTGGGCCTGGCAGAAAAAGGGCCGAGATCCAAAACAAGGGACAATATTTCCGCAGTTTGAACCGCCTGCCGGTTTAACACCTGCAGATACCGGTTATATCCTGGACCAGAAGTATAAATCCAGGTTGTTTGCCGCTACACTTGTTGATGCCGCCGTACACAAGGAACTTGAAATTGCTGTTGACCGAGTTGGTACGATTTTCAAGGTTAATGAATATAGTTTCAATAAGCCTGATAATGTTACAGGCGTTGGCGCAGCCGATAAGATCAGGCAATATGGGTTTTCCTTACATGAGATCTATGGGGAGAAAGCAAAAAGTGGTACCTATAACCCGGTCTTTAAAACGTTGAACACTGCGCTTGAAAAGAATTTAAAGGAAAAGTTCCTGCTCACGCAGAAAACAAAGCCCGGGGTTAGGGCGATGTTTGCGTTGAACAGTGGATTTGGATACCTGGGTATTTTTTTATTCGCCCTTGGCCTGATCGCCAGTTTCATCTTCACCGTTAATTTTTACTCGACGCCAGTATTCATCATTACGGTTATACTGGTGCTTGCCCTATTGCTGGTCAATATCATTTTTATCCGGATCATGAGTGCTTATACAGAAGAAGGCCGTGCTGTTACCGACCATATCCTTGGATTCAAAATGTATCTTGAGCAAGCCGAGCAAAGAATGTACAATATGCTCACACCCCCTGAGAAAAGCCTTGATCTTTTTGAAAAGTATTTGCCTTATGCGATTGCGTTAGGTGTTGAAAATGAGTGGGCGGAAAAGTTTGACAGTATTATTCAGAAGGCAATTGAGTCAGGTTATCAACCTGCTTATTTCAGGGGAAGTGCCGGCAGTTTTGGCAACAGCTTTAATGTTGCCGCTATGAGTGCCGGAATATCCTCCGGTTTATCCAGTACGATATCTTCTGCTTCAACACCGCCTTCCAGCAGCAGCGGTTCCGGTGGGGGTGGAAGCAGTGGCGGTGGCGGTGGTGGCGGTGGCGGCGGCGGGTGGTAAATTATATAACCGCAAAGAAGTAAGTAAGCACGAATATTTATTGAAGTCATATTAACGTACATGAAAATTTTGAAAAGAGTCATCATTGCCTTATTCCTTTTAGTACTTGTTGGCGCCGCCGTCGTTTTTTTTTACCTGCAATCACTTAAGCCTGATTACAGCAGGGAACTTAAGCTGGCAGGGTTGAAGGCGCCTGTTGAAGTATTGTATGATAACTATGCCATCCCCCATATTTATGCGCAGGATGAAGAGGACCTGTTTTATGCATTCGGGTATGTACATGCACAGGACCGCTTGTTCCAAATGGAAGTGCTTAGGCGACTGGCCGACGGCAGGCTTGCGGAACTGTTTGGTGAGAAAGCGCTGCAGAGTGATAAGTTCTTTCGCATGCTCAGCTTTAGGGAACATGCAAAGACAACCCTTGCCACAGTTTACCGCGACAGTACAGCCCCTTTTGTGAAAGCGGCGAAAGCCTACCTGAAAGGGATAAACGAATATATCGCGTCGGGGAAAACGCCCGTTGAGTTTACACTGGCGGGTATACCTAAAACGCCTTTCACCCTGGAAGATATGGAGATCATTGTAGGGTATATGGGTTACACATTCGTGGGTGCTTTCAAGACAGAAGCCATTGCCACCACCATATCTGCCCGGCTGGGAACGGATTATCTCAATGACGTGATGCGTAACTGGCCCGACAGTGCCTTTAAAATCCCCGTTCAGGCCGGCGAGCCGGGCGGACTGGCTAAGGCAGCTGCTTCACTAACGCATATGGCAAACCGATTAGATGTATTGTCCACAGAACTTCCTTATCCGCCTTTCACCGGATCAAATGGCTGGGTGATCTCCGGCCGGAAAACCAAATCCGGCAAGCCGATCTTGTCCAATGATACGCATATCGCTTATTCGCAGCCATCAGTGTGGTACGAAGCGCACCTTGTTTGTCCGGGCTTTAATATTTACGGAAATTTCCTTGCCGGCACACCGGTGCCTGCTCTTGGTCATTCTGATAAAGGCGGATGGGGGATTACCATGTTTGAAAATGATGATGCAGATTTTTACCGCGAAAAAATCAATCCGCATTATGAGAACCAGGTCTGGTATAAGGATCATTGGGAGGACCTGGTGGTACGGAAAGAAACTATTAAAATCAAGGATAAACCCGACTTTGTACTGGAGGTAAAGAAATCCCGTCACGGCTATATCATGAATGGCGCATTTGACGGCGTAAAGGATATCCGTGAACCGATCGCTTTATGGTGGGTCTATCACCAGTTCCCTTCAAGACACCTGCAGGTATTTTATAATCTCAGTCATTCCGCTGATGCAACTGATGCGGCAAAGGCCGTTGAACCGCTGACCTCACCCGGGCTCAATTTTATGTGGGCAGATACGGCTGGAAATATTGCCTGGTGGGCCGCCGGAAAACTTCCCATAAGGCCCGCGCATGTAAATCCTCAATTAATACTGGACGGAAGCACGGGCGCTGATGATCCAACGGGCTGGCTTGATTTTAAATATAATCCGCAAATCCTGAATCCTGCCAAAGGGGTGTTGTATACCGCCAATAACCAGCCCGATGATATGGGTACGGGCCTCGTTCCGGGTTATTACGTGCCTTCCAACCGGGCGCAGCGTATTGAAGAACTGATTGTTACCGATAAAAATGACTGGACGGAGCAAGATGCCAGGAAGGTCATTAATGATGTTACAGTACCCTCTTATGTGAGTCTGCTGAAGGACGTGCTTCCGGTCATTGATCAGGAATCACTAACGCCTGAGGCTAAACGGGCTTATGATGTTTTGGGAAACTGGGACGGATTGCATGGATTGGATAATATAGAACCTGCGATCTATTATAAATTCATTTACGCTGTTTACAGGGATGCACTTGCAGACGAGCTTGGCGATGAGGCATTCAAAGGATTCGAGCATACATTAAGCCTGAAAAGAAATACCGCTTCTTTACTGCGAAATGATTCATCACGTTGGTGGGATAATAAATCAACTGAAAAAATAAAGGAAACCCGACAGCAAATACTCACTGCCGCAATGAATAAAACAGCCGTTGCCCTGCAAAAACAATTGGGTAATGATATGGCCGGATGGCAATGGAAGAAAGTGCATTCCATTGAGCATAAACATCCGCTGGGCATTTTGCCTGTTGCGGGTAAGTGGTTCAATGTGGGGCCGATTGCAGTCAATGGTGGCCAGGAGACGATCAATAACCTCGACTTCTCACTTGATTCGAGCGGGTTGTACAAAGTGCTAAGCGGGCCTGCATTGAGGCGGATCATTGACTTGGGCGATGCGGATAAGAAATTCAGCGTAAATCCAACGGGGCAGTCGGGATATTTCATGAGCCCGTATTATAATGACCAGGCGCAGATGTTTGCAGATGGCGGTAAGAGGCCGGAGTTGACTGATCGCAAACAAATCGAAAAAGTTATGATCGGGAAAACAGTATTTCTAACCGCGAAGTAATTAAGGACGCAGGGAATTGTAAAGGCTTCCCCCTTTTTCAAAAAGCCGGTCGATCTTCTTTTCAATCACCGGGTCTGTAACTACGGGCGGCGCATGATGCGGTTTGATCCTGGCGTCAATGATCATCGGGCCATTGCAGCCCCAGTGTTTGTGTGTCGTAAAAGCATCGATCCCGTGGATATCACTTGCCGGGTTGCTCCTGGTGAAAGTCACCCATAAGAAATTATTCAGGGTGTTTGCGGTAAAGGAAGCGTCATCGCACCAGGTGATCAGGGGGAATGCATTGAGCTCGGGTATAGATGAACGTAAGTTTTCGTTCCAGTTTTTTATTTCCCTTTCCGTGTCTGCTTCGTTTTCATATTTTCCGGTTTGAATGGCCAATACGCCAGGCATGACAAGCTTTGCCTGTATCAGACCGGGTATCTGCCTGATCACATGAGGAATTTCTGTTCCCAGGTCACGGATCTTTTCGCCATATGCCGCCAATACCACTTTGCTTCCGCTGTTCAGTCCCTCTCCGGAATAGTCGAGTGTGTCAATAGTGGTCTGTGTATGAAAATGCAGGTCGCGCGTGAGGTTGATGCGCTGCAGTATGTAAGCCAGGTATGCTTCAATGTTATGCGTGCTGACCTTGTTCTCATCATCCGCGGTGATGAATAAAAATTTGGCCAGGCTAAGCTGGCCCGTTCCGAGAATATGGTTGGCGATGGTTAAGATCTCGGCAGGTTTTTTGGCCGGCATAAATGGTGTATACCTTTCGCTGCCGATGGCCAGCAATAAAGGATGTACGCCCGCTGCATCAACCGCATGCACTTCTTTGACCCCTGGTATTTCTTTAGGTATGGCAGCGCCGGTCATTTCGTGTATCAGGTCCCCGAAGCTGGTATCTTCCTGCGGGGGCCTGCCAACCACTGTAAAGGGCCAGATGGCTTTTTTGCGTGCATATACTTTATGCACTTTCATTAACGGGAAAGGATGGCGTAAACTGTAATATCCCAGGTGGTCGCCAAAGGGTCCTTCGGGTTTGTTCTCTTCCGGAAAAACATCGCCGGTGATCACAAAATCGGCATCGGTGCTGATACAATAACCATCCACATAACAGTACCGGAACCTCCTTCCGCCCAAAACCCCGGCGAAGGTCATTTCGCTTATCCCTTCGGGTAAGGGCATCACTGCAGAGACTGTATGAGATGGAGGGCCGCCAATGAATACACTCACTTTTAGCGGCAGGCCTTTTTTATTGGCCTTCGTCTGATGTACGCCGATACCCCGGTGTAACTGGTAATGAAGCCCAATTTCTTTATCCTGGAGGTAGTCGTTCCCGGAAAGCTGTATCCTGTACATACCCAGGTTGGCCTTCATAATACCTGGGGTATCTATATCTTCTGTGTATACCTGTGGCAGCGTTACAAAAGCACCACCATCCATGGGCCAGTGGTGTATCTGGGGGATATCGCTGATCTTTATTTCTTCAAACAGAACAGGCCTGGTGGAGGGATTTTTAAGCGGCAGCGCTTTGATCGCCGCCAGTCCTGTTCCAAGGTTCTGAAAGGGCTTTTTTAAGGCACTGACCGGATCATTTTTGAGTTCAATAAGTCTTTGCACCTGGGATAGTTGATCCCGGAAGATGAACTTACTTCTTTCCAGCGTACCAAAAATATTGGAAGCAGCGCGGAACCGGCTTCCTTTTACGTTTTCAAACAAGAGGGCCCGCCCGCCGGAAGCATACACGCGCAAGTGGATGGCTGCCATTTCAAGGTAAGGATCAACTTCTTCTTTGATCCTGATCAGTTGTCCGGTCTTCTCCAGGTCCGTTAAACAGTCTTCCAGCGAGGTATATGACATTTTGGTGATTGTAATGCTAAGATAAAACAGATTTTGCAGCGGAAAGTTTATAAGCTGACAGGAAAGAATGCATACAGCAGATATTTTCTTTACATTTAAACGAACATTATACTTATTTCGGTCATTTTAAAATGTATATATGCAAAGGCGGAATTTTCTGAAAAACAGTTCATTGGCAGGGCTTACGATGGCAGCCGGCTCCTTTATTTCCTTTACGGAAGAAGATAAAAAAGCAGCTGCCATTGATTTCCCATTTATGGAGGCTACCATTGACGACCTGCAGCAAAAAATGAAATCCGGTGCTTTTACTTCCCGTTCCATTACTGAAATATACCTGAAGCGAATCGACGCTGTTGACAGAAATGGACCCAAGCTCAATTCGGTCATTGAAGTGAATCCTGATGCGCTGATGATAGCCGATCAGCTTGACAAGGAGCGAAAGGCAGGTAAAGTCCGCGGGCCAATGCACGGCATACCGGTGCTCATCAAGGATAATATAGATACAGGGGATAAGATGATGACAACAGCAGGTTCCCTGGCGATGGTTGGCAACAGGGCATCGAAAGATGCTTTTATTGTGGCACAACTTCGGGCAGCCGGTGCCGTTATATTGGGTAAGACCAACCTCAGCGAGTGGGCCAATTTCCGGTCTACCCGCTCAAGCAGCGGCTGGAGCAGCCGTGGCGGCCGGACACAGAATCCGTGTATCCTTAACCGTAATCCATCCGGATCGAGTTCAGGTTCCGGTGCTGCCGTTGCCGCTAATCTTTGTGCCGTGGCCGTGGGTACGGAAACGGATGGTTCCGTTATTGCGCCTTCATCCAGTTGCGGAATCGTAGGGATCAAACCAACAGTTGGCCTGGTAAGCCGAAGCGGCATCATTCCTATTTCCATGACTCAGGATACAGCCGGCCCGATGGCAAGGACCATAAAGGATGCGGCCATTTTGCTGGGCGCCATGACGGGTGTTGACAACGAGGATTTGGTAACCAAAGAAAACGAAGGTAAAATCCAAAAGGACTACACCGTATTCCTTAACCCCGATGGATTAAAAGGGAAACGCATTGGCATTGAAAAAAGATTTTTGACCGGACATTTATCTGTTGTTGCCTTGTACAAGGAAGCCATTGATGTTTTAAAAGCTCAGGGTGCTGAGGTGGTGGAAATAGAATTATTGAAGTTAACGAGTGTGGCTGGCAGCGGCGAACTGGCTGTATTGCAATATGAATTTAAAGATGGGCTTAACCGTTACCTGGCAAAGTCAAATGCCCCGGTGAAATCACTGGAGGAAGTGATAAAATTCAACAATGATAATGCTGCCAAAGCGATGCCCTGGTTCAGGCAGGAGACATTGGAAGCCAGTCAGAATAAAGGAGGGCTTGACAGTGCAGAGTACCAGGAAGCTTTGAAGAAAACCCTGGGCTGCAGGAAAATTATTGACGACCTCATGGCAGAACAAAAGCTGGATGCCATTGCCGGTACCAGTATCGGTATACCAGGTTGTACCGACCTCATCAATGGGGATTACGGAACCGGGTTTTATTTCTGTCCACCGGCTGCCATGGCCGGTTATCCGCATATTACAGTGCCGATGGGCCATGTGCATGAATTGCCGGTGGGGCTTTCCTTTATCGCAGGTGCATACCAGGAAGGGCCGTTGCTGGGCATTGCGTATGGGTATGAGCAGGCGTCTCAAAAAAGGGCTTCACCAAATTTCAAGGCATCATTGTAAAGGGAGGCCAGGATTTTTTTATTGTCAAAACCTGCAATCAATATGTTGTTATCATTGAGGATGTAATGCATGATGATTGATAAGCCAGCTTGCAGTTTGATAATATGCAATTGCCTTATTCGCTAATGTATCGTTGAGGTTTATCTTTTCTGATTTTCCTGTGATGAAATCAGGCCTGAATGCTGTAATTTTTTTTACAGGGGTTTGCACTATCAGTTCATTTTGCTGCAGGAACCCCAATCCCTGGTAGGTACTTATAAAGGCCCTTTCCTTTTCTTTTGGAATATCAAAAATGTCCTGTCCAAAAAACTGGCTGGTGTAATTGAAATGCATGAGGCCCAGGATGGTTGGTGCAATATCTATTTGTGCAGTAAGTTTATCTATAACCCTTGGTTCAATATTGCCCGGGGAAAGGATCAGCAAGGGAATATGATATCCTGTAACGGGCAATTGTACACTTCCCGAACTGGATGCACAATGATCGGCAACAATCACAAAAATGGTTTTTTTGAACCATGGCCTGTTTGAAGCCAATTTCAGAAATTGCCCGATTGCATAATCAGTGTACTTTACCGCACCTTCTCTTTTTTGTAACGAAGGCGGGATATCGATACGGTTTTCAGGATAGGTATATGGCCGATGGTTGGAAACAGTCATTATATGTGAGAAAAAAGGCTTCCCTTTCAAATAGTCAGCATCAAACTCTTTCATGGCTAAAGTAAAAAGATCCTCATCTGCCACTCCCCAGATATTGGCATAATGTATATCGTCTGGCAATATCGCTTTTCGATCTATGACATCGTAATCGTTTTGGCTGAAAAAATTATTCATGTTGTCGAAATAGCCATATCCACCATAAATATATTGGGTTGTATATCCTTTGGAATGAAACACACTGCCAAGTGAAAACATGTGTTGATTATCCGGTCTTTTCACGATACTCTGGCCTGGGGATGGCGGAATGGAAAGGGCCAATGCTTCAAGGCCTCTTACTGTCCGGGTTCCTGAAGCATATACATTTGTAAAAAATAAACTTTCACGACTCAGGGAATCAAGGTAAGGAGTGATGTTTTGTTTGTTGCCAAAAGCCCCCATAAAACTGGTACTCAGGCTTTCAACACTGATCAATACCACGTTCATTTTATTTTCAGGCTGGTCGTATTGAATTTTTCGGGTTATCGAATATGCATTTGTATCAGTAAAATGACTGTGTGGAGATTCGAGATCCTTACGGACAATGTCAAATGCTTCTTTGTCGGGAAGCGTTGCATAGAATTTAAAGAAATCGAGTTCATTGTTCCAGAATGCGGTTCCAAATTCAAACATACCGTTGCCGGCGAGTTCATTGGCATATTCGTTGGTGCTGAATTTCCTCCATGAATTGTCCACGGTAAAGTAAGACAATAGCGGAAAGGCAAGCATGATCACCATTAACCCGGCTTTACTGTTCCACGAAGGTTGTACAGTAACGGATTGCCTCACAGGTTTGCGGAATAAGAATACGATGGTACCGGATAGCAATGCTATAGCCGCTATAATGGGCACTATGGGGTATGATTCCCGTATATTACCGATTACTTCATTTGTATAAACCAGGTAATCAACTGCAATGAAATTATACCTGGTGGTGAATTCGTCCCAGAAAAAATACTCGCTAACCGCATTGAAGACCAGGAGAAATGTAAAAACAAAAAGATCAAGCAGCAAAACGTTTTCGCGCCATTTCAACCGAAAGGCCTCTGTCTTTCTGCCTAGTATAATGAAAATAGCCAACCTAAGTGCAAGGTATCCGATAATAACTTTTTTGAGGTCCTTATTAAACTCGGTCGGAATCAGTCCTGTGAATGTAACAACAGCCAAAAGGGCAACCATAAACCCGATAAATATCCACTTGCCCGGTTTGCGGTAGATCGTTTCATTTATAAAAGCGCAATGCAGCAATAGTGGAATAATGAGGTAGGATATACTGGCAAGGTCATAAAAAAAGCCCCAGAGGAATACACCGGCAACATTTATAAAAGACCATTGAAAACCTGCGGATGATATGCCTAAAAGCAATGCCCGGGTAATAAATGATATAGAAAGCGCTATGATGATTAATATAAAAACAGGGGAAAACCGGTTATTAAAAGCATGATCCAGCCTGGGCCATTTTTTCATATGTAGCATCTTATTCAAAATTACAGAATATGGAGGGATATGGTGCTTCAATAAGTCCGGGAACTGTTAAGATTTACAGAAAGAGTGCCAGCTTTATCTAATCTCTATTTTGAAAGTTGAATATTGCTTCGATAATCATAATCACCTGTGACTTAAGTCACTAAAGTCTGATCAAATAATTTCCGATGCTGCTTGTCTGCGGTATTTGGGATTTGCATTCTGACTTACAAAAGAAGTAACCGATTTTTTTTTGAAACAAAAACTTTTCAAATTTTGAATTTGTTTTTCATTTGATGCCTTTTTGGGCAAAATGTTTCAATAAGATAGTAAGCTCAGCGTGTTTGGATTGTTGCGGGATTTCAAGGTTCCGGCCTTTAATCCCACAACCTATCCAAAAAGGGCCGGATGTCATCAACATCAACACCAAAAGCAAAAAACACCTTCTATCAACATTTATATCCTGATCCAGAAATTCAGCAAATTATTTTCTTCAAGGCCAATGCTCTGAAATCCTGCCGGCATTTCGTTTTCAAGGCTGTGAAACGTGACAACCCTTGTACCTGTGGGCATTTTCTCCAGTTTTTTAAAAAGATACCTTGAATAGTAGTAATATAAGTCAGATGAAAACTCCATGCTGTCATCAATTTTTTCTGTTCCCCTTAAATTTTCGTAAAAGGAGTTATAAAAATAGAAATGATCGAACTGGCTGAAATCCAGCCTGGAGAAATTTTCATGGATAAAGGAAACATTTTTGATGTTAAGAGCTCTTCTTAGTTTTTCGGCTTCAGATATTAATGACTGTCTTTGTTCAACGCCAAAGAATAAAGCCTTGGGTCTGTGCTGGGCACCAACCAGGCAAAACTTTCCTGCGCCACTGCCAATATCAAGTATCCGTGGATTTCTGCCCTTAGCTAAAAAAGCAGCAGCTTTTTTAGCAACATGCAGGGGCGTCCAGTGGCGGTTTGAAAGATTTCGGATTGATTCCGGATAAAAGGCATCAAATTGTTCGTTTGTATAAAGAGGCCTGGGCGGAGTAATTTCACTGTCTGTATTGTGCATCCTTGCTTTTGATAAATGAATAAATCAGTAAAAGAATTTTTTAGATTTTCTTTTTAAATTGTATTGATCCAGGTGAAGCAGATTTTTCCTTTCATAAGGCTTTTCAGGTGCGATCAGCGCTATCCATGTTTCATTAATTAGCAATTTGAAAACTTCCTCTGATTCACCATTTATAAAGCTTTCGTTCAGTTCCATGATCTTTCCATCAACCGGCATATGCAAATGGACAGTGTAATCGTTATAGGTAAATTTCGCTATAGGGGAGTCTTTTGAAATGAACCCGGTTGTGTCCGTCCACTCAATCTGTTGAATAGCCCTGAAGCCGGTAATTTTAAATCCGGAGATGCCTATATAGGCTATGGAGCCCTGAAAATCAATCCACTCATGATCATGTGTATAATACAATTCCCGTTTATCAATTTTATCATGCAGCATGATGCAAAAATAGGATGCCTGCACCTGATCTGTTTTGCATCATATCACTTAAAAAATTGATTTATATCACTTTTTATTAAAGTAATTTTGCTCCGCACATGAGTATAAAAGATATTTTCCCCATTCATGACTGGGATTTTAAAAGTCAGTCGATCATGCATGACCTGCCTGCGGCTGATATTGATCTGCTGTGCCGGCATGCCATTGAGAAAAAATATAAAAAAGGGGAAGTAGTATTTAAAGAAGGCATTTTCCCATCCGGTATATTTTATATCATTGAAGGGAAGGTTAAAAAATACAAGGTAGATAAAGAGGGGAAAGAGCACATCATTTATATTGCCAATACGGGTGAACTGATCGGGTATCATGCCGTACTGGCTGAGGAAAACTATCCGGATTCAGCGGCTACATTAGAAGCATCCAGGATCATGTTCATTCCTAAAGGGGATCTTTTGCTTACGCTTAATCAATCCGCGGTACTCAACCAGCGGTTATTAAAAACACTCAGTCACGAATTTAATGTACTGGCTAACAGCCTCACTGTATTTGCCAAAAAGACAGTACGCCAAAGACTCGCTTTGCAACTGATCATTATCAGGGAAAAATATAAGTTACCACTGGAGCCCGGGAAGCACGTAGAAATTAATATCAGTCGGGATGACCTGGCAAATATGGTTGGTACGGCAAGGGAAAATGTGGTCAGGGTGCTGACCGAATTCAAAGAAGACGGCATTTTAGAAACAAAAGGGCGATTGATCATCGTACACGATATCAATAAGCTGGTGGCAATCGCTGATTATATCTAAAAATATATCCAGCTTTATTTCATCGCGCCTACTTTCTTCTTTGCGGTTAATTTATTTTACCCAATTAATATTCACCGATTTTACATCCGGCGCGCCGTTGTTGGTGTTGCGCTTGAATTTCGGAATTATATTTTGCTGAACTACAGCGCACACCAACAACCCGGATTCTTGCAGTTTGAATAGTTGTTGGTGTGCGCAAATACATTCATCAAATTTATAGATACTGCTTGCGCAACACCAACAACGGCGGGTTTTTATTTCCTGGCACCTTCTTCCTTCTTTGCGGTTAATTTATTTCGCCCAATTAATTTTCACCGATTTTACATCCGGCGCGCCGTTGTTGGTGTTGCGCTTGAATTTCGGAATTATATTTTGCAGAACAACAGCGCACACCAACAACCCGGATTCTTGCAGTTTGAAAAGTTGTTGGTGTGCGCAAATACATTCATGAAATTTATAGATACTGCTTGCGCAACACCAACAATGGCGGGTTTTTATTTCCTGGCACCTTCTTCCTTCTTTGCGGTTAATTTATTTCGCCCAATTAATTTTCACCGATTTTACATCCCTCGAATTCCCGCCGATCATGACCTGGAATTCACCCGGTTCCCAATCGTATTTTAAATCATAATTGTAAAACTTCAGGTCCTCTGTTGAGATGTCAAAACTGATGGTCCTGCTTTCGCCGGGTTTCAGTTCAATTTTCTGAAATCCTTTCAGTTCCTTTACCGGCCGGGTTACTGTTCCAACTACATCCCGGATATAAAGCTGTACGACTTCCTTTCCGGTATATTTTCCACTATTGGTTACCGTTACTGATGCTTTAACCTTCTGATTTCCCTTAGGTGCAGCAGAACTGATTTTTATGTCGGAATATGTAAAGGTAGTATAGCTCAGTCCATAGCCAAAAGGATATAGTGGGTCATTGGTTATGTCAAGGTAATTTGTTAAAAATTTTTGAAACCATTTACCTTCCGGTAACGGGCGGCCTGTATTTTTATGGTTATAGTAAAGAGGAATTTGCCCAACATTTTGTGGGAAAGTGGAAGGTAATTTTCCTGAAGGATTTACATCGCCAAACAGTACATCGGCCACCGCAAATCCTGTTTCTGTTCCGCCAAACCAAACATTTAAGATGGCCGGGACATTTTTATCCTCCCAGGTTAGTGTTAACGGGCGGCCAGTGAATAATACCAGTACAACAGGCTTGCCCGTTTTTAACAAGGCTTTCAATAAATCCTGCTGTATTGCTGGTATACCGATATCTGACCGACTGGATGATTCGCCGGACATTTCAGCTGATTCTCCCAATACTGCAAGGATAACATCAGACTGTCTGGCGATGTCAACTGCTTCATTAAGAATCACGTCTGCAGGACGTCGGTCTCTTCTTAAGCTCTTTCCAAACATTGTGGCTCTTTCTTCCAACAGACTGTCTGCATCGAGGTTTGAACCTTTAGCGTAGAGAAAGTTTACCTGGTTGCCTATAACTTCTTTCAGTCCGGTTAATACGGAAGTGGCTTTTGTAAAATCTGCGGCTACACTCCAGGTGCCCGGCATATTCTCTTTACTGTCTGCAAGGGGGCCGATGACCGCAACTGTGCCGCTTTTTTTAAGCGGTAAAATATTTTGTTGATTTTTCAGCAACACAAAACTCTGAGCTGCAATTTCCCGGGCTGATTTTCTGTGAGCCGCACTAAAAATCTCCATTTTAGATCTGTTTATATCGCAGTACTTGTAAGGGTCTTCAAACAATCCCAATTTGTACTTTGCAACTAGGATGCGTCGGCAGGCTGCATCTATCTGTTTTTGGGAAATTTTTCCTTCTTTCAGTGATTGTTCCAGTGTGGTTAAGAAGCCTTCCCCTACCATGTCCATATCCACACCTGCTTTTAATGCAAGTGCCGAAACGGTTTTTAAATCGCCCAATCCATGAGTCGACAATTCGTTAACAGCGGTGTAATCGGTAACGACAAAGCCGTTAAAGCCCCATTGTGTGCGAAGCAGGTCGGTCATCAGCCATTTATTTGCAGTGGCGGGAATGCCATCTACTTCGTTGAAAGAACTCATCACGCTGCCAACCCCTTCATCCACAGCGGCTTTATATGGAGGCAGGTATTCATTAAACATCCTGATCCGGCTCATGTCGGTGGTATTATAATCCCTGCCTGCTTCTGATGCACCATAAAGGGCAAAGTGTTTTACGCAGGCCATCATGGTATTATTTAAAGCAAGGTCCTTACCCTGGTAACCTCTTACCATGGCCCTGGCGATCTGGGAACCCAGATAGGGATCTTCCCCGATGCCTTCGGAAACCCTTCCCCAGCGCGGATCTCGGGCAATGTCAACCATCGGTGAGAAGTTCCAGCATATACCATCGGCCGTGGCTTCAACGGCTGCTATGCGTGCGCTTTGTTCTATGAGTTTCATATCCCAGGTGGCAGAAAGGCCGATGGGAATGGGGAATACCGTCTGGTATCCATGGATCACATCCATGCCAAAGATCAACGGGATCTTCAAACGGCTTTGGGTAACCGCAACTTCCTGTACGGCACGGATTTTTTCAACGCCTTTAATATTGAACAGCCCGCCTACTTTTCCTTCCCGGATCTTTTTACCTATATCAGAACTGGCGGCCTGACCGGTTACAATATCTCCTGATCCCGGCAGATTCAACTGACCAAGTTTTTCCTCGATGGTCATTTTTTTCATCAGTCCATCGATGAAGCTGTTCATTTTTGCATCTGCTGAAACCTGTGCAAATGAAAAAACAGGATAAAAAGTTAATAAGAAAAAAAGGAACTTATATGTTCTCATGTTTTATTTAATTACGTAAGTATTGATTGAATGTGGAAGCGCCGTTGTTTCTGCTGCCTGCCCGTTGATCCAGATGAAAAAAGGTGTTTTATTATTTCCCTGGTTCATCACCACTAAAATTACACTGTTATCCGGATTTATAAATGATACCGTTAATAACTGGCTTCTGCTTGGACTGCTGATCACACGTTTAGCACCGGGCTTAATGAATTTTGAAAAATGCCCGATATAATAATAGGCATTGGTATAAATCAATTCTCCGGTCCTGGTGTCAGCATGAACAGGGGCAAAACAAAAGTTCTTTACATGATTTGGTCCGCCGGTTTCATCCAGCAGGATATTCCAGTCGGTAAAACCAACCATTCCGTTGTTAAAATCATTGATCATACTGCGTCCGTATTCTTCGCCAAGCACCCATGCCTTATATCGGGTGGAATCAAAACTTTCGGCACATCCTTCGGTGAAAAATATGTTCTTGTCGGGCCAGGTTTCGTGTACCCTTCTAAGATTGTCGTACATCGGGGTCCCGCCGCTCCAGTCTTCATACCAGTGAAAGCCGATGCCCCAGATATATTTACTGGCTTCCGGATCATCGAAATAAGTTTGTGCGCGTTGGTAGATAAGGTCGCGGTTATGGTCCCAGGCGATGATTTTTTTATCTTTCAGCCCTTCTTTCGCCATGATCGGACCGAGACTGTTTTTCAGGAAATCCCTTTCTTCTTCAGCTGTGTATATGCAACTCTCCCAGGTTTGTTTGGCCATAGGTTCATTCTGGATCGAAATACCCCAGACGGGCATGCCATTCTTCTCATATTCTTTTATAAACTTAGTATAGTATAAAGCCCAGCTGTCGTAGTATTCTTTTTTCAGTTTACCGCCTTGCAGCATACTGTTATTGTCTTTCATCCAGGCCGGTGGACTCCAGGGGCTCGCGAAAAAAGTCATGTTACCGCCTTTTGTTTTCATGGCTTCCTTGATCATGGGGATCTTATATTTTTTATCGTGACTGATATCAAATGATTTCAGTTCTTTATCCCCATCCTTAACATAGGTATACATATCGCTGCTGAAATCGCAGCTGTTTATATTGGTTCTGACGATGGAATAGCCGATCCCTTTTTGAGGATCAAAATGCGCATCCATAAATTCTTTTTGTTTGGCAGGGGATAATTTATAAAATGTCTCAGCTGAAGCATCGGTGATGGCCGCACCAATGCCCAGGAAACTTTGAAATGTTTTTGACGGATCCACAAAAACGATCACTTCATTTTCAAAAGGCTGTCCTTTTTGCCTGAATTGTAAACTACCGGTTTCTGATAATTGCAGATTGGTATTTTCGGCGGTAGAATAAACTCTGACCTCTTTGCCATTTACTGAGTAGGGTTTACCTGTAACTTTTGTGTTTTTTTTATTTTGTGCATTGGCGTTGCACATAAAAATTAGCACACTCAAGGGTATAAGGGCGACTTGAAAAATCCTTTTCATATACAAGCTGATTTAAGCGGGGTGATATCCGGGGGATATGATTAAAACAAACGTATTTAATATGTTAAGATAATTAAAATTGGATTACTGGTTCTACGTTGGTATCTAAATTTACGGTCTTTGTGTTTTTTGATACAATATCAGTAGATCAATTATAAAGCTATATTTCGTAAATACCGACAGCTAGTTTTGGGAAAGCGTTCATTTGTTGATCGTTCTCAAGGCGGTAAGTTTTCTGGTTTGATCAATTTCTTGCCATTCAGGCCCGATGGATTATTTTAGCGCATGGCATTTTTATCAGTTGAAGGGCTGCGAAAGAAAAATCAGGGGATACATTCTGTAAGGGATATCAGTTTTAAGCTCGATTCTTTTGAGAAAATGGCCATTGCCGGCGAAACCGGTTCAGGTAAGAGCAGTCTGCTTAAGATGATTGCCGGTTTGATGCAACCCGATTCCGGCAGCATTTACTTTGAAGGCAAGCGTGTTTTGGGCCCCGAAGAGAAATTGATGCCGGGCCATCCGGGAATCGGCTATCTCAGCCAGCATTTCGAATTGCGGAATAATTATGTGGTTGAAGATGAACTTGAAGCAAAGAATAAACTGACACCGGAAGAGGCTGACCATATTTTCACCATTTGCCGGATACAGCATTTACTCAAAAGAAGGACCAATCAACTTTCCGGAGGCGAAAAACAACGGATAGCCCTGGCAAAAGTGCTTATTGCATCACCCCGCCTGCTTTTACTGGATGAGCCATTCTCCAACCTCGATATGGGGCATAAAAAAGTGATCAGGCAGGTGGTGCATGATATCAGTGAAAAACTTGGCATCACAACACTGATGGTACTTCACGATGCACCGGATATTTTGTCCTGGGCCGACATCATCCTGGTCATGCAGGATGGACAGCTGATACAGGAAGGCACACCCGAAGAAATTTATCTTCATCCCGTAAACGAATATTGCGCCGGGCTTTTTGGCGAGTATAACCTGGTTGATCCATCTCTTTTTAGCAATGTTTTACAGGGGGCAACGCCTAAGGATAAAAAACTATTCTTTCGTCCCGAGGCTTTGCACCTGGCAGGCGCCACAGAAGACTCGATAAAAGGATTGGTTCAGGATATACACTATTGGGGAAGTTACTATACCTTAGAGATCAGTGCAGGTGAGGAACTGGTCAGTATGCAGGTAAGGGATACTGATTTTAAAAAAGGAGGAAAGATTGCGATAACACTCAATGAAAGTGCAGTGTGGTATCTGTAACGCTGTAGGATAATCGATATAATAAACCTAACCTATTGTGCTATTGAATGGTTCAGTAAATTAAGTTTACCATTAACTTTGAATGAAAACCGGAGGCAAAGGTTTAGACGATTACGAAAATAGATCCTTCACCCTGTCATCCGAAGGGTATAAATTTCATCAGCCACCCGGGTTCAGGATGACAGGTTGGGGGACGATTATTCATTTAGTATTTCAACGATTAGTCGAACTCACTCTTGTCATCCTGACCCCGGGCTTTTCTAAAAGAGTTGATTACTCAAAAAACCAGGGTGAAGGATCTTATATTTAATCAGAGAAATGATAATCTTTCGTTTAATAGCACAACACGTTAAACCTAACTATTTATTGATGCATAAATATATCGGTAATAAATACATTTTAAGGTGACTTCGAAATGAAAATTCCCTTCCTCATTTATTTTCTGACTTATTTCATACAGGTATCGGCACAACAAACGATTGAGTCTTTGCCGGAGTGGAAAGAAAGTACATTTACTAAACACCAGCAGGATTGGCTTTTAAGCAACACTCCCTCAAAAGCAGCTGTTTATAAAAGCGCCAGTCAAAAAGACATTATCCTTTATAATGGGTTATTGAAAAGGGTCTTTCGGCTGCAGCCCAACCTTGCCTGCACGGATTTTACCAATGTAAGCAATGGACAGCAATTACTGCGGGCAGTGAAACCTGAAGCGCGGCTCACAATCGACGGGGTTGATCGTAATATCGGCGGGCTCCATGGTCAAAAAGAAAATGCGTACCTGCGTCCTGAATGGTCCGATCATTTTACGGCCAATAAAAATGATTTTCAGTTTCAGTCATTCAAGGTTTCTGCTCTTACTCCATATATAAACTGGCCTGCAGGCCGTTGGGCGGGTAATGCAAAGCAACCCACCGGCATAATCATTTCCTTCCTGTTTACAAGTGAAATGACATCGCTGAAAGACCTCATCATTAAAGTCAATTATGAACTGTATGACGGCATCCCTTTGATCGTTAAATGGATTTCCGTAGAGAATAAAAGCAGCCGTGTGGTTACCATCAGTAAACCTGTCAATGAAATACTGGCGCTGGTTGAAGAAGAAAGTGCTGTTGTGGGTACGCCGGAACAAATGAAAAAACAGCATGGCATTTATGTTGAGACCAATTACGCATTCAATAATGCCATGCGCTATGATATAAGCGACCAGACCACTCATTGGAAGACCGATAGTGTGTACACTTCCCAGGTTAACTATAATTTTCAGACGCCCTGCCTGCTGGAAGTTTATCCGGAAAAACTTACGGGCATTGATTTGAATCCGGGAGAGGTCTTCAGGTCAGTTCGCACACATGAGTTGCTCATGGATAGTTACGACAGGGAGCGCAGGGGTCTGGCCATTCGCCGCATGTATCGAAAGGTTGCCCCATGGACCACCGAGAACCCGATTTTCATGCATCTGGTGAGTAAGAACGATGAAGAAGTAAAACAAGCCATTGATCAATGTGCGGCTACAGGCTATGAGGCATTGATCTTAAGTTTCGGGAGTCATTGTAACCTTGAAGATACTTCAGCAGCCAATATCGCAAAATGGAAACAACTTGCTGACTATGCCCATGGGAAAAAAATATTGATCGGGGGTTATTCTTTGTTCAGTTCCAGGCGGATCAGCGATGAAGATGATGTAATAGATCCATTAACCGGCAAACCCAATACAGGTGCTTTTTTTGGACATGCGCCCTGCCTTGGCAGTAAGTGGGGACTGGCCTATGTGGAGAAACTTAAATATTTTTTTAGCCAGACACGGTTTGATCTTTTTGAGAATGACGGGCCTTATCCCGGGGATGTCTGCGCTTCGGTTACGCATCCCGGCCATAAAGACCTTGATGATTCACAGTGGCGGCAGATGGAGATGCAAAAAGGATTGTATCGCTGGTTGAATGAACGCGGTGTATATATCAATGCGCCCGACTGGTATTTCCTGGATGGCACACATAAAATTGCCATCGGCTACCGGGAGGTCAATTTTTCCTTATCCCGGGAACAGCAAAAAATTTTAAACCGACAGAATATTTATGATGGATTATGGGAAAAATCGCCATCCATGGGCTGGGGATTTGTACCGTTGACAAAATACCAGGGTGGAGGGCCGGAGGCAGTGCTGGAACCGTTATCCGAGCATATAAAAGATTACGAACAACTCATGATGCAATATTATGGCGCTGGCGTCCAGGCTTGTTACCGGGGCCCGAGGTTGTATGATACGGAAGAAACAAAAGCATTAGTCATTGAAGTAATAAAATGGTACAAAAAATACCGTGATATTTTAAATTCGGATGTGATCCATCTTCGCCGTGCTGATGGGAGGGATTGGGATGGTATCCTCCATGTCAACCCGGATCTTGCCGTTAAGGGGCTGGCCATGTTGTATAATCCTTTAAAAGAACGCATCACACGCACTATCAGATTGCCGATATATTATACCGGTTTGACGACAGTTGCCTTAGTACAGGAAAAAGCCGGCAGCCCGAAAAAGTATTCTGTAAACCGGGATTACACTATTGAGCTGACTGTAACCATTGAGCCGGAAAATTATACATGGATCATTATGAAGTAGGTTATTCGGTTTTGGACTAACCCTTAAGTAACATCCCATTCTTTTATTTTATACAAATGATTGAAATGCCGGGACCAGTTTAGCGTAGTTCGTTGTATTGCGGTTAAGGCTTCAGTCCTGTGACAAAAGTGTAATGGTGTGATACGGAAAAAGAATCTTTATTTTTTTGAAAATGTACATACCTGTTATGAATACCCGATAAATTTCATATCTTTTTGTATAATCAGGAGTATCCATGTAAAGGGATCAGATGAAATCACCAGATCATCCATTCCCTGGAGCTGTACTGAACTGTAACCAAAACTCAACACTAAAAATATGTCAACCAGGGGTAATTTTTCCGGCCGCTTCGGATTTATAATGGCTGCAGCCGGTTCTGCGGTAGGGTTAGGTAATATATGGCGTTTTCCTTACCTGGCCGGGCAAAATGGCGGCGCTGCCTTTTTGCTGATCTACCTCGCTTTTATTCTTTTGATTTGTTTTCCTGTGATGGTTGGTGAAATTGCCATCGGAAGAAAGGCGGGACTCGATGCTTATGGATCGTACAAAAAAATTGGTGGTTCAAAATGGGGATACCTCGGATTGTTCGGCATTTTAGGCGGTGTTTTTATCCTGTCATTTTATAATGTTGTGGCCGGCTGGGCTTTTGGTTATTTCCTGGAGATCACTTTTGGCAGTTTATTAAGTGAAAAAGATTTCAGCGGTTTCTTTGGAAACTATGTTACGGATATAAGCGACAATTTCTGGTTCTCTTTGGGGTTCATGGTGATCACAGCCTTTATTGTAACAAAAGGGGTTCAGAAAGGTATCGAGATGGCCAATAAGATCATGATGCCCATGCTATATCTTATTCTGATCAGCCTGATAATTTATGGGCTAACCCTTCCCAATGCATTAGCAGGGGTAAAGTTTTACCTGATACCTGAGTTGTCTGAAATTACGCCACAAACGATATTTGATGCATTGCGCCAGGCTTTTTTCTCTTTGTCGTTGGGTATGGGTGCACTGATCACTTATGGCTCCTATGTAAAAAAGAACCAGAATATTGTTTCTTCCGCTGCCATCATTTCCGTGGCTGATACCATGGTTGCTTTTTTTGCCGGACTGATGATTTTTCCTCTTGTATTTTCAGCAGGTATGATGCCTTCGGAGGGCCCTCCGTTGGTCTTTATCATTTTGCCCAAAATTTTTCAGGATATGCATCCGGTTGTTGGAAGGATCGTTGGCGGTTCCTTTTTCCTAATGCTTTGTTTTGCAGCATTGACATCAACGATTTCAATGCTGGAAGTGCCCACCGCATATCTTGTTGACCAGAAAAAGCTTCCCCGGAAAATGGTTGTATGGTCGCTCGCTGCAGGGATATTTATTTTAGGTTTGCCCAGCATGATGAGCCAGGGTGTAAAAGGATTTGAGTTTTTGAACAAGCTGAACTTCTACCAGGGAAAAGATTTCCTCACATTCATCTCTGATTCAGCAGATATGGGCCTTACCATTGGCGGTTGCCTGATGTGCGTATTTATCAGCTACCGCTGGAAGATTCATAATATGAATGAAGAACTGAGCATCGGCAATGAAAATTATATGAAATCATTTGTTCAGAAATACATCAGTTTTGCCATTCGGTATATTTGCCCGATTTTGCTGGGTGTGATGTCGCTACTTATTATCTATGATAAGTTTTTTGGGCTCAACTAGATTTACAGATTTGATGTTTCATTGTTAAATCTATATATGTATGATGATTTATGATTTCTTTCCATGTAAGGATCAAAGCTTTCTATAGTCACTATATGATAACGCAAGTGAATTTGAATGTTAAAAAAGATAGCTATACTTATCCTGTCAGGCTTTATGATTTATCTCTTCGCAGGCCTGATCTCTATACTGCCAGTTAAGCGAAAAGTTATGGACCTTACTGTTAACCACGGATTACTTTCTTTTTCTGAGCAACTTTTGGAAAATGTAAAAAGGGGGGAGTCCTCCATTGATATTGAAAAAATACTTGCCAGCCTTTCTCAACTTGAGCTCATTGATGGATTAACGGATGATGCTTCTAAAAGAACTTTTTGGATCAATATGTACAATGGATGGTATCAGTTGCTGGCCACCAGGTCAAAATTAAAAAATCCCGAAATATTTTCTCAGAAAGTTATCCTTATTGCCGGTGTGAAATTCAGTTTAGATGATATTGAGCATGGTATATTGAGAAAATATCGTTGGAAATACAGCATGGGATATTTCCCTTCATTCTTTCCCGGAAAACTGATCAAAACCTTATCGGTTGAAAAAATTGATTACCGCATCCATTTTGCGTTGAACTGCGGTGCAGTAAGTTGTCCGCCCATTTTATTTTATTCATATGATAATATAGAAAGCCAGCTGGATATGGCAACAAGGTCATTTCTTTTATCCGAAACGGAGATCGATGATGATAAAAATGAGGTCAGGGT
>JBGSHT010000062.1:0-37448 GCA_041752135.1 Chitinophagaceae bacterium | reverse complement strand
AATCAAAACGGAGAAATTATGGAAGAATTATTACCGAAAACCAACTACGTTTGTAAACCCAGAACAGGACATTGTAACACCTGTAAACCTATTGCAGGATTTAACTATTAATCTGTAAACTTATTTTAGGACGAGTCACTCCAAGAGTCCCCCCACTCTCCAAGAGTCCCCTCACTCTCCAAGAGTCCCCCCACTCTCCAAGAGTCCCCTCACTCTCCAAGAGTCCCCTCACTCTCCAAGAGTCCCCCCACTCTCCAAGAGTCCCCTCACTCTCCAAAAGTCCTCCTACTCTCCAAAAGTCCCCCCACTTCCCAAAAGCCTGGAAACCTATTGTTTTTAGAAACAGGTAGCCTTAAAAGACATATTAATTGGTGTATTTCAGCATAACATCCACCGTTTTCTATTATTTCTCAGCGGTTCTCTTTTGCTTATAATCAAAATGAAACACATCAGGTTTTCTGTTACATTTACAGTAATACATACATATAATGGAAAATCGTATTGTAAAAAACGAGGTTATCATTAAGGGCTCCCTTTCACAAGTCTGGGATATGCTAACCAACCCCCAAAAAACTAAGTTGTATATGTTTGGCTGTGAAACGGTTACTGATTGGAAGCCGGGCAGTGAACTTTTGTGGCGGGGCAACTATCAAGGGCAGGAGATGGTATTTGTGAAAGGAAATGTGATTGATATCATCCCTGAGAAATTACTGAAATATTCGGTGATAGACCCTAATGCACCATATCCTCATACACCGGAGAATCATTTGAATGTTACATATGAACTCTCAGAAGCAGATGGCCATGTTAAACTTACCGTTAGCCAGGATGGTTTTGAAACAGTGGCAGATGGTGATAAAAGATATGACGAAGTATATAACAAAGGGGAGGGCTGGAACCCGATTCTTATCGAAATTAAGAGATTGACAGAAACATCAAATTGATTTTTCATCCATAAACACTTGCCATGCAAATCCCTAAATTTCATGCCTTCTTTGTTTTCTTTTTTTTATTAGTGATTTTTTCCTGTAATGCACCCAAACAGGAAGAGCAAGGAAATAATACCATAAGTTTTCTTACTGACCAATCAACCGGAGTTAAAACAGGTGGTATTCAAATGATTCCGGTTACCACACCCAAGGGAACATTTAGTATATGGACCAAACGCATTGGTAACAATCCCAAAATTAAATTACTGCTGCTTAATGGTGGACCAGGAGCCACGCACGAGTATTTTGAATGCATGGAAAGTTTCCTTCCTGCAGAAGGGATCGAACTAATTTATTATGATCAGCTTGGTTGTGGAAACTCGGAAGATCCTAAAGATACATCCCTGTGGGACCTTCCCAGATATGTGGAAGAAGTGGAACAGGTGCGCAAGGCACTCAACCTGACAAATGAAAATTTTTATCTCCTTGGACATTCATGGGGAGGTATCCTGGCCATGGAATATGCCTTGAAATACCAGCAAAACCTAAAAGGATTGATCATCTCCAATATGATGGCCAGTGCGCCTGAATATGGAAAATATGCTGATGAGGTACTGGCAAAACAAATGGATCCAAAAGTGCTGGACACCATCCGCGCCATTGAAGCCGCAAAAGATTTTTCCAACCCCAAATACATGGAACTGCTTTATCCTAATTTTTACATGGAGCATATTCTTCGCATGCCACTTGAATCCTGGCCCGAGCCTGTAAACCGTTCTTTTGCAAAAATGAATCAGTCGTTATATGTAACCATGCAGGGGCCAAGTGAGTTTGGTATCTCTGGCAAACTGGAGAAATGGGACGTGAAAGCATCACTTAAAAATATAACGGTACCAACCCTGGTTGTTGGCGCCAAACACGATACCATGGATCCGGCGCATATGGAATGGATGTCGAAGGAAGTTAAAAACGGCAGCTATCTTTTTTGCCCGAACGGAAGCCACATGAGTTTGTACGACGACCAGGAAATTTTTATGAAAGGCCTGATCGGCTTTCTGCTGAAAACAGGTAAGTAAAAATTTACTGAAGACGGAACGCGCTCTATAAAACAGGTATTTCATTTCAACCAATTTGTACGTATGAAAAATTCTGCTTCCATTTTCCAGGCAGCTTTCTTATCTGTTATCCTTTACGGCATATTTTATATTATGATGCCACAGGGGATGGATGAAAAGGAAGTGCCGCTGACAGAATTTTCTACGCAAAGGGCTTTGAAGATCGTTAAAGAAATGACGCTAAAGCCACATTATGTTGGCTCAGAAAATCATGAAATTGTTGCACGATACGTAGAGGAGGAGCTGAAAAAACTGGGACTGGAAACATCCACCCAGGAAGGATTCAGCCTTAGCGACTGGGGCACATTGACCAAATCGAAAAATATCCTTGCGCGGATAAAAGGAACGGATAATTCAAAAGCATTGTTGTTATTGTCGCATTACGACAGTGCGCCACATTCGTTTTCCCATGGCGCCGGGGATGATGCTTCCGGTGTGGCAACGGTGCTGGAAGGGATACGCGCTTTTTTGCATAATAAAACAGCTCATAAGAATGATATCATTATTCTTTTTACAGATGCTGAAGAGTTGGGATTGAATGGTGCCGCATTATTTGTTACAGAACATCCATGGGCAAAGGAAGCAGGCCTGGCTGTCAATTTTGAAGCGCGGGGCTCTTCCGGTCCCGGGTACATGCTTATGGAAACCACGAAGGGAAATGCTAAAATGATCGAGGGGTTTACGAAAGCGGGTGTTGGTTTTCCGGCCGCCAATTCTTTGATGTACAGCATTTATAAAATGCTGCCCAATGATACGGACCTTACCGTCTTCAGGGAAGAAGGATCCATTCAGGGTTTCAATTTCGCATTCATAGATAATCATTTTAATTATCATACACAGCAGGATACATACGAGCATTTAAGCCCCGCAACACTCGCACACCAGGGAACCAACCTGATGCCCTTACTGCAATATTTTTCCAATGCAGACCTCCGTGAACTGGAATCAGATGAAGATCATGTATACTTCAACGTACCTTTTGGTTTCTGGAGTTATTCCTTTTCCTGGATTTTGCCAATGCTGCTTTTTTCACTCGCGCTTTTTGTTTTTATTACCTACTATGGCATTCAGAAAAATTTACTTTCTGGAAAAGGAATAGCTATGGGTTTTTTGCCCTTCCTGGCTGCAGTCATTGGAGCCGGACTGGTTACTTTTTTAGGATGGAAACTGGTATCAAATGTTTACCCCGCATACGGTGATATATTACATGGGTTCACTTATAATGGACATGCATATATCGGTGCATTTATTGCATTGACCATGGCCATTTGTCTTTTATTATACCGAAGCCAAAAATCCGGAAATCCGGAAATGGAAAAAATGGTGGCGCCGCTTTTTATATGGATATTATTGAATGGCATCATTGCATTTAAGCTGAAAGGGGCCGGTTTTTTAATCATTCCGGTTATTACGGGTTTACTGATGTTGGGAAATTATGTGCGTACCGGGAAATCAAATACAGTATTAAATACGGTTCTTGCTATTCCTGCATTGGTGATACTGGCACCATTTATTAAAATGTTCCCGGTAGGCCTGGGTTTAAAAATTTTGTTCGGAAGTTCAATCCTGGCTGTACTTTGCTTTACACTGCTCCTTCCGGTATTGGGATCTTTCGACAGAAAGAATCTGTGGTCTGCAATGTTTTTGCTGCTTGCAGTTTCATTATTCGTCAAAGCGCATTTGACATCCGGTTATCGGAACGGAGAGGCAAAGCCTAATAGTTTAGTATATGTTTTCAATAAAGAAAAAAATAAATCCTTTTGGGCCACATATGATAAAAACCTGGACGTATGGACAAAAGCCACACTGGGTGATAAGCCTGTAAAAGCAGATGAATTGAATAAGGATCCTGTATATAGTAAATATGGCACCGCCTTTACTTACCAGCAGGATGCTCCATTGAAACCAATCGCTGCTCCGACAATTGAATTTTTGCGCGACACGATCAATGGCGACAAGCGTTTTTTGACAATTAAAATTTCACCAAACAGGAAAGTAAACCGCTACGACATTTTTGCAGATGAAAAAATGGATATCTATGATTTGAAAGCCAATGGCGCAAAGCCACTGGGACAAAAAACGAACAAGCTGACTCCACGCAGAAAAAAAGTGCTTAGCTATTATGTTGTTGATAATATACCACTGGAACTGGAGTTTGCCATTAATAAAGATCAGGTTATGGACATGCGCTTATGGGAAAGTTCATTTGATCTGTTATCAGACCCCGTTTTCAATATCAAGCCCCGGGAAGAATGGATGATCGCTGTTCCATTTGTACTGAATGATGCCGTTATAATCCAGCAAAAGATCAGGTGATTTTTGATAGGCGAATATCAAAGCGCCTATCTTCACTTTGCGGTTAAAAAAGCATTGTTTTTTAAGTCGTATATTTATATATGTTTTTTCTGCCGTCAAAGAATCTTTTTTTAAGCATTGCAGGTAAAATCTTTTGAATTGAAAAGCTTAAAAGATCGATGGAAACCCCACTCGTAAATAAAAAGTATAAACTGCATAAATTTCCCGGGAAAGGGGGATGGACCTATGCGGAGATCCCTGAGATACCACAGGATAAAAAAGCTCCTTTTGGCTGGGTAAAAGTAAAAGGTACTATTGATGACCATTCATTCAGTGATTACCGGCTGATGCCAATGGGAAACGGGCATTTGTTTCTTCCGGTAAAAGCCGCTGTGCGAAAAAAAATAGGAAAGGGTGAAGGCGATTATGTACAGGTTGTATTATTCAAAGACGAATCGGAACTGGAAATTCCGGCAGATTTACTGAGTTGCCTTGTAGATGAACCAGTGGCATATGAAAAATTTTTCCAGCTGCAGCAAAATGTTCAACGGGAATTTATCCAGTGGATATGGTCCGCAAAAAAACAGGAAACCATATCGGAAAGAATAGTCACTGTAATCAACATGGTGATGACAGGACGCAGGCTGAGTGATAAAGAAAAAACTTAACAGTATTTAAAATTATTTAAGTATGATTCATACAGGGGGATTCATATTATGTGCAGCAATCATTTTCTTCGCAGGGAAAAAGCTGTCTTTTTACGGTGATCTGCTAGCGGAAAAAACGGGTATGGGCAAAGCATGGATCGGACTGATCCTTATGGCTTCTGTTACTTCGTTACCGGAACTGATGGTTGGTATCAGTTCTGCAACCATTGTACAATCCGCGGATCTTGCCGTTGGTGACATACTTGGCAGTTGCGCTTTCAACTTAGGTATCCTGGCGTTTATGGATGCTTTTTTACCGCGTCATCATACCCTTTTGGGGACTGCTTCGCCAAATCACATATTGGCTGCGGCACTGGGTATTATTTTGATCAGTATGGTAGGTGTAGCTATTTTTCTGCCGGAAGATATTGTGCTTTCATCATGGATTGGGGTGACCAGTCTTTCATTCATCATCATTTATTTAATTTCAATCAGGCTGATCTACATGAATGAAAAGAATTCAGCAAAAGTTTTTGCTGGAACTGAAGTAAAGAATCACACGAATCCTGAAATTTCCCTGAAAACGATCATAAGCAAATATGTTTTGTTTGCCCTCATTATAATTGCTGCTGCTTTAACATTACCCTATTTCGCGGATAAGATTGCTGAAGATACCGGGTTGGGTAAATCTTTTGTAGGAACTTTTTTTCTGGCAGTATCTACTTCGCTGCCTGAAATTGCTGTATCTATTGCTGCCGTACGTATGGGGTCTCTGGATTTGGCTGTGGGAAACCTGCTCGGCAGCAATTTATTCAATATCCTTATTTTGGCCATTGATGATATTTTTTACACCAAAGGCCATATCCTTAAGGATGCTTCTCCCAATAATATTATATCTGTTTTCAGTGCTATCCTGATGACGGCAGTTGCAATTATTGGATTAAGCTATCGCACAAAAGGAAAAAGATATTTACTCGCGTGGGACGCTGCATTGATATTCCTTATTTACATTGTTAATTTGTTTTTACTTTACCAGCTTTCAAAATCATAGCATATGACTTGGCATCAAATACAAACTGCAGAGGTTTATGCTCAAATGGGTACCTCTGAGAAGGGTTTGACCCCAAAGGCTGTTTTGCAAAAAAGGAAAGAGTTTGGTGTAAACGAATTGCTGGAAAAAAGGAAAAAACCGGTATGGCTGGTTTTCCTTCTCCAGTTTAAGGATTTCATGATATTGGTACTCATTGCGGCTGCCATTATCTCCGGTTTTATCGGAGACATTACTGATGCCATCATTATACTCGTAATCGTTTTACTGAATGCCATCCTGGGATTTGTACAGGAATACCGGGCAGAAAAAGCCATGGAAGCGCTTAAAAAAATGGCCGCATTGAATACCCAGGTCATTAGAGAAGGTATTACCGTTTCACTGCCTTCTTCTGAAATTGTACCAGGAGATATTGTATTGCTGGAAGCGGGAAATGCGGTGCCTGCGGATATCAGGCTAACGGAAACGTATAGTCTTCATATAGATGAATCTGCACTAACAGGAGAATCTGTCCCGGCAGATAAAAATGATGCCGTAATAGAAGCCGGGGATATTCCATTGGGCGATCGTTTTAACCTGGCCTATAAAGGAACCCTGGTTACCAATGGACGGGCCATGGGCGTTGTAGTAGGTACGGGTATGAACACGGAGATCGGAAAGATTGCCAGTATGTTACAGGAGGATGAAACCGTTACCCCGCTTCAAAAAAGAATGACGGATTTTGGCAAGAAACTTTCCTACCTGATCCTTTTCATTTGCCTGATCCTGCTGGGTGTGGGGCTTTTAAGAGGGGAGGACCCGTTGAAAATGTTACTGCTGTCCATCTCGCTTGCCGTTGCCGCCATTCCCGAAGCATTACCTGCGCTGATCACGATCGCATTATCCATGGGCGCGAAAAGGCTGGTGAAAAAAAATGCTCTTATCCGGAAACTGCCCGCTGTGGAAACCCTGGGTTCTGTGACGTTTATATGCACGGATAAAACAGGCACCCTGACCGTGAATAAAATGAAAGTGGTGCAAACAGATGAATACAATGGCCAGGTTAAACTTGATGATAAGATATCCCTGCTTGATTGTGCCATTGCACTCAATCATGATGTAAAGCAAACGGCTGATAAAACCTTCCTGGGCGATCCTACAGAAATTGCCCTGGTTGAACATTTCAATAAACACCATGATCTCAAGGAACTTGGCCGTATCCTGGAAAAGTTTCCCCGTCTGGGTGAGTTGCCGTTTGATTCGGACCGGAAATGCATGACAACGGTACATAGCCTTGATCACCAATACCTGGTCATTTCAAAAGGCGCTGTGGAGTCTGTTGAAGCCAGCCTGTCTGATGATAACCCTCGTGACGAAATCCTGCGTAAGGCCCAGGAAATGGCTTCAAATGGCATTCGCGTAATCGCTTATGGCTATAAGATCCTGCCCGCTTTGCCGGAACCATTTACCTATGATCTGGTGGAAAAAGACCTGCAGTATGCCGGTTTGGCTGGTATGATCGATCCGGCAAGGGAGGAAGTAACGTCGGCCATTGCGGATTGCAAGACAGCCGGCATTCATGTGGTAATGATCACCGGCGATCATCCTGCAACGGCCTCTGCCATTGCCAGGGAGATAGGGATACTTACCGAAAAAGACCTGGTACTAACCGGAAATGAATTGAAGGCCATGCCTGCCGAAACATTTGGGGGAATGGTGGAAAAGGTCAGGGTATATGCCCGGGTTTCCCCCGAACAGAAACTGCATATTGTAAAGGCATTGCAACGACGCAATCACTTTGTGGCCATGACCGGCGACGGCGTTAACGATGCCCCTTCGCTTAAAACCGCCGACATTGGCGTGGCTATGGGTATTAATGGTACCGATGTAAGCAAGGAAGCGGCCCATATGATCCTCCTGGACGATAATTTCGCTACCATTGTCAGGGCCGTCAAGGAAGGCCGGCGGATTTACGATAATATCCGCAAATTTGTTAAATACATCATGACCTGCAATGGCGCAGAGATTTGGACGATTTTCCTGGCGCCATTTCTGGGCCTGCCGATACCGCTTCTACCCATTCACCTGCTATGGATCAACCTGGTGACGGATGGTTTGCCCGGACTTGCACTGGCCGGTGAAAAAGCTGAAAAAGACATTATGAACAGGCCCCCGAGAAAAACCAATGAGAGCCTTTTTTCAGGGGGCATTGGATACCATATTATTTGGGTTGGCCTCCTAATGGCGGCTGTAACATTAGCGGCTCAGGCATGGGCGATCCATAATAATCTTGATCACTGGCAGACTATGGTGTTCTCTATCCTGGCATTCTCTCAGCTTGGCCATGTAATGGCTATCCGCAGCGAAAGACAGTATCTTTTCAGGCAGGGTTTATTATCTAATTTGCCCCTCCTCGGAGCTGTCATGCTTACCGTTCTTTTGCAGTTGGCGGTGATCTACCTGCCTTTTGCCAATAAGCTTTTTAAAACTGAACCGCTCAGCCTTAATGAACTGCTGATCTGTTTTGCTGCATCTGCACTTGTTTTCCATGCAGTTGAACTGGAGAAATTTATTCGCAGGAAATTTATGGATAAACATTGATAGCACGGCAGTTAAGGCCAGATGCGGCTGTTCGGATAATTATTCAATTATGCATTGACGTTAGTTTTCCGGGTCCGCTGAGTATAATCATTTAAAACAATGATGTCAGTCAGTCATTATAAAAGGAAGCCATTATACATTTGAGTAAAACATACCAATATGAGTTTCACAAATACAACCCAGGTCAATGCAGAGCATCAGGAGTGGATAAAAGGCCTTGATTTTTACAAAGAGGATATCCATATTCTTGAAAACAGGCTGCTTGAGATTGCCACAAAGAATACCACATTTGAAGCCCGCCAGGGTATCGAGCATTTCCAGAATCAGTTTCTCGTACAGCTAAATAATATTGATGAGCTTCGGCACAAGATCAAGGAGCATATTTCAACCTATGGCAAAAAAACTGAATTGGCTGAAGAAGTGGTGGAAAATGAAAAGCTGGCCGAACATGAGAACCTGAAAGATGAATATCTCTCTTTTGAAAAAGTGATTAAAGACCTGAGACAGGAATTTAACATCTACCTTGCCAAGTGGATGTAACAGTTTAGCAGCTGGTTATACAATGTGGCCCGGGAGCGGGCCACAGTTGTTTCATTTATACTCTCCGTAAACCTTCCGTAGTTGGTCGGCAATCTCTCCGAGCGTGCAATAGTTTTCCACCGCTTCAATAACAACAGGCATCAGGTTATCTGTACCTTTCGCGGCTGCTAATACTTTTTCGAGGCTTGATGCTGCTTTAGCCGCATCTCTTTTCCCCCTGAGAATCGCCAGTTTTTCTGATTGTATAATGCGGATGCTGTCATCTATATGCATCACCGGGGTCTGGTTATGTTCCTGTACCTGGAACTGGTTCATTCCTACAATTATTTTTTCGCCGGATTCAACCTCCCGTTGGTAGGTGTATGCACTGCGGGCAATTTCGTCCTGCATGAATCCCTGTTCAACCGCCACCACACTGCCGCCCATGGCATCAATTTTTCGGATGAGTTCTCCGGCCAGTTTCTCTGTTTCGTTGGTAAGTGATTCCACGAAATAGGAACCGGCAAGCGGATCAACGGTATCAGGCACCCCGCTTTCGTGGGCTACGATCTGCTGGGTACGCAGGGCAATGCGTGCGGCTTCTTCAGTGGGCAGACTGAGGGCTTCATCATAGCCATTGGTATGCAGCGATTGCGTGCCCCCCATGACAGCCGCAAGGCTCTGTATGGTTACCCTGGTGATATTATTCAGCGGTTGTTGTGCGGTTAAAGTACTGCCTCCTGTTTGGGTATGAAAACGCAGCATCATGGCTTTGGGATCCGATGCACCCAGCTCTTTCATGATATTGGCCCACATTCGGCGGGCGGCCCTGAACTTAGCCACCTCTTCAAACAGGTTGTTATGCGCATTGAAGAAAAAGGATAAGCGCTTTCCAAAAACATTTATATCAAGGCCTTTTTCAAGCGCCGATTTCACGTATGCCTTGCCGTTACTAAGAGTGAAGGCAATTTCCTGTACGGCGGTACTGCCTGCTTCCCGGATATGGTATCCGGAAATGGAAATCGTATTCCATTTGGGGACCTCCGTGCTGCACCACTCAAAAATGTCTGTGATGATGCGCATGGATGGTTTTGGCGGATAGATATAGGTCCCGCGAGCTGCATATTCCTTTAGTATATCATTTTGAATGGTGCCGGAGATCTTCTTAAGGTCAGCTCCTTGCTTTTTGGCCAGGGCCACATATAAAGCCAGGAGGATGTACCCGGTTGCATTAATGGTCATGGATGTGGACACTTTTTCAAGATCGATACCCTTGAACAGTATTTCCATGTCTTCCAGGCTGTCGATGGCCACACCTACTTTTCCTACTTCGCCTTCCGACAGCGGATGGTCGCTGTCGTACCCAATTTGAGTGGGCAGGTCAAATGCCACACTGAGCCCCATCACTCCCTGTGATAACAGATAATGGTACCTTTTATTACTTTCTTCAGCTGTGGAAAATCCTGCATATTGCCGCATGGTCCATAAACGGCCACGGTACATGTCTGGCTGCACGCCCCTTGTGTAAGGAAATGCACCGGGTGCTTCGGCAGGTAATCCCGCTATGTCAGCAGGATAATAGCAATCCCTGATCTCGATGCCTGAATCGGTGAATTTTTTTTCTGCCATAGTGCTGTATTTACTACAGTAAGATAGGATGTTTTAAGGCTTCCCGTTCGTCCGTGTACAGAACCTTACAATAATTTTTTAGCCTCAAAATTGAGTGCTTCCAAAACCATCGTATGCAGTGATGCTCGGGGATCTGCATTCAGCAGGTCGGCAATTCTTCGGCTTAGCTCACTGCCTTTCATATCGGGTGGCAGGGCCTGGCCAACCTGGTTGATGATGAATATATTCTGTTCCCTCAGGTTATTGATGGCCTGCCAGGCTGCCGGGGCAACATAAATTTGCTGTGAGAGATTGTAATCGAATTCTGTTTTGATCTGTTCAATGAGTACAGATTGCAGTTGCCTCACCGTCAGTTCACCTGCCGGAATCCGGGTAATGAGGTTGGGCAGGGAGATCCTTTCTGCGAGCATTACCAGCCTTTCATAGGCCTGCAGCCTCAGGCCCAGGGTGCTTTCACCGGCTGGTTTTGTAACCGGTGGTTCCGTTTTAAGGCTTTGCTTCTCCCGGAACCAGTATACCAGGTATAAGGCAATAACTAAAACGACTGTCGCGATTCCACCATATAAGATCAGGTCTTGATTGCTCATAGTTACTTTGTAAGGGACAAAAATACAGTTTGCGGGATAAACTTTTACTTCCTGAAAATGTTTGTAATTTTACAAACGTTATGCAAACAGAAACTATTACACAAGCGCCAGTTATATTTACCCCCAACACCGTTGCAGAAATCAAGCGGTTGATGGCAGAGAAAGATTTTAACAGCAACCAGTACCTGCGCATTGGCGTGAAGGGGGGTGGTTGTTCGGGCCTGAGTTATATCCTGGCTTTTGAAGATAAAAAACCGGAAGATGAAATACACCAGGTACAGGGGATATCCTGTATCATCAACCCGGCTCATGCTATTTACCTGATGGGTATGGAAATCGACTGGAAGAACGGTTTGGATGCACGGGGATTTGTGTTTACCAATCCTAATGCTTCATCTACCTGCGGATGCGGCAGTTCATTTTCAGTTTAAGATTGACCGCAAAGGAAATACAAAAGCAAGCATAGAAAAAGTCCCCGAATTGGGGACTTTTTCTATTATACGTTGACTTGAACTTTTATTTCGCTAAAGCAGCTTTGCCTTTTACAGGTGCTTCTGCAACGGTGTCATTACCTGCTTCACCGAGTGGTTTGTCTTTTGCAAGGTCAACCAGGATCGGAGCGGCAACGAAGATTGAAGAATAGGTACCGGTTATTACACCGATCAGCATCGCAAATGCAAAACCGCGGGTTACTTCACCACCAAAAATAAAGAGGATAAGGAGGGTGAGGAATACCGTAAGTGATGTCATGATGGTACGGCTCAATGTATCGTTGATCGATTTATTGATGATCGTTGTTTTGCTGGCGCCTTTCATCAAATGTGAATTTTCCCTGATCCTGTCAAATACGATCACTGTATCGTTCATCGAAAAACCTATCACTGTAAGTATGGCGGCAATAAAGTGCTGGTCAATTTCAAGTGGGAAGGGAACGATGGTTCTTAGGAACGAGAATACGGCCAGTGTTACAAACACGTCATGCAACAGGGCTATGATCGTACCTACAGAATATCTCCAATCGCGGAAACGTAAAAAGATATACAGGAAGATCGCCAACAGTGCAAAGATGGTAGCTTTAACGGCACCCTTCTTCAGGTCATCAGAAATAGATGGCAGCACGGTTTGAGAACTTTGCTTATAACTTCTTTTAAAGTCTGCGTAAGAAGTGTTTTCCGGGAATGAACTTTTTAATGAATTGAACAATGTTGCTTCAACTGTAGAATCTGCGGTCTTACTCTGATTATCGATCATGTAAGAAGTAGTGATATTCAGTGTTTTATTATCACCCACCGTTTTAACAATCGGGTTCTCTCCAAATGATTTTTGCAGCGTATTTACAACTGTCTCAGGTTGCATTGGCTGATCAAAACGAACAGTATAGCTGCGTCCGCCTTTGTATTCCACACCCTGATCAAAACCATTGAATAAGGCGCCAATACCCAGTATGGCTACTACAACTGTTATTGCATAGGCAACTTTACGGTATTCAATGAACTTATAATTCGCATGCTTGAATACTTTCTTGCTGATTCCTGTGAAATATTCGAAATGTCGGTTTTTGTTTGTCCAGAAATCAGTGATAAGCCTGGAGATCAGGATACCGCAGAACAATGACAACAGGATACCGAGGATCTGTGTGGTGGCAAAACCAAGTACCGGTCCAAGCCCGAAGTAAAATAATATTACCGCTGTAAGCAGGGTAGTGATATGCGCATCCAGTACCGGGGCCATGGATCGTTTATACCCTTCGGCTACGGCTAACTGGTAGCTTTTTCCTTTGCTTAGTTCATCCTTGATCCGTTCGAAGATAATAACGTTCGTATCCACCGCCATACCAATGGTTAATACAAGACCTGCAATACCAGGTGCGGTTAATGTTGCACCCAATGCGCTCAGCACACCAATGGTGAACAGGAGATTCAGAATAAGAGCAATATTAGCCACCCAGCCGGCAGAGTTATAATAAACCAGCATCAGGGCAAAAATCACGAGAAATGAAATTCCAAAAGCCATTGCACCACCATTAATGGCCGCGGCACCCAGTGTTGGTCCTACCACCTGCTCCTGCACGATCTTGGCAGGGGCGGGTAATTTACCAGACTGGAGAATATTGGCCAGATCCTGTGCTTCTTCAATAGTGAAGCTGCCACTTATCTCGGACGTTCCTGTTGTTATTGGATTTATTACATTCGGTGCTGAGTACACGATATTATCGAGGACGATCGCAATGGGTTTGCCCACATTGTCTGTGGTCATTTCACCCCAGATCCGCTCGCCCTGTTTGGTCATGACCATTTTGATCGCAGGGCGGCCGCGGTCGTCATAATCCTGCAATGCCTGCTGAACACCATCACCTTCCAAACGTGCTTTATCGCTTCCTTCAATTGTTTTCAGCGCATAGACCGGTAATACATCACTCTTTAAACCTTTATCATTTTTTTCCGGAACACCATAAACGATTTTCATATTTGCAGGGAACTGCATTTTTACATTTTCAATATTCAGGTATTCATTGAATATTGAAGTGTCGCGAATGGAAATAAATCCAAGATATGGGGCAAATGACATCCTGCCATCCTGTCCCTGCTGAGGGGCAATCGGCTGGAATACTTTGAAAAGCGAATAGTCGCTTTGAGCTGCTTTGGCTGTATCTGTTTTTCCGGCTGGCTGTGTTTTAACCAGTTCGCCAATGGTTGCTGTTTTATTGGTATCCGCGGCGGCTGCCGGCGTAGTGGCTGCAGCAGCGGCAGTTGTATCAACAACAGCGGTCTTTACGCCACTGTAGTAATCTTTAAGGGCTTTCTCCGCATCAGTCAGTGGTTTGTCCAGCTCGCCAATATTGTACAGTTCGGTGAACTGCAGGTTTGCAGTTGCCTGTAAATATTTACGTACTCTTTCGGGATCGTCTTTAACACCGGGGAGTTCAACAGTGATGATACCTTTATTTTTATCCAGCTGTACATTGGGTTGAGCAACACCAAACTGGTCGATCCTTTTTTGTAATACATTATAAGTATTGCTGATGGCACCATCGGCATAAGCCCTGAGTTTGGTGATCACATCATTATCGTTGTCTTCGATCTTTATGGTTCTTTGACCCGTACCTGCAAAAATGGAGGACAACCTGGCTGTAGGATTTTGCTCCTTGTATGCCTGTGCAAAAAGCGTGATGAAATCAGCATCACTGTTGGCTTTGCGCTGGTTGGCCGTAGTGATGGCCTTATTCAGCGCGGGGTCTTTGGCGTTATTGGACAAGGATTTCAATAAACCTTCCAGTTCCACTTCAAGTGTAACACTCATACCACCCTGCAAGTCAAGTCCCAGGTTCAATTCCTGTTCTTTGGCTTTCTGGTATGATATGGCGCCCGTAGTACCATAAGTGATGGTACTTTCTTTGGTACTGTCGAATAAACGGCGGAGTCTTTTCTTATATTCCTGGTCTTTTACTTCTTCCGTGGCAGTGCCATAAGAGGCATTGACATATGCTTTTGCCTTTTGTTCCATTTTTTTCTCATGGTTGCGAACAACCCAGGTAAAATGAAGTTGATAGAGGGAGATCAGGATAAGCGCAACAGCAAAAAACCGAACCAAACCTTTGAATTGCATACAAATCGGGTTTACACTTTATTTTTTAAAACTCCTGCCGCCTGGATAGGCATTTTTTGGCAAGGCGGGCAAAGATAGGGTTTTTTTGAGGTCAACCCCCATTTTACAGTGTTCATTTTATTGTGTCTGAACCTGTATTTCTATGTACCTGGATCGGGTTTATTAAGCGCTAAAGGATTTTTTCTTTACTTTGACTTATGTCATTTATTCACCTGCGGACTGCCCTCTGCTGTTTGTTCTTAATTACAGCCTGCACAACTACCCGGAAAATGCAACCTCCACAAACTGAACCGGTTAAGGATATTACATTGCCTGAAACGGGAACAAAGGAGAAAAACCTGTTGGAAACGATCCTGTATAAGGAAAACGGGCCATTTTCAGCCATATTTGCTAATCCTGATTCTTTCAATATTCAGCTTATTTACACTCAAATAGACCGAGATAAGGATAATAAACCACATTTTACCGATCATTTTTTGCATTACAATGCCGCTAAATACTTTTATCCTGCCTCCACGGTGAAAATGCCTGTTGCCATCCTGGCCCTTCAAAAACTAAGGGAACTGAACATTGCCGGCCTGGATATGCATAGTACCATGATCACGGAAACCGGGTATAGCGGACAGACACCCGTATATAATGATCCTGAATCGCAGGATGGCCGGCCCACCATTGCCAGCTATATCAAAAAGATCTTTCTGGTCAGCGATAATGATGCCTATAACAGGTTATATGAATTCCTTGGCCCGGAATATATCAACCGGGAACTCCAAAAAAGGGGATATGCCGAATCAGAGATCATTCACCGGCTGGAAATAGCCATGACGGAAGACCAGAACAGGCACACAAACCCCATCAGGTTCCTGGATGCCACTGGAAAAGAAGTCTATCGCCAACCTGCACAGGTAAATAAACAACCTTACAGCAAGCGGAACGATAAACTGGGCAAGGGCTACCTGAAAAACGGTGTTTTGCAACAGGAACCCCTTGATTTTTCCCGGAAAAACAGGATCAGTCTGCTTTCCCTGCACTCCATATTAAGGTCGGTGATCTATCCTGATGATGTTCCGGAAAAGCAGCGTTTTGGGCTTCAGGCTGAAGATTACCTTTTTTTGCAGCAATTTATGTCTGCAACACCATCTTCCGCAGGCTTCCCGCCATATGATCCGGTTACTTATTACGACACCTATTGTAAGTTCCTGCTTTTTGGTGCCGATAAAAATGAAAAAATCCCTCCTTCACTTAAGGTTTACAACAAAGTGGGCGATGCTTATGGGCACCTGCTTGACATTGCCTGTTTCAAAGACAGCGAAAATAAAACGGAGTTCATGATCAGCGCACTGATCTATTGCAATAAGGACGGCATACTGAATGACGATAAATACGATTACGATGAAATTGGTTTTCCTTTCATGAAATATGTGGGGCAGGAAATTTATAATTATGACCGAAATAAAACCGCTAAGTAAAGCAGGACACAAAGCCTGGTTGTGCTTTGCTGCGATTTTTAACTACTGATTTTTAAGTACATTTGCCTACTTAAAAAATAAAAAGTAAATAACCAATGAAGTTATCTTCCCGCCTTGATTTATTCAATGAACCCGAAACCCTCAAAATGGCCAAACTCGGCCGCGAACTCAGAGCCAGTGGTGTTGATGTGATCGATCTTTCCCTTGGTGAACCCGATTTTGATACCCCTGACCATATCAAGGAATCATTGAAGAAAGCAGTGGATGATAACTGGAGCCATTATCCGCCCGTTGCCGGGTACCCGGAATTACGTTCAGCGGTGTGCACCAAACTTAAAAGAGATAATAATCTCGACTACCAGCCCGAAAATATCCTGGTTTCCACCGGCGCCAAGCAGAGCCTGGCAAATGTGGTGATGGCCATCGTAGATAAAGAAGATGAAGTGGTGATTCCCACACCATACTGGGTTACCTATTCAGAGATCGTAAAACTGGCCGAAGGTAAAGTGGTGCTGGTAAGAACAAAGCCTGAAGATAAATATAAGATAACCCCGGCACAGCTTGAAGCGGCACTAACGCCAAAGACTACCTTATTTATATTCTCTTCCCCCTGTAACCCCAGCGGATCTGTTTATACCAAAGATGAACTGGCCGGACTGGCTGAAGTGTTCCGCAAACATCCGCAGGTTTTCATCATCTCCGATGAGATCTATGAATATATCAACTTCACTGGCAGGCACGAAAGCCTGGCGCAGTTCGAAGACCTGAAAGACAGGATCATCATCATCAATGGATTGAGCAAGGGATATGCCATGACCGGCTACCGGCTTGGTTATATTGCGGCGCATCCGACAGTAGTAAAGGCCTGCGAAAAATTACAGGGCCAGTATACCAGCGGAGCGAACGCAGTTACCCAACGGGGAGCCATAACCGCTTTAACAGGCGACCTTCGCCCAACGGAAGCAATGGCTAAAGAATTCACCCGGCGCCGCGCCAGGATGCTCGAACTCCTGAAAGCCATTCCGGGTATAGAGATCGTGGAACCGGACGGTGCCTTTTATGTGTTTCCGGTGGTGACAGCTTACTTTGGCAAATCAGACGGAACAAATGTTATCAAAGACGCAGACGACCTTTGTATGTACCTGCTGAATACGGCACATGTGTCAACTGTAACAGGAAGGGCTTTTGGCGAACCTGATTGTATCCGTATCTCCTTCGCCAACAGCATGGATAAGATCGAGGCAGCCATGGCAAGGATCAGCGAAGCATTGGCCAGGCTGAAGTAAATCATCTGCAGGGACAAAATAACATTCACGCAATAAATAAAGGCAGATTTATACTTAACTTAAGGTATAAATCTGCCTTTATGTTTAACGGGAAATATCTTCTTTTCAGTGCATTGATTTTATTATCCAGCGCCGTTTCTGCCCAATGGAAAGTTGGCACTGCATCTGCCATTGTGAGCCCCCGGGCCGGCTCCTTCATTGCCGGACACACCCAAAACAGGAAATTTTCCGGTGTTCATGATGATCTTTTTGTAAAAGCTGTTGTCATTTCCAATAAGTCAGAAAACCTCACGATCCTTACTGTTGACTGTATCGGTTTATTATATCCGCAATTGCTGGAAATAAGAAAGCAGGTTGCAGCCAATATTGGCAATACGGGATTTAATGCGAACCATATAGTTTTATCCAGTACACATACCCACGCAGGACCTGATGTGGTAGGCATTTGGGGGCCAGACATGATGCATTCAGGCGTTGATTCCGCTTACATCCGCTTCCTGGTAAATGCGGCTTCCACGCAGGTTATTAAGGCATGGCTCAACCGTAAAAATGCAAAGGCCGATTTTTCGGTTACCCGGCATGGTGAGGGATGGGTATTTAATATTTCGCAGCCTGAGGAACTGGACAGGGATCTTACCTGTGTTCGTTTCCGGGATAAAAAGGGGAATAATATTGCCACGCTCACCAACTTTGCCTGTCATCCTACTTTTGTTGACGGCGTGCACGATAAAGTGAGTGCTGACTATGTGGCCGGATTTTATAAAGGGATGGATTCTGTACTCGGCGGAGTAAACCTTTTCCTGCAAGGATCCATCGGCGGATGGGTCCAGCCGGAACATGAGGCTAAAACATTTGATCAGGCAATGATGCGGGGCCGGGGATTGGCTGAGGCAAACCTTCTGGCTCTTTCAGCAGGCCATCAGCTTAAGGGCAATGATCTCCGGTTTAACAGCAGGATATTTAATTTACCTGTTGATAATATGGGATTCCGCCAGCTTGCCGCAGCCGGGGTGATCAAAAGGGTCATGACCGATTCGGTTGCCACGGAGATAGCGGTTTTTCGGATTGGTAACGCATACTTTGCAACACATCCCGGTGAAACAGTTCCAGCCATGAGCCTGGCCACCAAAAAAATGATGCCGACAGAAGGACCCAAATTTGTGATGGGGCTGGGCATGGATGCCATAGGTTATATCCTTAAACCTGAATTCTTTGACCCTGAAAAGAAAATTCCACATGCGGGCTATCTCTGTTCCATGTCTGCCGGCAAACAAACCGCTCCGATGGTCATGGCCGTTCTCGCCGGGATGTTTGCAGCAGGTTTCTGAATACAGTTAATGATCACCTGATTGGAGGCCTGGATTTTTTATCGCCCTTTGGGCAGTATGGTTTTTAACATGTTGTGCAATTAATTGACTATTAAAGAGTAGTAAATATTTATATAAAACAATTAGCAGAAAGATCTCCTTCGTTGGTCAAAGCTTCCTAATATGAGCCTGTATCATCCGGCGATTTGAATTTAAGTAGTAACGGAACCTGAGTTTACATTGGTTTGGGAGAAATTTGTGTGAATCATAACTGAAACGATGTAAATACAAAAATCAGAATACACGCCACGGAGGGCAACGGAGGAAATAGAGAACAACAGAGCAATACAGGTTATCCTCTGCGGCTCTCAAATATTTCCCTGTGGCGCCATGGTTCGTGTCCTCACGAACCATCTTCGAAAAAATTTCGTTTTCCGGTTCGTGAAGACACGAAGCGGGGCTTGCCGATAATCAACTACCTAAACTCTGTGTTACTCAATTCCCTCCGCGGCTCCTGTGGGCCAATATATCCTTGATTTAATCTAAGATAAAATTTAGTTGCACAACAGGTTGGATCTTAATATTTGTTCCCGCTTTCTTTCATCAGTTTCATCGCCACCAGGCCTCCTATCAAGTCGATCAGGAAATGGATGATCATCACCACCCAAATCGAGCCGCTGCTGAGGAATATGATACCTAAAAGCAGCGACAGCAGGAATATCTTTAATACTGCCTGCCAGCCCTGGTAATAGTGGGCGAGGCTGAACAAAAAAGCAGGCGCGGTTACTGCCAGTATCGGCAAACCGGTACTGAAATTATATTGCGGTAAAAAATAAGTGACCATAAATCCCCGGTAGATGATCTCTTCAAAAACACCGGCGCTGAGGCACATCACCAGGTAGGCCGGAATCTCCCGCAGTTCGCGGGGCAGGAAAGGGGTGGTATCATCAAGTGTGTCCACTTCCGGGCCTTGTTTTTTCCATTTGCGGATAGAATACAAAAGATCCCCCGCATATAAAATGACAAGCAGTCCGATCAACCCAAATGTGACCGTTGGGTTGTTAACGTCAAGGGATAAACGAAAACCCATCGCCTCAAAAGGTCTGTCATGTAAAAACCAGTTGATGATGATAGCGGCAGCGGCCAGTAACAGGAACAGGCTGTTGGCGAGGTAGAACCTCTTCCGTATATCTTCCGTAAACTGAATGTTCTCGAAGTTTTCAAGGCTTTTGACACCGGATAAAAACGGAATCACTAATCCGTAAACCAGTACCAGTAAATGATCTGAAAGTACCGGGAAATTATCCATGGGCTGGCTTGCTTTGGGAAAGCTGTAAAAGTTGCTGGTGTACCGCCATTACCTGCGGGATGACGAGTTGGTCGTCTCCGTTTTGTATGATGAAATGACAGCGTTTCATTTTCCCGGCTTCATCAAGTTGATTTTTGATGCGCTGCAGGATCGCTTCGCGGCTGCTGCCATCTCTTTCCATAACGCGGCGGATGCGTAATTCTTCGGGTGCAAATACACCAATCACATAATCAAGCTCTTTTTCTGATCCGCTTTCAAATATCAGCGCAGCTTCTTTCAGGGCGTAGGGTGACAGTTGTTTTGCCATCCAGGATTTTGCATCACTTATCGTTGCAGGATGTACGAGCGCATTCAGCGCTTTCACTTTTTCAGGATTGCTGAAAGCCTGTCCGGATATGAATGACCTGTTCAGTTGGCCGTTATTGTAAGCTTCTTCCCCAAAAAGTTTTATGATCCGGGACTTCAGTTCCGGGTCTTCCTGCATTAGTCTTTTTGCAGCTTCATCAGCATTATAGACGGGTATGCCCAGGGTTTCGAAAACCCTTGCCACTGTTGACTTTCCGGAACCGATGCCGCCTGTGATGCCAATTTTAAGCATGTGTTTGGGGTTGCTGTTTACAGCGCATAATCAGAGGTTAAAAAAAATCCGGACGGCTGGTTGCTTGTCCGGATTTAATTCAGTTGCAGGGTAATTATTTAGCGGGTGTTGCAGGTTTGTTAAGTTGATCGCTCCATTCCATGCTGATGGCGCTGCGTTCGATCTTCAGATAGCTGCCCGGGCTGACTTCGATCTGGATCGTACCGTCGTCATTCACTTTGTTTACACTGCCATGTATACCTGCTATGGTTACAATTTTGTCGCCTTTCTGTAATCCTTCCTGGAAGGTTTTAGCCTTCTTTGCTTTTTGTGTTTGCGGACGGATCATGAAGAAATAAAATACCAGGATCATACCACCCAGTAATACCAGTTGCATCATGCCTGCATTGGGTGACGCCTGTAATAAAATCGAAATCGGATTCATATTTTGGTTTTAGTATTTGAAAAATTTATTTGTTTGCCAGTACCTCAACTTCAAAAGCAACGGTACTCACAGCTTCTTTTGTATTGGTATATACAGCCATTGTTTTATGGTTGGTACCAACGCGGCCCTTGGTGTCAAATGTGGCCTTAATGGCTCCTTCAGCGCCGGGTGCAATGGGTGCTTCAGGTTTTTCTGCTACGGTACATCCGCAGGAAACAACAATATTATTAATGATCAGGATCTCGTTGCCCGTATTCCTGAAGCGGTAACTGATCTCGATCTTTTCACCCTCTCTCACCTTACCGAGGTTTTTGGCAGAATCGATCCACTGGATGCTTGTCATTGGTTTTGGCTTGACTGGCTCAACGCCAGGGGCCGCAACAACATTAGGCTCTGTTTTTACTTCCTGCTGCTGGCAGGTTATCAGTAAAAATGCCGCGATGATAAACGCGGAGAATATTAAAATGACTGGTCTCATAATGAATTTCAATGTGGTGCAAAATTAGGGAAACCCTATTGTTTTTTATAATCAACTTTTTTTAGTTGGCCGGCCTGTTCCTTTTCTTTATGGATATTATCGAGGATACCATTGACAAATTGTCCGCTCTGCGGGGTGCTGTATTCTTTGGCCAGGTCAATATATTCGTTGATGGAAACTTTGGTGGGAATGGTCTCAAAATAGAGCAGTTCACAAACGCCCATCCGCATCAGAATCATATCCAGCATGGCAATCCGGTCAGCATCCCAGTTTTTGAGTTTGGGTTTGATGAGTTCCATGCAGAAATCCTTTTTCTCCATGGCGGTCTTCAGCAGTCCCAGTCCAAATTCTCTTTTTTCCTTTGAGATGATGTCCTGGAAATTATAACTGCCTGGTTTTTGCAGGAAGTTCAGGATCATCTGGTTCATCATATCGGCATCATCGTCCCAATGGATAAAGTGATCTTCGATATGTGAGATGAAATTTTCATTTGGTAGCATCAGTACGCCGAATATATAGGTCAGGATGTCTTTTTCATCTTTTTTATCCCTTGACGCCAGGTTTATATAAGCCTGGTATTCATCTGAAGCAGTAAGTTGCAGGTATACTTTTCTGATCATTTCTGCATCTGCCACCTGCATGATGCGGGTATCGTCTATGGCTGCTTTGAAACTGCTGTCTTCCAGTATTTGCCAAAGGACGGTATTGCCGGAAATTTTTGTATTTACGGTAAGGTCCTGCTGGGTGGGGAGGTGTTTAGACGCCCTTCTGACCGAATCGGTTTCCGCATAGCGGGCCACTTCTGTAATGAAATATACGAGGTAAGTGAAAAGCTGCCTGGATTGCTCAAAATGGTTTTCCAGAAGCTTTAGGGCTTTGTCTGTGGGCAGTGATTGCTGGCTGGTTTCAACCGTATAAAGGGTTTGCATCACTTTTACCCTGATATTTCTTCTGCTGATCATCGTAAAGAACTATTTCGGGCGCAAATATAGTTTGAAAAGGAACCAGGACATAATTTATTATCGGGCTATGAAAAATTGGCATATCCTCTCAGTGAAAAAACTGACAGCCGGGGTCATTTTTCCCTGAAAAATCGGTTTTTCTGCCAAGTTTTCCCCCTTTATTGTTCTGGTACGGATTTCGTATAGCTTTGCTCGCTGCCATTCCCGCCTGATCAATAAAGGAATGAATGGCACCAGATCAAATAACATCTTTCATTCCAATTAAATCAAAAAAACAAAAGCTATGGCTAAGAAGTTAAGCATTACCCCATTACACGACAGGGTAATCGTGAAACCAGCTCCTGCTGAAGAAAAAACTGCAGGTGGAATCATTATTCCGGATACCGCTAAAGAAAAACCACAACGCGGTACCGTAGTTGCCGCAGGCCCTGGTAAAAAAGATGAACCCATGTCTGTTAAAGCCGGCGATACCGTTTTATATGGTAAGTATTCCGGTACGGAGATCGCTATTGAAGGTTATGATTACCTGATCATGCGTGAATCAGATATCCTGGCTGTTGTATAAGCCTTTTCGAGAGTGATTAATCTATACTAACATTTCAAAAAAATAGCTTTTATGTCAAAACAATTGTTTTTTAATCTTGAAGCCCGCAACCGAATGAAAAAGGGTGTGGACATCCTGGCAAATGCCGTTAAAGTAACCCTGGGTCCTAAAGGCCGAAATGTGGTTCTTGAAAAGAAATTTGGTTCACCAGCCGTAACAAAAGATGGTGTTACCGTTGCCAAAGAAATTGAACTGGAAGATCCTATCGAGAACATGGGCGCACAGATGGTTAAAGAAGTAGCTTCCAAAACCGCCGATGTGGCTGGTGATGGTACAACCACTGCAACCGTTCTGGCCCAGTCGATCATTACCGAAGGCCTGAAGAATGTTGCCGCAGGTGCAAACCCAATGGACCTGAAGCGTGGTATCGACAAAGCCGTTGATTGGGTTGTTGATAATCTGAAAAAACAATCTCAGGCTGTTGGTAACGATACAAAGAAAATCGAGCAGGTTGCTTCCGTTTCTGCCAACAACGACGCTGAAATTGGTAAACTGATCGCCAGCGCCATGCAGAAAGTTGGGAAAGACGGGGTTATTACTGTTGAAGAAGCCCGCGGAACCGAAACCAGCATCGAACTGGTTGAAGGTATGCAGTTTGACCGTGGTTATATCTCTCCTTACTTTGTAACCAATGCAGATAAAATGGAATGTGAGCTGCAAAGCCCGTTCATCCTGATCTACGATAAGAAGATCTCTGCCATGAAAGATATCCTCCACATCCTGGAGAAAGTTGCCCAGCAAGGCGCACCACTGGTTATCATTTCTGAAGACCTGGAAGGCGAAGCACTGGCTACCCTGGTAGTTAACAAACTCCGTGGTACCCTGAAAGTGGCCGCTGTAAAAGCTCCGGGCTTTGGCGACCGCAGGAAAGAAATGCTGCAGGACATTGCTGTTCTTACTAAAGGAATGGTTGTAAGCGAAGAGCAGGGATACAAACTTGAGAATGCCGACCTTACTTATTTAGGCCGTGCAGAAAGGGTTACCATCGATAAAGACAATACCACCATCGTTGGCGGTAAAGGTAAAAAAGATGATATCCAGGCACGTATCGCCCAGATCAAATCACAGATCGAATCAACAACTTCTGAATACGACAAAGAAAAATTACAGGAACGCCTGGCTAAATTAAGCGGTGGTGTAGCTGTACTGAATATCGGTGCTGCAACTGAAGTTGAAATGAAAGAGAAGAAAGACCGCGTTGATGATGCCCTGCATGCAACACGTGCCGCTGTTGAAGAAGGTATCGTTCCCGGTGGTGGAATCGCGTATATCCGCGCTATCGAATCCCTGGATAAGAAGAAAGGTATCAACGAAGATGAAACAACCGGTATCGCAATCGTTCGCCGCGCACTGGAAGAGCCACTCCGTACCATCGTTTCAAACGCAGGTATCGAAGGTTCGATCGTAGTTCAGAAAGTGAAAGAAGGTAAAGCTGATTTCGGTTATAACGCACGCACCCACACTTACGAGAAGTTGCTGGCTGCCGGTGTAATCGATCCTACCAAAGTTAGCCGTGTTGCCCTCGAGCATGCTGCTTCCATCGCTGGTATGTTGCTGACCACCGAATGTGTGATCGCCGACAAACCTAAGAAAGAAGAGCCTGTTCACAATCATGGCGGCGCACCCGACATGGGCGGAATGGGATATTAAGAAGTGCGAGGTGTGAAGTGCGGAGGTGCGAAGTAAAAATGCATCTCGTCACATACAACTTAAGTCAAATAAACAAGAAGGCCGCTCAAATTGGGCGGTCTTTTTGTTTGTGTAATGATGATATCTTATTTCTTTGCGGTTAAATTGAACAGGTACAAAGTTTCCTGCCCAAAAATATCTACGGATGGTTGAGAAATTATAAGAGCAGCATTGCTTATGGATACGATTTTGAATGGTTGTTCTAATAAACCTCTTCTAATAACTATCCCTGAATCCACTGCAGTATATTTCCAGGTGCCGCCATCAACACTCCAGAAAACAGACCTGCCGCTGCCATTGCAGAAAATACTTCCGTCATTCATGATGAACTTGTTACCTGTAAAAAAACGAAAACTGTCATCCGCCTCACAAGGCTCAAGCCCTGTCCTTGGAACATCGGTTAAACCCGGATCAGGAGGAATTTGTATTTGAATTTTATTCAATTGCCATGTTACACTTACCAATTGTTCCTCAATTGATAACTGTGGAGGGGGCGCTTCCTCCTTGCTGCAATTACTGAATGTGAACAGTAATAAAAACACAAATATTGATTGCTTCATTTGATGAGGCTTGCTTGAATTTGATTTCCTTCGATAAAATAGAAAATTAATAATACCTTAAGGCAGAAATAAATAAGGTATGTCGTTATTTTCCATTGATCCGGATATTGCCAGGGCCAAAACCCTGCACACTTCCTTTTACACTAATCTAGCGATTTTTGAATCGGCGAAGGAGAAAATTTTCTCACCCTCCTGGCAATTCATCGGGGATACAAGCCTCGTTCCGGAATCCGGTTCCTGTTACCCCCTGACATTATTGCCCGGTTGCCTTGATGAGCCGTTGTTGCTGACAAGACCCGATGACGGAAAGGTTCGCTGTATGTCTAATGTTTGTACACACCGGGGTAATATATTGGTGAATGAACCCTGTAAATCTGCACACATCCGCTGCAGGTACCATGGACGGCTTTTTGGGCTGGATGGTACTTTCAGGTCTATGCCGGAGTTTAAGGAAGTGGAAAATTTTCCCGCACCCGAAGACGACCTGCATGGCCCGGCCTTATTTCAGTGGGGGAAACTGCTCTTCGTAAACCTGGAGAATCAACAGGATGCCACCCGATACCTGGGTGATATGATGGAACGGCTCTCTTTTCTGCCGGTGGAAGAATTTAAGTTTCGCCCAGACCTTTCCGTTAGTTATGATGTGCATGCACACTGGGCCTTGTACTGCGAAAATTACCTGGAAGGCTTTCACATTCCTTTTGTTCATGCCGGGCTTAATGCAGTGATTGATTATGGCAACTATACCACGGAATTGTTTCCCTTCTCGAACCTGCAACTGGGCATTGCAAAGGAAGGTGAATTGTGCTTTGACCTCCCGGAATCTTCACCCGACTATGGCAAGAATGTAGCGGCCTATTATTACTGGGTGTTTCCAAATATGATGTTCAACTTTTATCCCTGGGGCCTTTCCGTGAATATCGTTAACCCGATAGGGCTGGATAAAACAAGGGTACAGTTCCTGACTTATGTATGGAAAGAAGAACTTTTTAATACAGGTGCCGGTTCGGACCTTAATACGGTGGAGATGGAAGATGAAGAAGTGGTTGAAGCCGTGCAAAAGGGTATCCGTTCCCGTTACTATGGGCATGGCCGGTATTCCGTAACCAGGGAACAGGGGACACATCATTTTCACAGGTTGATTGCCGAATCTTTACGCTAGCATAGAGGCTTTGCAGTTAGATTTTTAACTTGAACATATGCCGGAAACTTCTCTCCAAAGAACCATCAACTTAAAAACTGCAACGGCAATCGTCATCGGAACGATCATCGGGTCCGGTATTTTCATGCGCCCGGCCGAAATGGCTTCCCTGCTGGGATCGCCGCTGCAGATCATGGGCGTATGGATTGTGGCAGGAGTCTTTACCATGCTGAGTGTAATGGTACTGGCAGAAGTAAGTACGATGCTGCCCGAAGATGGCGGCCCCTATGCTTTCATGCGGCATATGTATGGGGATTTCTGGGCTTATCTTTATGGCTGGGCCGCTTTTGCGGTCATTAACTGCGCAGGCTCTGCGGGTATCGCTTTCATTGCGGCACAATACCTCGAATATTTTTTTGTTTTGCCAAGGTTTTCACCTGAGATAGAACAATCGGTCAGAATTTATGTGCCATTTGTAGGCAACCTTTTCCCGCTGGAAAATATGGGGGTTAAGATGGTGTCCATATTGATCTTAGTGATATTTACCATCATCAGTTACCGCAGTACAAAAGCAGGTGGCCGTGTCCAGCTGATTATCACCATTGCCAAAATCCTGGCCATACTGCTGCTCATTTTTGGACTATTCTTTTCCGGTAAGGGACATTGGAGTAATTTATATCAAAGTTCCAGCCAGATCAGACCCATGGGTTTTGCATTGGTAGCCGCATGGGTGGCTGCTTGTAATGGAGCCTTGCAGGCCCTGGATGGTTGTAATAATATGTTGTATATGACAGGAGAGATTAAAAATCCGGGGCGGACGATACCCCGGGCATTATTCCTTGGTTTGTCTGCATCCATTGGAATTTACATATTGATCAATATGGCCATGTTTTATGTATTGCCGGTGGATACAATGGCTGGTTCGGCGTTGGTAGCAAGTGATGCTGCAAAAGTGGCATTTGGCCTGGTAGGCGGGGGGATCATTGCGCTGCTGATAACAGTATCGGTTACCGGTACTACGCAAGCCAATGTTTTTACATCACCGCGTATGACATTTGCACTGGCACGCAATGGTCAATTCTTTGCTGCTGCCTCCAGGATACATCCACGTTTCAAGACGCCAGGCAATGCATTGCTGATTCATTTGTTTGTAATGATCTTTATGACATTAAGCGGGTCCTATATCATATTAACAGACATGTATATTTTCATTGCATGGGTATTCAACCTGATGATGATGTTTGGCCTGTTTATTTTGCGTCGCAAGTATCCTGAACGGGCAAGGCCTTACCGGGTTTGGGGCTTTCCATGGATGCCTGTGCTGGTGATAGCCTTCAATGCCTTTTACCTTGGGATCACCTTATATGATGATATCATGCATTATGTTGAAGGCAAAACAAAGATCATGAATTCTGTAATGGGACTCTCGGTAGTTGCAATGGGAATTCCTTTGTATTATTATTTCAAGCGGAACAATAAATCGGTTATTGATTAGCGGTAGTTTCAGCTGTTGCCTTTATGTGACTGGCGCTTCCCCTTGCCAGCAGGTATTGTGCAATGCAATAGGTAAGCATAATTAAAATGCCGGCATACGAAAAACTGCTCCTGAATTTATTTATGGCCAAAAGGGAATCAGAAAGTACAAAGAAAAAGGCCCCGGCCGTAAACAGCGCGGCTGTTTTATTGTCCAGTTTGCCAATCTGCCATAGCGCAAAGCAGAGCATCGTTCCAATCACAATGCCGTAAATGACCACCGGTATCTTCATGCCGCCAAGGTGCGGCCATAATATGTACATCAACTCAATAATATAAGCCAGTACTGCCAGCAGCATTACCGGCCTGCTTTTCAGGTATGGCTGCTGCTGTGATTTTGTTTTGGCAAAGTAACTTATGTACAGAATATGCGCCGTAAGAAAGCTGACCAGTCCGCCAATGAAAAAACTGCCGTTTTGATTTTCGAGCATCAGTAAAACATCCCCTGCCCAGGAAAAAAAAAGTCCCCACAACAGGATATTGGAAAAAGTATTCAAAGGTCTCACCTCAAAATAATAACCCAGCATCAGCAGGGGCATCAGCAGCGGTTTGGTGATATACCTGAGCTCAGGGAAAAAATTTATACAAACAATATCCAGTATGGCTACAAGGCCAAAAAGGATGTACACAAGCAAATGTAATCTGATCATATCAGTTGGTTTCTATCCATACTTTCCTGCCAAAAAACCGACTAAGTGAATCACGGTGACGGATAGAGTCTGACAGGGGCGCTGTTACCGGAATATAGATTTTAAAATTAACGGAATCCGGAGTTTCCAGCTGAACTTTATGGCCATATTCTTTTAACTCGGCATATCTTTTTATGGCCCTTTTTTGGTTTGCGATTTCCAGAACAAGTTTGAATGAACCCGGATATGTATTTACCTGCGGGGCAGGGATTATTGAAACGGTATCTTTTGATATGTCAACTGATGATGTGCTATCAATGGCCTGAATGACGGTGGTGTCCTGTTTAACTTCCTGGATAGCCTGAATGGTTCCCGTTGAAGTGTTGGCATCTGACTCCGCCTGGCTGCTTTGATTATAGAAGTAATAAGCTACCCATACAATGATGGCAATACCGGCTAGTAACAACAATATGATAACCAGGGTACGGGTATTGCTCTTTATTTTTTGGGGAGTCCTGAAAAGGTTTTCTTCCGGATGAGGTTCCTCTTCAAACATTTTACCGGACTTTTTGCTTTGTAATTCAGGTTGTCCGGCAAAAGCATCGCCTTGAATAAATTCAAGCTGGTTTTGCCCGTTTTTCTGGAGTGTGCCAACACCTTCCAGTATGAAAGGTTTATTGATATTGATGAGTTGCATTCCCAGTTCCAGGTAAGATTCCAGATCGGAAGTGGCCAAAGGCTTGATCTTACCTGTTTCTTTTGAAATGAATTCTATCAACGCCTGATCCGGTGCAATTTTTTTATCGGGATGAAACTGAACACTTCCCGGCACAATACGGATGCCGGCGGTTTCCTGCTCGGGTGTTTTTAAAATAGTTTCATCAAGGGTAAAAGAGCCTATCCCTGGCAGGGTAAGTTTTTTATTTTGAATCAGATATTCGGCAAAAAGACTGGATAATTTCAATGGAAAGGTATTTTCTGCGATAAATGTATGAAATCTAAGCAGTTATTAATAAATCATCTTAACGGAAATTCAGTATAAATATTTTATAAATGTATATAAATCACCTCTTTAGTCACCTTAAAAGGGTTGCCCGCTGAATGATTATCTTTGCTGAATGCCACTTACAGAGGACGAACAGAAATTTATGGACTGGTGGGAAGCAAATCGCGACCGGCAAAAGAAGCTTTTTTACCAGGTCTGGTTGGGTATTCCACTGGGTATTGCCTTCGCCTTACCCATTTTACTCAATTTTCTCGCCGGCCGATATTGGTACAAGCGGGCAGATTCTGTAGGGGCAAGTCAGTTCAATCCACTCGTACTGGTATTTGCCCTGCTGCTGATCATCGTATTCATCGGGGTATTCTATAAAAATCACAGCTGGGATCAGAACGAACAAAAATACCTGGAGTTCCGGGCTAAAAAGCGAAAAGAGGAAAAAACACAAAACGATCAGGATTTAGGCTGATTTTGGCTTTGATTTAAAGATATCCCGGCCTTTTCTTCAATCTTTTTATTGCATCTTTGCGCAAAGTTTAAAAAGAAAAATATGCGAAAAAGTTTTTTGATGGGAATTACGGCAATGGTTTTGATATTCACAGGATGTAAGGACGATGCTCAGGAATGTCCTTATTCTGATTCAGCAATCACCGTTCCGGCAGCAGAAATTACAGCCATTGAAACTTACCTGGCAACAAAAGGTATCGCCAATGCCGTAAAAGATCCGAGGGGTTTTTATTATACTATTCAAACACAGGGTACCGGGGGTACTGCAGGTATATGTTCCCAGATAGCCATTTATTATACTGGTACACTTACCAATGATGTGGTTTTTGATGGTACAAGCGGCGCGCCTGCAACATTTACCCTTGGTCAACTTATTCCCGGATGGGTCAAAGGTATACCCCTCATCAAAGCAGGTGGAAGAATCCAATTATACATTCCTCCCACATTGGGATATGGCAGCAATGCAGTTGGATCTATACCGGCAAATTCCATCCTTATTTTTGATATCGAACTATTAGAGGTCAGATAAGATTTTTTAAACCTGATGTAAAAGGCTTTGGGCGGATTATTGCCCAAAGCCTTTTACTTTTACGTAAAATCAACCAGTTGCCACACGAAGCCATTTCTGTTTTTGATATGTTCAAAATAGGGGTAGGTCCCTCCAGTTCCCATACCCTGGGCCCATGGAAAGCCGCCCTGCAGTTTTGCCAGATGCTCGAAGACCGTGACCAGCTTTTCCAGGCCAGGTCACTTACCGTATTGCTTTACGGCTCCCTGGCCAAAACAGGGAAAGGCCATGGTACGGATATCGCCGTACAACTGGGCCTTTGCGGCGAGGACCCAGAAACCTTTGATGTGAACCGCATCAACCACCAGGTGCAGGATATCCTTGATATGAAAAGGCTGGTGCTTAAAGGAAAGCATGAAATAGTTTTTGATCCAAGGGAAGATATCGACTTCTTATATTCCGAATCATTACCTTATCATCCCAATGCACTGACCTTCCTGGTTACATTGGCAAATGGTGATCAACTGGCGGAAACCTACTATTCGATTGGGGGCGGTTTTGTGGAACAGGAAAATCTTTTACAAGGAAATGTTAATCATGTGCAATTGCCACACCCTATTGATAAAGCCTCTGACCTGATGCACTGGTGCATGAAAACGGGTATGGGCATTAGTGAAGTAGTGATGGAAAACGAAACAGCCTGGCGGCCGGAAGAGGAAACCCGCAAAGGTCTTCTCCGGATTTGGAAGGTTATGAAGGATTGTATATTTAAAGGCTGTCACACCGAAGGGATATTACCCGGAGGACTGGGGGTAAAAAGAAGGGCGGCAGGGTTGAATAAAAAACTTACGGCTGAAAGGCAGTATGCCGACTATAATGCCTGGGTGGCCACGATCCGGCAGGGGGGAACTGATTTCCGGTACATCATAGACTGGGTAAGTTGTTTCGCGCTGGCGGTGAATGAAGAAAATGCTTCTTTCGGAAGGGTGGTAACCGCGCCAACCAATGGCGCCGCAGGTGTTATTCCCGCAGTACTCCAGTACTATATTTGTTTCTGCGACGGCTATAAAGAAGAAAGAATCATCCAGTTCCTGCTGACTGCTTCGGAACTGGGCAGCATCTTCAAAAAAGGGGCAACCATTTCTGCGGCCATGGGCGGGTGCCAGGCGGAAATTGGTGTCTCATCGGCCATGGCAGCAGCGGCACTTACCGAATGCCTGGGGGGTACACAGCGCCAGGCCGTTATGGCTGCGGAAATTGCCATGGAGCATCATCTTGGCCTGACTTGCGACCCTATTGGGGGTCTGGTTCAAATACCCTGCATCGAAAGAAATACCATGGGGGCCATCAAAGCCATAACAGCCGCACAACTGGCATTGCAAAGTGCCCCTGATTATGCCAAGGTTTCCCTGGATGCGGTGATCAGGACCATGTGGGATACAGCCAGGGATATGAGCCATAAATATAAAGAAACATCCGATGGCGGACTGGCACTCCATATACCTATCAGCCTGCCGGAATGCTAGTGAATTTTTTCGTTAAAAAAGGAGTTAAGGCTCAACAATTTTAATTCCTGCTTGTAATATGTCGAAACCTTGATTAAATCTGCTTGAAAATAGTTAAACAAAGCAGATAATAACTTTCTTTGATTTTAAAGGATAATACATGGCAGAAACGCATTCAGCCTCACCGGGTAAAACCCCGTTAGAGAGAATATGGAAAATACTGAGACTGGATAGAAAGGAAATAACTTCTGTCTATTTCTATGCTGTATTAAGTGGCCTTATACAGTTATCCCTGCCATTAGGCATCCAGAGCATCATAAGTTTTGTGCTTGGCGGATCTATTTCCACTTCCCTGGTCATCCTGATCATATCGGTTGTGCTGGGTGTTTTTCTCGTGGGCCTGGTGCAGGTAAATCAAATGAAGATCATTGAAAAGGTTCAGCAGAAAATGTTTGTCCGTTACGCCTTTGAATATGCCAACCTGATCCCCCGTCTGGATATGAAAAGCGTGGATAATTATTACCTGCCCGAACTGGTGAATCGCTTTTTTGATACAGTTTCTCTGCAAAAAGGGGTCTCTAAATTATTACTGGATATTCCCACGGCAACTATACAGATCCTTTTCGGGTTATTATTGCTTTCTTTTTATCATCCCGCTTTTGTTGTTTTCAGTATAATCCTTGTGATCATTGTTACCGCCATCTTATATTATTCCAGTTCAAAGGGATTGCAAACATCACTCCTTGAAAGCCAGTTTAAATATGGTGTTGCGGGATGGCTGCAGGAACTGGCACGTGTGGTGAGGTCCTTTAAATTTTCCAAAGGGACATTCCTGCATCTCAGGCGCACAGACGAACTGGTAAATGGCTACCTGAATGCCCGTACCAGTCATTTCAACATTTTATTATTTCAATATTGGGCTCTGGTCTTTTCTAAAGTGGTTATCACAGCTGCAATGCTAATTGTGGGCAGTATCCTGCTTTTGAACCAGCAACTTAACCTTGGCCAGTTCATTGCTGCGGAAATTGTGATACTGCTCGTTCTAAACTCCGTTGAAAAACTGATTGTCAATATTGATACGGTTTATGATGTACTTACTGCCGTTGAAAAACTGAGTAAGGTTACCGACAAGCCGACTGATAAAGATGGCACCATGATTATGGCTAAAACAGGTTCAGGTATGCAGGTGCAACTCAATAACCTTCAATTTGAGTTCCAGAACAAGCCTGTACTCCGGGGCATTACATTTCTTGCAGAACCCGGTAAAAAAATTGCCGTCATGGGTGCCGATGGTTCCGGTAAATCCACTTTGCTTCGTCTGCTTAGCGGTGTATTCTCTGATTATGAAGGCGGGTTGATCATAGATAACATTCCGCTCCGCAATTACCAGGTGGATGGCTTCAGGCTTCAGACCGGCGTGCTGGTTAATCAGCAGGATATATTTTACGGAACAATGCTGGATAATATTACCATGGGTGATACAAATGTAAAGCCTGATGAGATCATGTTGTTGGCAAAAAAAATCGGCCTGACAGATTTTCTGCAGGAGCAGGAACAAGGATTCGCCACCATACTTGATCCTATAGGTAAGCGCTTATCCCGGTCCGTTATACAAAAGATATTGTTGTTAAGGGCACTGATAAATCATCCACGGCTTTTATTACTGGAGGATCCCTGGCGCGGACTGGAAGATCATAACAGGCAAAAGATACAGGATTACCTGTTGGAAGAAACCAACGGGGCTACCGTATTTGTAGAATCAAATGATGATGATTTTGCCAAACGTGCCGATGCCATAATGGTCTTTGAAAATGGTTCGCTCAAGTATATGGGCCCGTGGGTTGCAGGAATGTAAGTAAAAGGGCTTTTTAGTACAAAATTTAATCTTCTTTTAAAGAAAAGTGTATAAAGAAATTTATCAAAAATTATGTCGACTGATTTTCTGAATAAAGATATGGAGCAGCAGTGCCTGGATCATAATCTCAAGGCATACGAAAATATTTACCTGATCAGGCGAAAAAGTAATGTGCGCAAATGGGTATTGGGTACTTTTATCACCATCACTGTGATATTTTTTCTGCCCTGGACACAGAATATCCGGGCACGCGGCTCCGTGACAACCCTGCGACAGGAACAGCGGCCACAGGAAATGCAAACGATCATCCCCGGCCGTGTACTCAAATGGCACGTGAAGGAAGGCGATTTTGTGAGCAAAGGTGATACCATTATACAGATCACGGAGATCAAAGATGATTACCTGGACCCCAACCTCATTTTAAGAACCAAAGAACAACTTGCAGCCAAGTCGCAGGCAGTTGAAACCTACAAGAGTAAAACAGAAACAGCTGGTCAGCAGATCGATGCCCTAAAGCAGGGAATGGATCTGAAGATCAACGACATGAATAATAAGATCAACCAGCAGTTGCAAAAGATTAAGAGCGACAGCATGGATCTCCAGGCTGCAATGAACGACCTTAATATTAAGTCGGAACAGTTCAGGCGGCAGAAAGTGATGTTTGATTCCGGACTGGCTTCATTGGTGCAGTTGGAACAACGCAACCAGGCTTTCCAGGAATCTTCCGCTAAAAAAACAAGCGCCGAAATAAAATTCAATAACGCCCGGCAGGAATATTTAAGGTTACAGATAGAACGGAACGGCGAGATACAGCAATACCTGGAAAAAATATCCAAAGCAGAAGGCGACAGGTACCAGTCCATATCACTGATACAGATAGGCGAAGGCGAAATAGCCAAGCTTGAAAATCAATTTTCGAATTACACGATACGGAATGGATTATATACCATTACCGCACCGCAAAGCGGACAAATTGTGCGGGCGAAAAAAGCGGGAATCGGGGAGATATTGAAAGACGGGGAAATGATCGTAGAGATCATTCCTTCAAATATTGATTATGCCATTGAAATGTATGTGCGTCCGGTAGACCTGCCATTGCTGGCAAGGGGACAAAAGGTAAGGCTCTTGTTTGATGGTTTTCCGGCCATTGTTTTCAGCGGATGGCCCGAAGCGTCTTATGGTACCTTTGGTGGCGAAGTGGCTGTCATCGAAAGTGGTGTGAGTACAAACGGACTCTTCAGGGTGCTGATAAAACAGGATACCACCGACAAGGCCTGGCCACGTCAACTCATGATGGGAACCGGTGCAATGGGAATTGCCCTTTTAAAGGATGTGCCCATCTGGTACGAACTCTGGAGAAATATCAATGGGTTCCCGCCTGATTATTACAAGCCACAGGGAGATGGGAAAAAAACCACGGTAGAAAAAAAGTAGATCCGATGAAACCCAAACAACCGTTGATCATAAGGTTAATTATAGTATTGCTCGTTCACTCACTATCAGGCATACCTGTAAATACCATGGCACAGGGTAGAGACTCTCTGCTTGTACTTTCACAGGAAGAGTTTTTAAATATTGTGCGCACTTTCCATCCTGTAGCTCGTCAGGCCAACCTGCTGGTAGATCGTGCAAAAGCAGAATTGATTGCATCGAGAGCGGGTTTCGATCCCTCATTTTATATGAGTGCTGACCGAAAAACATTTGATGGGAAAAATTATTTCAACTGGATACATCCGGAACTAAGAATTCCAACCTGGTATGGTGTTGAAATTAATGCAGGGATAGAAAACAATCTTGGAGATCTGCTAAACTCTGAAGAAACACCCGGCAAATCGAGTTACCTGGGTATTAGTGTGCCTTTGGCGAGGAACCTGGTCATGGATAAACGCAGGGCTGTTCTAATGCAGGCAAAAGTATTCAGGGAACAAAGTAAAGCAGAAAGGTTACTAATGCTGAATGACCTCTTGTTTGATGCATCCTACAGCTACTGGAATTGGGTAAAAGAATATATGGTGTACAGGGTTCTGGAAGAAACCATAACAGTTAATCAAAACAGGTATGGATTAGTTAAACTTGGGTTCAGGCAGGGTGACAGGCCTGCCATTGATACAACAGAAGCACTTGCACAACTGCAATCATTTCAGCTTGCCCGGAATGATGCCTGGTTACGATTTCGTAATGCGGGGCTTGAATTGTCAAATTATTTATGGCAGGCAAACGATACACCGTTTTATATGCCGCCTGTTGTGATTCCGGATACCGCATGGAATGTTGTAAACCTCACTAATAAGCAACTACCGGTGCTGGATACCCTGCTGATTCTTGCCGCCACAAACCATCCAAAACTTCAGTCATATGATTTCAAGCTGCAGATGCTGGATATTGACAGAAAGCTAAAATTCCAGGAACTACTTCCGGTTTTTAATGTAAAGTACAATTTACTGAATTCGGGATATGATGTTACTGAAGGGGCAAGCTGGAGGTTTTATGAAAATAATTACAAGTTTGGATTTGACTTTGGGCTTCCGCTGCGTTTATCTCGCGGAAGGGGGGAATACAAAGCGGCCAAGATAAAAATTAATGAAACTAATCTTGACCTGTCCCAAACCCGGCTGGCTATAGAAAATAAAGTTAAATATTACTTTAATGAACTGGCAATGTTGAAAACCCAGGTTGGCATTGCTGAGGAAAATTATCTGAATTACCTGCGATTATTCAAAGGAGAGGATATGAGGTTCCGGATAGGCGAAAGTTCGCTTTTCCTGCTGAATAACAGGGAAAATAAATTGCTGGAATCCAGGCAGAAATTAGTGGAACTGAAAACTAAATTTTATAATTCTTACCAGGCTTTGCAATGGTCTACGGGACAGCTGAGGTAGGTTAGAGGAATAAGGAACAGGGGAATAAGGAATAAGGAACAAAAAATAAGGAATAAGGAAGGGAATACATTACCCGCAAGGAAAGACAGAGGATGCTCTCGGTACCCGGTCTGAGCGCCCCGGGTGACCGCCTGACGAAGTCAGAAAGAATAAGGAACAGGGGAATAAGGAACAGGGGAATAAAGAATGGAATACATTAACCGCAAAGAAAGCCAGAAGATTTATTAATTCAATTCTGCCAGCGCTTCCG
>JBGSHT010000061.1:0-11147 GCA_041752135.1 Chitinophagaceae bacterium | reverse complement strand
GGCTGACCGACTAATTTTAGTTCTGTATTTTTGCTCATGTTATAGGTTGTTTGTCGTAAAACAAATCTACAACATAAGTGGGCCCCCATACCGGGGCCTATTTTTTACCTTTTTTGATTAGTTTACTCGGTCACTAGTGATATTTTATGAAAAATAATATTAAGAGCTATAAGAATGTCGCCCCGCTGGGGCTCTATACAAAATACATGTGGGTCTACAAGAATGTCGCCCCGCTGGGGCTCGAATACAAAATACCTTCTTGTAGCCGTCTTGCTTTACTGCCTTTCAGCTCCAGAGGAGCTGAATTCTTGTAGATAACGTTTGATTGTTCAATAGAGCCCCAGCGGGGCGACATTATTTTAAATCCTTAACGTCAATTATGAATGTGTCATCTTCAAAGAACTTGTACCCGAAACGGGAAATATCTATTCGTGAAGACACGAACCGGGGCATCAGGAGAATCAAGAACCTAACATCTTATCTTAAAGGGTAAATAAATTTTTATGAAAAAAATAATAAGTTTTTGTTTTCTGTTGATTTCTTTTTCTGCTTTTTCTCAACAGCCCTTTCTAATCACCTATAACCAGAAACTATCCGGCAAGCCCTTAGATGGCCGGGTTCTTTTATTATTATCAAAAAATAATGCATCAGAACCCCGTTTTCAAATAGCAGACGGCCCCAACAGCCAGATGGTTTTTGGAAAAGACGTCGATGGCTGGAAAGGCGGCGAAGGAATTTCTTTCAAAGGCGCGGAATTCGGTTACCCGGTACAGTCACTAAAGAACGTCCCTGCCGGTGACTACTACGTACAGGCCGTCCTGCATAAATATGAAACCTTCAAAAGGGCCGATGGCCATACCGTAAAAATGCCGATGGACAGGGGCGAAGGGCAGCACTGGAACCTCGCACCTGGGAACTTATTATCAAAGCCGGTAAAAGTGCGTTTCGATCCGAAGTCAACCAAAATGATCAGCATCACACTGGATGATTCCATACCCGCCATCAAAGAACCAGAAGACACGAAATATATCAAGCATATAAAGATCCAGAGCAAACTGCTGACCGAATTCTGGGGCCGACCCATGTACATCGGTGCGCATGTTTTGTTGCCCGAGGGCTGGGATACACATACCCAGGTGCAATACCCCCTCGCCATTTTTCACGGACATTTCCCGGATGATTTCAGCGGCTTCAGCACCACACCTCCTGATCCCAATCTCAAACCTGATTATAGTGCCAGGTTCAATATAAGCGGCTACAATAAAATCGTTCAGCAGGAAGCCTACGATTTTTATAAGATGTGGACAAGCCCGGATTTTCCAAGGGTGCTTGCAGTGGAGATTGTACACCCGACTCCTTTTTATGACGACAGCTATGCCGTGAATTCCGCCAACAGCGGTCCGTACGGAGATGCGATCACCTATGAACTGATACCGGAAATTGAAAAAAGATTCCGTGGTATCGGTAAAGGCTGGGCGAGATTTATGTACGGCGGCAGTACCGGCGGATGGGAATCACTGGCGGCACAGGTTTTTTACCCGGATGAATATAATGGCTGCTATGCGGCATGCCCCGATCCGATTGATTTCAGGGCCTATATGACCATTGACCTCTATAAAGACAAAAATGCATATTACCTCGAAAGCGATTTCAAAAAAACACTAAGACCCGCCCACCGTGATTACCTCGGACATGTGAGTTCCACGGTTATGGATAATAATCACCGTGAACTGGCCCTGGGAACCAAAACCCGCAGTGGTGAGCAATGGGATGTTTGGGAATCGGTCTATTCACCTGTGGGAGCGGATGGTTACCCCAAACCGATCTTCAATAAACTCACGGGGCAAATAGACAGTACGGTTGCCCGTTACTGGAAGGAAAATTATGATCTCAGCTGGATCATGAAACGTGACTGGCCGAAGATCGGATCAAAACTGCAGGGAAAGATCCATATCTATTGCGGTGATATGGACAATTACTATTTAAACAATGCGGTGTATTTTACGGAAGAGATGCTGAAAAAACTCCAGGGCCCGACATTCGACGGGGAAGTGGACTATGGCGACAGGGCGGAACATTGCTGGAATGGGGATCATAAAAATCCGAATTATATTTCGCGGTTGAGGTACCACAGGATGTTCATCCCGAAATGGGCGGAGGAAATGAAGTTGCGCGCCCCGGTGGGAGCTGATTTAACCAGCTGGAGGTATTAAGAAGAAAATCAATACAAAGATCCCTCCTTCGTCGGGTTGACAAGAAAGTGCGTGACAAATAGCAGCTATATCGAAAAATGATTTTCACTCTATTTGTCATCCCGACGAAGGAGGGATCTTCAGGTGTCACAATAAGATGCCTCGTTCCTCGGCATGACAAGTAGATATTTGTCCCGACGAAGGAGGGATCTTATAAGGATTCAAATTAAATATTAGGACATATTCAATAGAATAATTAACCGCAAAGGAACAAAGAATGCAAGTAGTACTAAGGACATGGTCCTTTGCTGATGTCAATGACCTCTCAACGCTGGCGGATAACCGAAAAATATGGAATAACGTGCGCGATTATTTTCCGCATCCGTATACCCGGAAAAAGGCCGAAGAATGGGTGGGGATACACCACCAGAAAAAACCGGTAACCCATTTTGCGATTGAAGCAGAAGGTAAACTGGTGGGTGGCATCAGCATTTTACAAAAGGATGATATATACCGATGTTCCGCCGAGATCGGCTATTGGATCGGTGAGCCGTATTGGGGAAGGGGCATTGCCACCGCAGCCATTGACCAGTTGGTGAAAATTACCTGGGATCGATATCCGGAAGTGGTGCGGATCTATGCGGAGGTTTTTCCGGGGAATATGGGTTCTGTAAGGGCATTGGAGAAGAATGGGTTTGAACTGGAGTGCATCAGGAAAAATTCCTGTGTTAAGAATGGGGTCATTGGGGATGATATGGTGTTTGTGAAACTTAGAGATTAAGCGCAGAGAAAAGAGAGCGCAGAGAAATCGCGGAGGAAGGGCTGTTTTATCCCCCTTTGGAGGGGGTGAGTGCCAGGGTGGTTGTATCGCCAGACTTTAGGGGGAGGACAAAAGGAAATTGAAAATCGAAAGTGAAAGGCAAAATACATTAACCGGGGAAAAAAGGCCGCGGAGAAATCGCGGGGGAAGGGTTGTTTTATCCCCCTCTGGAGGGGGTGAGTGCCAGGGTGGTTGTATCGCCAGACTTTAGGTGGAGGACAAAAGGAAATTAAAAATCGAAAATGGAAAATCGAAAGTGAAAGGCAAAATACATTAAGCGCAGAGAAAAGAGATCGCAGCGTATCGCAGAGGAGTTGCTATTTGTGGGCACCCCTCTCTGGAAGAGAGGGGCCGGGCCTGCCCGCCGAAACGGAGTGCAGGCGAGGGGTGAGTTAAAACAAAAATCTTGAGAAAAGTCTATTCATTATTCTACCGACTCCTCCCCGTTACCAAGGTTAACGTGGACGATGAAGTATACCTCCTCAACGAGGATGAAATTGCCGCGATCAAAAAACGCGAGCATATTGCGATTGTCATTTCCGCCATTATCGGCGCACTTGGAGTGATCCTCTTATACGTACCGTACTATGCATTCCCGCATTGGTTTATGTCACTACCCTTTAATCTTTTTGGGAAAAATATTGAAGTACCTATTGCGTTTATTGTGTACAGTGTGCTGCTGGTGGCCATCGAAATCTTCCTCCTTACTTTTCTCAATATCTGGTGTGCTCATGAAATAGCCGTCGCCACCGGATTCCTCAATTATGAAAACAAGCGCCACCCGGAGAAACACAATTTGCTGTTGGATATCGGACTCGAAAAAAAGAATAAAAAAATCCTCACCTATGGCATTGATCCATTGATGGGCGTGAACCGGAAAGCCCTGATTGTGTGGAACCTCTTATTTATCCTCAAAGCCACGCTCACAAATTTCCTGTTCAGGTTTTTTATTCAGCGGGTACTGGGCCGCTATGCCATCAGGGCCGTACAGGATTTTGCCGGCATTCCCATCTTCGCATTCTGGAATGCATACGGTACCCGGACCATACTTCGTGAAGCGCGGGTCATCATCATGGGACAAAACCTGATCGAAGTTTTAATAAACCGGATAAAGATAGCCGGCGGCATAGCCGAAGAAAAGAAATCCCTGATCTCAGATACCATGCAATACATCGCTATCAGTAAAAGGGATTTTCATCAGAATCATTTCCTGCTCACCCGGAACCTGTTTGAACTTTTTGGGATCGAAGAAAGAAAGGGCCACTGGGATGAAAAAAAATACCTCGGGGAACTTAAAGCGTCTGATCCACTCCTCCGCAACCAATGCCTCTTTATCATTTTACTCGGTGATATTCTGGATGGCAAAATTTCTTCCCGGGAAAGACTAAAACTCAAACAACTGCGAGACTCAGGTCTGCTCGACTATAATGCGCAGGAGATGAAACAATTTACCAAAGACTTCCTCGAAGGTCGCGGCATCGAACCTCTCTTTCAAAAATACCTCGGTTAAAGAAAGGTAAATCCTGCTTTTCTGAGCAGGGGATTTTGTAATTTTATCCCTCTATGCCATTCAAATTAAACGCGCCTTATTCACCAGCCGGTGATCAGCCCGAAGCCATCAAAGAACTGGTGAAAAACCTGAACAATGGCGAGGAATATCAAACCTTACTCGGCGTTACCGGTTCGGGTAAAACCTATACCATCGCCAATGTGATCCAGCAGGTGCAAAAGCCCACGCTGGTGCTCACGCATAATAAAACCCTGGTGGCGCAATTGTACGGCGAGTTCAAACAATTCTTCCCGGACAATGCCGTCGGTTATTTTGTTTCTTACTACGATTACTACCAGCCGGAAGCCTATATGCCGGTGAGTGATACCTATATCGAAAAGGACCTCGCCATCAATGAAGAACTGGATAAGCTCCGCCTGCAGGCCACGGCGCAATTATTATCCGGCAGAAGGGATATCATTGTAGTGGCTTCCGTGAGTTGCATCTATGGTATCGGTAACCCCACTGAATTTGAAAACGGCATCATCCGGATACATAAAGGACAGGTGATCAGCAGGCAGGGTTTTCTGCACAGCCTCGTGAATGCATTGTATAACAGGTCGCAATTGGAATTCACGCGGGCGACCTTCCGCGTGAAAGGAGATACCGTGGACATCAACCTGCCGTATGTGGACTATGGATATCGTGTGACTTTTTTTGGTGATGAGATCGAAGAGATCGAAAGCATTGAATTGAAAACAGGAAAGCGAATAGGCGTGATGCAGGACGCCGCCATCTTTCCCGCGAATTTATACCTCGCCCCGAAAGAAATGCTGCAGGAGATCCTCGCCGAGATACAGGATGAAATGGCAAAGCAGGTGGAGTATTTCAAAGCCTCCGGGAAATATATTGAAGCGCAGCGGCTCAGTGAGCGCGTGAATTTCGACGTGGAGATGATCCGCGAACTGGGCTATTGCAATGGCGTGGAAAACTATTCGCGTTTCTTCGACCGCCGCAATCCCGGTACCCGTCCATTTTGTTTGATCGATTATTTCCCTGATGATTTTTTATGTGTGATCGATGAGAGCCACCAGACCATTCCGCAGGTGAGTGGTATGTACGGCGGCGACCGAAGCCGGAAGATGGTACTGGTGGATTATGGTTTCCGCTTACCATCGGCATTGGATAACCGCCCGCTGAATTTTCATGAATTTGAAGCCATGCTCAACCAGACGATCTATGTATCCGCCACGCCCGGTGAATACGAACTCGAAAAAACCGGTGGGGTAGTGGTGGAACAAGTGGTGAGGCCTACGGGACTGCTCGATCCGCCGATTGAGATCAGGCCCAGCATCAACCAGATCGATGACCTGCTGGATGAAATTGACAAGACCATCAAAAAAGGCGACCGCGTGCTGGTGACCACCCTCACCAAACGTATGGCCGAAGAGATGGATAAATATTTGCACCGCATCAATATCAAATCAAAATACATCCACAGCGAAGTGGATACCCTGGACCGCATTGAGATCCTCCGCGATCTTCGGTTAGGCGTGATCGATGTACTGGTAGGGGTGAATCTCTTACGGGAAGGCCTCGACCTTCCGGAGGTTTCATTGGTAGCGATCCTGGACGCAGACAAAGAAGGTTATCTCCGGAATGAGAAATCGCTCACCCAAACCGCGGGCCGTGCAGCAAGGAATGTGGATGGCCGCGTTATTTTTTATGCCGACAAGATGACCGGCAGCATGCAGAAGACCATTGACGAAACCAATCGCCGCCGGGCCAAACAAATTGCCTTCAACCTCGAGCATCATATCACCCCCACTACGATCATTAAAAGCAAGGACCAGGTTTTTGCGCAGACCTCCGTGCTTGATATCAAGGGATATGACCTGGCGGATAGTCGCGCTGTGGGTCCTGATGATGAGCTGGTAACCAATGCTGCGGAGGACCAGGCCATTTATAAGACCGTTCCCGAGATGGAGAAGGCCATCAAAAAAACGAAGAAGACCATGGAAAAAGCCGCGCGGGATTTGGATTTTATGGAGGCGGCGAGGTTAAGGGATGAGATGTTTAAGATGCAGCAGATGCTGGTGGAGATGAAGGGTTAACCGCGAAGGATAATGAGCGCTAAGGTGAATTCAACTGTGGGTATTGTACTTTTACTGGTTTGTAAATCATGTTTGAGTTATCCAAAGAGGATAATGAAAACAAAAGATCCTATAAAATTTACAAAAGCGAAAAAGTGTAACATTTTTCTTATGATTTTTTTTGAAGGAAGGAATGAAAAGCATTAAGCTGCATTTGCCTCCATATATCTGCTGCTAAAGCCTTTACTGTATTTTTATTTAAAATACCGTTTTTCAAAAACAGCACTTTCTCTGCAATTTTAAATAAGTCAATCTGAATTTTATTAATCGGTTTAACAGGCACATACTTATATTCAAATGTGTTATCAATTGGAAATTTCATTAGGTTATATGCAGCGATTGCATAATGATTAAACTCATTTACAGATTTACTATTTTCAACTCTTTTGAATAAATCTTTTTGTTCCAAAAAACGACTTTCTGTTATTTTTAAAACATCAATAAAATATTTTGTTCCGGCTTGATCATTCTTCCACCAGGCATCAATTACACCTTTTTCGTTAAATTCATCATTTAAGAATAATAGCCTTTCTTCCTTTGTCAAAAAGTCCCCTATACGTTTATATGATTCTTTAGGAATATCTCCCCACACGGACGACCATCTGGTTGATTTTGATAAATAATATGAAGCCGTAAATCTCGAGTGATAGATAGTTGAATTTATTATACCAAGGCACAAAAAAAAGTTGTCTTGTAATACCTTAATAAAAAGCTCATTTGCGCCCGTAGAAGTTCTGTTTACGTGCCTATATCCTAAATTTGACAATTCCTTATTTATCAATTTTGACATAATCGATATGTTCAATTTACTTTCTGTTTTTAGGGCCAATATAAGAGGGAGAACCAGGTTTATATTTCAGATCATTAGGATTATATAATATAATATCGGGGGTCTTCACATCATTTTTAATTAATAAATCTTTTCTTTTTTCAGCTGAAGCCTTTCCTGTTTTTGTGTCAGGTTTAATTATAACTGGTGTACCATCCTCTTTAACTGCGTCTTTCCGCACATTAGTTCCATCCTTCAAAGTCATTGGTACCTCCGTTTGAGCCCCATCCTTTTTTAGTTCCTTTTGTATTTGTCTATGTGCTTCCTGACCTACTTCTGCACTTTCCTTGGTATTTGGATTTTGAGAACCTTTATTGATCTTGTGTTCACCACTCTTTATATATAAATCAAATGTAGCTGGATAAGACTGGCTTTTGCCGCCACCACTTAAAGCTTCCGGATTTTCGAAAATTAATTCACCTAATGCAAATAAACCAATTCCAATAGCAGCCACTGCTTTTGCCTGTGGGGGAAGCGTTTGTGCAGCCTGCCAAAGATCTCGAGAAAGGGGGATTGATTCTAATCCTTCTAACTCAATGTGACTAGTTACTTTATTTTCACTAAATGTGTAAGTAGAGTTGAATTCGTAATCTTCAGCCAGTGGGTCTATTTCAATGAACCTTCCTAATTGTGGGTCATGGTTTCTCCACTTAAAACTATAATAGTTGATGCCTAAATCATCATCAAACTTTTGACCTTGAAAAGTCTTATCCTTATTGACTAATGCCCCTGCAGCCTTAAAAGATACCCCCGCCATTACCATCCCGAACGGATAGTAATCAAGGTTAACAATTATTTCAAAGAACTAGGTAGAAAATATTCTCGAATTAAGTTTAATTTATTTCTCCATTTTCAAAATGGTAATGTTCCTGGCTGGCTGACGTAAATCCTTGAATAAATTTTGCGCTTAAATGCTTTTCATCTTTCGCTATAAAATATTTGTTTTCAATAGCCCAATCGTATACACTAATATTGACAGGATAATATGTTAAAATGCCAGATAATTTATTAACAGCAATCCATTTTTTCGCTTGTTCTAAATCAGTAAAAACCGAACTACAAAAGCGACTATTTTCTCCATTAAAAATCCATACAGAATCCATAATTTATCTATTATTATAATCAAACCATTTCATTATTTGTTTTCCTGCTTTTCTAATTTCCTTTTTAGACGATTCCACAACTTGTGATTGTTTTGAAGATAGTTCGGAAGCTCCTTTGATCGGTTTACCATTCTGGCCAATTTTGGTAGCAGAACCTTCACCTTTTACATGCATATGAGGAGGCCCATGATCGCCACTTCTCGTATAGTGTTCAACTACAACTCCATCTTTGTCGACAATTTTTTTATCCGGTAAATTAGGCTCGGTTCTACTACCATTATCTTTAGTTGATTTTTCTGCTATACTTTTAGAGGCAGTAGGATCATTTTGATTTGTATTTAATTTTCTAAACGTAGTTCCAGTGGGAACACCAAGTGGACTGCCGACAATAATTCCACCGCCGTCTGAAACCGGAGACAACTTTGGGTCGTTTATTGCTTTGGAAATTTCTTTGCCTAATTCATTAGATGCTAAGACTACGATTGCAGCTTCCACTAAAGTTGCAACACCTTCTATTATCCAAGGAATAGCTGGCACAACACAAGCTGGGCAACGTCCTGTTGGGTCATTGAAACAAATAGGATCATTTTTTGCAAAATGATAAGGGGATAAACTTTCCTGATCAAAATTTTCAAACTCAGGATCTATTTGTATAAATCGGCCAATTTGCTGATCATAGGTCCTTGCGTTAAAATCGTATAATTCTAAACCACTGCCATCACTAAATTCTTTAGTCTGTAATTCATTCCCATTATATCCATTTTTGTTGTCAGGGTATGGAAATTTTAATGCCTTCGAACTTATCCCCGCCATTACCATCCCGAACGGATAGTAATGAGCAACCTTGTTTTGCTTTCTACTAACTTTTACTGGCAAAGACTTTTCACATTCAAAGAACTTATTCTAACCCCTTAAAAATAGCATATTTATATTTTTAATGAAAGAAAAAATCTAGCTCCATAATAGACCCGTTAAAGGTACTACAGTCAGCTTCGCAAGGGTCAATGCGGTCACGTTTTAGACTGGTTTCTTTTTAATGAAATTACCTGCACAACTCTAGAGATGGAAGTGTCTCTGGACTACCTGGTAGGCTAATCCGATAAGCACCTGGATAAACCCACTCTCAACAGGAACCTCGAAGTACAAAATCTACAGATGAAAAAAAGCTTTCGTCCTCAAAATGATCGATATGGCCCTCAGAGATTTTAAAGTCAGGCAGGCGCATGCATCGCAAAAAAGTCAAAGTTTACCAGCCTTAAAAAAGGCTATAAAAAATATTGATAAGAAGCTTAAGATCACATAGAGTATTACAATTGTATTTCCGCGCTCTCTATGAGTCTTGCTTTCATTATTAAATCTCTGTAATACCAAGTTCCTTTTTGATTTATTATATATTGCAATCAAACATATCATCATTGCAATAACAAATATTACACTAACTATGGTGCTGTGAAAAAGGAATGGAGCAACATTAATCTTAGCTAAAAATGCTGACAGAACAAGTATGTTCAATGCAAATATTCCTCCCATGTATACAGGCACGATATAAGTTGAGACATCCTTCAAGCTGGATCGGAGTACTGCCTGATTAATTTTAAAATATAAATAATCAAATATCACTTCATTATTTTTTGTTCTGTTTGTCAATCCAATTATAAAACTGATCGCCCCAAATCATATCTGCAACACCAATACCAATAGACACTCCCCAGCCAATCATAGGTATCCAAGCTGCACCAATTGCAACACCCTGTACTGCAAGTCTCGTAGCATTTCCTGCAGTAGGGTCACTGATTAATTCTGCACCAGCAGTAAACACGCCAATTACATTCGCAGCTGTTCCAATAACTTTTGCAACTTTAGTAGCAGGCTTTGCTAAATCTCCAAGGTCTTCAATTGCGTTTATTCCCTTTGTAGCTGCGGCATCAAATAGTTCAGCTTCCAGACCGATTACCCCAGCATAACTATTGATTGTTTTAACTGTCTCGAGAACCTCTGGAGATTTCTCCCTTGGCTCAACTGTGGCCAGATCACGTTTTGTTGTAGATACTGATGGCTCATCAAATGCAGGACTTGCAGTACCATCCTTATTAAGTTTGTGTGTTTGACGTTTATCGCCTTCGTTTTTATATGAGTTTGCGATATATCCCTCTACGCCAATATATTTTGTTTCAGTTCCGCCCTGCTGACTTACGTATTCTTCCGCAGATTCTTCATCGGTAACATTTTTATTCCAATCTACTGTTTGGACACCGTCCTTATTTCTGTAGCGAACCCAATCCGTCGGTGCCATGCCATCGGGGTCGATAAACCGGATTGGATTATCGAACGCATAGTTGTAAGGAGAAAACCTTCGCATCTTTTCACTCAAAGGATCAATGTGATTCCACCTCCCGATCTGCGCATCATACAACCTCGCACCATAATCAAACCATTCCAGCCCGGAACCATCACTGAATTCTTTCTCCTGTTTCTCCTTACCGTTGTATTCATATTTATTATCCAGCTTGCCGACAGCCTTCGAACTTATCCCCGCCATTACCATCCCGAACGGATAGTAA
>JBGSHT010000060.1:0-14669 GCA_041752135.1 Chitinophagaceae bacterium | reverse complement strand
CACCTGGTCATGTAGCAAGAGTTTCCTGGACAGGAAACCGCTGGGTGGACTGGATGCCACAACCCTGGCCAATAAGAAAGGGGTTGAGGCACTGCTGGTTGGCGCCTATTCCGTCCTCGACGGGTTTATCAATGGTGGTGGCATCTTCCTGGGTGGCTGGGAAAGTTCTGGTACCAACTGGGTATATGGCAGTGTTTCAGGCGGCGATGCCCATAAAGGGTCCGATGCCGGTGACCAGCCGGATATCAATCCGATTGAAACTTTTACCGCAACTCCTACCAATAACTACTTCCGGATCAAATTCAATGTGGTTTATGAGGGTATAGCTCGGAGCAACTCTGTTCTGAAACAACTTGCAGCGGCTACTGATGTAACTGATGCAGATAGGACGCGCATAGCAGCGGAAGCTCGTTTCCTCCGTGGTCACTATCATTTTGAAGCAAAGAAGATGTTCAACAACGTTCCATTTGTGGACGAAAATGTAACAGACTTCAACCTTAAGAATGATACAGACATCTGGCCTCTGATCGAAGCTGATTTAAAGTATGCTTATGACAATCTTCCTGCAATTATGAACGCGAAAGGCCGTGTGAACAAATGGGCCGCTGGCGCACTGTATGCCAAATCCCTAATGTTCCAGCGTAAATACGCTGATGCAAAAGCTATCCTGGATGGTGTTTATGCCAATGGTACCAATGCCCAGGGTCAGAAGTATGCTTTATTAGAAAGGTTCTCTGACAACTTTAACGCAGATACAAAAAACAGTACAGAATCTGTTTTTGCTGTACAATACTCTGTTAACGATGGTGCTGTTGATGGTGGTAACGGCGGATGGGGTGAAGTGCTGAACTTCCCTTATACCGGTGGTCCTGGTACCTGCTGCGGATTTTTCCAGCCTACACAGGACCTGGTTAACTCTTACCAGGTGGATGCTACAACAGGCTTGCCTGATCCTGCTAACTACAACAGCAAGGAAGTTAAAAATGACCAGGGCCTTCGCTCCACAGATCCATTTACTCCTGAAACAGGAGCATTGGATGCAAGGCTCGACTGGTCAGTTGGTCGTCGTGGAATTCCTTACCTGGATTGGGGAAAGCACCCGGGTTTCAACTGGATTCGCGACCAGGCTTATAGCGGGCCATATGCTCCCATTAAAAACACTTATTACAAGTCTCAGGAAAGGATTAAAACTGATATCTCTTTTTGGACAAGTGGTATTACGGCTAATAACTATACCCTGATCCGTTTTGCAGATGTAATCCTTTGGTTAGCTGAGTGCGAAGTAGAAGCTAACAATCTTGACAGGGCTCGCCAGCTTGTAAACGAAGTAAGGGGAAGAGCTGCTAATCCTGCTCATTTTGTGTTAGACGGTGCAGTACCTGCTGCCAATTATAAAGTAGGTTTGTATACCACACCTTGGGCAAGCCAGGCAGATGCCCGTGCAGCTGTTCGCTTCGAAAGGAAGCTGGAATTTGCCATGGAAGGTCACCGTTTCTTTGATCTGGTTCGCTGGCAGATTGCTGCTCCCGAAATCAACAGGATACTTGATTATAATGGTGGTGTTTCTAACCCATCTATTAATAACAAACGTCCATATATGACCCAGGCAAACTTCGTTGCTGGTAAACATGAATATTTCCCGATCCCACAAGCTGCAATTGACCGCAGTGTTTCTGGTGGCGTGGCAAATATTACACAGAATCCCGGCTACTAATATTTAGTTTAAATGTTATCATAAAGGAGGCAGAACCCACAAAGTTCTGCCTCCTTTTTTATTGTATCTTTCCAGCCCATTTTATCTTTACCACATGTTAAAAAATCTGCCGAAACCCCAGTTATTATTGCTTTCTATCATTTTAATATTTGCCGCTTCCTGTTCCAGGAACAAAACGCTTTTTAATAAAATTGATCCTTCAAAGTCGGGCATTCTATTCAATAACCAGATCGTCGAAACTGATTCAATAAATATTATCGATAAAGAAAACGTTTATAACGGAGGGGGCGTAGCTGCAGGTGATTTTAATAACGACGGGTTACAGGACCTGTATTTCACCGGCAACCTTTCGGGCAATAAATTATACCTCAACCAGGATAAATTTTCTTTTAAAGATGTTACAGATATATCGGATGTAGAGGGTGAGGGCAGATGGTCAAGAGGAGTGGCAACAATTGATATCAATAATGATGGCTGGCTGGACATTTATGTTTGTGCAACTTTACAGAAAAAAGCTGCCGACAGGGCTAACCTGTTATACGTCAGCCAGGGGCTTAATAAAGAGGGTATTCCTGTTTTTAAAGAAATGGCAGCTTCATATGGCATCGCCGATACCAGCCAGTCTACCATGGCGGCCTTTTTTGATTATGACAATGATGGCGACCTGGATCTGTACATTGCAGTTAACGAAATCATCGAAAGCGATTATCCCAATCGTTTCAGGCCCATTCTTAAAGATGGTTCTCATCCAAATACAGACAGATTATACCGAAATGATTATTCGGACAGCCTTGGCCACGCCTATTTCAAGAATGTATCTAAAGAAGCTGGTATTCTTTGGGAAGGGTATACACATGGACTTAATATCAGCGACCTCAACAGGGACGGCTGGAAAGACATTTATATAAGCAATGATTATCTCTCCGGCAACCTGATGTATGTAAATAATGGAAATGGAACATTTACAAATAAGGTAGCCGACTATTTCAAACATGGTGCGGCTAATGCAATGGGTAATGATATAGCAGATATCAATAACGACGGACTGGCAGATATCATTGAAATGGATATGAACCCGGAAGATAACTACCGGAAGAAAATGATGATGAACCCCAATAGTTACCAGACCTACCAAAACCTGGATTACTTTGAATATCATTATCAGTATGTACGCAACTGCCTGCAGGTTAACCAGGGACTAGGCATCGCCAGAAATGACTCTGCACCGGATCCCGTTTTTGCCGAACTGGGATTTTTTTCCGGCATCGCTGAAACCGATTGGAGCTGGACACCCTCTGTAGCAGATTTTGATAACGACGGCTACCGCGATATAATCATTACAAACGGATTTCCTAAAGACGTTACTGATCATGATTTCATCGCCTATAGAAACGAAGCATACATCATAGCCAGCAAAAAACAATTACTTGACCAGATCCCGGAAGTAAAAATAAAAAATTACGCTTTTCACAATACCGGAAACCTCCATTTCAATAATGTTACCAACGACTGGGGCCTTACTACTCCATCATTTTCAAACGGTGCCATTTATGTGGACCTGGATAATGACGGTGACCTTGACTATGTTGCCAACAATATAAACGACCCGGCATTTCTTTTTGAAAACACCCTGAATTCAAAAAAGAAAATCCAATCCAATTACCTGCAGGTTTCATTGAAAGGTGATTCTGCCAATAAAGGCGGACTGGGTACATGGGTAGAAATATATCATAACGGAAAACATCAGGTCACAGAATATTCGCCTTACCGGGGATACTTATCAACAGTAGATCCTGTCATTCATTTTGGCCTGGGAAAAGATTCCCTGATCGATTCCATACTGGTCAAATGGCCCGGCGGAAAAAAGCAAACCCTGCGTTCAGTTTCCGTTAATCAAAAGCTGGCACTTGAGTTTAAAAATGCAACGGAAACGTATAGTTGGGAATCACCCGCTCCTGTTTACCCGTCATTATTTTCAGATATTACCGCCACAGCAGGGATAACGTACTCACATATTGAAAAAGATTTTGTGGATTTCAATATTCAGAAATTATTGCCACATAAGCTATCGCAATACGGGCCAGCTATAGCAGCCGGTGATGTAAATGGTGACGGGCTGGATGATATGCTAGTAGGCGGATCAAAAAATAACAGCACAACATTATTGCTTCAATCTGTCAACGGAACCTTCCGCGAATCGAAGCTTATCTCAGGCCGGGATGAAATTACCAAAGGCGGAGATGATATGGGTCTTTTACTTTTTGATGCAGATAATGATGGCGACCTTGACCTTTACTGCGCCAGCGGCTCTTATGAAAATCTTCCATTAACAGCCAATCACCGCGATAACTTTTTTGTAAACGATGGAAAGGCAAATTTCACACTGGATACCACCGTGTTTCCGCAAAATTACAATAGCAAAAGCTGCATCAAAGCGGCAGATTACGATAAGGATGGCGACCTTGATCTGTTCATTGGTGGAAGGGTTTACCCCGGTTCATACCCCAAACCGGTTCCCAGCTTTATTTACAGGAACGATTCAAAGCCGGGTAATATTAAGTTTACAGATGTAACATCAACCGTTGCAAAGGAACTCAATAACATTGGACTGGTTTGCGATGCCATATGGACCGATTTTGACAACGATGGGTGGGTTGACCTGGTACTCGCCGGCGAATGGATGCCTGTACGTTTTCTGAAGAACACTAAGGGCATATTATCAGACGTAACTTCAGGTACCGGAATCCAAAATCAGGTTGGCTGGTGGAACAGTATCACCGGTGGTGATTTTGATAATGATGGCGATATGGATTATGTGATTGGAAACCTCGGCCTTAATTCTTTCTATAAGGCATCTGACCAATACCCCGTAAGCATCTATGCAAAAGATTTCGATAATAATGGCAGCTATGATGCCATCCCTTCCGTATTTATTCCTGATGTGGCCAACGGGAAGAAAAAGGAGTTTCCGGCACAGACACGCGATGACCTGGTTAAGCAAATGATAGGCTTCAGACAAAAGTTTCCTTCCTTCCAGCCCTTTGCTGTTGCAACCATGGAAGAAGTGCTTACAGCAGAAGAAAGAAAGGATGCGCTGATCCTGAGAGCCAATCAATTTCAATCAGTTATTTTGCTCAACCAGGGGCAGGGAAAATTCAACTTGGTTCCCCTGCCTGTCCAGGCCCAGTGGTCGCCACTTTATGGAATGGTGGCTGAGGATATTGATGGAGACGAGAACCTTGACCTGCTGATCACTGGAAATGATTATGGAACGGAAGTGGCCGTTGGCAGGTACGACGCGATGAATGGGCTTGTGCTGAAGGGTGATGGTAAAGGAGGATTTTTGGCATTGACCCTGAACAGGGCCGGACTTTTTGTTCCGGGTGACGGAAAAGCACTGGCGAGGTTAAACGGCCCCAATAATTCTTTTCTCATAGCTGCATCACAGAACAGAGGCCCTCTAAAACTATTCAAACATATAAACCCCGTAAAATTCGTTCCCGTTACGCAAAACGATATTAGTGCGATTTTATACCTTAAAAACGGAACGCAACGGAAGGTGGAGTTGTATTATGGAAGCAGTTTTCTTTCACAGAATTCCAGGTATATTCCTGTTAACGCTCCGGTGAACCGTATTGAAATCACCAATACACAATTACAAAAAAGAACTATTGAACCCTAATTGACCTGATATGAAAAGGAGTTATCTTTTATCTGCGCTTCTTGTGTTTTTTGCTGTTTTTTTTGTGGTTTCCTGCAAACAGGAAAAGCCTGTTGAAAACAATACGGCTGCCAATGATCCGGCCTTCTTGCACCGCGGTATAAAACGGCTCAACGATGTGGTCATCTATGAAATATTTTCCCCGCCTGTAGCCAGCCGAATTTACGGTTATGCGTCACTGTCTGCCTATGAGGCAATAAGGTTTTCAGATTCAACATATCCTTCTCTTGCCGCAAAACTTCATGGTTATCCGGAGATGCCCAGCCCTGACCCGGCAAAAAAATACCAGTTCACTGTTGCGGGTATCAAGGCCATGTTTGATATAACCCTGCGCCTTACGTTTACAAAGGACTCTTCCAGAATCACCATGGAACAGCTATTAAAAGAGCTGAAGGAAACAGGGATTGACCAGGAGACCTATGATAATTCCATTGCATTTGGAGAAGCAGTTGCCAGTGCCATTTGGCAGAGGGCCACTAAGGACCAGTATAAGGAAACACGAGGCATGGATAGGTATACACCAAGCGGTTTGCAGGGAAAATGGAAAAATACACCACCAGACTATCTCGATGCGATTGAGCCATTCTGGACCAAAATAATGCCGATGGTCATGGATTCTTCCACGCAATTCAGGCCGGTTCCGCCACCTCCTTATGACCTGAAGCCAGGCTCTGCTTTTTATAAAGAAGTACAGGAAGTGATCGATACAACAAATGTGCTGACAGAGGAACAAAAGAATATCGCACGCTTCTGGGATGATAATGCTGCTGCGGTTACCCATAAGGGTCATATGATGTTTGCCAATAAAAAGCCCAGTCCGGGGGGGCACTGGATGAATATCACCGCAATAGCTTGTGAAAAAACCAATGCCGATATTGTAAAATCTGCCTATGCCTATGCCATGTCTGGCATAACCATGTATGAGGCTTTCATTTCCTGCTGGGATGAAAAATTCAAGAGCGAATATATCCGCCCGGTTACAGTTATAAATGAAAGTTTTGATAAAAACTGGCAGCCTTTGTTACAGACACCGCCTTTTCCCGAATATACCAGCGGCCATAGCGTGGTTTCTTCTTCTGTTGCTACAGTTCTTGAAAAGCAGTTTGGTGAGAACTTCGCCTTTACTGATGATTACGAGTTGCCCTATATTGGTATTCAAAGGAGCTTTCCATCTTTTATGAAAGCTTCAGAAGAGGCTTGTATGAGCAGGTTATACGGCGGGATACACTTCAGGTCGTCAATTGCAAACGGCAGGGCTCAAGGAATAAAACTGGGTACTTTTGTTTTGGAAAGAGTGAAATAGTTTAACCGCAAAGAAAGAGTGGTCGCAAAGTAATCACAGCGATTCTTAGTTATGCCTGCAATCACCTGCATGGCAATGATTTGCTTTCCGGCAGAGTTTGTAATTCAGCAGGTGGGCAATAACAATGGCCAATACTGCCGGGATCAGAAATAATACCTGGTGTTCATGATAAATCTGTTTCAGGAACAACAGGATGATGCCTGCACTGAAAATGGCAGAAGGCATTAAACTATGATGATGTTTCCTGTAACCATGCCACAATGAATAAAAGCCAATGCCCATGGCCAGTACGATCATCATGTATTCAAATCCCAGGTGATCAATGATATTGGTCCCAAATACAGGCAGGCTGGTCAATACCAGCGGCAATACTGCACAGTGAATAGCGCAGGCAACAGAGGCCGCGATACCCAACGCATCATAATTTATCCTGAACATTACAAATATTGAAATGCAAAGATATATCTTTTGCAACAAAGTTGCAAACATCAACTGGTTTTAGTTTTACTGCTGCCAGCTTTGTAATTTTGTATCCAGATTATTTTTATTATGACAAAAAAGGCGTGGCTGTACCTGGGGATTTTTGGTGTTTTACTTACAACGTTTTATATCGTGCTCATGTCAACAACTGATTTTGCCAGGGAAAAACTGCCTGTTTTAAGCACTGTGCGGCCTTTTTCATTTCAGCGTCAGGATGGACAAATGATTTCGGAAAAGAACCTTCCGGGCAAAGTGTATATCGCGGAGTACTTTTTTACCACCTGCAAGGGGATCTGTCCAAAGATGAATAGAAATATGAAGGTTGTATATGAGGAACTGAAAAAAGAGCCAGATTTTATGATTCTTTCCCATACGGTTGATCCGGAAACGGATTCTGTGGCCAGGCTGAAGCACTATGCAGACTCAATGGGCGCCTCTGTAGTAAACTGGTGGTTTCTCACCGGAAGCAAGGAAAACCTGTACAAAACGGCCAGGGAGAGCTACCTTTTAGACAATCAGGAAAACAGCAGTAAGAATATCGCCGATCAGTTTATACATACCCAGTTTTTTGCCCTGGTTGACCGTAATGGCCAGGTGAGGGGGATCTATGACGGACTGAAACAGGAAGAGGTTCAGCAGCTGATCAGGGATACAAGATTGCTCATTAATGAAAAATAAACCTACGTGAACAGCAGCATTATTGTGGAAGAAAAGATCGTGCACTTATTGAAAAGGAGCCAGCTCAGTGTAACCGACAGTCGCAGGAAGATCCTCGAGATATTTATCCAGGCGGGATCAGCACTGGCACACCATGATGTGGAAGAAAAGACAGCAGAAAAATATGACCGGGTAACGGTTTACCGTACCCTTCAGACCTTTATGGAAAAAGGTATCATCCACACCATTCCCACTACGGATAATTCCATCAAATACGCCTTATGCAAAGAAGATTGCGAAGAAGGGCATCATCATGACAACCATATACATTTTGTTTGTGAGATCTGTGGTACTACCACCTGCATGGATGAGATACATGTACCCTCTATCAATCTGCCCCTTGGATATCATGCAAACCAGATAAATATGGTTGTGAATGGGGTATGTAAGAACTGTGGATGAGGTGCGAGGTAGGAAGTGCGAAGTGCGAGGTACGAAGTGAAAAGCGTAAAACTATGGGAAAAATATCTTTTAGCCGGGTGTTTTCACTTAGTTTGATAAAATATATCCTTTGATCTTTGTTAAATGATAGATCTGAAACGAAGAACCAAAGAATTTGCCTTGAATACAATCAGGATGCTTCAGTTAATCCCCTTTTCAACAACCTCTTCCATTCTTTCCCGTCAATTAATTCGTTCTGCAACATCTGTTGGCGCAAATTATCGATCTGCATTACGAGCAAAAAGCAAAGCAGATTTTATTGCCAAATTGGCTATAGCACAAGAGGAAGCGGATGAATGTTGTTATTGGATAGATCTGATAATTGATCTTAATATCGCTGATCCTGAAAAAAGCCATTTTTTATTCAAAGAAGCCAATGAGTTAACTGCAATTTTTTCTGCCAGTTCTAAAACGGCAAAATCAAATAGATAACCTCTCACTTCGCACCTCGTACCTCGCACCTCGTACCTCGTACCTCGCACCTCTTACTTCGCACCTCCCAAAAAGAAAGCCCCGCTGTAGAAACACCGGGACTTTGGTTAAGGCTCTGATTAGTAGCATTTTTATATCAAATGATAATATTTTTATAGCCCAAATATAATGTTACTACTAAACCAGTACAAAAAACCCATATACCCTAATAGTGGTATTTAAGAAAGTTTTTGCAATTCATCTCTTACCATATCCATTAACTCTTTGATTTTTTCCGGGGTGAAATCAAAGGAAAGTCCTGCTGTTTTATATAGCTCAGGCAGGGTTTGTGTTCCGCCTTTGCTCAGTGCGAGTGTATAGTTATCAATGGCTGCCCTGGGGTTTTCTTTATATTGCTTCCACATGCCTATAGCTCCAAGTTGTGCAATGCCGTATTCGATATAATAAAACGGTACTTCAAAGAGATGCAACTGACGTTGCCAGCTGATTTCCCGATAGTTATCTAACCCGCTGAAATCTATGGACGAGGAAGAATACTTTTTGAGTATGTTCACCCACTCAGTCGTACGTTCTGCTTCTGTATGGTTTGGATGTTCGTAAATCCAGTGTTGGAAACTGTCGATCGTGGCTATCCAGGGGAATATGGTGATAACTCTTTCAAGCTGATGCCTCTTTGCCCTTTTCAGGTCTGATTCATTATTAAAAAACACCTCCCAGTGATCCATGCTGAAAAGTTCCATAGCCATGCTGGCCACTTCAGCCATTTCGGTAGGATATTCTTTGAAAGCACTCAATTCCAGTGGGTGTGATAAAAAGGAATGTACTGCATGCCCGCCTTCATGGACCATGGTTGTAACATCAGACATTTGTCCGGCGGCATTCATAAAAATAAAAGGTGCGCCGCTTTCAGACAAAGGCATATTATAACCGCCCGGTGCTTTTCCTTTGCGGGAATCCAGGTCGAGGTGTTTTAATTCATTCATTTTTACCAGGCAATCTCCAAAAAATGGATCCAGCTTATTGAAACATGCAATTGTTTTGTCGAGGAGTTCCTTTCCGTCTTTAAAGGGACGTAATGGTTCAATTCCTGCTGGTTCTGCCTCAGTATCCCATGGACGTAAAGGGGAAATACCCAGTTTTTTTTCATGTGCCGTATATATCTCATTTACCAGGGGGACAACATGTTCAGCAACTGATTGATGAAACTGGAAACAATCTGCGGGAGTATAATCGAAGCGGCCCATTTCGGCAAATTTATAATCCCGGTAATTGGCAAAACCTGCATTCAATGCCAGTTGGTGCCTTTTGTTTACAAGTTGGCCAAACAGGTCATGCAGCGGTTGTTTATCCTGCAGGCGCCTTTCATTGATCTTGCGATAAACCTGTTCCCGGATATTCCTGTCGGGGTTCTCCAGGAATTTAGCAGCCTGTTGCAGGGTAAACTCTTTGCCATCCTGTTCGATGGTCATTTTACCTGCTATGCTGCCATAATGCTGCTGTAACACGCTCAGTTCTGCCTGGATGGGAATATTTTCTTCACGGAAAAGTTCAATGCTTTTTTTAACGGAGCGGAGATAGGTAAAATACTTTTGCGGGTCGAGTTCTTTGGTAAAGGGACAATCAACCAGTTTGCGGTTCAGTAAATCTCCATAAGGCTGGATCTTTGGCTGGATCTCCATGTAGAAAAAATTGAAAGCTTCTTCCAGCGCTTTATTTTCTGTATCGCATGTCATGCGAACCTGCCGCCAGCAGGCATCTTCACTTACCACCGCTTCCAGTTCACTAATGTCTTTCATCCATTTTTCCAGGTCTTCGCGTGATGCCAGCGGACGCTCTGCCAATTCCCGGAAAAAAGGTTCAAGGGTTGCCCAATCCGTAATGTTGAAATCGGCAGGCAGGAAATGACGTTCGATTTTTTTGATATCTGCAGAATACTTCATAGTGGTTAAAGTAAAAATCCGAAAACAGAAAAGAAACACGGATGTTCATATTCTGTTGCCGGATTATGATGAGAGAAGAAATTTTTATTCTTTGTCTTTTTTCTTTTTAGGCGCAGCGGCTTTTTTAGCTTTAGGTACAGCCTCTTCTTTGACAGTTTCTTCTGCGGCCGGCTTTTTAGCTGCTTCCTTTTTTTCTTTTGGCGCCTTCTTTTCTACGGCAACATCTTTTATTTCTTCAGCTTCCACTTCTTCAGCATCCGGTTCTGGTTCGGCAAGTTTAATTTCAATACCGTTGGATTTGAGGATGCCAAACCAGCGGATCATTTTTTTCATATCACTGTTATAAACCCGTGCAAGGTCTATTTCAGGAAATACAGTTTCAAAATATTTTTTGACAGCAGCTGCGTCTTTTTCATCAGGCAGACTCTCTGCTGATTTTCCCATGGCGTCGAAAATCTCCACCAGGTTAACGTTATCAGCCTGCGTGTATACCTCAATACTTTCCAGGTGAGAAAAATTATGTACCCTGCTGGAAACGAATTTGGTTGTCTTGTCTTCCAGCGAACGCACTAGTGCACCATCGTTTTTGCTGCTTACCAACTCAAAAAGACCGGGAAGACCGGTAACCGAAATAATTTTATTGTATTCCATAATCCTTATTAAACAGGCTGCAAGTTACAATGATTTTTTTATCTCACAGGAGTAAAATATCTGTCCTCCAAATGGTCAATTTTCATAGAGGGTTAAAAATGTAATTTTTCACGTTGTCATCGGCGAAATTAAATCCGGTATTGGTTTTATTTTCCCATCCATGCTTTGAAAGCCATGGCGTTTTCCTGGCTCACAATGATTTCCTCCGCAGCGGCCGGGGATACTTCGATTATTAATTTGCTTTTGGGGTATGACCTGATACGCCTGATGGCATTCATTTGTAAGATATATTTCCGGTTTACCCTGTAAAAAAGGCCTGGATCAAGTTGTTTTTCAATGTCTGACAGAGACTGGTCAAGTATAAATTTCCGGCCACCTTTTTCAACCATGCAAACTAGCTTATGGGTTGCATAAAAATAAGCGATGTCTGCTGTTGCTATGCTTATATAATCTGCCCCCAGTTTTACCAGGAATCTTTTTTTGTAAGCATCTGTTTGTGGATTCTTTGTGAAATCGCTAAGCTCTTTTAAATGCTCCGCGAAGTATTGCTTTAATTTATCATATTTAAACAGCGCCAATTGAAGTTTTTCTTCCCGTATTGGTTTTAGCAGGTAATCGATACTGTTGTGCTCAAAGGCAGCCTGCCAGTAGTCATCATAGGCAGTGGTAAATATTACCGGGCAGCTGATGACAACCTCATCAAATATTTGCAGGGAAGAGCCATCCGTAAGTTCAATATCCATGAATATCAAATCTGGTACCGGTTTTTCCCGGAACCAATCGAGAGATTCTTTTACACTTCTCAGGACCGTAACAAGTTCCAGTCCAGGGTCGATCTTCCGCAACGCTTTTTGCAGTTTTTCCGCCGCCGGCTTTTCATCTTCTATGATAATAAATTTCATACATCCAGTTTATCAGACGGTATGCTTCATCAGGCGATCCTTAATACAGGAAGGGAGACAATAAAATCCTGTTTATTCTGCCGGATGGTTATCGACTTATTGGTGGTTAGTTTATATCGTTCCTCCAGGTTCTGCAGGCCCACTTTTGAAGAAACTTTTCGCAACCATTTTTTACGCAGGTTATTCTGTACCACCAGTTCATCCATATCCAGCCGGATGTTAATAATCAACGGGTTTCCATCATTAAATTCATTATGCTTTATGGCATTTTCTGCCAGCACCTGCAATGAGATCGGCGGGATCAGGAATTGGTCAAGCTGGTTTTCTGCGATATGTAAATGAAGCTGTACAGCCTCTTCAAAACGGATTTTTAAAAGGGCGAAATAATCGTTAAGGAAATTTATTTCTTCGCGGATCAAAACAAGATCCCGGGCCTTATTCTGCAGGATATACCGATAGACATCAGCGAGGTGATCATTAAAACGGCGGGCCTTCAGCGGATCTTCCTCAATAAGATGAGAAAGAGTATTCAATGAATTGAAAATAAAATGCGGATCGATCTGGTTCTTAAGCGCCTCGAGTTCTGCTTCGGCTTTGGCTTTCTCCGTTTGTGCACGCATGACCTTTTCTGATTCGGCTTCCTTGACCAGGAAAACGGTCTCGTATACATGTACGATGAACAGTACAGCGATCATGATGATGAGCGTGGTCAATCCCAGCTTATCCCAGTTAACGATGCCCTTCTGAAAGATCCTGTACCAGCCCACCAGCATTAATACCGTAACGGGGATCGTATAAAAAGGTATGGTCAGCAACAGCGCCCCGATCTTTCGGATGGGTTTATTGAACCAGTTGAAATAACTTCTTAGGGTGAAAAGCAGGAAGCGGTTGCCCTGCCAGACAACAAACGAAATACCAATCGTATACAGATAACTGAATTTAAGGATCCAGGGTGTAAACATAGCATTGTCGATCATCCCTGACATATTGGGAATGGCAATCCCGAAAAAAGGGATCAGGATCAGGCGGAAGCCAATATCATTTAAACGGATAGATGCATCCGGTTTCTGTTGATCTGTTATCCATTTCGTCGCCTCTTTTTCCAACTTCGTTCCTGTTTATTTTTTCATCCATAAATTAGGAATTAGATTCGACAAAGTATCATTTTAACCCTCAAATCATAAATATGGACATGAGCTCGATCAACTGGTTAGCCGTTTTAGTTGCCGGTATCTCTGCATTTGTTGTAGGTGGAATCTGGTATTCTCCCACTTTATTTGGGAATGCCTGGATGAAAGACAATAACCTTTCCCTGGAAACCATCAGGCAGGGGAATAAAGCTAAAATCTTCGGTTGGGCCTTCATTCTTACCCTGATTGCAGCGGCTAATCTGGGCATGTTCCTGGCAGACACACCAGTCGAGTGTACCGGAAATTGCGCACAAAAGACTGATATTGCCTGGGGTGCAACAGCAGGTTTTCTTGCCGGCATCTGGGTATTTTGCTTTGTGGCGGTACACAGCCTTTTTGAACACCGGAGCTGGAGGCTGATCTTTATCAATGGCGGGTACAGCATTGTTGCCTTAACCCTGATGGGAGCCATTATTGGATTATGGAGATAATCTTACCTTGAAAAGAAAAGCATGAAAAGAGTTACCGGTATCGGCGGCGTATTTTTTAAATCGGAGAATCCCGAGATGATCCGTACCTGGTATGCCAGGCACCTTGGTATTGGTATGCAGGACCAGCATGGCGCTGTTTTTACCTGGGGTAAAGAGGGAACAGATGAAAAAGGATCCACTGTCTGGAGTCCCTTTAAAAAAACCACGACGTATTTTCAGCCAAGTGAAAAAGACTTTATGTTCAATTACCGGGTGGAAAACCTGGAAGCCCTGCTGGCTGCATTAAAAGAAGAAGGCGTTCAGATCATAGGAGAAATGGAGGTTTATGAATACGGAAAATTCGGCTGGATCATGGACCCTGAAGGAAATAAAATTGAACTATGGGAGCCTGTAGACTCGGCGTTTAGTAAAATGAATGATAAGGCAAATCCTGCCTCCTGATATAAAAGGGAACAATAAACCTGGCCAAATGGGAAAAGCGATTATAAGGAAGTGTTTCATTTTGATCTGTGAGGTTATGTTTTTATCAACTGCCATGGCACAGCAACAGCGCAGGCTGCCCTGTTCGGGAGATGTATACCACCAGTTTGATTTCTGGATTGGCCATTGGGAAGCCTTTGGCAAAAACAATCAAAAGGCCGGCGACAGTAAAATTTCGGTTATGCTTGATAGTTGTGTCATACTGGAAGAGTGGACGAGCTCCGGTACTCAACAGGGACTCAGGTATGCAGGGAAAAGTTTTAACAG
>JBGSHT010000059.1:0-17165 GCA_041752135.1 Chitinophagaceae bacterium | reverse complement strand
ACTCCCGACTCCCGACTCCCGACTCCCGACTCCCGACTCCCGACTCCCGACTCCCGACTCCCGACTCCCGACTCCCGACTCCCGACTCCCGACTCCCGACTCCCGACTCCCGACTCCCGACTCCCGACTCCCGACTATTTTTGCAGCGAAACCCCTATCTTTATTGTCTACTTAACTGCGTGAGAAAAATTCTGGCCATATTATTACTGGGAGTCCATCTCTTTAACCTTGGTGGTTACAGATTGGTATTCAGTAATTTAGAGAGTAATATGGGTAACCAGATGGTTGCCCGGATAGACCGGTCTGAATATGATGATAAAGACCTGATAGAAGTAAAAGTGCCGGTAAATCTTCCTTATCATACCAACTGGCAGGATTTTGAGCGATATGATGGCGAGATCCAGATTGCCGGCGTTCACTATAATTATGTAAAACGCAAACTGCAGAATGACACCCTCATATTGATGTGTATTCCCAATACGGACAAAATGAAGTTGTTCAATGCCAGGGAAACATTCTTCTCCCTGGTAAATGATATGCAGCAAACAGAAAGCGGTAAAAATCTTCCGCTCCCTGTAAAGCCGGTTAAAATTTTCATGGCAGAATATATACCGGATCAAAATGATTTTTCCTTTGCTGGTCCGCAGATACCCGTTATCGAACATTGCCATATTAAGAGCCCGGAGATACTTTCAGTATACCAGCCCACGGCGGCTGAACCACCGGAACTGATCTCCTGATCAGATAGCATTCTACATTCTATTTTTCACTTTTATTATCGCTCCCATGTATAAAGTTGTGGCATTCATTTGCCTGGCAACTGCTCTTGCTGCCTGCAGCAATGATCAGGATAAGTCCTATATCAAATTGACCAATGACCCTTTAGTATTCAGCAAGACCGTTAAAAGTCTCAATAATATCGTACTGGAAAATAATTTTCCACCAATGGTTGCAGCACGCAATTATACCTATGCTACCATTGCCGCATATGAATGCATTGCAGCAGGGGATCCTGCCCTGCAAACCCTGGCCGGACAGATAAAGCATATGCCGCAAATGCCCAAACCAAATGAGGCTGGTATTGACTTTCAGATGGCCGCAATGCTGGCTTTTATCAAAGTAGGCAATGCGGTAACCTTTCCGGAAGGAAGTATGATGAGCTATTATGAAGAACTCACTCATATGGCAGACAGTGCAGGCATGCCTTCATCGGTATTGAAGAATACAAAGGTCTTTTCTGATGCTATAGCTGCGGCAATCCTGGAATGGAGCAAAGGGGACAACTACAACGCCACGCGCGGCGCTTCACGGTATAACATCATCGATTCTGTGGGAAGGTATGTACCAACGCCACCTATGTATGCAACTGCGCTTGAACCACATTGGATGGAGATCCGTCCCATGGTGATGGATTCCGCATCGCAGTTCAACCCTGTTCCTCCGCCTCCGTTTAATATGAAGGATAAGAACAGTGTTTTTTACAAGGCGTTAATGGAAGTGAAAAACATAGGAGACAGTCTCACCGACGAACAGAAACATATCGCAGACTTCTGGGACGATAACCCATTTAAGATGAATGTCACCGGGCATGTAATGTTTGCCACCAAGAAGTTTTCACCTGCAGGTCACTGGATGAATATAACCGGAATTGGCGCCAAAAAGGCAAATGCGGATTTCAATACTACCGTTGCTGCGTATGCGAAAACAGCGATTGCGCTTTTTGACGCATTTATCAGTTGCTGGGAAGAAAAATACCGCAGCAATTATATCCGGCCTGAAACCGTGATCAATTCAACCATCGACCAGGAATGGAGGCCATATATCCAGACGCCACCTTTCCCTTCCTATACCAGTGGGCATTCTACCATATCAGCCGCTGCAGCAGAAGTAATGACGGAATATTTTGGTGATAAACTCACGTTCACGGATACTTCCTTACTGGAATTTGGGATTGCCAACCGTGAGATAAAATCTTTTCGGGATGCAGCGCTGGAAGCCAACATATCACGTCTTTATGGGGGGATTCATTTTCGTTTTGACCTGGATGAGGGAAATAAGTCGGGTAAGAAGTTAGGCGAACATATCGTTGGAAGACTGAAGATGAAAAAGTAAGCTTTTAAAACGCTGCCTTTTGTAGCAAGGCAGCGCATTCATTCACACACTAAGACCATTACTAAATGAAAAAGTTATCATATAGCATTGCTATGTCCATTGCTTTATTACTGTCAATGGCTAATCATTCGTTTTCGCAGGGCTGTGTTGCCATCAGGGGTACCGGAGGCGCATCCTGCATGAGACCTGCTGAGAGTGGCGATTCCTCCGGCTGGTTGCTGAATATCAACAACCGGTATTTCGAGTCTTATAAGCATTTTGTGGGAACTGAAGAACAACACGAAAGAGTTGAAAACGGAACGGAGGTTATCAATCATACGTATAATATGGATTTATTTCTGGCTAAAAATTTAAACCGCAAATGGTCTGTTGGCATCAATATCCCGATTGTCAACAACACCCGCTCCTCTTTATACGAACATGAGGGTAATTCGGCAGGCCCTTCAGGCAGGCACAGCACGCATTCATTCGGATTAGGGGATATACGTTTTGCGGTTTACCGGTGGATAATCGATCCTGCAAAACATACAAAATGGAATGTTCAGGCAGGTTTGGGATTGAAACTGCCAACCGGTGATTACAGGTACCAGGATTATTTTGTTAAGAATGATTCTTTGAAAATACTTGGTCCTGTTGATCAATCGATTCAATTGGGGGATGGTGGTACAGGGATCACTGCAGAGATAAATGCTTTCTATATTTTTTCACGTAAGCTGAGTGCGTATGCAAATTTTTATTATCTCGCTAATCCCCGTGAACAGAATGGCGTTTCCACTGCAAGAGGCGGTATTCCTTCTGCAGCCAGTATATCGTTTGGCAGTAATATTATGAGCGTACCCGATCAGTATATGCTGAGGGGTGGCATTAATTTTTCAGTGAATCGTTTTACTGCATTTGCCGGGGTACGTAAAGAGTGTATACCTGTATTTGATCTCATTGGCGGCAGCAATGGTTTTCGCAGGCCGGGCTATGTTGTATCCATAGAACCCGGACTTACTTACCAGGTTAAAAAAGTTACGCTGTATACTTTTGTTCCTGTGGCACTGAAAAGAAACCGTACACAAAGTGTACCGGATAAGATCAGGACTGAAAAGACCGGCGTGTATGCGCAGGGGGATGCTGCATTTGCAAATTATGCAGTGAATATTGGCATGGCTATTCGCTTTTAAAAAATGTAGAAATAAAATGAAGTACAAATTGATTGGATTTTTCGTTTTTACTATTCTTATGCTGGGCGAATTTAATGGGTTTGCCCAGCAAAATTTATTTCAAATTGCCGGATTTGTAAAAGATGAATTCGGCCTGGCAATTGTAGGTGTTTCGGTTATTATTCCTGAAACTAAACAGGGAGCAGTTACAGATGAATCTGGCCGGTTTAAAATAAGTAATATTAAACTTGCCCGATTTACCATTGAATTGTCAGGTACTGGTTATCGTGAGAAATCGGTAATTATCGATTCAACGAATCTGGTAAATGAAATAAATATAGTACTTGAAAAATTCATCCCGGAAATGGCTGCTGTAAGGATATGGGGGAAAAATGATCCGTTGACATCCGTACAACGTATGGCAGACGTTTCCGGGACATTGCTCACAGCGGGAAAGAAAAATGAAATCATCAACATCAGTAATGCTGATGCCAATATTGCATTGAAAACCGGTCGCCAGCTTTTTGCAAAAGTGCCGGGAGCTTTTGTTTATGACATGGATGGTTCTGGAAACCAGGTGAATATTGCCACCCGCGGACTTGATCCGCATCGCAGCTGGGAGTTCAATATCCGGCATAATGGAGTTATTACGAATTCTGATATGTATGGCTACCCGGCCAGTCATTTTAACCCGCCGATGGAATCCATTGAAAGAGTGGAATTGATCCGCGGCACTGCAGCTTTGCAATATGGCGCTCAGTTTGGCGGCATGATTAACTACGTGACAAAAAAGCCTGATAGTACAAAACCACTGAGTTATGAGAATATGACTACAACAGGATCTTACGGGCTTTTCAGTACATATAATGCTTTAAGTGGAAAGTCAGGGAAATGGACTTATTCGGGATATTTCAGTAAAAGGATTTCAAAAGGATTCAGAAAGAATGCATCTTCTGATTTCGATGGACAGTTTATTTCGGTAGCATACCAGGCAAATGATAAGTTATTATTAAGGGCCGAAATTGGACATACACGGTATATCACTCAATTACCTGGACCGTTGAGTGATTCCATGTTTATGGCAGATCCTCGGCAATCAACACGGTCAAGGAACTGGTACAGCCCGGACATATACATACCATCTGTCGCTGCGGAATGGAAATTGGGGTCAAATACACTGATGCAGATTTCCGTATCAGGAGTTTTGGGAACACGGAACAGTGTGCAGTTTATAGGATTTGCTGATGCAAAGGATACCATCAACACAGTAACAAATCAGTATAAAAACAGGCAGGTGGATATTGATGATTTCAATAGCCTGACTGCTGAAGCGCGAATCAGGCACAATTATTCATTGGGCAAGGTAAAATCTGTATTGTCTGCAGGTATTCAGTATATGCATAACGATCTGCATCGCAGGCAGCAAGGGAAAGGCACTACAGGAAGTGACTATGACCTGAGCCTGGTTACACCAGGATGGGGAAGGGACCTTCATTTCAAAACGGAAAACCTGGCGTTCTTTGCCGAGAATATTTTTTACCTGAACCCGGCATGGACTATTTCACCGGGAGTAAGAATGGAATCTGGTGAAACCAATATGGTTGGGAGAATTTCTTATTATGATTCTGCAAATTTACCGTTGTTGATCAAACATCAATTTCCATTGTTTGGTATCAGTACCCAATATCGCTTACATGATAACAGCAGGTTCTATGCCGGTTTCGGCCAGGCATATCGGCCCGTAATATTTAAGGATGTGATACCTGCCACTTCGCTGGAAGTAATTGATCCGGCCCTGAAAGATGCATATGGATATAATTTTGAAGCCGGGCTCAATGGTAAGTGGAAAGGAATGTTTAGTTATGATGTTTCTTATTTCCATTTGAGATATAATAACCGGGTCGGCAGTATGGTATTGGAAGACGCTAATGGGGATTCTTATAATTATAGAACTAATACGGGTAATTCTGTAACGGATGGTGTAGAGTTTTACCTTGAAGCAGTTCCGTTAAGAGGAAAGAATAATTTTTCTCTCTCTGTTTTCACATCCACGGCCTGGATGAATGCCCGATATGCCAAAGGGACTGTTGTGACAGGGAATAAAAATGTAGATATTTCTGGCAATAAACTGGAGGCTGCGCCAACATGGATCTCCAGAAATGGCTTACGCGTTTTTTATAAAAATATCAGCAGTTCACTTCTGTATAGTTATGTAAGTGAATCTTTTTCCGATCCTTTAAACACAAAAGTACCGCCGGCAAATGGATCTAAAGGTCCTGTGCCAGCATATGGGCTCTGGGATATTGATTTCTCTGTTCACTTCTTAAAATATTTTCAATTAAAAGCAGGGGTGAATAATTTAATGGATAAGCAATATTTCACAAAGCGCCCGACTTTCTATCCTGATCCGGGTATCTGGCCATCGGATGGGAGGTCATTTTATATGACTTTCGGATTTAAGATCTGAAAGAAATAATGAGGTAATCAAACAACAGTAAAGTAGTTGATTTATAAATTAAGGGTCATAAACAACAAACGCCGTGATTCTTCACGGTGTTTTCTCTTTTCTGAAATTAAAACTTTCGCCGGCCTTTTTTTAGAAATCTAATTTCAATTTCGAATAATTTAATTAGTCATTACAAATTGCATATGAAACAGGCAAAATCACTTTTTATTATTGGTGTATCAGGGCTGATTCTCTTTGAAATAGCCAATGTATTTTTTATCATGCCTATGCCAGGAAGCCAGGAGATGAAAAGTTTAGATGCTGCATATTTCTTTTATACGTGGCGTTGGTTTTTCAGGATATTTTTTCTGTCTCTTTTACTTTTTGGCTTAATTAAATCAGGCTGGAAAAGGAAATGGATTCCTTCTGCTCTTATCATTTTAACTGCGCTGGTAATTTATGTAATTAATTTTCAAATGTCTGCAGACCATATGTTTTATCAGCCTTCTAAAATAATAATGGCAAAGGCAAATGAAAATAAAATTGATTCCCAACGGCTCGTTATTGGTGTAGTGGTTAATGATGAAGCCAAAGCATATCCCATTCAGTTCTTAGGATATCATCACCAGGTGATGGATAGTATTGGAGGGAAGCCTGCATTGATTACTTATTGTACAGTTTGCAGAACAGGTCGTGTGTATGAACCAACGATAAATGGCCATAATGAAAAATTCAGACTGGTTGGAATGGATTTATTCAATGCTATGTTTGAAGATCAATCAACTAAAAGCTGGTGGAGGCAGGCAACCGGTGAGGCAGTAACCGGGAAACTCAAGGGTGTAACTTTACCTGAAATCTACAGTACACAAACTACATTGGCAACCTGGCTTGTATTGTATCCAAATTCTAAGATCATGCAGGCCGATCCTGCTTTTGCATCATCCTATGACACTCTTTTTAATTATGAAAAAGGATTGAGTCGAAGAAAATTAACTGGCACGGATAGTCTGTCATGGCAGAAAAAATCCTGGGTAGTTGGTGTTAAAGCCGGAGGGCAAACCAGGGCATATGACTGGAACCAGTTAAAAAAAGAAATGCTTATTGAAGATACTTTGGCAGGTAAGGAAATTTTTATTTTTCTGGCAGCCGATTCAAGTAGCTTTTTTGCATATGAGAAAGCCGGTTTAAAAGGCAGTGTCAAAGTAGAAAATGACACTATAATGCTGGGTGAAAAACGTTTCCGTCTCGATGGAAAGGGGATTGATACAACACTTAGCTTGATAAAAGTGACGGCATACCAGGAGTTTTGGCATAGCTGGAAATCATTTCATCGTGAAACTACCCGATTTTAACAATTAACCCTCCAAGGGTCCAGAACCCTCCAAGAGTCCAGAACCCTCCAAGGGTCCAGAACCCTCCAAGGGTCCAGAACCCTCCAAGGGTCCAGAACCCTCCAAGGGTCCAGAACCCTCCAAGAGTCCAGAACCCTCCAAGGGTCCAGAACCCTCCAAGGGTCCAGAACCCTCCAAGGGTGAGTATGTTTTCAAAACGTGGGGGTGCTTTCCAAAAGTTCAGTTAACTTAAGACCGAAATTCTTCCATATGAGATACTTTTTCATGTTTAGTCTGATATTTATAGCCACTTTGGGGTTTTCACAAAATCCGGCTACCCCAGACAAGATCTATGATGATCTGTTCATCGATATTCAAATGGCTAAGATCTACCCGGATGGTAAAACTTTTGTGGACCTGGTACCCAAAAGATCCCCGTCGGCCATCATGGCGGATTATAAGAAAATTAAAAAAGCCATGCCGGCTGATTTTTCGCTGAAAAAATTTGCAGAAGATAACTTCGAAATGCCTGCCAGCCAGCAGCTTAACTATGTCACCAAGGAAAAAGATGTTGTGGCTCATATACAAGCATTATGGACCGTACTGAAACGAAACCCTGATAAAGCCATAGAGGGAAGTTCATTATTGCCTTTACCAAATCCATACATTGTCCCAGGCGGAAGATTCAGGGAGGTCTATTACTGGGATTCTTATTTTACCATGCTTGGTTTAAAGGAAAGCGGCGAAACCAAAACCATCGAAGACATGGTGAATAATTTCGCGTTCATGATAAATACTTACGGTCACATACCCAATGGGAACCGGTCATATTACCTGAGCAGGTCACAACCACCATTCTTTGCAATGATGGTTGAACTGCTCGCTGAAATCAAAGGGGATGCCGTATATGCCACCTACCTGCCCGCTTTGGAAAAAGAATACCAGTACTGGATGATGGGTTCAGAAAAGCTGGCAGCCGGTTCCGCCAGTCAGCGTGTTGTAAAATTGGCTGACGGAACTTTGCTCAACCGGTATTGGGACGACCTGGATATTCCGCGACAGGAGAGTTACCGTCAGGATGTGGAGACGGCAGAGCAGGCAGTGAAATCAGTCCTCGCTGGCAAAGAATTCAAAAACGAAAAACAAAAAGAAAAAGCTGCCGATGAAATTCGCAGGGAAATTTATCGGCACCTTCGCTCCGGTGCCGCCAGTGGCTGGGATTTCAGCAGCAGGTGGTTTGCCGACAAAAAGAATATTTCAACCATTCAGACAACACAGTTCCTGCCCGTTGACCTCAATTGCCTGATGTATCAGTTGGAACTTACCCTTAAAACAGCGTATTCAAAATTAACTTCAGCCAAATCCGATGTAACTGCTAAAAATAACGCCCTCGCCGGTCAGTATGATAAACGTGCAAAAGACCGAAAGAAAGCCATTGAACAATATTGCTGGAATGAAACCTTAGGCATCTATGCCGACTATAATTTCGAGAGCCAAAAAGTAAATGACCAGGTAAATATGTCGGGGATGTTCCCCTTATTTTTTCAGGTAGCCGACAGGGTCAGGGCAGATAAACAGCAAAAGGCAGCTATACGTGACCTGCTGAAAGATGGCGGATTTCTCACCACACCCTTACAAACAGGGCAACAATGGGATGCACCAAACGGATGGGCACCGCTGCAATGGATCGCCATCATCGGCCTCGAAAAGTATGGTTATTTTGATGAATCCCGCCAGTCTGCCGAACGCTGGGTGAAACTGAATAAAACGGTTTTTGACCGTACCGGCAAACTCATGGAAAAGTATAATGTGACCGACCTTAAACTGGACGCAGGTGGCGGAGAATATCCCTCGCAGGATGGATTTGGATGGACAAACGGGGTATTGCTGGCGCTTATTAAGAAATATAATTTTTAAAAAGTCGCCAGTCGCAAAAAACCAGTCAGCAGTCGCCAAAAACAGCCGCAGTCTACAGACAAATTCATCATCAAAATGAATTTGGCTGTTTTGTATTTAAAAATTGTATTGGCTGTTTCCGACTCCCGACTCCCGACTCCCGACTCCCGACTCCCGACTCCCGACTCCCGACTCCCGACTCCCGACTCCCGACTCTCATTCTGTTTTTATACCTTTGCTCCCTAACAACTGTTAGTTTACGATTATGCCATATACTTCCAAAAATAAAATCCGCATCGTTACCGCGGCAAGCCTTTTCGACGGACATGATGCTGCCATCAATATCATGCGCCGTATTCTCCAGAGCAAAGGGGCGGAGATCATACACCTGGGCCATAACCGGTCTGTTGCGGAAATCGTGGAATGTGCCATTGAAGAAGACGTTCAGGGAATCGCCATTACGTCCTACCAGGGTGGGCATGTGGAGTTCTTTAAATATATGAAAGACCTCCTCGAGCAAAACGGTTGTGGCCACATCAAAATCTTTGGCGGTGGTGGGGGTACCATTTTACCCGATGAAATTTCTGAATTACACAATTACGGTATTGCACGGATCTATTCACCGGATGATGGCCGGCATATGGGCCTGGAAGGAATGATCGAAGACCTATTGAAACAATGCGACTTTCCTGTAAATGGCAAACCGGATCAGTTTGCCGGACAACTTCAATTAGGAGAATGGAAAGATATCCGGAAGATTGCGAGGGCGATTTCTAACGCGGAAAATCAATCGGCAGTCGCCAGTCGGCAGTCGCCAGTCGGCAATCATCAGCATGATGAAAAAAGTCAACCGGTATTGGGAATCACCGGTACGGGTGGCGCAGGTAAATCATCGGTCACAGATGAAATTGTAAGAAGGTTTCTGACTTCTTTTCCCGATAAAACTATTGCCGTTATTTCAGTGGATCCCTCAAAGAAAAAAACTGGCGGCGCTTTGCTGGGTGACCGGATCAGGATGAACGCCATTCATCATCCCCGTGCCTATATGCGCAGCCTGGCAACCCGTGAAAATGATAAGGCCCTGAGTGCCTATGTTGATGAAGCCATTGATATCTGCAAGGATGCCGGGTATGATTTTATCATACTCGAATCTGCAGGCGTCGGCCAGAGTGATGCGAGTATACTGGATCATTGCAATATCAGCCTGTATGTGATGACACCTGAATATGGTGCGCCATCACAACTGGAAAAAATCAATATGCTTGATTACGCCGATGTCATCGCAATCAACAAATTTGATAAAGCAGGGGCCCTGGATGCCATAAGTGATGTACGCAAACAATACAAAAGGAACCATGCTTTATGGACAGCAAAAGATGATGAACTTCCGGTGATCGGAACCATGGCCTCGCAATTCAACGATCCCGGCGTGAACCAGTTGTTTGAAAAACTCATCCAGCTGGTGCAGGAGAAATCAGGTATTTCTTTTAATGAAGAAAAACAAATCACTCAATCTTCCGCCACCTTACGTTCGTTGATCATTCCGCCTGCCCGTGTCCGTTACCTCAGTGAAATCACCGAAACCATCCAGGAATATAATCAGCTGGTAGAACACCAGAGTGCATTGGCAACCAAATGGTACCAGCTCCAGGGGACACTTGATTTTCTGAAATCCGCCGCTGATGAGGCCCTGGTTAAAAAAATTGAAGCTGAGATCCAGCTGGTCATTGAAAGGCTAACGCCGGTGAGTAAAAAACTGATCACGCACTGGCCGCAAAAACTGGAAGCCTATAAGACCGATCAATATCAGTATAAGGTACGCGATAAAGTGATCAGTCAGCCGATGTATAGTATAAGCTTATCCGGCACCAGGATACCGAAAGTGATCCTGCCCAGGTTTAAGGATTGGGGTGATATTCTCCGCTGGCAGGCCCAGGAAAACGCACCCGGGCACTTTCCGTTTACGGCAGGTGTTTTTCCGTTAAAGCGGGAAGGTGAGGACCCTACCAGGATGTTTGCCGGTGAAGGCGGCCCTGAAAGGACAAACAAACGCTTTCATTATGTATCCCTTGGTCAGCCTGCAAAGCGACTATCAACAGCTTTTGATTCGGTTACGCTTTATGGTGAGGATCCTGCAATCAGGCCGGACATTTATGGTAAAGTGGGAAACAGTGGCGTCAGTATCGCCACAGTGGATGATGCCAAAAAATTATACAGTGGATTTGATCTCTGTGATCCTAAAACTTCGGTAAGCATGACCATCAACGGTCCGGCACCTATGTTGCTGGCTTTTTTCATGAATGCTGCCATCGATCAGCAATGCGAGAAATGGATAACCGAAAACAATCAGTGGCCGGAAGTACTTGAAAAGATCAGCCAAAAATATCCTGGACAAACAAAACCAATTTATTTCAACCCGGAAGCCCCTGATGGTTTACCCGAAGGGAATGATGGACTTGGACTGAAATTACTGGGGGTCAGTGGAGATGAAGTATTAGATGCCGCTGTTTATGCAAAACTAAAAGCCGAAGCGCTAAAGCAGGTACGTGGCACCGTTCAGGCGGATATTTTAAAGGAGGACCAGGCACAAAACACCTGCATCTTCAGTACAGAGTTTGCGCTGAAATTGATGGGCGATGTGCAGGCCTATTTTATTGAAAAAGAAGTGCGTAATTTTTACAGTGTTTCGATCAGCGGCTATCATATTGCGGAAGCGGGCGCAAATCCCATTTCACAATTAGCTTTTACCCTTTCCAACGGATTCACCTATGTGGAGTATTACCTGAGCCGGGGAATGAACATCGACGATTTCGCGCCTAACCTCTCGTTTTTCTTCAGCAATGGCATGGACCCTGAATACAGTGTGATCGGGCGTGTGGCGAGAAGGATCTGGGCCAAGGCCATGAAATATAAGTATAAGGCAAACAAACGCAGCCAGATGCTGAAATACCATATTCAGACCTCCGGCCGCAGCCTGCATGCACAGGAAATTGATTTTAATGATATACGTACCACGTTACAGGCGCTCTACGCCATTTACGACAACTGCAATTCACTGCACACAAATGCATATGATGAAGCGATCACAACGCCAACGGAAGAAAGTGTGCGTAGGGCAATGGCGATACAGTTGATCATTAATCGCGAACTCGGCACTGCAAAAAATGAAAATCCAAACCAGGGATCCTTCCTCATTGAAGAACTCACTGATCTGGTGGAGCAGGCTGTGCTTAGTGAGTTTAACAGGCTGACGGAAAGAGGCGGCGTACTGGGTGCTATGGAACGCATGTACCAGCGCAATAAGATCCAGGAAGAAAGTATGTATTACGAAAACCTGAAACATACCGGTGAATTGCCGGTGATAGGTGTCAATACTTTCCTCAATAAAAAAGGTAGCCCTACGATCATTCCGGGCGAAGTGATCAGGAGTACACCGGAAGAAAAAGAACTGCAGATAAAAAATCTTGATCTATTCTGGCAGCGAAATGCTGATAAATCTGCAGAGGCCTTACAGAAACTTAAAGCTGTTGCGGTAGATAACGGGAACCTTTTTGCAGAATTGATGGAGACGGTCAAATACTGTTCCCTTGGCCAGATCACACATGCCTTATATGAAGTGGGCGGACAGTATCGGAGAAATATGTAAAGGTCTCGGTCTCGATAGCATCGGTTACTCTCGTGATCTTTTACCAGAATAAGGGGAAGGTCATGTCTAATCGCAAGTAGAGGTTGACAATTTTGCCAGTTTCGCTCACACTTCATTTTTACCCATTTTCTTTTAAGGTATTCAGGAAATCTCAATTTGAGTTTAATCCGAGTGCAAGTGGTAAGATAGTGCAGGATAAAAAATTAATTAAAACACATTGAAGATATTTAAGCACTGCCAACTGAAAAACACAGCAGGTATATGCTTCATGACGAGGTTTTAATAGTTTGCACAATGTCATTGATTGACTTACGAATTCGATAAGTCTTTCCATTTGCTTTAATGGCTGTACCACTACTTAGAATCAGTAATTCTGTTTTGTCGTTATAAATAATTAAAATACTAGTTGCTGAATAAAATTTTATTGGCTCACTTCGACTCCGATTTATTTCATCTATGATCATATCTATTTTCCCTCTTTCATCTAACACCAAGGTGTCTGATGCTTCGTGAGAACTATAAATTTTTACAACTCGCACTTTTTGAGAATCGATTATATTTCTTTTACCTTGAATACATGATAAAAAAATGCATAGTATCATAAAGGTTCGTATACTCATAGCTTAATGATCAATTTTTTGTTCTACAACTTTTTGCCTTACTCCACCACCCGATACTGCTTCCACAAAGCCTTTGCTAACTTTGGTTCCGGGGTCCTTCAATATAACAGTATTTGGCAATGCTATTGTTGCTTTATATAGTTGATTTGGAGTTACTGACTGATACGAGCCAATTTTTTCTCGATAATTTAAAAGAAGTGATCCCGGAGGAGCCGCATATTGTACTCCCTCTTTGGCAAAGTTTGAACAATTACACTTAAGTCCATTATATGCCGGATTTACTTCTTTGAAAGCCGTTAATCCTTTCTTGACATTGTCATCTGTTGAAGCATCGGTCTTAATCTGAACAACTCCGTCTGGAGGCCTTCTTTCTTCGCCTGTTACATCAGTATTTATCAGTGCATCTAATGTAGTTATGGTTGAGTTGTAGCTAGCTTTAACATCTTTATCAAAATTATTCTTGTCAACACCACCATCATTTCCTGGCCACAAGTCCATGTATGTAACTGTTTCATCCTTTACTTGGCGTTCTTTTTCATCCATTCGCGTGCGCGTTCTACCATTTTCGTCTTTATACTTCTCTTTTGATTTATACTTCTCCGTCTTATAATTGTCAACTGCAATTCCTGTATGACCGACTTGGCCATCACTTGACCCCCAAACTATGAGATAGACATCTTCGCCTTTGGGATCAATGTACTTGAGTGGATTATTAAGTACATAATTATTAGGGCTCCAAGAAGGGTATGCTTCAGATTTAGAATCAGGGACATGCCACCTTCCGATCTGTATATCATACATCCTTGCACCATAGTCATACCAATCCAGGCCGGAGCCATCGCTGAACTCTTTCCGTTGCTCTTCTTTCCCGTTATATTTGAACTTATTCTCAGGGCCTCCGAACGATAATGCTTTGGAACTAATCCCACTCATAGTAAGCCCGAACGGATAGTAACTAGCAAAACTATTTCACTATCCGCCAACTTTCACTTGAAACGACTTTTCATATTCAAAGAACTTTTTCTAATCCCTTAAAAATAACATGTTTTTTTCTTTTCCCTAGCCGACTTTTATTTCAAAGGCGGCAATTGAAAGAAAAAAATCCAGCTCAAGTTGTGAAACAAATATAAAGTCAACCTCATTCGGTAAACTCCTCGGGGAAGTAAGGAAAAACAAAAAAATGAGCCAGGACGAACTGGCTAAAAACTTAGATGTGCATGGCGCTGTTATTGGCCGCTATGAACGTGATGAAGTTAAACCCTCTATTAAGATGGCCGCCGCCATCGCCGAAGCCCTGGAAGTATCGCTGGATTATTTAGTGGGTAATTCAGATCTGCTCCTGGAAAAAAATGTACTCAATAAAATAATGGATATCCAAAAACTGGGTTCCGAAGATAAAGCTCATGTATTCGCCATGCTCGATGCTTTTCTGCAATCGCATAAAGCAAAAAAAGTGTTCGCATCGTAAATGCATAAAGCCTGGCTTTATGCATTTACTCCGTTTTTTTAACAGGGAGCGGATAAAAATTCTGCAAGCTTAAAAACACAAGAGTAGTATCCTTGGTGTGTAACTCTGTGTTTTCCTTTAAACTGCGCAACACATTAGAAATGCTATCAAGGAGCCTCGGAGCCGCATTTCCATAGACAAAAACTTTCACTGAATCATTATTGAAGTTTGGTATTACCAGTTTATAGGAAGATTGGTCTTCATTCTCGGCCTCATATAATGAATCATATTGCTTAAAAGGAGCAAGCATTAATAAACTATCAAGAGCCTTTAATTTACTTTCTGATATTTTTCCTGAATAAAATGTCTTGCTCCATCTGCCTTCTCCTACTATCAATAATCCGCTCTTGTAAATCTTCATAGAATATGCAACTTTCCAACCACTATCGTAAGTATAATCTATTTCCTCAAAATGGAGTTTAAACAATTTTTCATTTGCATTACAATTTGCAAAAAACAACCCTATCAAAAGTATTGCCTTTCTCATATTTATTGTTTTTTCTTTCCGGTTTCATCTAACTCTACGCCTCCATCATAATTCCACATTTGGTTTATCATTTCCTGATCAGACTTGTAAACTTTTAATGCATCATTGATTTCTTTCATTCCGTTAAACGCATTATGTGGCCAAAGATTACCACTATTATACCCTTTGTTGACAAAGTCCTGTAAAACTTTATAATGATGGTAATGCCTTGAATCACCAGCTGCATTTTTCACTGAAGAACCAATATTGCTATAATCAAATTGCTTATTATCAAGAAAATCATTTGTGTGTAAATCAGCATGTATAAACGATTCATGAAAAAGCGTACCAATTTTTCCTACAGCCTCACCCACCAAACCATTTGCAGTCTTTTCGTAAAAGTTTGAATTAACTGAAACTGTTATCTGTCCTCTCCCAGCGGCATCAATAGATTTAGAAGTTTCTCCACCCTTGTCTTTATCAAAAGATTTGGAATTGTAATTTAAGTCAACTCCTTGTTTGCTATACTTGCCATCTTTCTTAAATGTATGTCCTCCTATAGCCTGGCCTTTAGCAGCATAATTTGCTAAAAATTTACGGCCCTCTTTGGTTCTTGAAAAAGCATTAAAAGAAGAATTTAAAAGCTTATTTCCTGTAATTGAATTATCAACACGAACAGTATCACCAAATGGATCATTAAATTTAATGGGATTATTCCCCATTGATGAGTACAAGCTCTGAGACATATTTGGCTTCGGATCAACCTGCCACCATCTTCCAAGTTGTGGATCCAAGCTGCGGAACTGAGTAGCATACCAGTCAAGTCCTGAGCCATCAGAGAACTCTTTGTTCTGAAGTTCGGAACCCTTATTGAACTTGTATTTATTTTCGGGAGAACTGTTTAATGCTTTCGAGCTAATCCCCGCCATCGTAAGCCCGAACGGATAGTAATGATTTCCTCCTTAAGACAGGCCTGTATTGATTTTCAAAGAACATTATATCATCTAAAAATAGCAATTTTTACCTAAAAAAGCCATTCATAAAGTACTTAAAATGGCAGTCTTTTAATATTTTGCCACGCACCAAATAAGTATGCTGAACATTCCTCAGCCGTATAATATACTCCCAAGAATAGAAATGCATACTTATTGACTTCAAAGTTTTAAGTATTGGTATTTTGAAATAGGATATACCGGTTACCAGAAAAAGGAAGGTCATGTCTAATTGTAAGCTCCCCTTTTTTAAGTGCCAGGTTCAGTTAGAGTTTTCTAAGTTAATTGCTGGTCCATTTTCCGGATATTTTCATTGTCATAATAATCCAATCCGGAAAATGGACCAGCAGGGCTGGAAGCTGAGCGGAAGTACGTTTATTGATAAACTCCGGTACATCTACCAGGCTAACAGCAACAAGCTGTTAAACGTAATAGATTCGGCCCAGGATGCGGCCACGAAATTGGGGGATTTCAGAACCTCGTCAAATCATCCGAATGTTTCCAATAAGACAGCGTCAACGGTAGATTACCTCTACGATGGTAATGGAAACATGAGGAGGGACTACAACAAGGACCTGGGCAATGCCACAACTGATGGCATTATTTATAATCACCTCAATTTGCCACAGCAGGTGACGGTTAAAGTTCCCAGCGGAGGAAGTGGCGGCAATAAGGGGATCATCACCTATACCTATGACGCCAGTGGTACAAAACTCCAGAAACAGGTTGTTGACTACAGCGAACCCGGACGGACCATCACTACAACCACAAAATATATTGGGGGAACTGTCTATGAGAGCAGGACGATTACTCCTGCTGATCCTTTGAGAAAGGACTACACAGATCTGCTTCAGTTTATCGCGCACGAGGAAGGTCGTATACGTTACCTGGCACAAGATAGTTCGAGGTGTCCGATTCCCCCCAACCGGCTTTACTATGATTATTTTCTAAAGGATCATCTGGGCAACGTCAGGATGGTGTTAACGGAACAATCCGAGACG
>JBGSHT010000058.1:0-43680 GCA_041752135.1 Chitinophagaceae bacterium | reverse complement strand
TGGCGACTGGCGACTGGCGACTGGCGACTGGCGACTGGCGACTGGCGACTGGCGACTGGCGACTGGCGACTGGCGACTCATTATTCCGCCCAGCTCATAACATACTCCCTATTCTCAATAACCAACGCCTGCTTAGTTAGCATTAACGGATGAAAAGTATCCACCATCACCGCCAGTTCGCCCGTTTCTTTTTTGCCAATACTTTTTTCCACAGCACCCGGGTGCGGACCGTGTGGTATCCCGGCCGGATGCAAGGTGATCATCCCGCGTGTAACATTCTTGCGGCTCATAAAATCCCCATCTACATAATACAGCACTTCATCACTGTCAATATTACTATGGTTATACGGAGCTGGGATGGCTTCCGGATGGTAATCATATAACCTAGGCACAAAGGAACAAACCACAAAATTATGCGCCTCAAAAGTCTGGTGAACCGGGGGCGGCTGGTGTACCCTGCCGGTAATGGGCTCAAAATCATGTATCGAAAAAGCATAAGGATAACAACAGCCATCCCAGCCCACAATATCAAATGGATGATGGGCATAATGCAACCCGTACATCATCCCTTTCTTTTTGGTACGGATCAGGAAATCCCCTGCCTGGTCGTAGGTCTTCAATTCAGATGGCGGCCGGATATCCCTTTCGCAAAAAGGCGCATGCTCCATCAGCTGGCCATACTTGCTCATATACTGCTTTGGATAACGTATAGGGCTAAACGATTCAACGATGAAAAGGCGGTTCGATTCTGTAGCAAAACTGATTTGGTAAATAGTGCCTCTCGGAATAACCAGGTAATCGCCATACCCAAAGGAAATATCTCCATACATGGTATGCAAAACACCGGAGCCTTCGTGCACGAAGATCATCTCATCGGCATCCGCATTTTTATAAAAATAATCCACCATGCTTTCCTGCGGGGCGGCCAGCACAATATGACAATCGTTATTAACAAGAACCGGTATGCGGCTCGTAAGGAAATCCTTTGCGGGAATGATATGGAAGCCTTCAAAGCAGCGATGCTGCAGCATTTTTTCTTCGGCGATCTCCGGGGCAACACTGAATTGCGGTTCGGTACGGATGATCTGTGTGGGCGGATGACAATGATACATCAGGGAGTAGTCATTGGAGAAACCTTCTGTTGAAAATAACTGCTCGGAATAAAGTTTGCCATCTGGCTTTCTGAACTGTGTATGGCGCTTATGGGGGATCGTCCCTAAACTATGATAATGTGGCATGCAATTGTATTTAAACTAAAGAATTTTCTTTGTGTATCTTTCTGTCTTACTTTCTTTGCGGTTGATAAAGTTACAAACAAGAAATGAAAAGAATTGGCCTCTTGTCAGACACCCACAACTACCTGGATGATGCCGTATTCCGGCATTTCGAATCTTGCGATGAGATCTGGCACGCTGGAGATTTTGGCACCGCTGAAATAGCTGATAAACTCAAAGCCTTCAAACCACTGAGAGGCGTCTATGGCAATATTGACGGGTATGATATCCGCAGCGTATACCCGGAGAAACTTCGCTTCACTTGTGAGGAAGTAAAGGTCCTGATGATCCATATCGGCGGCTATCCCGGAAAATATACCCCGCTTGCTAAAGCAGCCCTGCTGGAAGAACCAGCTCAACTCTTCATTTCCGGCCATTCCCATATCCTCAAAATCCAATACGATCCAAAGTTTAATTGCCTCCACATCAACCCGGGCGCAGCCGGCAGACAGGGATGGCATAAAGTCAGCACCCTGGTCAGATTTATTATTGACGGAAATGATATCCGGGATGCCGAAGTAATTGAACTGGCGCGGAAGTAACCTAAAATCCAATTTGCCCCGGTTTTGTTTACCGTTCCTACCTGTTTTGGCTGATTCGTAAAAAGAAAATTCGGCTTTTTAAACATGTTCTTTATCTTTTGCGCACAAAACCAGCTTGTATGACCAAATTCGTATCAATAGTAATGATGATGTCCATTTTTTGTGCCGCAAAAACAGGCGTCAACGCACAGGAAATCTTAAACCCGCAACACACGGCATCGCTTTCATCCTTTCCCGATTCCACAAAAAAAGACACCCTTGTTTATACACCCTTTAAGGACCTGCCTTTAAAGCCGGAAAGAGAGGTCAAATTCACCACCAGTGAAGGCACCTGGATGAGTGTTGACATCAGTCCCGATGGCCAGACGATTGCCTTCGATCTCATGGGTGACATCTATACCATGCCGGCTGTTGGAGGAAAAGCAACCCGCGTGACCACCGGCATCGCCTACGAAACACATCCCCGCTTCAGTCCCGACGGCAAGAAAATACTCTTCACCAGCGACCGTACCGGCAGTGATAATATCTGGTACATCGATATGGAGAAAAAGGATACCGTCCAGCTTACCAAAGACAGAACGGAAGACTTCCCTTCGGCCGTATGGACACCCGACGGCGAATACATCATTGCATCACGGGGAAGACGCATCCCTAAACTCTGGATGTATCATAAAGATGGCGGTGGCGGCATACAACTGAATGATCAACCCGTTGGCCTTAAAACCATTGATCCCTTTGTTAGTGCGGATGGCAATATGGTTTATTACAGTATGCGCCAGGGTGCATGGAATTACAATGCCTTGTTGCCGCAATACCAGATAGGTACTTACGACAGAAAGAAAGGCCAGATGAATAGCATTACATCACGCTATGGTTCTGCCTTTACACCAACACTTTCAAAGGATGGCCAATGGATGGTATATGGCAGTCGCTATGAAGATAAAACCGGCCTTGTAATACGCAATCTGAAAACCGGTGAAGAAAAATGGCTGGCCTATCCCGTACAACGCGACGAACAGGAATCCATTGCCCCGCAGGGTGTACTGCCCGGTATGGCCTTTGCGCCAGACAGTAAATCGGTGATAGCATCCTACGGCGGAAAGATATGGCGCATACCCGTTGACGGTAGTGGTGCTAAGGAAATTCCGTTCAGTGCTGATGTGCGGCTGGAATTAGGCCCGCGTCTATATACCAGCTATTGCATCAAAGATACAACCCATGCACTGGCCACACAGATCAGGGATGCCGTGCCTTCACCCGATGGAAAGCAACTGGCCTTCACCGTTTTGAACAGGTTATATGTGATGGACTTTCCGGGCGGAACGCCCCGCAGGCTCACCAGCAACAATTTTACCGAAGCCATGCCCGCCTGGAGCCCGGATGGCAGTCAATTGGTATTTGTTACCTGGGATGAAACAGAAGGCGGTCATTTATATAAAACTACTGTCAATGGCAAGATCAGTTCCGTAAAACTCACAACGGAAAGTGGATTTTATATGCAGCCGGCATGGAGTTATAATAACCGGATCGCTTATTTCAAAGCGCCAAAAAGACTTTTCAAAGACGCGGAAGATCCTTTTTTCAGCGGGTCAGAAGCCCAACTGGTATGGATACCTGCTAATGGCGGCACAGCAACGATCATTGAAGGTGCAGGCAATAAAGGCAATGTGCATTTCACAAAAGACTCCACTCGTGTTTTTCTGAACTCAGGCGGCGGTAACCTTATCTCAGTGAGATGGGACGGAACAGATGAAAAAGTACATGCAAAGATCTCCGGTATCACCACCTACGGCAGTAACCCGGATGAGGAGGAACACGGCATCAACAGCAAGCAGGATTATGTTATGGGCAAACCAATGACAAGCCTGAATGCGCAGGACTACTGCATGCTGCCGGAAGCCAGCAGTTCACGTGAGCCACAAAACATGCCCACACCCGCGGGAACGATCCTGATGGCGCCAACAGGCAACAAAGCCATTGCGCAGGTAAACAATAATATTTATGTGGTGACCATCCCCGATGCAGGCAAAGTTCCAAGCATCAACGTGGGTACACCCGCCGCGGCCAATTTCCCGGTAAAGCAACTGACAGAGATCGGTGGTGATTTTCCGGCCTGGGAAGCGAATGGTAAAAAAGTTCACTGGTCACTAGGAAACGGCCACTGGGTCTATGATACAGAACGTGCACAGTTTTTTGAGGATTCCCTTAAAACAGCTAAGAAAGCAGAAGATAAAAGAAAAGCGGATAGTGTAACAGCTTTGATCGCGAAAGGACCTGAAGCTAAAAAGCTGGCTGATTCCCTTGCCAAAAAAAGAATGGATTCCCTTACGCTTGTTGCAAAGTCCGACACCTCCAAAGCAAAAAAAGACAGCCTTGCCTTAGCTGCAAAGAAGAAGGATCCAAAATATGAACCTGATGAAATGCAGGTAAAAGTATTTTATCCAAAAGATATGCCTGCGGGAATCATCTTACTTCGCAATGCAAGGGTTGTGACGATGAAAGGCAATGAGGTGATTGAGAACGGAGATGTATTGATTGTGAACAACAGGATAAAAGCAGTAGGCAAAACAGGTTCGCTGGAAGTGCCCGCCAACGCCAAAGTGGTTGACTGTTCGGGCAAAACGATCACACCTGGTTTTGTAGATACACATGCGCATATGTGGCCTTTCTGGGGGCTGCATAAGAACCAGGTCTGGATATATGCAGCCAACCTGGCCTATGGTGTTACCACAACCCGTGACCCGCAAACTGCCACTACAGACGTACTTACCTACAGCGACATGGTGGAGTCAGGCCAGATGATTGGTCCGCGTGTATACAGTACCGGTCCTGGAGTAGGCTTCTGGTCATATAACCTTAAAGACCTCGACCAGACCCGCAACATCCTGAAACAGTACAGCAAATATTATAATACCAAAACGATCAAGATGTACCTGGTGGGTAACCGCCAGCATCGTCAGTGGATCATCATGGCGGCTAAGGAACAGGGACTGATGCCAACAACAGAAGGCGGACTGGATTATAAACTCAATATGACACAGTTGTTTGACGGTTATCCAGGTCATGAACACTCCATACCCATCTTCCCGCTGTATAAAGATGTAACCAAAACCATTGCTGAATCAAAGATGACGGTAACGCCTACCCTGTTGGTTTCATATGGCGGACCATGGGCCGAGAACTTTTATTACACCACACAGAGCCCGTTGAAAGATCCTAAATTGAATAAGTTCACACCCTATGAAGAATTATCCGGTAAAGCAAGGCGCCGCGCCGGTGGTTTAGGGGGGTGGTTCACCGAAGAGGACCATGTGTTCCCGAAACATGCACAGGGGATCAAGTCAATTGTTGAACAGGGTGGTTTGGCCGGAATCGGCAGCCATGGCCAATTGCAGGGCCTGGGATATCATTGGGAAGTATGGAGTGTTGCCAGCGGCGGAATGAGCAATCACGATGCATTGAAAACGGCAACCATCCTGGGTGCAACCGGGCTGGGCCTGGATAAGGACCTCGGCTCCATCGAAACCGGTAAACTTGCCGACCTGGTGATCATGGGTGCCAATCCATTGGATAATATCAGGAATACCAATACGATTACCCATGTGATGAAAAACGGCAGGCTGTATGATGGGAATACGCTGGATGAGATCGCTCCGGGGAACAAGAAACTCGATGATTCTATCTGGAAGAAACAGGCTCCCGCAGTTACCACCACTGTTAAACAATAAAAGAGTCGCCAGTAGCCAGTCGCCAAAAACAGCCGCAGGTAACAGCCAAAGTCAATACCAAAATGACTTTGGCTGTTTATATATGTACTTTTCCCTGTACTCCAATAAATTTCTGAATCACAGAATATTATATAATATTTTCTTTACACCGCCATTGTTCGTATTTAAACGGTCATCATCAAAATTTATGAATAATAATTTTTTGTTTGATGTTAATTGCGAAGACATAAGCCATGGCTCACCAGGCTGTTGACTGGCTACTGGTGACTGCCGACTGCCGACTGTCAAATTTTTCGTATCTTTTAAAAAATTACCAACTATGCCAACAACTCGTCGCCAATGGCTACAGCAAGCAGCCCTTTCTTTTTCTGCTTTCTCTTTACCATCTTCTTTGTTAGCGATGGAAGAAACAAAGAGGCCTGCAACCGGGATGATCCTGCTCAACAGCAATGAAAATGCGTTTGGGCCTTCTAAATTGGCGGTGAAAGCAATGGCGGAGGCAGCCTCCAATTCTAATCGTTACCCCGACGAAGAAATACCTGCATTCAAGGAAAAACTGGGCCGGTTCTGGCAGGTAGGCAAAGAAAACATCCTGATGGGTGCAGGCGCCTCTGAAATTCTCGGTCTGGCATCCCTGTTAGTATCCAAAGACAAAGGACATATCATCAGTGCAGAACCTTCCTATAAAGTATGGAACCGCCAGGCGGAGTCGTACGGACTGAGTATCCATACCGTACCGTTGAATGAAAAACGGCAGTTCAATCTGCCCAATATGATCTCCCTGATCAATAAGGATACGCGGATGCTGTATGTGTGCAATCCCAATAACCCAACCGGTCTGGCATTGGATTTTGAAATCATGCGGCAGCAGGTACTGGAAGCCAGTAAGAAATGCCTGGTACTGGTGGATGAAGCTTATACCGAATTTGCCAACATCCCATCCATGGCGGTTGACGCGGCAAAAAACCCTAATATCATAGTTGCCAAGACATTCTCAAAAATCTACGGATTAGCAGGTGCGCGTGTAGGTTATGCCATATCACATCCCGATACGATCAAAAAACTGGCTGCCTTCCAGCCATGGCCTGATGTTGCCGTAAGTATGGTTTCCGCGGCTGCAGCATCAGCAGCGCTCGACGACCAGGCATTTGTCAAAAGCTGTCGCGAAAGAACCGCCGCCAACAGGGAATACTGCATCAAATGTTTTTCTTCACTCGGCCTGGAATACCTGCCCTCACAAACATCCTTCATGCTCTTTGATATTGCCGGTTTAAAAGGCAACTTTGTAGAACAAATGAAGGCGAGGAATATTTATGTACAATACAGGGATCATTTCAATGGCAAATGGTGCCGGGTGAGTATGGGTACTGAAGAGGAAATGAAGTCTTTTTGTACGGCGCTGAAATCGATTGCCAGTGCCTGATATTACATTCAGAAAACAACTTACATTAAACAAAGCCTTATCTGTTATTGTTTTTCTTTGAACAAAGCTGTACAATTATGTCAAAAAAAACAATCAATGGCATATACCATGGCGCACCCTTTAATATGGTGGGCAATGGTTTCCGGGTAAGTAACTATTTCCCGCATGGAAATTCATTTATCCGTGAGATGAGTCCGTTCTTCCTGCTCGACTATAACGCCCCTGTTGACTTCAGCGCATCTGAAGAACCCAGGGGTGTGGGTGTGCATCCGCACAGGGGTTTTGAAACAGTAACGATAGTATATGCCGGCGAACTGGCTCACCGTGATTCCAGCGGCAGTGCCGGGTTATTGCACCCGGGTGATGTACAATGGATGACCGCAGGATCCGGTGTGGTACATGAAGAATTCCATGCACCGGAATTCAGTAAAACCGGTGGCACACTGCACATGATCCAGCTATGGGTTAACCTGCCGAAAGCTTTTAAAATGACAACTCCTAAATATCATGACATCCGGGATAAGGATATGCCCCGAATCAAGGCAGATACCGGCAATGGGTACACGAGAATTATTGCAGGGGGGCAAAAGGGTGTAAAAGGACCGGCGGAAACATTTTCGCCCATTCATTTATATGATATCCGGCTTGAAAAAGATGCCGCAACCAGTTTTAACCTGCCGGCAGGTTTCAATACAGCCATACTCGTATTGTCCGGGAAAATAAAGGTATCAGGAGAAACCGATGCTAAGTCAACAGACTTCATCCTGTTTAACCACGAAGGAGAAGAAATTAGTATCCAGGCAGAGGAACCCTCTACGCTCCTGCTTTTAAGTGGAGAACCTTTGAATGAACCTGTTGTATCCTATGGCCCTTTTGTAATGAATACACAGGAGGAGATACACCAGGCATTTGCTGATTTCCACAGTGGAAAATTCGGAAAACTATAAATAATTTTTGCGCACCTTGCGTCATGCCGGTTAGGTTAACCCATTCCCGGGAACCAGGGCCTGCCGATAATTTCCCTGAAAGGCCATGGCATACCAATAAATATCAGTACCAGGGCAATGAAGAAGAACCAGAATGCTTTCCTGTATTTAACTTCATCCGGCAGTGCTTTCTTAGCCATTCCCCTGCCAAGGGTTATCATCACAATGGCCAGTATCATTGTCAGCGGATGTTCCATCCAGAAAAAGCGATAAAATTTATCTTTCATCATGCTGGTTCCGGCAGGCAGTTCAGTGGTCAACATACCATATCGGCCCGCAAGCCATTGGTATATTCCAAGCACTAATGTTATATGCGCAGCGATCATGGTGAACAACCATACCTTACCATCTGCCGGTGAAAAAACTTTTTTCCCTTTCCATCCGGTATAACTTTTCACAATTGATAAGACCAGTAAAACCAGGATCACCCAGCGAAGAAAATTATGTAAGTGAACGAGACCTTCATTCATATTTTTTAATTTGAACTGCTAAAATAAGACGGTAAACCAAGATATGGTCATTTTTTTTGCCGGCTGATCCAATCGTACAAACGAAATGCATCCTCTTTGTGAAATAGCTGGGTCCCCTCATTCATAGTAGCTGCCGTGCCGCAGGCGATTCCCATCATGGTCATTTCTTCAAGGCTTTTACCCTGCTGCAAGGCCCAAACCATTCCGGCAACCATACTATCGCCGGCGCCTACAGTGCTTTTCCGCTTAACAGCCGGTGCCGGAAAAATTTTATACATATCCTTTGTTACCAGCATCGCACCTGCTGCGCCCATTGAAACAACCAACACTTCACATACACCCAGGGCAATCTGTGCCTGTGCTGCTTCATCAACATCATCCAGTTCAAGTTGTTCAACACCTGAAATTTTGGACAGTTCATTCAGGTTGGGTTTTGCAAGGTAAACGCCTTCTTTTAAGGCCAGCTGCATGGGTGCGCCACTGGTATCCAATATAAACTTCGAACCTTTCTCCCTGACTATCCGGGCGATTTTTGCATAATAATCATCCGGCATGCCCAAAGGCAGACTTCCACTGGCCACTACAAATTCCGGAAATGGATCGAGGGATTTTAATTTTTGCAGAATGAGTTCAGAAACCGAATCACTTATAACCGGGCCGTCAACTACAATACGGTATTGCCTGTCCGAAACATGTTCGGAGATCATAATGCTTTCCCGTGTTTCACTGCCCGAATCTAAGATCACAAATGGCACCTCCCCGATAGTAAGCAATTCCTTCAGGTACTCGCCATTTCGTCCGCCTGCCAGCACAAAGGCCGTTACATCGCCACCAAGTTTTTTCATTCCCTTGGCAACATTCACCCCACCACCACCGGGATCTACCTGTGGATTAGGACAACGTAATTTGTTGTCAGGCACCAGCCTGTCTACTAAAAAATTCTTATCGATAGTAGGATTCAGGGTTATGGTCAGTGTCTTTTCCATGTGATAAAGTTAACACAAGCCAAATGATTTCTTTGCGACTTACTGACATTGCGGTTAAAATTTTCTACTCCTCCCAATCAGCAATAAAAATATTCGTGTCCCGCGTCCCTCCATTATTTCTATTACTGCAGAATACCAGTTTTTTCCCATTCGGACTGAACATCGGAAATGCATCAAAACCCTTATCACGACTCACTTTTAGCAGGTTGCTGGCATCTTCATTCATCGTGTAGAGGTTGAAAGGGAACCCTCTTTTATATTCGTGATTGGAAGCAAAGATGATCCGTTTGCTGTCTGGCATATAGGCTGGCGCCCAGTTGGCCTGGCCGAAGCTGCTTACCTGGTGAGCATTGCTGCCATCGGCATTGGCCACCCATACTTCCATCTTTGTAGGTGCCACCAGGTTTTCTTTCAGCAGTTCCTTATATTCTTTAATTTCTTCTTCAGTCTTGGGACGTGATGAACGCCAGATGAGTTTTTTGCCATCCGGACTGAACCAGGCGCCGCCATCATAACCCAGGAGATTAGTAATGCGTTTTGTTTTGCCGGATTTCAGTTCCATGATGTACAAGTCAAGATCACCATCACGGGTAGACGTAAATACCATTTGCTTTCCGTCTGGTGAAATGGTGGCTTCTGCATCATAACCAGGTGTGTTGGTAAGCTGCTTTACGATCTTGCCATTCAGGTCGGCCATGAAGATGTCATAGCTCTCGTACACCGGCCAGATATAGCGGTTGCCATATTTGGTACGGTCAGGAACCGGCGGACAGTCGGGGCTGCTCAGATGAGTGGATGCATAAACCACATGCTTGCCGTCTTTCAGAAAAGCACCACAGGTTGTACGCCCCCTGCCGGTACTTATGAGCTTAGGTTCAAATTTGTCATTTTCACTGGTTGGTACGCGGGCGATGTACATCTGGTCGCAGGGAATATTTTCTTTAGGATTGGTCTTTTGGAAGATCAGCCATTTTCCATCGAAGCTGAAATATGCTTCTGCATTATCTCCACCGAAAGTCAGCTGGCGTACATTTTTAAGGTGGGTTTCCTCAGGATATAATACTGTATCAGCCGAATTTTGAACAACCTGGTTTACCAGGCTGCGATCAGACAGTAAAAAACCGGTTAATATAAATAAGCCCATTACAGCAAAAGAGAGGAAAAGTATACGCTTCAGCAGGTTCATTGATCAGTTTTTAGGTTGGCGGCAAAGTTATCTTTTGTAAAAAATGCCTTTGTCAGAAATTTGTCACAGTTTAAGCATTCCCGTCTTAATTTTGCCTATGCGAATTACTTTTTTCGGTTTGGCCGGATATTTCACTGCTTTTTTTCTTTTTGCAGCCTGTCAAAGTAAAGTACGGGAAGCAGAAACTTCTCCCTCAAAGGCCGACAGCCTGTCAAATTCCATTGCGGTATTGGAAAAATCGATCCTGGCAAACCCGGACTCCATTCTCCTCAGGGCAAAACTTGCCGACATACAGGAGGAACTTGGACAGACAGAAAAAGCCCTGGCCACTATTGAGCAAGGTTTGAAACAGGACAGTACCGCTGTCATGCTACATAACCGCCGCGCATCACTGATGCTTGCAAAAGGCGATACGGCAGCGGCTGTCAGTGGGTTATTAAAATCCTTAAACTATGCACCTGAACAAACAGATATCCATGTGGAACTCGGGTTTTTATATGCCGCGAAAAAAAATGCAAACACAGTTGTTGTGGCTGACTTTTTGTTAACACAGGCTGATCAGCCGGAATTACAAACACAGGCACGGTATATGAAGGGTGTATATTATACAAATATCGGCGATAAAACCAATGCCCTTCTGCAATTCAACGAATGCATCATTAATGATTATACGTTTAAGGATGCCTATATGGAAAAAGGGATACTGTTGTATAATGATAAAAAATATACAGATGCACAAAAAGTTTTTGAAAAAGTGCTGGCCATTTCAAACACCTATGCAGAAGCTTATTTCTGGACCGGCAAATGCCTCGAAGCAATGAATAAAAAAACAGAAGCCATTGATTTTTATCAAAAAACCCTTGGGCTTGATGATCAGATGACTGAAGCTGCTGAAGGGATTGAGAGGTTAACGAGATAATAAGAAAATAAGATAAAAGATAATAGATAATAAGATAATGGAGAGACTATATGGCTTATTATTAGGTAGTACTATCAAAGTAGACATATTTTCAATTATTTTCAGATATTAAATTAACTAATACACTAATTTCTAAATCTGCTTTTTTTATCTCTTTAACCTTTTATCCCTTTATCTTTTTATCCTTTTATCTTATTATCTTTTTATCCCTTTATCTATTTTTGCATTTTAATATCCCTAATAATGACAATCATTGCCCCTTCCCTGCTCGCTTCTGATTTTCTCCGCCTGGGAGAAGAAAGTAAAATGTTGAATGAAAGTGAGGCCGACTGGTTTCACCTGGATGTGATGGATGGACGTTTTGTGCCGAATATCAGTTTTGGTTTGCCGGTAATAGCTGCGATCCGCAAATCAACCACCAAAATTTGTGATGTACACCTGATGATCGAAGAACCGGAGCGTTATGCGGAAGATTTTAAAAAAGCAGGCGCTGACATACTCTCCGTTCACCTCGAAGCCTGCCGCCATCTACACCGGAACCTCCAGCAGATCAGGATGCTGGGCATGAAAGCCGGTGTGGCACTGAACCCGCATTCACCCGTTGAGGCCATTTATGATATGCTGGATGAAATTGATATGGTATGCATCATGAGTGTTAACCCCGGTTTCGGCGGACAGAAATTTATTCCTCAAACGATACAAAAGATAAAAAACCTACGGGAAAGAATTGACAGCAATAAGTTATCCACCCTGATCGAGATCGACGGTGGCGTAACGTTGGAAAATGCAAAATCGATAGTAGATGCAGGGGCTCATGTTCTCGTGGCAGGGAATACCGTGTTTAGTTCATCTGATCCAAAAGCAACGATAAAAGCATTAAAGGCATTGTGATTTTTCCTATACTAAAGTATTTAAATACAAAAATCCCCCGGTTTATAAATATAGCCGGGGGTTTTTTATCAATCAACTCTACTAATATCCCTGGTTCTGTTGTAAATAGCCCGGGAGGTTTGATGCTCCGTCTATAGCTGTTTGTGGAATTGGGAATACCCTTTTATTTTTATCCGTATTACTTTTTTCTGTCCAGCTGTCTTCATATTTCCCAAAACGAATTAAATCTGTTCTGCGCTGCATTTCCCAATATAATTCGAAACCTCTCTCCCTTAATAAAAGGTCCAGGGTGATTGCAGGCAATGCCGGCGCCTGGGTACCTGATGATGTTCTTGCTGCTCTTATTGCATTAATATCTGCCAAAGCACCTGATGCATCGTTTTTCCGCAACTTAGCCTCGGCACGCATCAGGTATATGTCTGCCAAACGAAGGATCGAAATGTCAGCTTCACCAAAATTCCGCCCACTTGCAGATTTTCTGCTGAATTCATATTTCTCAACCCTGAATCCGGTATTATAATCACTTCCCGAAGTTGAAAAATCTATAAACTCAGTAAAATTTACAGGAAGTGTGGGCCTGCTCCGGGTATCATTGAACAATGGGCCGACTTTAAATTTACCGTCAGCGCATTTTAAAAACACACCATTCCGCCTGAGCAAACCATATTGTTGCCCACGTAAAATTCCCCTGTTTATATTAAAATCTGCTTCAGCAACACAAGTATCGGTAAGGTTTGAATAAATTGACAGGTTCTGTTTATAAAATCGGGGATCTGCTTGTGCAGGATCAGTTGGAGCATATGCATTTACCCAGGTCCGATAAAAATCAGGCGTGATGGCAGGTCCATCTGTACCATTGGCACCGGGAAATTGGGGCAGGGGAAACTGATCTCCTGATAAAGAAAAATAAGCCAGCCTGTTATGCCCGTTTAAATCGGCACGTTGATCAACACTGAAAATGATTTCTTTATTTGTATTATTATTATTGCTGAAAACAGAGAAATAATCGGGAGATAAAACAAATAAACCTGAACTAATTATTTTATCAGTATAACTAATCACCGTATTCAAATCCTCCTGTGAGAAACTGAAAGCGGAAGCATATCTGTCTTTGTAAACCGCTGCATTCAAATGGAGCCTTGCCAATAAGCCCCATGCGCCTGCTTTGGACAAACGACCAGGGCCAGTGACATTTTCCAAAACCGGCTCTACATCTATTAATTCCTTTCTGATATAATCCAGCGCTTCCTGGCCGCGGATAATGGTTGAAATATCACTTGGCTTTTCTTTTACAAACGCAATACCAAATAAGTCAAGTGCCAGCATATTGTAAAAGGCCCGCATACCTCTTGCTTCAGCAAGGTACACTTTTGCATTAGGGTCAGTATTTTCCGGCAAAGTGTTAATGGCTATGACCGCTCGTGATATACTTTGCGTTATCAGGTTCCAGGTATCCCTGACATTAGGATCCGTACTTGTTGTCTCATGCCTGTGAAGGGATATATAGATACCATTATCTCCCCAGTCGGTTCCGCCCCGGTAAGGAAGAATGGCTTCATCCGTAGAAATTTCCTGCAAGGCAAAGTAGGTTGTATGACGGTAAATATCCGGAAGACGGGCATAAACCGGTGCTATCAGACCGTCTGCTATCTGCTTATCACTCTGACCGGTAACCGAAGATTCATCCAATACCTCTTCTTCAAGTTTTGTGCAACTTGCTGCCGAAAAAAGGAGGACAGCAATCAACCACGAGTATAATAATTTACTTTTCATATAAAATTGATTAATTAAAATGTAACATTTAAACCAAAAATGAAAGACCTCGCTTTCGGATAAGCCAGGTAGTCGATACCGTAAGAAGAAATACCATTGATTGTCCTGTCAGTATTCACTTCAGGGTCATAGCCATCATATTTGGTAGATATCCAAAGGTTCTGGCCTGTAATTGACATTCGGATAACGGAGACCCATCTGCTAACACCCATCTTTGTAGTATTAAAACTATATCCTATGGCAAGGTTATTCAAACGCAGGAAAGAACCGGTTTTTAGATACCTGGTACTGACCGGGGCCGAGTTATTAACTGATTCTTCAGGAAACTCAACGGCCTCTGCCGTTGTATTCAATCCTTTTGACAATCGGAGTTTATAAAAATTTGCATTCGCCGTATTATCATAAATTTTATTTCCGGATATTCCGTTAAAATTAACCACCATATCAAATCCTTTATAACCTAGTGTTCCAAAGAAATTATACATGAATGTTGGCAATGCTGAACCGGCGGCAATTCTGTCTTTATCCGTTATTATACCATCTCCATCCACATCACGGAAAGTGCTGATCCCGTTTGCATCAAATCCGGTCCATTCTTTAAGGTAGAATGTACCGATGGGTTCATCGTTAACATACCCATTGATTGTAGCTGAGGTCAGCCCGGAACCGGATGCTGATCCTGATGGAATGACAGTATAGGGAGAATTCCTAACAATATTATTAATGAATGTCATGTTTCCACCAATGCCATATTGTATTCCCCGTTTTGTTTTATTACGGTATTCCAAATCAATTTCAACTCCGCTATTGGTGATTGTCATATCCTCGACATTTGTCCAAACCGAACCTGCAGGCTGCACAGGGTCAGCCGGAATAACTTCGAGTAATATATTATCGGATACTTTGCTAAAAACATCCACGGAACCTGAAAGGGCGCCTCTGAATAATCCGAAATCCAATCCTGCATTCCATTGGGTTGAAACCTCCCATTGAATATCCGGATTTGCCAGACGAGAAAATGTTGTGCCGGCAGGATAGGAACCGGTTGCGGATAATGGATAACTGGTGGAAGCAGATACAGATGAAGTATAAAGTGCCTGCGTGATCTTTGATGGTATTTCCTGGTTACCTGTTTGTCCCCAGCCAGCCCTTAATTTAAGATTGCTGAATAAAGTACCATCCATGAATGATTCTTCAGAAATGCGCCATCCTGCAGAGAAAGAAGGGAAAATGCCATATTTATTGTTATCCCCAAATTTCGAAGAACCATCTGCCCGGATATTTAAAGTAAGGAGGTATTTATTTTGAAAAGCATAATTGATCCTGCCAAAAAAAGACTGCAATTCGTTGATCAGAGCATAGCCGCCGGGTTTATTATTTGCGAGGGTAAGGTCCTGCCCCAGGCCCGGGTTATACTGAGGTTCTACAGAACCTACCGGAAAGCGGTTGATACTGTAGTTCCTCCCCTGGAGATAAATTTTCTGATAAGAATAACCTGCCAGCGTGGAAAAATTATGATCACCGGCATTAAAGTTATATGTCAGATAGTTTTCAATCAGTGTATTTCTGTTAGTGGTATAATATGTTTCTAACCGCCCTTCCCTGAATGGCACCGCATTGGGCAAAGATTGTATATCTCTTGTACCTGTTGAATTATCAATTCCAAAATTGAGTTTATATGTTAATCCTTTAATGATCCTGAATGAAGGACTGATATTCCCAATAACCCGGTTGATCCTGGTGATATCTTTTTCTAATTGAAAAGTGAGTAATGGATTGCTGATATCCTGGTACTGCGCAGGTTTACCGGATGAATCAAAGACCGGATAAGTAGGATTATTTGACAATGCGTCTCCAATTACACTGGTAATATTTGGCCTCAGGTTATAGGTACTGGTGGCACTCATGTTAGCTTCCACAACCAACCTGTCGTCAAGGAATTTCTGCGTTACATTGAACCTTCCGGTATACCTGTTAAATTCATTTTCCCGAATAATACCTTCCTGCTCCTGCAAACCGAAAGAAGCATAGTAGGTAAGCTTATTTGCACCTCCGCTGAATGAAAGATTGTAATTCTGTGTTAGCGCAGATCGGGTTATTTCTTTCTGCCAGTCAGTGTTGGCGCCTTTGTCAATCACTGTACCACCCAATTTGGCAACTTCCGCTTTGAATCGATTGGCATCAAATACTTCAATTGGATTTACCAGGTTGGAAACTCCAAGGTTTGCTGAAATTGTAAGGGTTGAAACTCCGGCCTTACCTCTTTTGGTAGTGATCAGTATGACACCATTTGCTCCCCTGGATCCATAAATGGCCGTTGCGGATGCATCTTTCAAAACATCGATCGCTTCAATATCATCCGGATTCAGAAAATTAAGCGGGTTGCCGCCACCTGTGCTGGAATTATCCAGTGCCAGGCCGTCAACAACAAATAATGGTGTGCTTCCGGTTCTTACACCTCCAGGGCCCCTAACAGTTATACCCAGGATTCCACCAGGCTCCCCTGTTGCTGAAGTAACATTAACACCGGCTACTTTCCCCTGCAATAATTGCTCCGGTGCATTGATTATTCCCCGGTTAAAAGCTTCTTTTTTTACTGACTTTACCGCTCCGGTAACATCTTTTTTATTCTGTGTACCATATCCCATTACAACCACACTGGTAAGGTCTGTAGTTGATTGCTGCAGGATTACCGATAATGTTGTTCGTCCCTCCAATGCTACCTCCTGGCTTATATAGCCTACATAACTGATAAGAAGCACTGACTTTTCATCAGGAGCATTGATGCTGAAATTTCCATTAGCATCAGATTTAACGCTGATCCCAGTACCTTTTACCGTAATATTCGCACCTGCCAGGGCAACTCCATTTGTACCATCTGTTATGGTTCCTGAAACCCGGATATCCTGTATGGATGCATGCTCAGGGAACTTTTTAATGTATAATGTATTTGCAGGCTCAGCAGAATACGTATCGGACGACAATATGATACCTGTAAAAATAAAAACGATCAGGAGTAATTCTTTTTTCATGAACAGTTAATTTCTTTATGAAAATAAAATGCAAATGAAAATGATTAACTGCATCAAAAAGACAGAGAACCAGAAGCGTAAAAAACATTTAACTATAAAGACATATTAAGATCAGAACCTTAATAAATGATTAATATTGTTGAAGGGTATCCTTCAATAACTTCACCAACTTTAGACATGGGAATATTTTATCCACTACGATTCGCGTATCAAAAATGCTTTATCCGAAATATGTTTTTAGTGGCATTGATTCTGTCACCGGCTATTAACAGTAATGCTCAGCCGAAAACATATTCAGTTAACAATGCACACTCGCACAATGATTACCAGCAGACAATGCCTTTCACCAGGGCATACCAGGAAGGCTTTGGATCAATAGAAGCAGATGTTTTCCTGGTAAAAGGAAGTTTACTTGTTGCCCATAGCCAGGCAGAACTTGATACACAAAAAACATTCGAATCACTTTACCTTTTACCCATATCACAAAAGATCAGGGAAAATAAAGGAAGCATATTTAAAGAGAAAACAAAATCGCTTCAACTGCTGATTGATATCAAATCAAATGGAAAAACCGCACTGGATGCATTGGTTGTCTTATTGAAAAAATATCCTGAAATTATCCATAACAAAAAAATCAGGATTGTAATCAGCGGAAACCGGCCGGAAGAATCGACCTATCCAACTTACCCTTTCTTTATATATTTTGATGGCAGGCTCAATAAAATATACGAGAAAGAAACACTTAAAAAGGTCGCCTTATTGAGTGATGATTTTACCCGGCACAGTAAGTGGAAAGGAACAGGCCCATTACCTGATGAGGACAAAAAAATATTGAGCAAATTGATTTTCCAGGCACATCAAGTAAAAAAACCTATTCGTTTCTGGGCGGGCCCTGATAACCCAGAAAGCTGGCAGCAACAGATTTCCCTTGGAATTGATTTTATAAACACAGATCGCATTTCAGACCTCTCCCGTTTTTTACAATCTCCTACTGCTTTCAAAAAAGAAGCCATACTGGATCAAATCACATTGCATAATGACTCCACTGTGATTATGCCTTTCAACAGGATCATTCGTTCTGCTGGATCGGTCATCAGGTTCGGTGATCCGGCATTGGAAAATCACGCCCTGGATATCACAGCAATCCCCGGAGAAAAGCATGCCGTGGTGGAAGACCGGTATGGCGTTTTTATACTTGATCTCTTATCAAAGCAGATCACACAACGCTGGAGCTATAAAGATCTTTTTCCGAAGGGCGGGTACATGAGTACTTATTCAGGCATTAAAGTATTCAACGACCAGGGGAAAACATGGGTGGCCTGGTCAGCAGCAGACAGGAACAGCGGACAAGCTGCAGTAATGCTGGCAGAATGGGATGGGCAGTTAAAAAATTTCAATCATATCCCGGTTATTAAAAAAGCACCTGCATCAAATGCCATTCCTAACGACTTACTGATCAATAGCGAAAATGGAGAGCTGTACCTTTATGTTGTTTTGAATGGGAATGACCAATTACATAAGTTCAGATGGAGTACCAAAGAACTTGTTTGGAAAACAGAAACAGGCATGGCACCTTATGGCATAACTCATGCCAACGGAAAACTTTATGTAACCAACTGGGCAGGTACAAAAGCAACAGACAGTACCCGCGAAAGGGCAGGTATTCCCTGGGGACTGGTTTATACAGATCCGCGAACAGGTGCAACATCGAGCGGAACCGTATCTATCTTAGATCCGGCGACCGGTAAACAACTAAAAGAAATTGAAACAGGACTACACCCCAATGCCATTACAGCCTCCCAAAACGAGAGATACATTTTCATTTCAAACGGATCAAGCGATGATATTACAGTAATTGACACCCGAAAAGATATCATCACAGAAAAAATCAGGATAGGACTGATACAGAATATCAATCAATATTCCGGCAGCAGTCCTAATGCACTGGCTTTAAGCAAGGACCAATCCATACTGTATGTATCAAACGGACTCGACAACGCAATTGCTGTTGTTCAACTAGGGAAAAAAGCTTCTGTTGCCGGAACCGGAAAATCAATAGTAAAAGGTTTTATTCCAACAGAAACATATCCTGCAGGTTTAATAGTAACACAGGACCAATTGGTGGTTTGCAACCTGGAATCCGGTGGCGCAGATGTAATCCAGCAAACTAAGAATGCCCGATCCATCCATCAGCAATTGGGTTCTGTAAGCATCATCCCACTGCCAGGTAATGAGCAATTGATTACATATACTGCAGCCGTACTTGAAATGAACCAGGTTGGCAGGATTGCACAATTTGAGCAGGCACCCAGAAAAAACATACCTGCTGTTCCCGTACCTGCACGCTTAGGAGAGCCTTCAGTATTTAAACATGTTGTTTACATTATCAAAGAAAATAAAACATACGACCAGGTATTCGGAGATCTGCCCGAAGGGCGAGGCGATAGTTCTTTGTGCATTTTTGGAAACAGGATCACACCCAACATTCACGCTCTTGCCAAACAATATGGCTGGATGGATAATTATTATGCATCTGGAAAATCTTCTGCAGAAGGACATCAATGGACAGATGCTGCCATTGTTTCGGACTATGTGGAAAAAAATGTACGGGCATGGTACCGAAGCTATCCGCACAGGCAGGAAGATGCATTGGTTTATAATAAAAGCGGCTTCATCTGGAACCAGGTACTGGATCATGGAAAGACCGTAAGGATCTATGGCGAAGCCTGTAAAACACTATATGATGAAACAAAAAACTGGAGTGATTTTTATCAATCCTATAATAAATCAGGCATTGCACCAGATTGGAAAAATACCAGTACCATCGCAAGGGTTTTACCTGTTATATCACCCACATTCCCCGACTGTGACAATATGGTTTTTAACGACCAGATCCGTGCCGATGAATTCCTAAAAGAGTGGAAACAATATGAAGCAGACGGGAACCTTCCTAACCTGTTGATCTTATCGCTGCCAAATGATCATAGCGCCGGAACATCCCCCGGCTTTCCTACACCAAACGCGATGGTAGCTGATAATGACCTCGCGCTTGGGCGCATCATAGAAGCTATAACAAAGAGTAAATACTGGGATTCGACTGTAATTTTTATAACCCAGGATGATTCACAGGGCGGTTGGGATCATATTTCTGCTTATCGTACGGTAGGCCTTGTCGTTAGTCCGTATAGTACCGGCAAATTAATTACAACTAATTATAATCAAACTTCAATGGTGAGAACCATTGAGCAGATATTAGGCGTACCCCCAATGAATATCATTGACGCAACTGCTAAACCCATGTTTGATTGTTTTAGTGAAAAGAAACAAAAAGGCTCATTTACCCATCTGCAAAGTAATATACCATTAGATGAAATGAATAAACCCCTAAGCAGTTTAAGAGGAAAAGCGAAAAAATTCGCCCTGCAATCACTCCATGAAGTCTTCAATGAAGTTGACGGCGGCGCAGATGACGAAATGAACAGGATCATCTGGTTTTATGCCAAAGGCAATAAACCTTATCCAACGGGTAAATAATAAACATTCTCCTTATAGTTTTTGCCATTATTTTAACCTGACCCTCACCAGCCAGCCATCTGCCGTGATGTACAGAAATTTGTGCATTGTATCAAAAGCCACATTGGAACAGGCCTGACCTACTTTTATTTTCCCTAGCAGCTTTGCATTGGCATCAAATACCACAACACCACCAGGGCCGGTGCTGAAAATATTTCCACTCTTATCAACTTTCATTCCATCCGGGGCACCATTATCCGCGTCATTGGATCCATCATAAAAAACCTTCCCGTTGGTAACACCACCATCAGCAGTCATGTCCCAGACCATCCAGATCCTGTTCCTGTCTGAATTGCCCACATAAAGTTTCTTTTCATCCGGCGAAAAAGCAATCCCATTGGGCCTGCTGAGCTCTTTTGATAATAATTCCACTTCACCGGATTTTTTCAACCTGTAGATCCCCTGGAATGGAATTTCCTTAGCAGGATCTTCCATGTTTTTGACCAATCCATACGGGGGATCGGTAAAATATAAATCACCATTGCTGTGGTACACTGCGTCATTTGGACTATTGAATTTTTTACCATCAAACTTATCGGCCAGCGTAATAAACCTGGAAGCGGGCTTATCCAATGGTGCATCCATGCGCGCCATGCGCCTGTCGCCATGCTGACAAAGCACAAGCCTGCCCTGGTTATCCAGGATCAATCCATTGGACCCGGGCTCCCCTCCCCTTGGTAACGCACCCGTATAACCGCTGGGATACAGGTATTCTTCGAGTCCCATCGTTTCGCTCCATTTCATGATCTTATTCGGGGGGATATCAGAAAACAGCAGGTAATTTCCATTTTCGATCCACAACGGCCCTTCACTCCAGTCGAAACCCTCTGCCAGTATCTCTATACCATATGCCGTATCCACCAAACTGTTCATCATAGGATCGATCACCTGGATCGAACCGGTTTTTTTATAAGCCATGACTGAAGTTGTTTTATTGTTTTTGGGGGACATGCACGATCCGGCAAATATCATGAGCAGCAGAAATACATTGAATCGATTCATATTGATTGGGATGATAGGACAAATCTAACCGCAAAGATTGAATTTTGTTCCTTCAAATCATTCCGCACTCTGTATTTTGCCTTTCACTACCCTCTATCCTCTGCCCACTACCCACTTCCTTTGTTTTTACGTAATATTGCCCAGCTAAACCCGTTATTGTGCTGATGCTGAGAACCAAGCACTTGCTTACCTTTTTACTCCTTTTTTCTTCCCTTTTTGCCTGGAGCCAGAAAAAACCGGCCACAGTATCCGGCAAAGTTGTGGACGAAAACGACCAGCCCCTTGCCAGGGTATCGGTTGTCATGCTGGGCAAACAATCGGGCATCACCACATCAGATTCCGGCAGGTTCACCTACAAAGTACCTGCAGACAAAGCCTTCGCACTTGTTTTCAGTTATGCAGGATACAAAACGGTACAACGGAATTTCTTTCTCAGCGAAAATGAAGAAGAGACCATCATCATCCGCCTGGATAAAGGAACCAGGACCCTTGATGAAGTGGTTGTTACAACCCAGCCCGAACGAACAGAAACGGGACTGATCCGCATCAATCCCAAAAACGCGCTGATCATCCCCTCAACAATAGGCGGAATTGAGAGCCTGATCAAGATATTTGTGGGCAGCAATAATGAACTCACTTCCCAATATTCTGTGAGGGGTGGTAATTACGACGAGAACCTCATTTATGTAAACGATTTTGAAGTGTTCCGTCCATACCTGGTGAGGAGCGGGCAGCAGGAAGGTTTAAGTTTCATCAATCCGGAACTCACCGGCAGGGTCAGTTTTTACAATGGAGGATTTCAGTCAAGATATGGTGATAAAATGAGCAGTGCGCTGGACATCCAGTACAAAAAACCTAAGAAATTCGGAGGCTCTGCTTACCTGAGTTTACTGGAACAGGGCTTTCATGTGGAAGGAACCGGCGCCAAAGACAAATTCACTTATCTAGTTGGATTGCGGCAACGCAACAATCGCAGCCTGCTCAGTTCGCAGGAAACCCAGGGAAGTTATATCCCAACGTCCACAGATATTCAGGCACAGTTTACCTGGCAATTCAATCCCAAATGGCAGCTGGAAGCACTCACCAATTTTGCCCGAACCAGTTTCACGCTTGTTCCCGAATTTTCGCAATTGACCACTTCCGTTTTTTCTCCGTTGTTCAGCGCCAATATCGGTGTCGACATATTCTTTGAAGGAAAAGAAAAAGACCGTTACGCAACCAACATGGCAGGCCTTGCAGCCACACAACAGGTCAACAAAAACCTTCGGTTGAAGTGGATGTTCAGCCGGTTTGAAAATGACGAATCAGAGAATTATGATATCATCGGCGCCTATCTTTTTGGCGAAAGGGATTTCGACCGCAGCAAACCCACGTTCGGAGAAATTGTAAACCCACTTGGAGCAGGCTTATTTCACCAGTTTGCCCGTAATCAACTGAACATTGTTAACTGGGCTGCAGCGCATAAAGGCCAGTGGATAAAACAAAAACAGGTAATGCAATGGGGACTCACGCTTGAAAAAACCCTCATCAAGGATCAGCTCAATGAATGGGAACGACAGGACTCTGCAGGATACACCTTACCTTATATACCCGGCAGGCTTAGTTTGAGTAAAGTACTGAAATCAACAGCTGATCTCGACATCAATAAGATCTCCGGATATATCCAGGATAATATTGTTTTCAACGATTCACTCGGCATTACGCTGCAGGCCGGTCTCCGGTTTAATTATAATGCACTCAACCAGGAACTGTTGCTTTCGCCCCGTTTGCAATTTTCATGGATGCCCCGCAGCAAGAAAGACCTGGTTTTTAAAGCCGCAGCAGGCGCTTACCACCAGCCACCCTTTTACAGGGAGATGAGAAGGTACGACGGAACAGTGAATACGGCACTTCTGGCACAGCGCAGCTGGCAGGCTGTGGCCGGAATGGACTACCAGTTCAAAGTAAGGAACAGGCCCTTCAGGCTGAGCACAGAGGCATATTATAAGCAGATGTCAAATGTGGTGCCATATGACATAGACAATGTTCGGATCCGTTATTTCGGTGAGAATAACGCCAAGGCATACGCGACTGGAATAGAGATGAGGCTTGTCGGAGAATGGGTGAAAGATGCTGAAAGCTGGCTGAGCATCGGGTTCATGCAGACGCGCGAGAACCTTGATGATGATTTTTATTATAACTACTTCAATAAAGATGGCGACCTCATAACCGGACAAACTGAGGACCAGGTGGTGGCAGACAGTGCAAGGGTGGATGTGGGCTGGCTGAGACGGCCTACAGACAGGTTGTTTACCATGGGGCTTTTCTTCCAGGATTACCTCAGCACCAACAAAAACTTCAAAGTGCACTTAAACCTTTTATTCGGCAGTAACATGCCTTATAATATTCCAGGCAGTGTGAAGTACCGGAATGCACTGATCATTGATCCTTACATCCGTGCAGATTTAGGCTTCAGCGCTTTGCTGCTGGATAATGAAAAAGGAAACAGGCGCAGCCACAGTCCTTTCCGCAACCTGGAGAATATCTGGGCCAGCCTGGAAATATTCAACCTGCTCGACCGGCGAAACACCATTTCCTTCCTGCTCATTAAAGACTATTCCAACACTACCTTTGCTGTGCCCAACAGGCTTACGCCGCGGCTTCTGAATCTTAAACTCCTGGCCCGGTTCTAGGGATATTTCTTAGCAATTCCTTTACATTGGATTTTCTTTGTGGTTAAACTTTTACTAAATCAGCACCTGCAAGGCTTTCAACCTTTTCCCACAGTCTGTTGATAAGTAACTTTGTAATGATTTGGCTGCAAATAATTATATTTGATTTAATCGTGCATTATAAAGAACCTGGTACCATTTTGTTAACCTAAAATCCGATGCTTTGACTGAAACGATCATCAATCTGGAATCCGTTAACCCACTTGAATTTTTTGGTGTTAACAATGGCAAACTCGACATCTTAAAGAAAAAATTCCCCCTTTTAAAAATCCTCAGCAGGGGTACACAGATCAAACTTAGTGGCGCGCCTGAACAAATTGAATCCGCCAAAGAAAAAATTGAATTGCTCATCTCTTATCTCGAACGCAACGGGCATGTAAGTGAAAATTATTTTGAACAGATCCTTGGCGGTGACGACCAGGAAACTGTTGATCATTTTGTTGAACGCCATCCAAATGAAGTACTGGTCTTTGGCCCCAATGGGAAATCGGTAAGGGCCAGAACGGCTAACCAGAAAAAAATGGTGACGATGTCCGACAAAAACGACATCATATTTGCCATCGGCCCTGCAGGTACCGGTAAAACTTATACCGCTGTGGCACTTGCCGTAAGAGCATTAAAAAACAAACAGGTCAAAAAGATCATCCTTACCCGTCCCGCAGTTGAGGCCGGCGAAAGCCTTGGATTCCTCCCCGGTGATCTAAAGGAAAAGATCGATCCGTACCTGCGCCCCCTGTATGATGCATTGGACGATATGATCCCTGCTGACAAACTCGGGTATTATATGAGCACCAGGGTTATTGAAATAGCCCCGCTGGCATATATGCGCGGACGCACACTGGATCATGCTTATATCATCCTTGATGAAGCGCAGAATGCAACCGACCTGCAAATCAAAATGTTTCTCACAAGGATCGGCTCCAATGCAAAAGCCATCATTACTGGTGATCTCAGCCAGATAGATCTGCCAAAGAATCAGCGAAGCGGCCTGGATAAGGCGGTTCGTATTTTAAAAAATATTGACGGGATCGCGCATATAGAACTAGATGAGGAAGATGTGGTCAGGCACCGTTTGGTGAAGGCCATCATACGCGCCTATGACAAAGACAAAGACGCTAATACAAGCCCGTATGCGTAACCGAATATTATATCTGTTTACTGCCGTCATTCTGCTCCTTACCGGCTGCACAGAACCTGAAGGCTTCAAAAAGCCCGAAGATGCGCTTGATGCGGCTAGGGAATTTGTACGTGCTGTTCTGGACGGAGATTATAAAAGAGCGGAACTTTATGTGCTGCCGGAAGAAGATGATATCCGGCTTTTCAACCGGTACAAAGATTACATGAAAAAACAGCCGGAGAAAGAAAGGCTTGGGCTGAAATCTTCTTCCATCCTGGTGAACAAAGTGGAACAACTTAACGATTCTGTTTCCATTGTGAATTATTCGAATTCTTTTTCTAAGAAGCCAATGGACATCAGGGTGATCAAAAAAGACGGTGAATGGTGGGTTGATTTCAGTTATACGTTTTCTCACGATGATCCCATTGAACCGCTTGAATAACCAAAGCTATGTTACGTCAAATTATGCTGGTTGGCCTGGGCAGTGCCGTAGGCGGAATAGCCCGGTTTATTTTGGGGAAATGGATCTATTATATCTATCCGCATGCTTTCCCTCTGCCAACCCTGATCATTAATATCCTCGGCTGCTTTCTGATAGGCCTGCTTTATGGTATTTCCATAAAAACGGGAAGCCTTACTGCAGAAACAAGGTTGTTGCTCACAACCGGCCTTTGCGGAGGATTTACCACATTTTCTGCATTCGCTTACGAGAATATACAACTGATGAAAACGGGCGAATATACTATGGTGCTGGTTTATATAACGGCCAGTGTGGTACTGGGCATTGTAGCTACATTCCTGGGTATGGGGATTTTCAGGTGATATTTTGATAGCTAAATAGCAATAACAAAGGATCATCAGACGTTAGGTCTAACCGCAAAGAAAAGAGGGCGCAAAGAAAAAGCAAGTGGCGGATGAGAATTTTGAATACGCAATTATTTACTTTAGGTTTGTAAAATAAGGAAAAAATTATGCTTACTGTTCTGCATCCATGGCACGGCGCCACTCCGGGCGACCAGGCTCCGCGTATCGTAAACGCGGTTATTGAGATCCCAAAAGGTGAAAGGGCAAAATATGAGATTGACAAACCAACCGGGTTACTCAGAATGGACAGGGTCATTCATTCATCCTTTCATTACCCGATCAATTATGGTTTTATCCCGCAATCCCTGGGTGATGATAAAGACCCGCTTGATATCCTGGTGCTTTCCAGCGTAAGTGTACAGGCACTTTGCCTGGTTGAGGCCAGGGTGATCGGTGTCATGCAAATGATAGATGGCGGCGATGCAGATGATAAAATCATCGCTGTGGCCCATACCGATCCGAGTGTGAATTATATCAATAATATCGAAGAGATGCCTGCACACTTTTTCCTCGAACTGCGTCATTTCTTTGAAGAATATAAAAAACTTGAAAATAAGACCGTGGTAGTGGAAGAATTCCAGGATAAGGCAACCGCTTTGAAGATCATCCAGGACGCATTGAACCTGTATAAAGAAACGTATAAGAGTTAATTTACCGTGCAGCCGCTAAATAAGCCTCATATGACAACTGCCACCATCATCATCATTATCCTAACCGGTTTAGCTGCGGGTATCCTGGGTGGTATGGTTGGTATTGGCGGCGGCATCATCATTGTACCGGCACTGGTTTATTTTCTTGCTTTTTCACAACACCAGGCGCAGGGCACTTCCCTGGCGTTGATGCTTTTTCCCGTTGGCATCCTGGGTGTGATCAATTATTATAAAAAAGGCTATGTTGATTTCAGGTATGCGGGGCTGTTAGCCATTGGCTTTGTGTTAGGCAGTTATCTCGGAAGTAAATTTTCCCTCAGCCTGCCACAATTGACAGTTAAAAAAATATTTGCGGTGATCATGCTTTTAGTGGCCTTGAAGATGCTGTTTATTGATAAGAAATAACAGCATATCGAAAAACTTCTTTTTATTTCCCCGCTATCCTGTTCAAAGTTTATAAACACAAAGAAATAAAGTGAGCCAGGTAATTCCCCGTTGGGTTTCTACCGGCATGCACTTCAAGCCAACTTTGAACTTCAAATTTTCCTGCCGCTGCATAAAACACTAAACATTAAATGTTTTCACTTGTCTTAAAAATGGCAAAATGTTTAATAAATGATACCATTAATGGGCATCAGAATGAACTATTTGGTCTTTTGATCGTTTTCCTTGGAGCTGAAATTAAGGATCCACTTACCCTGGATATTATAATAAACAACCATACATGATCGACAGACTGTTTAAAAAATGGATGATGGCCCTGGTGGGCAGTGTACTGAGCCTGGCAGTAATGGCACAAACCGGCAGCCTAAGTGGCACGGTAACCGATAAAAACTCTCTTCAACCGCTCTCAGGCATCAGCCTGAAACTGAGCCCTGCTAAAGCCGCACAAACAACTGATTCCAAAGGTGGCTTTCGTTTTACAAATATTACACCCGGTTCGTATAGCCTTGAATTAACCGCCGTTGGTTATCAAACTAAAATCCTGAATAACCTGGTGATCACTTCAGGTAATGAAAATATTCTTAGCATAGAACTGGAACCCAGTGTTGGTCAGCTGAGTACCATTGTAGTTGCCGGCAGAAAAAATACAGCCAAAGCAACCAGCCTGGAAAGCCCGTTGAGTATTCAGCGCCTCACTACAGAAGACATCAAAGCAAACCCCGGGGGCAATTTCGATATCAGTCGGGTGATCCAATCCCTGCCGGGTGTTGGTGGTGGTGTAGGCGGAGGTGGTTTCAGGAACGATGTGATTATCCGCGGCGGTGCACCAAGTGAAAATGTATTTTATCTTGATGGCATTGAAGTTCCCATCATAAACCACTTCAGCACCCAGGGCAGTGGTGGCGGACCGCAGGGAATCCTTAATGTGAGTTTTATCGAAGATGTGAAACTAAGCAGTTCTGCTTTCGATGCACGATACGACAACACGCTCAGCAGTGTGTTTCAATTCAAACAAAAAAATGGTAACCCCAATCGCTTACAGGGCAATATCCGACTCAGTGCGACCGAACTCGCTGCAACTTTTGACGGCCCTTTAAGCAGGAACACCACATTTATTGCGAGTGCCCGCAGAAGTTACCTTCAACTGTTATTTAAACTGATCGACCTGCCTATCCGTCCCAACTACTGGGACTTTCAATTCAAGACTACCACAAAAATTGATGATAAAACCACTCTGAGTTTCCTTGGCATCGGAGCCATAGATGAATTCAGTTTTGCCGCCCCCAGAGAAGCCACACCCGAAAAACTATATGTAATCAACAGCAGTCCGCTGATCAACCAGTGGAGTTACACGGTTGGAGCAACATTACGCAGGCTTACAAATAATGGTTTCTGGACGCTGGCACTTAGCAGGAATACACTCGACAACCAGGTAGATAAATTTGAAGACAATAAAAACCCGGTCGAAAACGAACGAACACAGCTAATTAAAAGCCGCGAAACAGAGAACAAATTACGATTTGATAATACCCATAATATTAACGGCTATAAAATTACATACGGCGCATCCACTCAACTGGTGCAGTTTAACAATAAATTTTTCCAACGCTTCCGGCCTCTGCTCACAGACGGCCAGGGCAATGTGATACAGGAAGCTGAGATCCTCTCCAGCCAAACCGACGAAAACTTTTTACGCTATGGCGCTTTTGTACAGGTTGGCAAAAGAATATTAAATAACCGGCTGGCAGTAAGCGCCGGTTTACGCATGGATGGGAACAGCCTGGAGAACAGCGAGTCCAATCCTTTGAAACAATTAAGCCCGAGGATCAGCGCCAGTTATGCACTCACAGAAAAATGGAATATCAGTGCAAGCTATGGCATATATTATCGCCTTCCCTCCTATACACAACTTACTTATAAAAACCTGCTGAATGGAAGTGCAACACCGAATCCCGGCGATTATATCCGCAGTACCCATTATGTAGCCGGTTTGGAATTCCTGCCAAGCAATGCCACGAGATTTACACTGGAGGGATTCTACAAAAAATACAGCAACTATCCCGTAAGCATACTCGACGGTATCAGCCTGGCCAATAAAGGAACGGAATTTGGCGCGGTGGGCAATGAACCGATCATACAAAACGGTAAGGGACGGGCGTATGGTTTTGAGTTTTTAGCCCAGCAAAAACTGACCAAGAGATTCTTTGGGATTTTAAGCTATACTTACTACAGGACAGAATTCACCGATATCAATGAAGAATTTATCCGCGCCAGTTGGGACAATCGACACCTAATAAGTCTGACCTTTGGTTATAAATTCAAACATAACTGGGAACTTGGTCTTAAGTTCCGCGCACAGGGTGCTGCACCTTATACACCGTTTGATATGCCTGTCAGTCAGTTGAATTTCCTAACCCTTGGGACGGGTGTAAATGATTTTACACAAACAAATACACTGACACTGCCGGCGTTTCATGCAAGTGACATACGTATCGATAAGAAATGGAACTTTAAGAGGATGACGCTGGATGTTTTCCTCGATATTCAAAACTGGTATAATTCCCAAAATCCTGGATTGCCGCAATACACCTTTAAACGCACTGAAGATAATTCTGATTTTTTAACCACCGATGGACAACCTATTAAACAAAACGGGAGTAATGCTATTCCGCTGATTCTTTTAAATAATGAATCCAGTGTATTACCCACAATTGGGTTTATCATAGAATTTTAAGTATACCGCGAGGAACAACGAATTTCAAGGGAGAAATTTATTTACTACGCAGATTTATAAAATGTGATCGCATCTTGCCCAATGATATAGGTTCCTTTTCCGGAAAGCTGGTCCGCTACAATCTGTTCACCAATAAAAGTTAATGTGGTCTTTCTTTCACTCAGAGGAAGTCGGGTGTAATTTTCCCATTCATCTTCCACAGGAATATTTACGAAAGCCACCGCATCGCCGCCACCAAATTCCCACCACATGGAAAACCGTGTCTTATCGTTTTTAAATATAACAGATCCCCCTCTTCCTTCATTGATATATTCAATAGCAGGATTGTTTTCCATATTTTTTGACTTTGCAGTATCAGATTTTTCTTTACGATGAATGATATCCTGTATTTCTTCCACAAAGGAACATGGCAGATCAAGCCAGTAACTTATCTCTTCTGCTTTTTTGCCTGACTCAAGGTGTTGACGGGTAAGATTTCGCAGAAGCTCTTTCCGGGCCGCTTCCATAAATTGTGCCTGTTTGCCTTTAAAATAATGCTCAATCTGGATTGATGCTTCCCTTTCTGCTTTTGCATGTATCTCCCTTGCAGCATCCAGTTCTGCTTCAGCCTCTTTACGAATGATTTCAGCATTTGCAACTATTGCGTCTGACTGAGCAATCGCTTTTTTATATGCGTCCTCCAATATCCTGGAAAAATCCTCCTGGTTCATATTTAATAATATTCAGCTTTTCCTGAAAAAAAAGGATATCATCAGATAAATGTACCGTGTTGTCTTAATGTTTCGCCAACCATTTATCCAATATTTTGACACAATTCAAAACCGGTTTTTCAAATGTTATGGGCTCATCAAGAGCCAGTCTTAATTCCTGCACAGCCGGGCGGTAATCCGAACCCAAATTGTCAAACTTATCAACAGTCCTCAGTACACGTTCCGTTTCCCAGGTAAATTTCTCTGGATATAAATGAGACGCATGAGAAACGGACCGCATACTTTCCCTGATCAGCCTTGCCTGATTCAATACGCCCAGCTTAACTGCTTCAGGAAAAAGACTCTTGTCATCAACATCATTAGAAGCCAGAAAATTAAATGCTTCCGGCGCCCAGTCGCTTTGAAGCAGCCTTATAAGTTCCTCTTGCCATTTTGTGTTGGTCTTTACTTTAGAGACGGCCTTATCTCGTACATCAGGATCATGGTTAGCATCGGTCATAACAAGTATGAAAACCATATCCTTCATTACATCACAACTATCAATATCCTGCAACATGCGCAGGTGATTTTCGTCCTGTCGCTGAATGTTGCTTTCAGTCCTGTTGATTGTATTTCGGTTTGATTCTGCAATCCAAACATACATACCTGATAAAGTGCCTGCCAAACCAATAACGGCAACAAAAACCAACGACCACTTTATAAAAGTCAGGGGTACAAAATCTCTTAAACCGGTATTCAGTAATACGGATGCGGAAACTATTAATATCAATGGAATGAGCAGCGGTACAAATCCTGAAAAGAAACGCAGTAAAGCCGGCACTGGCCCGTTTTCATATTTGAACAACCCGCTTAAGGCGGATGTAAATACTGCAGCGGTTAATCCAAAACCAATAAGCAGATATCGGGTTGTCCTTTGTGAAGATATCCAGTCAAATCCACCTTTTGATGCGATGATAATGGAAATGAAAGCCATTACAGCAAATAAAAGCAGATGATAAATGATGATTGCCCAGGTAAACCCTACAACAGCATCTCCGCCGCGGGAAGGAATTTTACCAAACAAAAGGGAAAATAAAGCGATAAAGATCAATCCTGCAATTACTAAAAGGATATTACCGAAAATTGTCATACAGCCAATTTAGCAGATTATTCCGGGATAAGAAATTTTTTATATGCCTGTTTAATTAAAGGCATAACAAAGCCCCAAGGATCTTCTTGAGGCTTTGTTAAGGAAGCTGCGTATTTTAATTCACTCTTGTCCAGACAGATGTCCGGCCCAATAATGAAATGCCCACATAACCCCGGAGGCTAAGTGTATTGCCCTGCAATTTGATTGTTGAACTGTAGGTCTTGCCTGATTTAGGATCGTAGATCTTACCATCTGTCCATTCACCATCTTCATATACAAAATCAGTTAGCATAACCAGGTCCTTTAAATTCCTTGTACGCAGTTTTTCATCTGTATTTTTAGTGTCTTTTTTTGAGGTTATACCATCCGCTTCAAAAATGGTCTTTCCCCAGATAAGTTTGCCAAAGTATTTATTGCCGGATTTATAGATTTCGATTTTGCCATCTTTTTCCTCACTCAACCATACTCCCAGGATTCTATCGGCGGAAGATGCATTTTGGCCAAATGCTATGACGGATGAAAATATACAGATGACCAAACCAAGTAGTACTTTTTTCATGCCTGAGCTTTTTTTCTTTTTAAGTTAATCGTAAATACGCTGACGGAACATTAAAAATATGTCCTGGCTATTAATGTTCAAATATAATTAACAGGTAAATAAACATAAAACTTATTAAATAGTTCAATATAAATCTCATTTCAAATGTGTTGACAGAGGGCGCTTTGGAATGAGTTGTGGGTTGGATTTATAAAAGCGTGTACTGAAATTTGACAAATACCATTACAGGATATCATACATATGACTTAAAATAAAAATATTAAAGTTAATAATATTGCATTTAGCAAGAGGTTCTCAAAAAGTCTTTTACAAGGTTAGAAGGGATGGTAAATTAGGTTAAAATAAATGTTTATATCCTTAAATGAAACGCTGAATTCGTTGTTCAAGAAAAAACAACTACCCGATAATCTTATTCTCCAATATAAACATTGCAACATCTTTCGCCCAGTATTGATAGGTTATTTTTGCCGGATGAACTCCATCACTAAAAAAAGCAGTAACGTCTTCATCTGCTTCCAACCTTTTAACCCATTCGGACAGTGTTATTTTTTGGGCACAATAATAAACATCTTTGAATTCCCTGACAACAACAGCGAGTTCTTCACCCAGGATTTCGACCAAATTTCCAATGGCAAATTTAATCAATGGCGTAAATGCCGGAAACTCCTTGATCGGCGGCATATTCAGGAATAAGAGTGGAGTTTTTGTAAACTGTTGTTGTAATGAAATGATCAAAGCCCGGATATTCGACTTCCATTTCCAGGGAGCGGTTAAGGTAAACGCATCATTCGCACCTATGCCAATCACAATCAGGTCCGCTGCAGTTTCAGTAATTAATGGAAGTATCTTTTTATGAATTTCCAACGCAGTAAACCCGCTTTTGGCATAGACCTTCCATTCAACGGCCGAGTCGAATTCCTGGGAGAGCAGTTGAGATAAAGTACCTGCAAAACCCTCTGCATGCGTTTCCACTCCAACACCTGCAATGGTGCTCTCACCCAGGTAAAGAACTGTAAATTTGGAGCCGGATCCTGTGTGGCACTTCCCTTCCGGGCCCGATGCTTCCGGTAAAACAGCCACATTTTTGCGGATGCGTATTCCCTGAATATACATAATGGGCAAAAGCGGAAAAACCACCACAGAGCCCAGTATATACTTTACTTTCATTGCTGAAATTCTTATTAACCGAAAAAGTTACATTCAGCTATATGCCATTACAAGGCATATTCATAAATTCAATCTGCTAACTCTTTCTGTTTACATTTACCTGTTACTTCTTCAGCAAAGCACTGATCATATCATCTTCAATGTTGGCCTTAACGCCAACAACAGTATCAACCAGGCTGTTGGGGATGGTCATCGATAATACATATTGCTGAACCTTCCAATCATTACCTTGCTTTGTCAAAACACCAGACCCCCTGCATAGTTTCATTTGAGTGCTTAATAACTCATCAAACCAGGCCACCCTACCCGACTGGTCAAAGAAAATATGCCGGTCCAATGAGGTGAAATTCCAGGCCTGACCCTTATCAAAAAAAGGTTTTGACCATATCCTGAATGCTTCCTTATTCCAGTTTTCCGTGGCATCCGTCCCAATAAAGACTGCATCTTCCGCATAGAAATCAAAATATTTGTTGAAGTCGGCTCTTGCTGCTGCCACATTAAATGAATCCAGGAGGTCGGCAATTTGCTGCCGCTCTTTTGACAAGGATGCCGAATCAACTGTTAAGCCAGATCCTGCAGTATCAGTAACTGAAGTATCTTGTTTACAGGCAAAAAATAATATCGTGATAATAAACGGCGAAATTAGTTTTGTAAAAGTATTCATGTTGATTGATTTGAAGTAAACAATAGTCCTAAGTTATCTGACAACAAAATTAAAAGCAATAACCGCAAGGCAATAAAGGCGCTAAGATCAGATTTATTTTACAGATTGCCATCTTACCTAAATAAGAGCAATACATATATACTTTACTGTAAGGGTTAGAGAATCTTTTTATAAAATATATATTTGACTAACCCCTTGCCTGAAAAACCCATTCAGGAGCATCGTTGATGCATTGCCGAAGGTGCAAATTCAATTGAGCCGCATGATGCTGCACATGCCGCATATTATACAACAGTATTTCCATGACAGTGTAATTCATGGAACCTGAAGAATTGATCCATCTCTCAGCTAAAGAGGCCGTGGTGAGGCCCGACAGTAAGCTTTTGCACTTATCCCGGTTATAATGCAAGTAGTTCTGCAATTCCTCTTTGCTATAAACCCGATCGGGCATTTCATTTTCAAATTCTGACAAAGTGAATGGTGCAGGGGGACAAAATGTTTTTGGATCCATCGTCAGATAGTAATCCAGGAAAAAAAGACAATGAAAAGCGCCATACCAAAATTTCCGTTCTGTATCCCACTCGGCTGCCGGACAAAGCAGGATTGCATCTTCAAGCATATCCATGCTTGCACCAAATTGATTCCAGGTGCTTTCTATTATTGAATCATACATACTCAGGGGTTGTACTTTTAAAAAGGGTTATAAAAAATATTAATGATGTCCTGAACCATATCCTTCAGCCTGTTTTCTGCATTTTAAAAACACATTAGTGAAAACCGGGTTCAGGATGACAAATATCTACCTGTCATGCCGAGGAACGAGGCATCTTATTGTGATACCTGAAGATCCTTCCTTCGTCGGGATGACAAACATAGGATGACAAATATCTACCTGTCATGCCGAGGAACGAGGCATCTTATTGTGATACCTGAAGATCCCTCCTTCGTCGGGAAGACAAACATAGGATGACAGTTTTAGCTGGTATTATTCATTCGGAAAAGCAACTTATGTTTTCCCTTCATTTTGTGAACCTGCATCGGGGAAATATTCTATTTCTGAACTTTATTCATATACCGAGATATTTATTTGGAATGTTCGTCGGAGAATATTCACTCCCATACTTTGCTTTCATCATGATGGTGACGACTTCATAAATCTGCTTTTCGGCTCTTTGAAATTGCCTGAGCTGCCCCATCATTGCATAGCTTATCGGATTTACAGAAGGAATGAATGTTTCCCAATCATAGCCTTTGCCCCAAATAATACCTTTAACAGTTATTGCCAGGTCTGCTTTTTGAGATATTAAATAGACCAGCATATCCAATCCTTTGTTTGCATCCTGGTTAACGGTATGAAAGACCGGCGTTTGCCCGCCAAAACCATTTTCATCCAGGCCGGCCCTCGTATTTATATCCGCGCCATGTTTTACCAGCACTTTTGCACAAGCCAAATGATTGTATTCGGCACAAATATGAAGCAATGATGCTTCATAGAGGGGCGTAAAAGTACAGTCCAGTGAATATTTATTTTGTATCGCGTAAACGTTTTCTGAAAGCAACTTTTCAAGTGATATTGGATCATCCAGCAAAACAGCTAATAAAACCTTATCCTCAAAAATCAAACCGCAGTCAACAAATACTTTGATACATTCCTTAAACAAAGGCCCACGGGTGTACATATTTATCAGTCCATAAATAAGTGGCTTACCATCAACAATAGCGTTTGGATCAACCCCATTTTCAAAACATTCCTTTATACCCTCCACAGAATGAAGTTCAAAGTCTATAAATATTTTCTGCAAATAGTTCATTGAGATATAAGATAGTAGTCCTTTAAAATCAAACATGGCTTCTCATTACTTCTTTGTAACCAGGCGCCTGGGTAATGACCTTAACCTGGGTTTTCTATCGTAAGATGTGATTTCACGTTCAGAGATAGTAAATTTCCTTTCGCTTTTTCAATAATGCCATTTATAAATTCCTTTGCTTTCTCTTCTTTTAGTGCTGCATACTTCTTGCGGTCCTGCTTAACTTCATCAGCTAAATCATATTTTAAATGCTGATACTGAACCCTTGCTTCAACATTAGCAATGAGAAAATCACGGAATAAAATATGATTTTCGAGTTCTTTACTGCCTACCGGGCAAACATATAAATGATGAACAATGCAATCCAGTACTAGATGATACGCGGTGGTTTTACTCCGCTTAAAAACTTCCCGGCCAGGAATTCCCTGGTTTCCGTTATGATAGTACCCTATCTTCTCCAACCTTATTTTTATTTGATCAAAAGACACATCCGGATTATAGACCAGATCTATATCAATTATGGGCTTGGCTGCCAGACCGGGTACCGATGTGCTTCCTATATGCTCAATAGAAATTTTTAATTCAAAAAAGGCGACAAGGAGTGCTTTTTGGATTTCATTGAAGTCATTGATCCAGCCTTCCGTATATTTTTGAATAACCACGTTTAGCCTATTAATTTAAAACGATTTGAGCCCTGCTTTCTCTAAAATTGGATATCAAATGATATGTCAATCCGAAATCTTTTCCAGTGAGTCTCTTGTTAATTCGTTTTTCACATCCCCGGTATTTAAGGTTGACACAGGTTCAAACAACATGATATGAACTTCGTCTTTTGCCACAGGCCGGTGTTCCGTTCCTTTTGGTATAATAATCATCTCGCCCTCTTTTATATCAATTGATTTATCCCTTAATTCCATTGTAAATCCACCTTTAATAACCAAAAACATTTCGTCTTCATCATCATGCTTGTGCCAGACGAATTCTCCCTTGAATTTTACCAGTTTTACATGCTGCCCATTTAACTCCCCTGCTACTCGTGGATTCCAATAGTCAGTAAACAAAGCTAATTTTTGCGCAATTATTAATCCTATCTATAGCCATGGTTCTAAATTAAATAACATATTTGAAATTTTGTCATAGTGAAGGATAAAACCCGGTATCTATAGTTTAACAAACAAGTAAATAAACAAGCATCGGTACAGATTTACAATGTACAGAGAATGTAATGCTGTCCCTGCCCGGCATTTTATCAATAAAATACAATGCTCAACTTAAAGTTGGCTGAAGGAGGGCCGATTGAAATATTTTCACCCATTTCTTTGAAATACAAAATAATTATTATTACTTTGTATTTCAAAGTGCTTTTATATAATTTGCAAATTGTCAAGGGACACCCCATACATAAAAACACGGGCAAATGAAGAAAGTCGTAGAAGAATTTTTGATCTCTTAACCGCAAGAAGAAAAAATAAATAATCAAAATAACATGATTACGCAAAACAAAAGACTTACTGGCATATTGCTCACCGTAGCTTTTATTTTGCTCATTCCGTTCATTGCCATGCAATTCACCCATGAAGTTAACTGGACAGCCCCCGATTTTATTGTAGCTGCAGTATTACTGCTAGGCACAGGTCTTACATGTGAGCTTGTACTTCGAAAAGTTAAAAAAATTGAATATCGCATCGCCCTTTGTGCTGTGATTTTGGCAGTACTACTCCTCATCTGGGTGGAATTAGCAGTAGGCATTTTCGGTTCACCATTCAGCGGGTCTTAAATAAGGAATCCAAAAACAGAGCTTTGAATTTCTTTGCGGCCTACACTAATTCGTTGCGGTTAAAAATAAATGCAGATTAGACTCATGCAATTCTTTGTGGAACATAATTCAGTTGTCAGAAAAATATGGGGTAAAAGCGATACGGTACTTTTCATTTTTGCCGGAGCTTCTGCTGAATTTGCCCTAAATAAAGCTGTTGACTGGCTATATTTTACCGGTAAACTACCCACCGATCCCTTAGCACGGCTTTTCTCTACAGTATCATATGCAAGAAAGATCGTTTTTTCGTCATTGGAAGAAGCCCACAAAACAATAGACGCCCTGCGGCATATACATACAGCAGTGGAACAAAACCGGGGCTCCTCCATACCCGACTGGGCTTACCGGGATGTACTGTTTATGCTGATACATTATTCAATTGCATCATACGAACTACTTGAAAAAAAATTAACAGATGACGAAAAGCAAGAAGTATACAATGTATTTTATCGCCTTGGCGAAAGGATGAAATTGAAAGGTTTACCTCTGACCTATACCGAATGGCAACCTATGAGAAAGGAACATTTAATGGCTGACTTGCAAAAAAGTGAATACTCTTCAGATCTTTTTAAACAATATAAAAAGCACTTAGGATCAACTCGATATAAGATATTGATAGAAGGTCAAAAATTGGTTGTCCCCGACCGCGTAAAAGAATTGTTGCATTTTACGGACTTCTCAGTTCTCAAACTCCTGATACCGGTATACAAACTCAGCAGGTTGATACATATTGACCGGCTATTTAAAACCTTCCTTCTTCCCCAGGCATATAAAGATCAAATAAATGAACTGGATATACATACTTGATAGACAATTGATATTGTTAATCCATACAATTTTTCCATACTTATACATTCAAATTCAAAGCGATAAACTCGGGTAAAAAAACAACTTGTTAATAATCACTTCGATTATTATGGAATCTCACTTACTCCGCATCATACCGATAGAAATATCATAATTTCATATAGTGAAAACTAACGCTTACAGCCATATGTCTGATCAGGATCTGCTGGAGAACTTCCGGAAGACCGGAGATAATCTATGGCTGGGGACCCTGCTGGAGCGTTATACCCTTCTGCTCTTTGGCGTTTGTATGAAATACCTGAAGAATGAAGAAGAGGCCAAAGATGCAGTACAACAGATATTCCTTAAAGCGCTGACCGAATTACCTAAATACAAAGTTGACTATTTCAAAAGCTGGCTGTACACCATCGCCCGTAACCACTGCCTGATGAAACTGCGTGATAAAGGAAAACAAACCCTGGAGATCACCGAAAAGATGCCACTGGCCATACCTGAAGAAGAAGAAAACAAACAGCTGTTCCACCTGATGAAGGACCGGGAATTTACCCTGATGAATGAAGCCATGGACGAACTGACTCCGGAACAAAGAACCTGTATTGAAGAATTTTACCTGGGCAAAAGAACTTACCAGCAGATAGCTGAAAAAACAGGGTTTAACTATATGCAGGTAAAAAGTTATATTCAGAACGGAAAACGAAATTTAAAAATACTTTTGCAAAAACGACTGGGACAGTCATGACAGATAAATGGAAGGACATATTGACCCAAAAATCCGCTCTGGATCCGCATAAACTGATGGATTACCTGGAAGGAAAATTGTCTGATAAGGAAAAACATGAAGTTGAATCCGTATTGGCTGATTCTGCTTTTATGGATGATGCTGCAGAAGGATTAAATGAAATGAAAGACAAGCAAAAGATCGCTTCCATTTTATTTGAACTGAACAGCCAACTCCACAAAAAAACACAGCAAAGAAGAAAACTCCAATTCAGCAACCGATTGCCGTTTCCGGGCTGGCTGATTTTTACTACCGTCACCATTATTCTGTTGATTGTACTGGCTTATATAATTTTCCGGATGTACACAACGACATAGGGAAATAAAGAATAAGGAATAAGGAAGTTGGATTCAATTTCCCTGATTAAAATTGGAGAGTAACTATTATTTATGAGCCTGAGCTATTGTTTCCGATGATTCCATGGAAAGCAGGACAGGTTAAATAAAGTATAAATTTGGTCTAATGGCAAATGTTGTCAGTACACTTTTTAAAAAAATAATCTCTCCGCTTTTTTATGCTTTTATCCTTTCCCCTTTTATATAAATACACTTTCCGTTTTTAATGACTCACCCCTGCAAATCCGGATAATTTATCAAATCCTACCCATCCTGCTTACAAAACTTTCTGATCAAAGTCTCCTGATCCGGGAATGCAGCAACCAGTTCATCTGCATTAGCCAATTCAAAATCATCAAAATCGAAACCCGGTGCAACGGTGCATCCGAGAAAGGAAAACCCTGCGGTGTCAGTGGGCTCTGCAGCAAACCAATGGCCGGCTTTGATGGTAGCCTGAAAAACCTGTCCGAAATCGAGCATGCTTCCCATCGTCACCAGTTCAAATCCTCCTCCCGGATGCAGCACATATATATTCAAAGGAGTACCCGCATAAAAATGCCATGTCTCATCACTTTTGATCCGGTGAAAAGCGGAGAAATCACCGGCACCGAGTAAATAATAAATCGCAGTGGAAAAAAGTCGCTCACCCAGGTAACGCAATGGCAGGCATTCCTCTTGTATGACCTCTGCAGATCGATATGTTTCTTTATAGTATCCACCCTCAGGATGAGGCAACAGTTGATAATTTTTTATCAAGTCTGATTCAGTAATCGGCATACCTGAAATTACCTTAAAAAATACTTTTTGTTAATTAAAAATATTTTTTTTCCTTTACAACTCTTTACACAGCATCAACACTGCTTACCAGAACTTACACCATCCCGATTACCATTGCGATTACTTGCCCATATAGTCCCTGGTTTGATTAACCAACCAAAACCAACTGCAACAAAAAAGTCCGGCTGAACACCGGACTTTTTTAATATCATCTTTGAAACTTATTTTGCTTTTAAGCCTATTGATATTGAATATACATCGGCATAGGTTTCAGTTTCACCAGGTCTTCCGGTGTCATGAATTTATAAGGTGCCCTTTTCAAATCATTCTTGTAAAAAAGTTTGAACCCTGTATACTGAACCGGTTCACGGTGAATGAAAGTTTTATACGTATTGATCTTTTTAGCAGGCTCTCCCCATCCATCCATATGCATTACCACCTGAACTTCCGGACTGATCTTAATATTTTTATAATTGGTTACCATGCCCTGTGTGAAACGGTGCACAACTAAAATTTTTGGCGGCAGGTTATTCTCCTTCACCAGTTTTGCCAGGTAGTTTGTTGTGAAATTGATATCAGCAGCATCAAAAGTTCCAATAACCGATCCGGGCTTTTGGCCACCCTTCATGGAAAACTCGGGATCAACGCCTAAATGTATATTCGGTTTTTTGAGGTATTCTTCCAGCAAAGGGATCTCCGTTTGCAGGTTACTCAAGCCAACCTGTACATCAATAAATACAATCGCATTTATCTCTGCAGCCATTGCCAGCACTTTATCGATCTCTTTAAAAGGCATGCGTAATTTGTATTTGCCGTCTTTACCGGGACTGCCCTGGGCGGTTACTGCAATATAATGCAGGGCCGGCTGAACAGGTGTTTGCGGATCTGCTTTCTCCCATTTGGCCACTTCACCCTTTAACTTGGCAAGCATCTGATCCTTCGGTAATTCACCAAGGATTCCCATCCGCGTAGAATAGAGGTTTCCATAATAAGCAATCACACGCTTGAAAGGCAAAATGGCACCTTCCCTTGGAAGAGGCGCATTAACCGGCCATTTACCGGTACTGTCGCCATTGGTCATATGCCTGAGCATGTTATTATACAAAACAGTATCAATGGCTGCCGTTGCTGCCGTGGAACTTACAACAGAATCCTGCGTAACTGTTTGTGAAACTTTGACTGAATCTTTAGCTTCAGGGATGGAGGATCGTGCATCATTACAACCGGTATTAAAAAAAGATAAAGCAATGATGGCACCAGAAAAAAATTTGAAATTGAACATAGGAAGGGATTTCTTTTTAGAATCTGACTAAAAACGTGGTTTTGAATGGTTTATTTTACTTTTCAATGGGCAAATTTCGGTAAAATGGGGCATTAAATGGAAATAATTAATTGTCTGAACCTTGATTTGGGGGGATTACATGGATTTTAATGATAAAATGGCTTGAAAAAATGATGAAACGCTTTAATCTATATCTCCTTTAATTCCGAAACTCATTAATTGCTTATCTCATAAATATTACGCACTATGTATTGTCTAACCGCTAAGACCTATCCCCATTACTCATGCATTGGCTGTTCATCCTGAATATCCTCCCAATCCCTAAACCCCTTTACCCCTAAATATCTCAACAGCAACTCCCGGTTAAAATAATTTTCAACAATCTCCGTCCTGCTCGTTACATTGAGCATTCTTTCAATATGAACATTCTCGTCACCGGGGCCAACGGATACATTGGTCAAAGACTGATCCCTGTTTTACTTGAAGGTGGTCATACACTTTATTGCTGTGTCCGTAACCGCCAGAGATTTGAAACAGATCACCGGCATGAAAGAATAGTGACCATTGAAACAGATTTCCTCAAACCAGGTACGGAAGTTTTTCCACCCGATATTGATATTGCTTTCTACCTGATCCATTCCATGAGTGCCGGCGGTGCATTCGAAAATCTGGAATCACAGACTGCCCGTCGGTTCCTTGAATTGATTTCGCCTACCCGTTGCCGCCAAATAATATACCTGGGCGGGATCGTGAATGAAATAAAACTGTCCCGTCACCTTACATCCCGGCTCGAAGTGGAAAAAATACTCCGGAACGGCCCCATACCCGTAACCGTGCTGCGTGCCGGTATCATTGTTGGATCAGGCAGTGCATCTTTTGAGATCATCCGCGACCTGGTTGAAAAACTACCGGTAATGGTTACCCCAAAATGGCTGAACACTCTCTGTCAGCCGATTGGCATCCGGAATGTGATACAATTCCTGGCCGGGGTGATGGACAGGAAGGAAACTTTCAATCGCGATTATGATATCTGCGGGCCGGAAGTATTGAGTTATAAACAAATGCTCCTGCAATTTGGAAAAGTCCGCAAATTGAAAAGGTATATATTCACCCTTCCATTCATGACCCCTCGCTTGTCTTCTTACTGGTTGTATTTTATTACATCAACCTCTTATCCGCTGGCAGTCAACCTGGTGAACAGCATGAAGATTAATGTGGTTGGGCGTCCCAATAACCTGGCGGAATTACTGGGTATCAAACTCATCCCCTACCAGGAAGCGGTAGCCATGGCATTCGACCGCATCGAAAATAATGAAGTGGTTAGCAGTTGGAAAGATGCTTTTGTGGCTTCAGGTGCTATGCAGGAAATGATGCAGGAAATAGAAGTGCCTTCCTTTGGCTGTTATAAGGACCAGAAATGGCGGGAGATCGAAGGTGATACAGTACCCGTGCTGAATAATATCTGGGGGATCGGTGGTGAAAGAGGCTGGTATTATGGCAATTTCCTGTGGCGCATACGAGGACTGCTCGACAAAGTTTTTGG
>JBGSHT010000057.1:0-75380 GCA_041752135.1 Chitinophagaceae bacterium | reverse complement strand
AAAACTCCAGGGCGGTGCAGGATATATTCAGGCAACTGGCAAAAGAAAACGGGCAGACCATTATTTGTGTAACCCACGACCCTGATTTTGCCAACAATACAGACCGGATTATTGAGATGAAAGATGGTTTGATTGTAAATCGTCAGCATAAAGTGGACTAATATTGGTTAAATTTAAATGAGTGTTTCCATTATTCGTCATTAAAAAAGCATATCATGGAAAAGAAACCATAACAGTCTGCCTTAAAAAAGGCTATAAAAGAAGGTTTGTATAGCGGAATAGCCAAAAACTTTGACCCTAAGAAGCATCCTGCAATGCTCAAATCTGTAAGAAGGAAAGTTGGCTAACAAGATTGGTCATTCAAAGAAATCCGTTGAAGATTTGTCCGGTATTTGGGCGTATACCAATCAAGCCTGGTCTGAGACCCAGTCAGACAAATACTACAATATGCTTTTGGGCGTTTGCCAGGATCTGGCAGATTGAACAACAGCAGCCAGGCAATATCCTGAAATACATCCTGATCTCTTTGGAGCAAGGGCCGGACAGCATTTAATTTTCTATAGGCAGATCAGAAAAGATGCCATTGAGGTTGCAAGAATATTGCATAGTCGTATTGATTTAAGGAATCGATTGGATGAATAAAACTACAGTCGATCAAGTACTGAATTAGCAGCCACAACATCCTATTCGCAAATGACTTTATCTTTGCATAGAATGACCAAAAATCAACTCTTATTATTTACGGCCATTTTGTTGATCATTGGTTTTGTATGCCAATTGTCTGATCCATCCATACAAGATTTTAATAATCCAAACCCGGGCATGTTTATATGGCTGATATCTCCATTTGTTTTAATGCTCATTTTCAGGGCTAAAAATAAAGATTGGCATTCATTTGGTATAAAGTTGCAATTCAGAAAAAGTTGGCCCTGGTATATGATTTCATTGTTGTTGTATCCGATTATCATTGGCTTGATTTTAACCATTGGCAAATTCACTGAAACCATTGTTTTTACCAATTCATTTTCGGTTTTAACTAATGCTGCACTGGCCGCTGCTGTTCCCTCATTTATTAAAAATATTTTTGAAGAATTTACATGGCGTGGTTATTTGACTCCGCAAGTTGATAAAATGGGCATGAGTCGTTTTAAGAATCATCTAATAGTGGGGGTTATTTGGGCTCTATGGCACCTGCCTTTTTTGGACTTAATGATTCGCTCTTATTCTCAGTTAAGTTTGTGGGTGGCATTTCCTTTGATGTTTACCGGTATAATAATTACCGCTTTTGTTTACGGTGAAATTCGCATGAGGAGCGCTACCGTCTGGACCGCTGTAATATTACATGCCGTTGGAAATAGCATCACAAATCCACTCTTCAGCATGAATATCATTAAGTTGGTTCCGGGAAAGGAATACATAGCCTCGCCAACGATTGATAATATGGCCTACATTATTTTGATGTTCATTGTTGCTGTTATACTGTTCACTCCGGCTGACAAATAGCTGTCAATACAGTTCTCCTGGAAAATTGTCCATCTATCCGCGTTCATTCTCCATTTTTTATGGTTTGATACCGGCGCACCTTTGTTTTGTCAATAACGACATCAAAACATAAAAAATAAAACAATGAAAAAAATCACCGTTCCCACAAGGGATGAAGTTGCTCCTGCTAACCAGGCCTTTTTCGACAATTTGAACAAAGCACTTGGTTTTGTGCCGAATTTGTATGCCACCATCGGCCACTCTGAAAATGGATTGGGCCGTTACCTGGCTTATCAGAATGCAAAAACCACATTAAGCAACCGGGAAAAGGAAGCTGTAAACCTCGTGGTAAGCGAAGTAAACAATTGCACCTACTGCAAAAGCGCCCACACTGTTATCGGTAAAATGAATGGCTTCTCAGATGAGCAATTGCTTGACATCCGCCGTGAAAAAGCAGATAATCCCAAACTGAATGCACTGGTGAAACTGGCGGCCGGCATCACCCGGACAAGGGGTAATGCAGAAACAGCCCTGGTGGATGACTTCTTTGCTCAAGGCTATACCAATGAAAACCTGGTGGATCTTATTTTGCAGGTGAGCGATAAAACGGCGATGAACTACCTGCACAACCTGACAAAAATCCCGGTTGATTTTCCTTTGGCGCCGGCACTGGAAACAGATGCGGTACTGAATTAACAAATGAAATGGACTCTGAAAAACTAAAGCCGGATTTGATCTGGCTTTTTTTTTCTGCAAGGGAAAATCGTCCATCCCTTTGCGTTCTTCATCCATTTTTACGGCCTTTTTTCAGCGGTATCTTTATCTTGTAAATAAAATACATGAGGGCTGATTTATTTTGCCCGGATTGTTTATCATAAAAAATCAACCAATATGGAACAACGTCATCCGCTTCCGCCTTTTACGGAAGAAACAGCCAAACAAAAGATTCAAATGGCCGAAGATGCCTGGAACAGCAAGGACCTTTTGCGGGTTTCTAAAGCATATACAGTGGATTCCGAATGGCGAAACCGCAATTTGTTTGTCAACGGTCGCGACGAAATAGTTAATTTTCTCTCCGGTAAATGGGAAAAAGAGTTGGACTACAAACTGAAGAAAGAATACTGGGCACATACAGGTAACCGTATTGCCGTTCGGTTCGAATATGAATACCGTAATGCATCCGGCCAGTGGTTCCGTGCTTATGGAAATGAAAACTGGGAGTTTGATGAGAACGGGTATATGGCAAAGCGTTTTGCCAGTATTAACGACCTGGAGATTGATGAGAAAGACAGGAAGTTCAGGTAATATTAAGAGACGCACCGGCGCTTGATAGCGCTGCTGTAGCTGAAAATGTAAATAATAATTATGGCTAAAAATTTTGCATCAATAGCGTTTACTGAGACCGTAAAGGCGTTGCAGGAAAAAAACGGGAGTCGTTCAAGCTATGCAAGAATGGAGAAAATGTCCTTTGTGGATGGACTTACAGAAAATGAAATGGATTTCATTTCCCAAAGGGACAGTTTTTATATGGCAACCATTGGGGAAAATGGGTTTCCCTATATTCAGCACCGTGGCGGACCCAAAGGTTTTGTAAAAGTACTGGATGCAAAACGTATTGGCTTCATAGATTTCCGGGGTAATATGCAGTACATTTCAGTGGGTAATATCGCAACCCATAACAATGTGTCGATCATCATGGTGGATTATCCTGCAAGGGCCCGGCTGAAAATATTTGCCAAAGCGGAAATCACAGAACTGAAAGACAACCCTGAATTATTTGAATTACTGGATTTAAAGGATTATTCGTTCAGGCCGGAAAGAATGATGGTATTGCATATTGAGGCTTACGATTGGAACTGTCCGCAGCACATCACGCCCAAATACACGGTTGAAGAAATCCAGGAAGCTTTTGCTGCGCAACAAGACTGAACGGTCAAATCAGGCAAATGCCGGTCATTGATAATATTTTAGGATATAAAGCAGCAAACAATCATGAAAATTGAATTAAAGCGGGTGGTTATAACGGGAATGGGTGCCATTACTCCTTTGGGAAACTCGGTGGATGAATTTTGGAAAAATATTGCAGCTGGTAAGAGTGGTGTTGACATGATTACAAAATTCGATACTGCCGATTTTAAAACTAAATTCGCAGCAGAAGTGAAGGGGTTCAATGCGGCGGCTTACTTCGACAGGAACGAAGCAAGAAAATATGACCTTTTTACACATTATGCTGTTGCTGCCTCCGAAGAGGCTATACAAAACGCCGGATTGAATTTTGAAGCACTCAACCGAAACAGGATAGGAGTGATATGGGGGTCTGGCAATGGAGGTATATTAACATTCCAGGATCAACTGGAGGATTTTTTCAAAGGAAACAGAAAACCGAGGTTTAATCCTTACTTTATTCCAAAGATCATTGCAGATATTCCTTCGGGTATTATTTCCATTCGGCATGGATTAAGGGGCTTGAATTTTTCTACCATATCCGCCTGTGCATCTTCCACCTCAGCCATCATTGATGCTTTCAACTATATTCGTTTAGGCAAGGCCGATATCATTATTGCGGGGGGATCTGAAGCTGCCATCAATGAAAGTGGCATAGGTGGATTCAATGCATCCAAAGCATTGAGTACACATAATGAAAATCCACAACAGGCATCAAGGCCGTTTGATGTGAAGCGCGATGGCTTTGTGATGGGCGAAGGTGCCGGTGCTTTGATTCTGGAAAGTTTGGATAGTGCTTTGGCAAGGGGCGCCTATATACTTGCAGAAGTGGCGGGTGGTGGAATGGCTGCTGATGCCTATCATATCACCGGCACACATCCTGAAGGCGAAGGTGCATACCTGGGTATGCTGGATGCATTGGATGATGCAGGCATTACTCCGGATGCTGTTGATTATATTAATGCACATGCCACTTCAACCGCCCTTGGCGATGAAAGTGAGTTGAAAGCCATTGCCAGGGTGTTTGGCGAAAGAAATAGCCTTAGTATCAGCGGTACTAAGTCAATGACTGGCCATTTGCTGGGCGCTGCCGGGGCTATAGAGGCGATCATTACAGTGAAGGCGATCCAGGAAAATATAGTTCCTCCTACCATTAACACCGAAGAAGTAGAACCAGCGTGGAAAGACAAATTCAATTTAACACTCGGAACTGCGCAAACAAAAGAAATTAATTATGCCATGAGCAATACCTTTGGTTTTGGCGGGCATATTGCAACGGTGCTTTTTAAAAAGTACAAATAATGACAGAAAAAATTTACATCGCAACTCATTTAACTTAAGTTAATACAAATGCTCAATCAATCAGCTTTCACCCTGGTAAATCCGCAAAACGGCAACCTGGCATTCAAACTTTTTGAGTTTGACGATGACAGTCATTTTGATCATATACAACGTAACAATTATTTTTCACTGATTTGGGTGAAAGCCGGTAACGGCAAATTAAAAGCTGACTTCAGCGAATATGATTTTCAGGCCAATACGGTATTTGCATTTTCGCCTTACCAGCCGTATATGATCACTTCAAAGGAACCACTCAGCGGAACGGCAATCTGTTTTCATTCAGATTTTTTCTGCATTTTCAAGCACCACCAGGAGGTTTCCTGCAATGGTGTTTTGTATAATAACATTTACAATCCTCCTTTTGTGCGGGTGGATGACATTTCAACAGCTACTTTTGAAATGCTCTGTACCCAGATTAAAACGGAAATGCAAAACACAGAAATGGCACAATATGAATTGCTGGTTTCTTACCTGAAAATATGGCTCATCACCGCTGCAAGATTGAAAATGCAGCAGCAACCCGAAGCGATGATCGAGCTCAAGGATCAGAAGGAACCGTTCATTCTGCAGAAGCTGAAAGATGCCATTGAGTTACATTTCAAAACCAAACATTCACCTGCCGAATATGCCGACCTGCTCTATATCACTCCGAAGGCTTTGGCCAAACTCACCAAAACTCATTTTAACAAAACCCTGAGCAGCCTGATCAACGAACGCATCATCATTGAAGCGAAACGGGAACTATATCTTACCAATAAAACGGTAAAAGAAATTGCTTATGAACTGGGATATGATGATGAATACTACTTCAGTCGTTTCTTTAAGGTGAATGCTGATGTATCTCCACAACTGTACCGGGAAACGGTGGGCTATGCAAAGGCCATCGAGTAGAACTGATGCTTTGATTTGCAAAAGTTCAAATATGCTGATTTGTTGGGTTTAATATTCCAACATAATTTAATACATTGAGTTCTTTCCATTCAATCTAACGCAAGACATAGCCTGGCATGAAGAAACATTTGCTTTGCATTACTTTACTGATTTTGCTTTTAGCTGCATTTTATGTTTCCTCCTGTAATAACTCTTCGAATAATACACCAAATGATGCTGTAACCGCTAAAATTGAACGCGGGGATTACCTGGTTAACGCTGTGGCCAATTGTATGCATTGTCATGCCGATCGGGATTTTACAAAATTTGGCGGGCCGCCAATACCCGGTACGGAAGGAAAAGGCGGTCAGCGAAAAGGTGTATTTGTATCGAATATTACACCAACCGTTTTGGGTAATTGGACAGATCAGGAAATAAAACGAGCCATCACTACCGGCATAACCAATGTGGGCGATACACTGTTTTTCACTATGCCCTATATGAATTATAAGTACCTGACAGCATTTGATGCTGAAAGCATTGTAGCTTATATCCGCACACTGAAACCTTTAGCCGACAGTGTACCCAAAAGAAACCTGGATCATTTGCCAGCGGGAAGGCTCAGCTCCTTATATCATGAGTTTTATCTGGATGATATTTACCAAATATTGGACCAGCCCCAATATGATAAAGATGTAGAAAAAGGGAAATACCTGGTTACGATAGCAGGTTGCCTTGGTTGTCATACCAATCTTGATAGAAAACTACTGGCCTTTAAAAAAGACAGCCTTTTTGCCGGCGGGCAACTTTCCAATAAGCCTGGGAATAAATTTATAGTAAACTCAGCTAATATAACACCCGATACAACAACCGGAATAGGATTATGGACAGAAGAAATGTTCCTTGCTAAATTTCAACATTACAGGGATAAAGAATCGTACAATTATAATCCCGGAAAATTTAACTCGGAAATGCCCTGGACCATCTTTGCGAACATGACGGATGATGACATCAAAAGCATTTACAGGTATTTGCGGACGATAAAGCCGATAAAAAATAAGGTAATTAAGTGGCCGCAATGAAATGCTTATCGTTTTTTTTACAAAAACCATACAGCGTTTAAAGCTAATAACATTGTGTGTATATTTATTGAGCGGTAGCGGGTTTTCCAAAGCGGCCGTTACATGTCATTCATAAATTCAAAAATGAAATCAAAAATTATAATTCTGCCATTTATTCTGCTTACAATTATTGGATGCAAACAACAAGAGCACAAAAAAGAAATTATATCGAATGCTCAAATTGGAACTATACAATCCGAAAACTTTTCTGACCATCTTAAAAATTGGGCAGATGACATAAACAGCCATAACACTATTTCCATTAAAAATCACTATGATACAAATGCCATTAAAATTATTTCCACAGATAGCATAATTGAGCATTCAACCCCAATAGCTGACTATTATAAAGTGCAAAAGGGCAAAATCACATCCATTGAATCCATATTCAGTATTGAGGCAAATTATGAAATGAGAATTAATTATGATTTAGTCAGATATAAAATAGATGACCAAAAAGAATTCATTGGGATTGTAATTTGGAAAATGGAAAATGAAAAGATAACCAGGGAATTTGAATTCGCCGAGGAAAATACTGTAGAATCCGGAAAAGTTGACACAAACAATATAGCCGAAAGTCGAAAATTATGGATGGAACTCTGCAATGCCCATAACGCTCAAGCCCTTGTCACACAACTCTACAGCAACAACGCTATATATTATAATCATAAACCAATAGTAAAAGGAACAGCGGATTTGGTAAAGGAATACAGCTATATGAATAATAAAAACTACCACTTAAATCTGCATCCAATAATATTAAAGGTAGTAAATGCCAGCTTTGCTTTTGAAATTGGACAATGCAGCGGAACTTATAACGGAAAATATATTCTCATCTGGAAAAAACACGCTGATGGAAGCTGGAAGATATATATTGATTCTAATATTTAAAAAACGAACGGCTATCAAGGCATAGCCAAAAACGGGGCTGAACGGCATCGATTGGACAATTGTACAAAGTTCAACTATCGTTCTTCGATAGAACTTTAGTGCAAAAAAAACCGCCTTCGGCTATCACCGAAACATTCTGTGTATCCCGGATAGACATTCACTTAAACTTTCAAGCATGAATCCCGAAGTACAATTTCTACATGCTTCCCGGGGATTTCTTTCTTTTTATTGATACATGCAACAGCAGAATGCTGCATAACAATGATCATCATTGAAGATCCGAACAGCATAAATGGCTTCATGTGTACAAAATTATCCACCAAACCCCGGTTTTCGGTGGTTTTACAACCTTTTACGCATCTTTTACACCTTTTTACTATTAAAAAGCTTCCCGGTAGTGGACTCCTGATATCTTTACTTTATCGTTTCACCCAGTCAATTCAAGTCATGAAAATCATCTGCAGCCTTACCGGTTTGCTCCTTTTTCAGTTCCTTTCCTGTAACCAGGCCTCAGAATTTCCACAGGCTTCCCAGCAACCGGATAGTCTCCAAAATCAAAAAAGCAATAAGACCGAATCTGCAAACCTCGTTTTCAGGTCTGCTGATAACGGACAAACATGGCAGGACATCAGCGAAGGATTGCCTGAACCTGTAAAGGATGACAAAGCCAATCGCAGGAATGCTTTTTTTGCAGATTCAAATGGTCTCTGGATTACTGTTGGAAGCGAAATATATAACAGTACACCAAATGCCACAACCCCTTTTTGGGCTAAAGAGATTTTCCCTGACGAACATAGCAGCATTGCCCCCGGTAACTCCGGGATATCTGCCTATAATTACTGGGGTATAAATTTGAAAAAAACAAACGGAACGAGTGTATGGTCGCCGATTTTCGAAAATTTTCAGGAGCCACGAATACGCAGTGTTTTTGAGACTGCCGGAGGCGCCATTTTCATCGGCACCGACAGAGGCTTTTTTAAAACGGCTAACAGTGGAAAAACCTGGAAACATGTCCATGCCGGAAGCCTGGTAGGGCATTTGGCAGAGTCGGATGGCGTACTTCTGGCGATCAGTATGAGTAAGATAATAAGATCGACCGATAATGGCGAAAACTGGGCGGTGGTGATCAGTGATAGCAGTGTGGCCTGGGATGTAAAACCGATCAAAGGTGGATTCGTTACCATCACTTCCAGTTCAGAGTTGGGTACCAGGAGTTTAAAGACATCCTACGATGATGGTAAAACCTGGCAGCCCATTGATGCCGTTGACAAAGTTTTCATTGATTCAATATGGTGGACATGGGATGATCGCCCTCGTTTGCAAGCCTTCATGACTTCCATTACCCAGGTTGGTGACAACTTCTTTTGTACTCACCCCGACGGCATTTTCAAATCATCAGACAAGGGAAAAACATGGAAATTAATACTTCCTACTATAGAAGATAAGGTCTTCAATTTATTTGTTTCAGGCAATATGATTTATGCCATAGCAGGAAATGGAGGATGTTGACGTATCGATAAACGGTGTCATTTTTATAGATAAACAAGCCCGGTAGTAAAAGATAAATAAAAGATGAAAAACCCTGGACCGATTTTTTTCAAATGCCCCACCATCGCCAATCCCTGACCATTGTGCGTGATTTGATGCAAACAGTTTAAAAATTTAAAAAGATGAAGATTTTATCGATAATAATACTGTCACTATTTTCTGCTAGCATTTACGGACAAGAAATTAAACCTGATTTTGACGGACATAAGTGGGAAGCTCCGTACACACTTCCTGTTCCAAAAGATTGGACAATCGAGCGATTTCCAATTCCTATTAGTTTTGCTCCGCAGATCTCTTATAAGGGTATTGAGGATATTCGTTTTGCCCCAGGTTGGGGAAAAATAAATAGTGAAGAGTATTGGAGCTATGCATTTTTATGGTACCTGGAGGGCGAAGTAGAGATCAATTCTAAAATAATCGGTAGCAATTTAAATGCTTATTTTACTGGATTAATCGGCATCAACGGTCGCAATATTCCAGGCGAAAAATTAATACCTGTAGAAGTGTCATTCAGAGAAATAAAGAAAGATAAAGATGATTTAAAAACATTTGTGGGAACAATTCAAATGACGGATTACATACAACAAAAACCCATCCTCCTCAATGGCAAAGTACATTTGAGATCCTGCATAGGAGAAACTAAGACTTTCATTTTCCACGAATTTTCACCTCAACCTTTTTCTCATAATATTTGGATGGGGCTTGATAAATTGTGGCTTGATTTTAAATGCAAAAATGATTGAGCGTTCGCAGAAAATGTACGCACCCCCAAGCTGATCTTATCCAATACGGCTGACGAAAGGGTTCCGATATCCCAATCCTACAAATATTTCAGGAAACTCCTGAACATTGGTACGGAATCAAGTTTTATTGTTTTCCCTATTGCCGGGCATATACCAACAGACCCAATAAGAACCAAAGAGATGAATAGGTTTATGTTGGAGTGGCTGGATAAATATTTGAAATAGGGGATCTGACAACTCTAAGAAGACAGGCAGATTGTAAATGAATTATCATATTGTTTTAAGCTGTATTCAGGCGTAAAATTGAAAATATAGTGTTACATTTCACAACGTAAAAAATAAAAAAATGGCTAACAATGTAAAACTACACAGGGTTTTCACTGCACCGGTAGAAAAAGTATTTAAAGCATTTACAGATGCCGATGCAATGGCTTCCTGGCTGCCACCATACGGATTTGTATGTAAGGTACAAAGTATGGATGTTAAAATTGGCGGAACATACAAAATGACATTTACAAATTTTACAACCGGTAGCGGACAATCTTTTGGTGGAGAGTATTGGGAAATTGTCCCTAACGAAAAATTAAAATATACTGACAAATTTGACGACCCGAATTTGCCGGGAGAAATGATTACAACCATAGCATTCAAAAAGGTTTTATGTGGTACAGAACTTTTTGTAACACAGGAAGGTATACCAGACGCAATCCCAACTGAAATGTGTTATTTGGGTTGGCAGGAATCTTTAGAAAAATTAAAACGTTTGGTTGAACCAAATATCCCGGATGCTTAAAAACAGGTTAACAATTTTTCAAAAAATAAATAGTATAAAATGGCACAAATAAACCCTTACATACATTTTAATGGAAATGCAGAAGAAGCATTTATGTTTTACAGATCTGTATTTGGTGGTGAGTTTTCAATGATTACCCGGTTCAAAGATATGGAGATGGCAGAGCACCCAATCACCGAAAGCGAAGATGAAAAAATTATGCACATTGCTTTGCCAATAGGCAAAAACAGTGTTCTAATGGGAAGCGACACGCCGGAATTTATGGGCAAGCATAATGAAAGAGAAAATAGAAGTAAAATCTCGATAAGTGCAGAAAGCAGGGAAGAGGCAGACCATTTATTTAATGGACTTTCTGCTGGTGGACAGATAGAAATGCCTATTGCCGACAGTCCCTGGGGTTCTTATTTTGGCATGTTCAGGGACAAATATGGCTTTGAGTGGATGGTGGACTTTGCCCCAAAACACAACGGACAGCCATAAAAAAAAATACTGTCAACAATCGGTTGCCAAAATGGAGCTGAAATAGTTTATTTAACTATTGAAATTCTATTTTAAATATTTAGGATTATCCATTTAAGTCTCATTTGTAAATTGGATCAAGGGTTGGCGGTTTTAGATGTAAATTTATTGCATGATTAAACTATTAATCTGTAAATATTTTTTAGGACGAGTCACACTTGTCCTCCCCCTAAATCAAGATTAAGCAACGCCTAAGTGGTTCACCCCCTCCAAGAGGGGGATATGAACAGCCCACCTCCAAAATACGCTTAGTGTTTTACTAAAGAGAATTAAACGCAAAGGAACACAGCTGAGAAGAAATATCCCCCTCCGGAGGGGGTGAGGTTCGAGTTTTACACATACTCAGGTTTTAGGGGGAGGATTATTTGTCTCTTTAAATCCCACACGTGCGGGATGATTGTTTTTGATCTTTTATTGGTTTTATCAAATGAGTAAAATAACCTTGTAATAAGACTTTGTGTTCTAAATACTTAATCCTGTAAATATTAGTATTATGAAAAAGTTACAATTCAAAGTAAGGATCAATGCACCTGTGAACAAGATATATGATTTTATGCTTGGCATGAACAGTAAAACAACTTATGAGCAATGGACTTCTATGTTTAATCCGACTTCGACCTATGAAGGTAGTTGGAACAAGGGAAATAAAATGCTATTTATTGGCGTAGATGAGAAAGGAGAAAAGGGAGGTATGGTTTCCAGGATTGCTGAAATCATTCCCAATCGATTTGTGTCAATTCAGCATTATGGTCTTTTAAAAGCTGACAAAGAAATTACAGAAGGCCCGGAAGTTGAAAAATGGGCAAACGGATTTGAAAACTACACTTTCGAAGAAAACAATGGTACTACTACTGTTACTGTTGAATTAGACAGCTCAGAAGATTTTATAGATTATATGAACGAGGCCTACCCCAAAGCACTCGACAAGTTGAAAGAACTTTGTGGAAAATAGCATTTATGTTTAGGTTTGAATAGGCAAAAAGGAAATCGCCATTCTCTGCAACCGATAAAACCATGAAAGAAAACTGTATAAATCAATCTCCTATTACTTACGCAGAAAATGTACGGAGTACCCTACTGATTTTATTTAACACGGACGACGAAAGGGTCCCGATATCCCAATCGTATACAAGTTTCAGGATATTCCATGACTTTGGTACGGGATCAAAGTTTATTGTTTTCCCTATTGCCGGGCATATACCAACAGACTCGATAATCTTGACAGTGATGTAGTAATGTAAAAAAGAGTTTGTGAATTTAATTAATAGTGAATTTTAATAAACAAGTACAAATGCAATTAACAAAATTCGGAATCACTCTTCAAAGCGTCCTGATGCTTTTTTTTATTTTATCCTCTTGCGATAATAAGAGAGAATTATCTTCCATGTATAATAGTCATTTGGATTCTTTGGAAATTATTAAAATGATCTCAGAACGGGAAAAATGGATGATAAAAAGGGACGTAGAGCTGGTGGTCTCTCAGTTTGATGAAAATGCAACATGGATAAATTCTCAGGGATATTTTTTCCAGGGGAGAAATGAAATTAAAAAGTTTCATGCCATGCTTAATGGTAATGACTCATTGGACTACTATTACAAAGCAGGTAATCCAAGAATAAGAATAATTGATGAAAAAAATGCAATCGCCTATTATTCATGGAAAATGTTTTGGTATCGGAAATTAGTTCCTTCCGATACAACATATCGTGAAATTGGACTCATGACCCTGACAGCAAAAAAGGACAAAGGGACCTGGAAGTGGATCGCGGTTACTAACCAACACACACCCTGGTTTTATGAGACAATTGATCCGGTAAAAATGGAATAAGGCTTCACAACTGCGCCAACACATTGCATAATTAATTGCTGAGTTCAGTGTAATTTCTAAGCTTTAGTTGCAGGTGCTGCACGGTAAGGGTAATTTTATAAAAAATATAAAAGCAATTAAAAAAATGAAAATTCGTATAATTCAATTTAGCAACATTGTTATGGCTGCATTAGTAACAGGAACTATTTTTGGAATATGGATAGGTTATAATCCAAAGGAATTATCTGCACCAACTTTCATTGAACAACAACAGCATGCAATAATTGCATTAAATACACTAATGCCAATATTGGGTTTACTTACAATTCTGTTGACAGTATCCTCTGCTTTTCTTCAAAGAAAAAACAAAATGATTTTTTCAGTTCTGTTGGTGGCGAGTGCATTCCTGATTTTAAGCGGACTAATAACGAGATTTGGAAATCAACCGATCAATGCTATTGTAATGACTTGGAATATGAATGCTCCACCCAACAATTGGATTGAGTTAAGAAATGAATGGTGGTCTTTTCATGAATTAAGAACTTTGTGTGCTTTTGTTGGTCTTTGCTTAATTGTTTGGACAAGTATTAAAAAAGATTAAACTATCGCTATCATTCAACCTTATACAAGCAGGCTGACGGAAAGGGCCATCGGCATTTAGAGTCCTTATCTAACTTCTGTATTTTGGCCAGGCAGGCATAAGTTTTAATCAGCCATTCAGGGGCCGGCCAACCAGACAACATTAACATGGGATTCCTGTCCTTCGCAAAGCACCTTCCTTTAGTATAATGTCAAAAATACCGGGCGTATCAAAATTTTGCGAAACTAAAAATTTATAAATATGGCCTGGAAAAAAAACTATTAATCTATAGCTTTTTGTTAATTTTTACATCAAGCTCCGGGCAAGAAAAAACCAACTTGCTTAAAGACAAAAATACTTTTAATAGTACCTAAGCATAGCACCCCTTGAAAAACAATCTATCCGTTAAGTGTTTTTAAACAATGAAAATGAAGATGTCAAAAAGAAAAATTGTATTCAATTGAAAATCACATAATTAAGACGCAACGCTAGTGATAATATTTTAAAAAAATTATATTGAGGAAAAATAGATCCTTCTCTCGTGTTTGCGGGATCATTATGACAGGTGGGTGGTAGTTAAATAGCGGTTCCTTTTACATGGCAGCTATTCATCATCCACTCAACTGTCATCCCGACGAAGGAGGGATCTATTTGAAATATCCGATGAAATCCTTCTCCCGCAGGTGCGTGATCAGGATGACAGGAAAGTGGATGACCAATAGCCAATACTATTAATTGTATATATGTATTATCCTTATGTTTTAGAAGCACAACACGTTAACTATTTAATACCACTTTAAAATGATTTCAGAAAAAAAATTGGCCCGGTTCGCTGGTTTTTGCTATTTAGTGGTGATCGCAACTGGCTTGTTTTCGGAAGTATTTGTAAGGCAGGCACTAAGGGGTGGAAACGATGCTATGGCAACTGCCCGAAATATTCAAACGAATGAAATGCTTTTTCGGTGGGGAATTGTGGCTGATCTAATCAACTTTGTTATTGGCTTACCTGCGGTATTGATTATTTATCACTTTTTCAAAAGATCAAATAAAATTCTACTGCAAATTGCTTTGGCATTCGTTATTATTCAAACAGCCATAATTGCAGTTAACCTGTTAAATCAAATTTCGCCATTGTTGATATTAGGCAATGACACCTACTTAAATACATTTCAACAAGACCAATTAGCATCACTTTCGCTTTTGTTCTTAAACATTCAAGCGCAAGGGTATAGCATTGGTTTAGTATTTTTTGGATTTTATTGTATTTTAATAGGGTATGTGATTTATAGAACCAACGTAATACCAAAAATTATCGGTGTGCTTTATGCAATTGCCGGAATTTGTTATTTGATAAACAGTTTTACCATGTTTCTCTCAAAAGGATTTGCTAATCCGTTCTTCATTTATCTTGCTATCCCCATTTTTATTGGCGAACTATCACTTTGCTTATGGTTGCTGATAAAAGGTATTGATACGTCAAAATTTGATTACAACAGGTAACAGTTTAAAAAATTTAATGGGCCCGAATCAATAAAATCAGCTTCTGTGAAACCGGGTGTCAGAATATAAATGCCCGTCCAGCGCAGAGCCAATACTGTTGGCGGTCATGCCAGCTTACAGCCTGAAAACCTCAAATCATGAATCAATTCAGGCTTTTTTATGTAAATTAGTTGGTTAAAAAAAAGAAAGTAGGGCTTGGTTATGAAGTTGACAATCTGTCCAATTCAGTTGCTTGCGGGGAGGATCAATCGGTGTTCAGGAAGAAGCAGTTGGAGTGAGGTGAATTTTCTTTTTTAATTGACAGCTTCATATTTGACAATGATTACTCAAACACAATTATATACATGACAAAATTAGTTTCTTTACTTACATGCTGTTTTTTAATCGCTGCATGTAATCAAAATACAAAATCAATACAAGAGAAAGATCTATTCGTATCAGACAGTTTAAAAAATTCTAAACAAGTAAAAGGTGATACCTCTCGGTTAATTATAGACGCCGTAAAGTCTTCTCCTGCCAATTTCAAATTACTTTTAGAAAACGAATATGTGAGAGTGCTTGAATATACTCTGCATCCGGGACATAAAGATTCGCCACATACTCACCCTGCAAAATCATCCTATGTTGTTTCAGGAGGAAAACTAAAAGTATATCTTGAAAACGGTGAGTCAATTGTTGTGGATGAAGAAACAGGCACTGCATCCTGGCGGGATTATGTTGGCAAACATTATGTTGAAAATATTGGCAACAAGACAATAACAATTGTACTGACTGAAGTCAAGTCATTGGAATAATTGCACATGCTGATATTTTTGAAAGCATCAATTGTAGCAGGTTTTATATTATTAGCAACTTTAATTAGCAATTTTACAAGTCATTCAAATTCAAAATAAATATGCATACCGGAAGCCATTATAAGTTTTGGGAATTTTTACTTTGGACAAGACGGGATATTTATGTCTTGATATTAATAGCGACAATTCCAACGGTTTTATTTCAATTTTTCGATTTAAAATGGATTGCCATTCCATGGGTGCCAGTAGCATTGGTAGGCACGGCAGCCGCATTTATCGTTGGGTTTAAAAATACGCAAACCTATAACCGGCTATGGGAAGCAAGACAAATTTGGGGTGCAATCGTAAATACTAGTCGTACCTGGGGAATTATGAGTAAAGATTTTGTGCTTTCCGACAAATTCGAAATTCAACAACTTATTTACAGGCATTGTGCGTGGCTTACTGCCTTACGTTTTCAATTGCGGAAACCTCAATCCTGGGAAAATTCTAATAAAGATTACAACATTGAGTATCGTAACTATTACAAAGTTCCGGAATGGGAAGGGAAATTGGAAGATGAGTTGACAAAATACCTTTCAGCAGATGAGCTTAATTATCTGGTTGGTAAAAAAAACAGGGCAACACAATTGATTGCTTTGCAATCAAAGCATATAAAGTTATTAAAAGATTCAGGAAAAATTGAACATTATGAATATGTAGAAATGGAAAGGCGTTTAGCTGATTTATTTGACCACCAGGGCAAATGTGAACGCATCAAGAACTTTCCATATCCAAGACAGTTTGCCAGCATCAATCTTTTTTTTATTTGGCTTTTGGTTTTGATGTTGCCCTTTGGTATGCTCAATGAATTTCAAAAATTGGGGGATATTTTCGTTTGGCTCACTATACCATTTTCTGTTATCGTTTCATGGGTTTTCACATCAATGGAAAAAGTGGGAGAAGCTACTGAAAATCCTTTTGAAGGCGGAGCAAACGATATTCCAATGGCGGCATTAAGCCGAACCATTGAAATTGATTTGAGAGATATGCTTGACGAAAGCAATCTGCCCGATCCAATTACACCAACAAACAATATCCTGATGTAATTTAAATTTTATCTTCCAAATGAAAAAAAGAGAACAATTAGCCGTCATTCACAAATGGTATCCAAGAGCGATCACAACAATTGACAGCGTAAATAAAGTCATTGATTTTGTGGAGTATGAATTGGACTTAGAACCCAAACAGGTTATGCTTGCCGACAGTATTTGCAGTGATGATGTGAACAGTATTCAATATCCTGCAAGGACACAGGAATTTTTAGGCCCGTTCAAAATGGGAGGATTGGACGGTTTCCCATTTACGGGTTTAACAGGTATGGGAGCTTTTGCCAGCCACGTCCCGGATGAAGGAGCGGTATTTATTTATTATGGCCCGCATATTGGCATAACCAAGGATGGTACATTGGGCGAAATTCACCGCTTTGGTCAAAGTAAAAATAGCAGCTGTTGTGGTGCTGCAAAAGCTGCGTTAGGGAAGTTATTAAATAACCAAATTACAGAAGGAGCAATTACCGAACTGGATTATCAGATGAATATTATAGAGCAAATTATTTTCAGCAAGAAAGACAGAGTGCTGAATGCCAAAGCACCCCTGTTTGAAGCAACTGAAGTAATTTATGAAGCCATTGACAAACGCATCAATGAATTAGTTGACATGATAAATTATAGTTGCAAGTATGTTATACTCGTAGGTGCAATCCTTATCAACAGCGACAGTGATATGGGTTCGTTTACTGAAGTCAGACGTTTTGATGTGATTGACCTAACAACCCTACAAAGAAATAGCTATCTAGGCCGATTTGATTTTTAAGAGAAAGAAGGGCAGCGAGAAATAGTTTTTAATAAGTTGTGCTATTGGAGGATTAAATAAATTAAGTTTACCATTAACTGTGAAAGGAATACCTGAGGCAAAAGTTTACACGATTTAGAAAATAGATCCTTCACCCTGTCAACCAAAGTGAAGGAAATTCATCAGCAGCCCGGGTTTAGTATAGCAAAAATTTACCTGTCATGCCGAGGAACGAGGCATCTTATTGTGATGCCTTAAGATCCCTCCTTCGTCGGGATGACAATCAAACTTTGGATGACTAAATGAGGGGAAGATCAATCATTTAATATAACAACGATTAGTCGTCCTTTCTAATGTTATTCTTTATTTATCATCTCGACGAAGGAGGGATCTTCTTTTTAATTCACTATAAGATGCCTCGTTGTCTCGGCATGACAAATCAAAAAAAGAGTCTTTATAACCACCCCTTGTCATCCCGACGAAGGAGGGATCTTTTCATTGCCCAGGAAGATACCTCCCCTTCGGCATGAGAACAAGAGATTATTGTCATCTTGAAACCGGACTTTTCTAAAAGAGTTTCTTACGCAGCCAGTATTATGCAACAGACTTAAAATTTTCTCTGAGGGTAAAAAATAATGACGGACCAATTTTTCTCATTTCGCTACAATGATATCATCCTTTGACAAAGTTTTTGAATAATTTGCAAGCAACCTTAAAAAGGAGATGGAGATTTCAGCAAAAACAAATAATAGATTTGCAATCATCTAAAGCATAATCATATGGTTTACAAAATCGGAACTAAAGAAAAACCGATCGTTTTAAAAACACCTCCTTTGACTTCAGCGTACACTATGCATGTTGAGGAAAAGGATGGTAAAGAAGTTTTAGTATGTACTGTTGGAAAGACAGTTTTGCTTTACAATATTGACTGCCTTAGCGACCTTCACATAATGTTAAAAATTCACGGAGACTGGATGGAACTTGGTAGTGCCGATGAACAAAAACCGGCAAAGGATGGAACAGTTGAAGCCTGGGGACGTTCAGCAGATAATCCTGTTGGTGGTTGGTACGGACTTAAAAAAGGTCTGCGCGGACGATTCGGAATGTATATCCCACCGTTAATGGAAGCCCTTGGACTTGCTGAGGTAACACACGATCCAAAAGGCAACAAGATGAGAGCGAAGTAGCAACGTTTGCAACCTGGAGTTTACCATTTTAGAGTGGGACAAAGCATGCATATGTTAGTACTATTGAAAGCAGCCACAGGATATACGAAAAATGAAGTCATGGTTTTGTGTGAAGACATATATGTTGTGTGTCATTTATTAAATAAAATTTACTAATGATAATACTCAAAAACATTACTTCGGAATACATTATTCCAAAAATATTAGTTCTCTCCTTAATATTAGTTTATAGTAGCAACTGCTATGCTACTTTACAATATGCTTATCATCCACTTGAATATATTAGCGATGGATTTAAAGTTGACTCTTTAGAAAAGGTGAACATTGATTCCGTATTACTTAAAAAGGCAGTAGATGAAATAAATTTGGGCAAGTATGGTGAAGTACATTCTATGCTCATTTTCAAGGATAACAAAATTGTATTGGAAGAATACTTTCAGGGTCACAGATACAAATATGATGGTGCAAATCATCATGGTGAATTGATTAATTGGGATAAATCAACGCTTCATGGTGTTAAATCTGTAAGTAAAAGTATTGTGTCATTATGTTTAGGTATCGCTATTGAAAAAGGCTATATTAAAAATGTTCATCAATCCATTTTTGATTATTTACCTGATCACCAGCGTTTGAAAATGAGTGGTAAAGAAAAAATAACTATTGAGCATTTGTTAACCATGACTGCTGGTTTGGAATGGGATGAATGGGGAACATCATTAAGCAGTGAAAAAAATGATATTGTTGGTATTTGGTTACAGGATAAAGACCCTCTCACTTTTATTTTGGAGAAATCACTTGTGCATGATCCCGGGACTACTTTCAAATATTCAGGTGGAAATACAATAATATTAGGTGAAATCATCAGGAATGCAACAAAGATGAACCTTGAAAAATTCTCGGAAGAATATTTATTCAACCCACTGGAAATTGATTCTTCCGATTGGAGTCTTCGATTTAAAAATGGTGTTATTGAAGCAGGTGGTGGTTTGGAGATCACACCGAGGGATATGACGAAAATTGGGGCGCTGTGTTTACACAATGGATCTTTCGGAGGCAAACAAATCATATCGAAAGAGTGGATCGAAAAATGCAAAACCCAATATGCAAACAACAAGAATATTTTCATACCCGGACATCCTTCGGGAAGTCATGGTTATGCGTATTCATGGTGGTCAAAATCTTACCAAAAATCAGGTAAAGAAGTTAACATGTATCATGCAGTTGGCTGGGGAGGCCAGGATATTATTATAATCCCTGAGTTAAATACTGTTGTTGTTTTTACAGGTGGTAATTATATTTCTATTTCACCAGCCTTCTTAATACTTGATAAATACATTCTTCCTGCTATTAATTAGACAAATCTTTTTGAAAAGTGGATAGGTAATTATGATGTTTAAAATTAAATGAATAGCGAGCGCATAACATAGAGTTAAGTAATAGCGGTTTAAGTGATGCCACAATAGTTCATCAACATTTAATTCAGTCTTTATTTTCGCAAATTCGTTCGGTAAAAAAAGAAAACAGGCCTTGATTTTGAAATTGACAGACAGGCCAATGCATTTGAAAATGTTGTAACCGGTGACAATTTCGTACATAGCGCCATACTTTAACCCATTAAAAAAGCAAGGCCTTTCATAGTTGATTTATAATTGCCGGTCAACCGTTTGTTATTTGGTAAGAAGAAATATTTTTATTTTCAAAAGAAATCTCATACATTCAATTAATCATTATTATTCCTCTTTAATAATTCCGTTTTTTCTTTAGTCCATCCCCGCTCCACTCTGATAATAGCTCTGGTTAGATGTTTATGCTTCCATCCCCTGTTTAAATGCTGAACTGGCTTCTGATAAGTAGTCTATTAATCAGGATTTAATGCCTTTTATTCACTTAAAAATTAAACAAGTATGAAAAAGCTACTTTTCATTCCGTTGGCAATTTTATTTTTTGTCGGATGTCAGAAAGAAGAAAATTTTGAAACTAAGACGCAGGATGATTTGCTTTCACAAGCCAGTAAGGCACCTAATAAGAAAGCCAGGCCCATTTCCGGGAATCTTAATAATGCTCCGAATCCCGACGCGCCACCAATAATTTGTTCTGGCGCATTCCCTATTAGTGGACAAAATTTTATTTATGGTAATGTGTCTCATTTGGGATTACTAAAAAGCGGTACCGTTGGTAATGCCCTCACCTGCGATATTACAAACTTCCCTTCTGACCTTGATCCATCTCTTAGAGGTACAATTACTTTCAATGAAATTTGGGTTGCCGCCAATGGAGATAAATTATTTAGCAACTCTACTATTTATATTGTTGGTGATCCTGCTACCCAGAATGCCACTTTAACCTGGACGGGAAGCAACATTATAACTGGTGGCACAGGAAGATTCGATGGTGCAACAGGAAGTTGGGAACAGCTCAATGGAAAATTTTTTGCAGATGGAACGGCTACCTGGTCGATTTTAGGCGAGATATTCTATTGATTCTATGACTGAGATTTTTGTAAGATTTCCTGAACTGTAACTGCTGCCAACAATCAAAAATGAAGAGTATTGGTTGCAAGTCTTTTTTTGATGTTTCTTTTAAACTTTACGACGTTAACCAAATTTTACATTATGAATCATATCATAAGAAATTCATCGCCGATGGGTTACCATTTATAACAGTCACAAGCGAAGTCAAGCGCCTTGGTTCGAATCTCACGAACCAAGGCTTTTTTTATGTACGAACACGGAACAATGCAAAGGGTTTCTGTAAAAACTTGAGAAGTATTTCGGCCACAAGATGACCTACACCTGTATTGACCCCCAAAATGTCCGTACAGAATTGTATAATCAATTAAGTCACTATATTTAGGACCCAGGTCAAAAAATCAGCAGAATTTCTCAGCTTTGGAAAACTGTCAATCGCTGATGGTATGCACGGTAGTGAATAATTTTTATTTTCCCGGATTCAAATCATTGATTTATGAATAAGATATTCCTGTTAATCCTTTCCGGATTTTTATTTATCCAAAACATTTCAGCCCAGTTTTATAAAAAAGATGCCGGACTTGCACATACATTTTCCATTGTGGCAAGAGACCCGGTAACCGGTGAAATGGCCGTGGGTGTACAAAGCCATTGGTTCAGTGTGGGCACCGCTGTAAGCTGGGGCGAAGCAGGTGTGGGTGTGGTAGCCACCCAGTCTTTTGTAAATAAAAGTTATGGCCTTAAAGGCCTGGGGTTAATGAAAAATGGAAAAACTGCGCCTGAAGCATTGAGTGAATTACTGGCTGCCGATGAAGGCCGGGAAGTCAGGCAGGTGGCCATGATCGATGTAAATGGTAATGTGAACTCCTTCACCGGCAAAAACTGTATTGATCATGCAGGTAATATTGTGGGCAAAAATTATTCGGTACAAAGCAATATGATGTTGGGCTCTACAGTAAATGCAGCCATGGCTAAGGCTTTTGAAGGCAGCGAAGGTAAACCTTTGGCAGATCGTGTTTTACTGGCTCTAAAAGCGGCACAGGCTGCAGGCGGGGATATCCGGGGTAAACAATCCGCAGCCATCCTGGTGGTTGCCGGTAAAAGCAGCGGCCAGCCCTGGAACGACAGACTAATTGATTTACGGGTTGATGATCATGACGCACCGCTGGATGAATTAGACAGGTTGCTGAGATTGTTCCGGGCTTATGAGCATATGGATAAAGGTGATCTGGCAACGGAAAAAAATGACATGAAAGCGGCCATGGAAGAGTATGGCGCAGCTATGAAAATGTTTCCTGAAAACCTGGAAATGAAATACTGGACAGCTATTACCCTGGCAAATAATAAAAAGGTTAAGGAAGCATCGGATATGCTTCAATTGATTTATAAAAAAGATGCTAACTGGCGGGAGTTGACAAAAAGGTTACCTAAAGTGAATTTATTGAATGTTTCGGCCGCCGACTTGCAAATTTTATTGAAGTGATTTTGTAAAAAGATAAAACTGTTTAGTAAATACCCCCAACAGCAAAAAACCCTGGACCATGGTGACTGCCAATATCAGCATTGCATAGCCGGTCGACAGTATATGTTTTTAATATTCCCCTATACAATAGAATAAAGTATGAATTATATAACTCTGTTATATAATCATGTAATGATTGCCGATTCGAACTGGTTTAAATTGTGTTTTTAAATGAAATTTAAACTTTGATTAAATGAAAGGTTTCAAAAGTGATATCGAGAAAGACACATTGGATAATAATAATTTTCGTAAAGTATTGTACACTGGTAAACATCTGCAACTTGTTCTGATGAGCCTGAAAGCAGGTGAAGATATTGGCGAAGAAACGCATCCCGATACTGACCAGTTTTTTCGATTTGAAAGTGGTTCAGGAAAATGTACAATTGATGGAAATGAATACTTAGTGGAGGCTGGAGATTCAATTGTTATTCCGGCAGGAGCCAGGCATAATGTTATCAATACAGCTACTCAATCTGAATTGAAAATCTATACTATATATGGCCCGCCAAATCATAAGCATGATACCATAAGGCCTGCCAAAGAGGATGCTGAAAAGTATGGAGAAAAATTTGATGGAAAAACATCAGAATAAATTTCTTCATTTTTTTTAGAAAGTGCTTTATGCATTCGCAGTTTGAACTGGGTTTTATACTACTGGGAGGCGAACTAAAATGATAGATATCCTAAGACTTGTCAGTCAAGTTTGAATTTCTTAACTTTATCTTATGCCAAATAAGATTAAACGTTCGCTTTCAGCTTACAATAATGATTTAAAACTTAGGGGTTTTAATGTTTTCCAAATAGAAAGCGATGGAAATGCAACACGTATTTACAGTAGGAAGGACTTTTATAAAATTTGCCTGACAACAGGGAAGAGCATCATTCATTATGCAGACAAAAGTTTTGAAGCGGAAGGAACTGTTTTGTTTTTTGGTAACCCACACATCCCTTATTCCTGGCAGACTATTTCTACAAGCTATTTAGGGTATACCTGCTTGTTTTCAGAAGATTTTTTACATTCAGACCGTTCTGAAAGCCTGCAGCATTCGCCTCTGTTTAAGTTTGGCGGTACACCTATTTTAAAAATTAATGAGCAGCAACGTGATTTTTTAGGCACCCTCTTTCAGAAAATGATTGAGGAGCAGCAGACTGATTATGTCTATAAAGACGATTTAATCCGGAACTACATAAATTTGATTATTCATGAAGCCTTGAAACTGCAGCCTTCGGAGAAATTTGACCAGCATAGAAACGCTTCTTTCCGAATTACCTCAGTATTCCTGGAACTATTGGAAAGGCAATTTCCTATTGAAGACACTGAAAAACCTCTTCAGTTACGGACTGCAGTGGATTATGCAAGAAACCTCAATATACATGCTAATTACCTTAACCGGGCAGTAAAAGAAGTTACAGGTAAAACTACTACTGCCCATATTACCGAAAGAATTATCTGCGAAGCAAAGGCTTTATTGCAGCATACAGACTGGAATATTTCTGATATCGCCTATGCACTTGGTTTTGAATATCCCACTTATTTCAACAACTTCTTCAAAAAAGTTACCGGCACTAATCCGAAGTCATTAAGAACGCAAATGGTTTGAAATTCTTAATGATTAGTTTGGTATTCATTATATGCTAATGATTCGAATGAATACCTTTAGACATGTAATCTGAATATTGAATTATGTAAATTAAAGATATAATTGTGTAAGCTGATTAATTATAAGATGTTCATATTTGAAGATTAATACCTCAGGTAAGCAAAAGAGCAAATAAAGATAATTTCGACAGTGTACTTTTGGATGAATCTATTCTATAGCACGATCTCAGTGATATAATAGTGTGCATTCAAATGATTGTTGATCGGATTTCTGCATCTTTCTTGATTTAATCCTCAATGTGATAATAGGAGGCTTCACAGTATAAGAATACCACACGTTTTAATCAATGATTTTATGGGGATGAAAGTTACTTTTATATTTATTTTGAATTTATGCTCTATTCTATTCTTTTGTTTTGACCGAAATAGTGCATATGAAGGTGTTATGAATCCAAACATGGTTACAAATTCAGATGATATAAAAATGAAAATAACTATTGGTTCTGCTGTCTTTACGGCTTCGTTTAACAACAATGCAACGGCAATTGCCTTTAATGAAAAATTGCCAATGACTATCCACATGAAAGAGTTGAACGGAAACGAAAAGTATTTTGATTTATCAAGTAAGCTACCTGCCAATCCATCAAACCCCGGAACAATCCAAAGCGGAGATTTGATGTTGTATGGTTCCGGCACATTGGTTCTTTTTTACAAATCTTTTAAAACATCGTACAGTTATACAAGAATAGGTCGTATTGAAAAACCCGCTGGATTAGCTGCTGCATTGGGTTCGGGAAATGTTACTGTGATTTTCGAAGTGGATTAAAAACAAATTTTTGCGGTATTTAAATGTACAAAAACTATGAGTGGGGTTTATAATTATTTAAAGGGATTTCTGCCCATTATTTTAACGCTAAGTATAAATACGATGAATGCACAAAATACCATTGATAAGAATCAAGCATTGAATGCTCAACAGCAAAATATAGTAAGCATTGCCGCATTGACAGCCGTTGGCAACCTGACCCAATTAAAAGCACAATTAAATGCAGGGCTTGATGCCGGGCTAACCATAAACGAAATAAAGGAAGTATTGGTACAGTTGTATGCATATTGCGGATTTCCCCGCAGCCTTAACGGCATTAATACTTTTATCAATGTTGTGGATGAAAGAAAAGCGAAGGGGATTACTGATGTAAATGGCAAAGATGCATCTCCTGTTACAATTGCTGGAAGTAAATACGAGACCGGTAAGCAAACTTTACAATTGCTTACAGGGCTGGAGGAAATAGGGCCAAAAACCGGAGCAAACGCTTTTGCACCCATCATTGATACATTTTTAAAGGAGCATCTCTTTGCAGATATTTTCAGCAGAGATGTTCTTACTTATCAGCAGCGTGAATTAGCAACCATTTCAGTCCTTTCAGCAATGGAAGGTGTAGCACCCCAACTTCAGTTTCACCTGGCAGTAGGATTGAATATAGGGCTTACAGAAACCCAGTTAAAGCAGGTCTTTTCGATTATCGGAACATATATTGGAATACAGCAGGCAGAAACAGCAAACATTGTATTGTTGAAATTGACTGAGAAAAAGCCAGATTGAAGTTTTACATTATGAAACCACCAAAATTAAAGTGAAATGCAAGATCATGAAGTCAACAGGTCCAGAAAGAAATTTATTCAACAATCAGTTATGTTAGGTGCTGGTGTATTGCTTACAGGAAGCTCACCGCTTATTTCTAAAACAAATAATTCAAGTAACATGAGTAGTATGATAAAATCAAAAGGTTTTGCAGGGAAAGACGAAAAAGGGGACTTGACTTTATGGAACTTTGAACGCAGGGCTTTAGGCGATAACGATATTTTAATTGAAATTAAATTTTCAGGGATTTGCCATTCAGACATTCATACCATAAAGGGACATTGGGGAAAACAACAATATCCACAGGTACCGGGTCATGAAATTGCCGGTATTGTAGCTGCCATTGGTAAAAATACAACCAGGTTTAAAGTGGGTGATAAAGCTGGTGTAGGCTGCATGGTCAATAGTTGTATGCAATGTGAAAGCTGCAAAAGTGGTGAAGAACAACATTGCGAAACTACTGGAATGGTTGGAACTTACGGCACACCTGAAAAATCATCCCCAACTGGAATAACCCAAGGCGGATATTCCAATAACATTGTGGTGACAGAGCATTTTGCCATAAAAATTCCTGCCAGCATGGAATTGCAATATGCTGCGCCTTTGCTTTGTGCCGGCATAACTACGTATTCGCCTTTAATGAAAATAAAATTGAAAAAAGGGGATAAGGTTGGCGTAGTGGGTATTGGTGGTTTAGGACATATGGCTATTAAACTGGCAGTTTCCAAAGGGGCAGAAGTATATGCTTTTACAACATCTCCTTCCAAAGTTGATGATATCAGGAAATTTGGTGCGAAGGAAGTAATTGTTGTTGATGCATCAGATAAATTGAAGCCCTGGTTTGGTAAAATGGATTTTATGATTTCTACTGTTCCTTATGCTTACGATATGTCGAATTATATTTCTTGTGTAAAACCATATGGTTATTTTACACAAGTAGGACAGCCAATCAATGGTGAACTCGTTATTAACAATTTTAATATGATATTTAACCGGGTAAATTTCAACGGGTCCTTAATTGGTGGTATACCCGAAACACAAGAGGTGATGGATTATTGTGCAGAAAATAAAATCTATCCGCAAATACAAATAATTAAAGCTGAAGAGATCAACGAGGCGTGGAGGAAAGTTGTTGATAAAGAAGCTCGTTACCGTTATGTAATTGATGCGGCCACCATTTAAACTATGAGCATAAGAAGGTATATTTTTCTGATATACTATACCATATTGAAAAAAATGAAAGTAACCTGGTTGTAAATCGTAATGATTAAAAAATATATTATCATTAAACTCGCTCTATCATTATTGATTTTATTGATTTTTGCTGCCGGGTGCAATCTAAAAAAAGAAAATAAAATGGAAACAAATGGCATATTTCCTAAAGGTGAACAATTACCAGGTGATTGGTTTAGTGGAAATGCATTTCTAACTCAACTAATTACTAAGGATAAAAACAATGAGTTTTCTGTCGGATCTGTCACATTTGAACCTAAAGCCAGAACTCATTGGCATACACATCCCAAAGGCCAGGTGTTAATTGTGATCGAGGGTGAAGGTTTTTATCAGGAAAAAGGCAAATTAGCTCAACCCATTAAAAAAGGCGATGTGGTAAATATTCCGGAAAACACGGAACACTGGCATGGAGCATCTTCGATGAGCAAAATGGTGCATATTGCTATCACAAATTATAAAGAAGACGTTCAGGTCACCTGGTTGCAGCCTGTATCTGACGATGAATATGAAAGGTCCGTTAATTACTAATTTTTTATCATGTTGTGTTATTATTTTTTTTCGGAATCAGGTCACATCTGTCAGGATCAGCATTCTGGCCGTTTCTGACAAATATATTTTAGCCCACAGAGAGCCACGGAGAAAAAACGGAGGGCCACAGAGTAAAGCATGAATAGCTCTGTGGCCATCTTTTCTAACTCTGGGGCTCTCTGTGGGCTTGTATTTTGTTTCATTCTAATAGCTTGTTCAATTTTAAAATCCTGGTCCCTATATAGTTAATATCCCTGCCTGTAGAAGATACAAACCAGACAGATTAATACAGTCTCTGGCTTGATAAGCCATAACAATACCGGCGTGATATCTTTTAATTTTATTCAAATAAGCAGTACGTTAATTTTTAACTAATCCTCTGTAATTTATTTTTGATCAAAACGGAAGAAGTGGATAAGATCCTTATTTTGCTCTGTGTGAATTCAGGACTTTATGATTTTCAGAGCATCAGATGCTTTCACCGCGAACGCACTTTTCTTCCCCGTTTGTCACTAAAAGCCGGCAGTATTTCTTCAATGCAGACTTCCTGAATATATCTCATTGAATCCTAATGGTTTACAATATATTTTCTATAAACATAAAAAATATATTGATAAACAATAAATAATTACTGATATTTGCATAATCATTCTAAACTGATAGACTATTATGGAAATTAGAATAACAACAAATCAGATTTTGAAAGTATTGCAAATACTATCATGGATAATCTTTATTGGCCTGTGTATCGAAACTGGCGGCATCATTGTAAGTACTTTTCTTTCACTGTTCATAAACCCTCTTGCCGTTGAAAATTCCTGGGGAGGTTCGGATTATTTATCAAGCCTCTACGGGGTTAGCAAGGAACATTATGTTGTGATCTCCATAACGATGATTATCGTATCGGTATTGAAAGCAATAATGTTTTACCTGATCGTAAAACTGTTTGTTGACAAAAAGCTGAATTTTTCCCAACCTTTTAGTATGGAATTAAAGCGTTTCATTTCAAATCTGTCTTACCTGGCTTTAGGTATTGGTCTGTTCTCATATTCCGGATTTAAATATTCAGTTTGGCTTACCAAGCAAGGGTTCAAAACTGCCGACCTGCAATCCCTGCATATAGAAGGAGGGGATGTTTGGCTTTTTATGTCAGTGATACTTTTTGTGATCGCCCAGATCATGAAAAAAGGAATAGAAATTCAGAAGGAAAATGATTTAACCGTATAGCTTATGCCAATAATAGTAAACTTGGATGTTATGATGGCAAAGCGAAAAATGTCGCTAAATGAACTTTCCGATAAAGTAGGTTTAACGCTGTCTAACCTCTCCATATTAAAAACAGGAAAAGCAAAAGCCATTCGTTTTAGTACGCTGGAGGCAATTTGCGAAGTGTTGAATTGCCAGCCGGCTGATATTTTAGAATATGTAAACGAAAAAAATATTTCAAAAAATGCTAACCTTTAGTATTGCAGAAAAATTAAAACGATAGACCGAACTGCTAACATTAGCTCCTGATGGAAATCGGTCATTGTAAACAGGCAGTAATAAACTTTGTCACCAATATAAAAATGGTTTTTTATGAGAAAAATAATTTCATTTATGCACATATCGCTTGACGGTTTTGTTGCAGGATTGAACGGAGAAATGGATTGGATAAAAGTTGATGAAGAAATTTTTGATTACGTTGGTAAGCGGATAAGCGAAGGCGACACTTCATTATATGGGAGAGTAACTTATCAAATGATGGAAAATTACTGGCCAACCGCAGGAGTAAAACCGAATGCGACTAGGCACGATATTGAACATTCAAAGTGGTATAAAAATGTACATAAGGTAGTTTTATCAGGCACACTGAAAGATAATGCTATGATTAACACCAGATTTATCAGTGACAATCTTCCGGGAAAAATAAATGAAATAAAAGAACAGGCAGGAAAAGACATCCTGCTTTTTGGCAGCCCGACCGCAACTCATTCACTTTTACAACTGAACTTGATTGATGGCTTCTGGCTATTTGTTAATCCGATTGTTCTTGGGAGCGGCATTCCATTGTTTGAAGACATCAAATTCAGAATCAGACTAAACTTATTGAATACCCGACAGTTTAAGTGTGGGGTAACAGAATTGAATTATACAGTTGACAGGCAATAAATAACAACGAAAAGCTTATATTGATTTTGCCAAAATTGAGGCTTGACATTGAAGCTTATGCAGCTTAATTTAAACTATTGTCGTCAATTGATGCTGGCCAATTTACAATAAGCTTTTGGCAGCACTCTCATCATCTGTTTTTTCTTATGAGCTTCAGTTCCTGGCGGACAATATAAACGCTGTTACATTCGAAAGCCCTTCGCGAAGTAGTAAATTATTTGGTTAAGATATCTTGGAATTTCCCAAAGTTTTTAAAAGTCAAATATTGCGAGGATTTATAAGACCTGGAAAGAATGCACAAAAGTAAACATTAACGTGTTGTGCTATTAAACGAATTTTTACAATTTCGCTGATTATACACGAGATCCTTCACCCTGGCATCTTGAGTAATCAAATCTTTTAGAGAATTCCCGGGTTCAGGATGACAAGAGAGAGGTCGCCAAATAGTTCCTTTACCAAAAGACTCATCTTTCCTAAACCTGTCATCCTGAACCCGGGTGGCGGGCGAATTTCATTCACTTAAAATGAAAGGGTGAAGGATCTTTTTTGTAAACTTTTAAACGTTTTCGTAAGATATACTCTTACAGCAATTGATAAACTTAATTTACTCTTTCATCCAATAGCACAACACGTTAAACTTTAGCTAATACTGCTCATACCAGCTAAACTTTTCTTGCACGATTTGCAATTTCTCTTTTTTTAAATGCTCCAGTAGTGATACTGAAACCGGGGAATGTTTTTTCCCTTTAAGCCATATCAAACTCCAGGACGTTTTAATAGGCAACCCTTTTACCGGTATTATTTGCAATTCATGCTGGTGTAGCTCGTTTCTGATACCAATCAGTGGCATAATGGAATACCCAAGGCCGGCTAAAACAGCCTGTTTAACAGCTTCATTAGAGGTTAATTCCATTTTTTTAAAGATCGGCAGGTTGTTCCGTTCAATAAATCTCTCCATTGTTTGACGTGTGCCGGACCCCTTTTCTCTAAAGATCAACGGAATATCTTTAAATATCTCTTTTGTTTTAATGCCCGCCTTGATTTTTGTTTTTGTATTTCCAACCAGGTACAGTTTATTTTGGAGCAAATCCAGTTTATCTATATTCAAACTGGCTGGTAAATTGGAGACAAGGGCAAAATCAACTTCATTGTTTTCCAGGCTCTCGATCACTTTATTCATATTGGTTACATCCATGTATAAATCTATACCCGAATGTATTTTCATAAAATCGGCCAGAAAATAAGGCATTATGTATTTGCCGGTCGATACAACCGAAATTTTAAGCCGGCCTGTCAGCTGCCCTTTATACGCCAGCGTTTTATAGTTGATGGCATATACCTGGTTGATTATATTTTCCGCAGCTTCGGCAATTTCCCTTCCAAAATCTGTTATGTAGATCTTTCTACTGACAACTTCTGTTAATGGTATGTCGAACTGCTCCTGGAAATTTTTAAGCTGAATGGAAACGGCCGGTTGTGTCAAATGCAGCTCCTCAGAAGCCTTCGTTACGCTTTGGGTTTGCACTATTTTCAGGAATATCTGTAACTGGTTTAAAGTATAGTTCATAAATAATAATTATGGATACTATTTTAAAGATAAATAAAAACAGATGAACCTGAATGTACAATTTCGTGTTTAGGAACCAAAAATAGTGCTATGAAAAATAACGAATCGCTGACGCTTATAGAGGGTAAATTCTTAAATGAAGAAGCCAGTGAAATCCTGACCAATATTTTTATGACTAAAATTCGCTTTCATGAAGCGAAAAATTTTAGTTCGCAGATAAGATTTGGTAAAGACGATGCTATAGCCCAGGAAAGAATCCCTCACTTAAAAGAAGAATTTAAAAAATTGCAAGAGATATTATCTGTGGCAAAAGCAGAAAACAAAAAACTTGTAATCAGCTCAGAAATCAATATTTCACTTTCTGATAATTAACAGTTTATTTCAGAATGGAATAAAATCAACCACAGAACCCTTAGCGGGTTAACATTCAGTTGATGTAGCTTAACGAACTGGATAGTTATTTTTAGGATTGTAAAAACAGTAAGCTTATTGAAAAGGTTTGCTGCTTAAACTAACATTTGCAATTTTCGCTTTTTTATTTTGATGTTCTAAAATGCTGAATCTGTATCAACTGTTCCCCCATTAATAGCTATCCTTTTGTAAAGACTGCAAATTTTGTTTCACCTGCTGCTTTTATTATTCTATGGGGGCGGTAATAACTTAGATCATTTCTGTACAATTAACAGGGTAACCCTCCAACTTCTATCTATCCAAATATTGACCTGGTTTAAAATGCCGGCCTTATTTATGTCTGCTTTCCGGTAACTTGGATGGTCTATGCATCCTAAGCGTCCATTCCCCCTGCTTGATCTTCCTGTTGTTTTATAAAATAACCCGTCGGGTCTTCGTAAATCTTTCTATACAAAAGCGGTAGGAACTGATTTAAATGTAGGTTCAAAACCGGGGATTTATCCTGGCATTATCAAAGAACTGTAGATTATTAACAGGTTTAGATTGTATTTAAGTTCTTTTAATATCAAATGGAAAAAAATGCTTAATTGATCAGATCAAGGGAAAGAAACTGTTTATTAAAATCATATCTTAGGTCAACGGCCAACAACAAGCTTTATTGGTTGACATTCTGTGGAAGAAATGGGGATTATACCAATGATCAAAATACTGTTCCATACGTAAAACATAGATTAAGATGATTGTTATTCATTCTTATGCAGTGGCAGTTGTATTGTGTGTGATCACAATGCTTTGCTGGGGTTCATGGGCCAATACACAAAAAATGGCCAGTAAGAAATGGGCGTTTCAACTTTTTTATTGGGATTATGCGCTTGGTGTCTTACTGTTGTCATTGTTGCTTGCTTTTACCTTTGGGAGTATGGGCGAGGAAGGACGTTCGTTTATTGCCGATCTGAAACAAGCCGATTCCGCCGCACTGACTTCCGCCTTCACAGGGGGAGTGGTATTCAACCTGGCCAATATTTTATTGGTGATTGCCATTGATATTGCCGGTATGGCAGTAGCATTTCCGGTGGGCATTGGTCTTGCACTGGTCATTGGAGTGGCCACCAATTATATAGCAATGCCTGTAGGTAATCCCATTCTGCTTTTTGCAGGTGTTGGTTTAATAACCATCGCCATAATTCTCGATGCACTGGCTTATAAAAGGAAAAGCGAAGGTGCAAAATCAACCATTAAGGGTATTGTTGTTTCAATTCTTGCTGGTTTGTTGATGGGCTTTTTCTATCGTTTTGTGGCAGCATCAATGGCTACTGATTTTGCTATTCCCGAAATGGGTAAATTGACACCTTATACCGCTTCGGTCATTTTCTCTTTGGGGCTGCTGATCTCAAACTTATTATGGAATACCATTGCCATGTATAAACCTGTTTCGGGTGAAAAAGTGTCTTACCGCGATTATTTTACGCAGGGAAACGCCTGGTTGCATTTTATCGGCATTTTGGGCGGTGCTATTTGGAGTCTTGGGATGTCATTAAATATTATTGCATCAGGTCAGGCTGGTTTTGCCATTTCTTATGGCCTGGGCCAGGGTGCTACATTGGTTGCGGCATTTTGGGGTGTTTTCATTTGGAAAGAATTTAAAGGCATAAAAAGAGTGAATGGATTACTTGCATTGATGTTCTTATGCTTCATTGCCGGTTTAGCTTTAATTATTTCGTCAAGAGTATATTAATCATTCAAATGATCAGATAATGAAACAGCCTGCTTTTTTCAAAAAAAGGATACCCGGGATGATCTTAGCAGCAATACTGTCTTTGACATTGTTAAGTCATTATGGGTTTAGATCGCCGGGATCCTCAAAAATTGCAGTCGTAATTGATACCGATGCAAATAACGAGCTTGATGACCAATTTGCACTTGCTTATCTTTTCTTCAGCGGCAAATCATTTATCGTACCCGGTGTTACAGTTAATGCTACAAAAAATGGCGGAGACATTGAAGGTCACAGAATGGAGGCCGAAAGGGTTATGCGGATGTGTAAGGTTTTTGGAAATATACCGCTAATAAAGGGTGCTAATAAAAATTTTGAAGATATTCTGCCTGCAATTAAAAATGAGCATTTTGATGGTAGTGATGCTGTTAATTTTATCATTGAAGAAGCAAATAAACCAAGAAAAGAAAAACTGGTTCTTTTGCCAATAGGCAAATTGACCAATATCGCACTGGCCCTGGCAAAAGATCCATCCATAGCTCAAAAAGTCCGGATTGTCTGGCTGGGTTCAAATTATCCTGAAAGGGGTGAATACAATAAGGAAAATGATGTGTCGTCAATGAACTACATCCTCTCATTGGATGTGCCTTTCGAGATGGTAACAGTTCGTTATGGAAAAACAACCGGGACGGCTAATATATATGTTACCAAACAGGAAGTAGATGCTAAGATGCCCGGGCTTGGCCCTAAATCAGCACCAGTGGAAGGCCGGCATGGCGGTAAGTTTACATCTTTTGGCGACTACGCAGTTGATCTTTTTGCCCATTGTGATTTTTACGGGGAACCACCACATCGTTCCCTCTTCGATATGGCCGCTGTGGCCATTATTAAGGATCCCTTATTTGCGCAAAAAAAAATAATTCCTTGTCCAAAATTAGTTGAAAAAGGATGGATAGAACAACCTGATAATAAGCGGGTCATAACTGTATGGGAAAATTTCGACAGAAATAAAATCATGACCGATTTTTATGCAACGATGAAGGACTTTGATCTTGTAAAATTGAAGTAATCATGATCAAACCAAAAATTACTGTTATCGGTAGTTCAAATACCGATATGATTTGTAAAGTTCCCCAAATTCCTCGTCCCGGTGAAACCATTATGGGGACCGATTTTTTTACTGTTCAGGGTGGAAAAGGCGCTAATCAGGCTGTAGCTGCTGCCCGTGCCGGTGGCGACGTAACTTTTATTGCCTGTGTAGGCAATGATGCATTCGGAGAGCGAGCCATCGAGTCTTATAAAAATGAGGGTATAAATACTTCATGTATACAAAAAATTGAAGGTGTGGCTACCGGCGTGGCGCTTATCAATGTGGCAGATTCCGGCGAGAACAGCATTTCGGTAGCACCAGGTGCAAATGCAAGACTTTCCTGTCAAATGATCGATGAATATAAAGAGGTCATTCTTGCCGCTGATATGGTTCTGATGCAGTTGGAAATTCCAATCGAAACGGTCTATCATGTCATACGTTTAGTACATGCTGCAAAAATACCGGTGGTTTTAAACCCCGCTCCATCATGCATGATCGACCCTGAAATTTTGGCGATGTTAACTTTAATTACGCCTAACGAACATGAAGCATTTATGATTTCAGGAATGGCGACTGAAACAAATTCAATTTCTGACATGGCGATTGAAATAGAAAACACGGGTATAAAATCAGTAATAATAACCACAGGAAGTAAAGGTGCACTTTACAGACAAAACGGTGTGGAAGAAATAATACCCGCAATGTCAGTTAAAGCTGTTGATACCACTGCCGCTGGCGATACCTTTAATGGTTACCTGGTAGTTGAATTATCCAAAGGGAAAAGTATTCGGGACGCAATACAAATTGCCAACAAAGCAGCCGCCATATCAGTGACACGCTTAGGCGCACAACCTTCGATACCCTTTGCCGAAGAACTATTTTAGCTGACTGATTTTAAAACTATAGGATTATCCATTCCAGTCTCATTTGTAATTTGGCTCAAGGGTTGGTGGTAATACCTGTAAAGCTATTGCAGGATTTTACTATTAATCTGTAAACTTTTTTTAGGACGAGTCGCACTTGTCCTCCCCCTAAAGCACTATTAAGCAACGCCTACGCGGTTCACCCCTCGCCTGCACTCCGTTTCGGCGGGCAGGCCCTCCAAGAGGGGGATATGAACAGCCCATCACCGAAATGAGCTTAGTGTTTTACTAAAGAGAATTAAACGCAATGGAACACAGCTGAGAAGTAATATCCCCCTCCGGAGGGCCTGCCCGCCGTGCTCCTATGCTGAAGCTTCGGTGTAAGCGTAAACGGAGTGCAGGCGGGGGTGAATTTCGAGCTTAATACATACTCAAGTTCTAGGGGGAGGACTGTTTGTCACTTTCATTCCCTCACGTGCGGGATAATTGTATTTGTTACATTTTTGGATGAAAAGTCAATAAAGTGAAATAACTTTATAATAAGGCTTTGCGCTCTAAATACTTAATCTTATAAAACTATTTTCTGCCAGCAAATTTTATTAATGCGAAGCCAATCCAAATTAATATTGATTAAAACCGTGCACACGGTGATATGGATTTTCTTTAACCTGGTTATTTTCTATATGCTTTACGCAGCCATCACCGGTAAAATAGATGGCTGGCTTTGGATTGGGTATGGTCTTTTTATGCTGGAAGGCATCACACTTGCAGTTTTCAAATTCATGTGTCCTCTAACGGTAGTCGCACGCAAATACTCAGATTCCACGAAAGCCAATTTTGACATTTATCTTCCGCACTGGCTGGCTAAATACAATAAACAGATATATACTACCATTTTGGTACTGATTATATGCATAACCATTTTTCAGATTGTCCGCAGGTAAAATATTTGAAAAAGGATCCAGAATTTCAGTGCTTTGGACCAAACGGCAATCGCTCCATTTCACAACAGTTTCGCCTGACAGCCTTCGGAGATATCATCGTAGAATAACGGTGAGAGGTATTTTCCGCTGCTGCATGCTTTTCCGGAGTTCACGCTGATACCGATCCTTATCCGCCTTTACCTGGCCCCATAATTTTATAAAGGATGGGCTTTCCCGAACAGCATCGAAGAAGGGGTCCTGTTCCATCCATATGTAATCAAACCATCCTTTCTGCCTTTTAGGAATAAAACAGTAGCCAGGGCAATATAACCCTGCTCCCGGTCCGGCTCCAGGGCTATTGCCTTTTCCGAAAAAATCCGGGCGGAATCAAGCCAGATATCCGGCATTTGCTCATTGGCAGCCATAACCGTGTACATCAATGCCATACGCGCATAGGCATCTGAAAATCCCGAATCCAAGGTCACCGCCACTTTCATCTTTTCAATCGCCTTGCGGGTGTACAATGCACTACCGATTCCACTTTCCATCTCGGAATCAGCGATGCCTTTGAGGTAAAGATCATAGGCCATGAAATTATTGGTGGGGGGCGTGACCAGTTTCTTTTTTGTACGATCAGACACCTGCAGGTCAAATTTCATCGCCACCTGTTGGGCTATATCCGATTGCATTTCAAAAATATCCCGGAGCTCACGGTCGTAACGCATACTCCATTGTGTTTCTTCTGATGCGCCATCCACCAGTTGCACCGTTATAAGTATCTTATCGTCCTGTCTTCGCACACTACCCTGGAGGACGCTGCCCACACCCAGTTCGCGGGCTATCTTTTTAGCCGGTACCGACTTGCCTTTATATTGCATGACCGACTGCCGGCTCTTGACCCGAAGTCCGGGGATATTGGCCAGTCTCGCAATGATCTCTTCTGTCATGCCGGCACTGAAATAGTCCTGGGAAGGATCATTGCTCATATTTTCAAAATACAAAACCGCAACGGATTGGTCCTTTATTAAGGGCTGCATGGTCTCCCTTTCATTTATGCGCCACCAATACAGGCCCGCAACCAGCCCCAGTAATATGATTGACCCGATACCCCACCACTACTTCACAGACAGTCCGACCGAAGTTTGTGGCTTCAGTTTTCCAGTCATTGATTCTTTTTCCGGCACATCCAATCCCGCATTTGAAATAGCATAGACCTGCATGGGTTCATCAATGTTCTTAAATTCGAAAGGTCCGATCAGTACCGTGCTGAATTCCGGGTGGTACGGATCTTACTGTGGATTTCTGAAGAGATGAGAATGGTATTTGCCTGACCAAGCGACTGAATCCGGGAGGCCACATTTACACCATCTCCCATGATTTTGCCTTCCTCAAAAAATACCTCACCGATGTGGAGCCCAATGCGGAGTGGCACTACGCGCTGCTCCCTTAGTGCAGACTGTATATCTATGGCGGCCTGCACGGCTACCAGTGCACTGTTGAAAATACACAGGCTGCCATCACCATAATCATTCAATATCTCACCGCCATGTTTTGGTACGGCCTCATGCAGGACAGAAATATAACGCCTGATTTCGTGCAACGCTTCGTGCTCATCGCGCTGCATTACAGCAGAATAGCCTACGATATCCGTGAACAGGATAGCAGCCAAACGACGGTGCTGTTCCATGTGGAATCTTTGAACTGTAATTTAACGGTTTTGACATGTACAAACAATGACAAACCTTTGTTTTAATGACAAATTCCTTCCTTAAAGATTCAGCGCCTGCCGGGATCTTTTTTAAAAAATACAGTTCAGCATTCGTAAGTAAAGGATGTTTTCATGTCAGGACAATTCGTGGATAGCTTAATGATTAAAACTAAAATCATTCCCTAAAAGGGGCTGCTATATTTATATGTTAAATATGTTACTTAAACTAAAAAGCTCTGTAACTTTAGAGAGAACCGGGGTATATAAAGATGATTTTTTTCAAAATGTTTAAAGTAAGCTATTGTTTAACCATAATAAATCATTCACATTAGTCCCTTGTCAAATATTGGATATTGTAGCCGGGACGATATTATATTTTTTTGGTTACTTTATTTGATGTCTTTCTTTCATTGGCTTTCATAGCAGAAATATTTAAAAAAAAAATTATGGCATTAAAAGAACAATTGCAAAAACTAGCAACAGAGAAGAACACACCATGTGTGAGCATTTCACTAAACACACATCGTACACATCCCGACAATACACATGATGTTGTAAAGTTAAAAAATCTATTGAAAGAGGCCGAAGAAAGGGTAATTGCAGAATTTGGCAAAAGGCCTGTTGCATCGCTATTAGAAAAAATATCAAATGTTGCCAATGACATAGATCTAAACTACAACCTTGACAGTCTGCATATCTTTTTGTCAAACGACACAAAGGAAATTGTGAAATCCACCTGGGATACAAGTAATCAGGGAGTACATATTTCTGATAGTTTTGCCTTGCGTTCAGTTATCAAATCGTATAACCGAAGTGAAAATTATCTGGTGATGTTACTTTCCCAAAGTGGTGTTCATTTGTTTGAAGCTGTAAATGATGGTATCCTGCATGAAATTTTTACCGATGATTTTCCGTTTTCAGAAAACCAGCATTATAATACAAATCACGATAAAAGCACTGATTCAAAACATCTGGATAATTTAATTGGTGAATTTTTAAATAAGGTGGACAAAGCACTGCTAAAAGTTCATCTGGAAACCAACCTGAACTGCGTAGTGATATGTACCGAGGAGAACTATGTTAGATTGCAGAAAGTAACTGACAAAGCATCAATGTATCTTGGCTATGCCGCAGTAAATTATAACCAAACTAAACCTCACCAAATTGTTAAGCAGTCATGGGAAATAGTCAAAGGCCTGCAGTTTGAACGTAGGACGAAGGCGATTGATGAGATGAAAGAAGCTGTGGCGAACGGAAAAGTACTTACTGATTTGCAGGATATTTACAGGGCCGCAATTGATGGGCTAGGTGAACTATTGATTGTGCACCAGGATTTTAAACAGGCTGTAGTGATGAAAGATGAGAGAAGTTTTGATCTGGCTGATGATGCTACAATGCCCAACGTTATAGACGACATTACCAGTAACATTGCATGGGAAGTACTTTCAAAGAAAGGGAAAGTATTTTTTACTTCACAGGCTGAAATTAAAGATCTTGGTTACATTGTTCTGAAAACGAGGTACTAAATAATTGCTGATTTTATTGGAAATTGTATTTCAGGAATTGAAGAACATATGATGAAGTTGATGAATTAATTTATTTCAAACATTAAAATTCAATAACATGAAACCTGGTGCCTTTTCAATGAGTCTCACTGTTAAGGATATAAAATTGTCAAAACAATTTTATGAGAACCTGGGGTTTTCCGTTTTTGCCGGGGATATTGAAAGAAACTATCTCATCATGAAAAATGGCAATGCCCTGATAGGCCTGTTCCAGGGGATGTTCGAGCAGAATATCCTGACCTTTAACCCGGGGTGGGATGAGAATGCACAGAGGCTTGAACAATTTGATGATGTAAGGGACATTCAGCGGCAATTGAAAAGCAAAAATATGGCACTCGATTCAGAAGCAGACGAAAGCAGCACCGGGCCAGCAAGTTTTGTACTGAAAGATCCGGATGGCAATATCATACTGTTTGACCAGCATGTATAAAACTTTGCATCCCTTTTTTCCTGGCGGTTATTATATTTATTTTCGATTTTCGACTTTCCACTTTCGATTTAGCTCTTCTTATGCGGGAACTAACTTTTAAATCCTTTTAAGCTTATACATTTTATGGAAAACTGAGTACAATATAACTTTAAACTACATAAAGAACAATCAAATTAGAATGGATACAATCAAGAAATCAAACAATCGCAGAGATTTTATCAGGGCCACGGGGTTAATTTCTGTTACGGGTTTTTCAGGTATCATGTTGCCTTCGATCACAATGGGAAATGAAAATACTATTCCTGCAGACGACCGGCCCAATGTGATCGGCCCCCGTACGGGATTTTCCCCGCAGGTTGGGACATTGCTCTCCATGATGAACTGGATGCGTGGCCCGGTATTGCGTACAGCTAAAGGATTAAGTGTGGAACAGCTGGATTTTATTTTTGATGCGGATTCCAATTCCATTGGTTCTATGTTATTGCACCTTGCTGCAACGGAGCGTTACTATCAACTGAATACTTTTGATGGTCTTCCGTGGGGTAGTTGGGATAAGTCGATAAAGGAGCAATGGGATACTGCCATGAACCTTGGGGATGAAGGAAGAAAGAAGATCAAAGGCCATGACTTCGAATATTACATGAATATTTTAACGGAAACCCGGCTAAAGACAATTGGAGAATTCAAAAAACGCGACGATGAGTGGCTGATGAAAGTGGATGAAAAATGGCCCTGGGGTCCAACCAATAATTACTGCAAATGGTTCCATGTTTGTGAACACGAATCAAACCACAATGGCCAGATGAAGTGGATCAAAAGCAGGCTGCCGGGGGTAAAATAATATTTTAAAAATAGGATTAAGTATTTACAGTGCAAAGCCACATTATATCGTTATTTCACTTTATTGACTTGATCCCAAAAAGTAACAAATTCAATTATTCCGCACGTGCGGGTATTTAAGTGACAAACAATCCTCCCCCTAAAACCTGAGTATGTGTAAAGCTCGAAATTCACCCCCGCCTGCACTCCGTTTACGCTTACACCGAAGCTTCAGCATAGGAGCACGGCGGGCAGGCCCTCCGGAGGTGGATATTACTTCACCGCAGTGTTCCTTTGCATTTATTTCACTTTAGTAAAACACCAAGCACTTGCAGCTAAGGGCTGTTCATATCCCCCTCTGGAGGGGGCGATTTTCAGACTTTTATGATACTGAAGATGTAGGGGGAGGACAAAGTATGTGACTCGTCCTAAAAAAAGTTTACAGATTAATAGTTAAATCCTGCAATAAGTTTACAAGTATAGCCACCAACTCTTGAGTCAATTTACAAATGAGACTTAGATGGATAGTCTTATTTAAAAATATCATTGAAGGTGTTCGTCACTGAAAATATTCGCTGATCTCACTTATCAGCAACAAAATACATCTTAAGCGGACCACGATTTTTTACATCTATCTCACCACGGAATTCGCAGGGAAATTCATCTTTGATTTCATTATAGGTGGTTTCAGAAATATTGATCCTGCCCGGTGCTGAATTTGATTCCATGCGGGATGCAATATTCACCGTATCGCCCCAGATATCATACTGCCATTTTTTTATGCCGACAATTCCGGCAACAACAGGTCCGGTATGTGCACCGATACGGATATCAAAATGTATGAGGCCATCCGCTGCGTGCATAGATCCTCTTACCAGTTCGATCATTTCTTTGGCTGCTTTGATCACATTACTTGCGTGTGATTTATTTGCCGTGGGGAGGCCACAGGCGCACATATATGAATCACCAATGGTTTTAATTTTCTCGAGCCCGAATTTTGTAGTGATCTCATCAAAACCTTTGAAATAAAAGTCAATACTTTTTACCAGTTGCTCCGGCTCCTGTTGTTCTGCTAATTTTGAAAAAGCAACAAAGTCGGTGAAGAGTACGGTTACCTCATCAATTTTAACGGCATCCACTTTACCGTGCCGTTTTAATTCTTTGGCCGTTTCAGCCGGAAGGATATTGAGCAGCAGCGATTCCGACCTTTTTTTCTCTTTTGAAATGGTCCTGTAATACCAGTATAATGTACCCAATAATATGGTGGTCAGCCCAAGCGTGATCACCAGGAACAAAACAAAGTTCTGCTGGTTCTTTTTTTCCTGGTTGAGCAGGTCAACCTCAATCTGTTTCTGGGATACTTCATAATCTGTGCGCAGATCGGCCATCTTTTGAACGGACTGGATATTGTTTACGCTGTCCCTGTACCGGATATGATCCTTGTAATATTTTAATGAGCTTACCGGGTCCCCGGCTTTTTCATAGAGTTCCGACAATTTTAGATTGGCATCACTCATCTGATCTTTCAGTCCGTATTGCTGTGCAAGTTGCAGGCTTCTTGCAGCATAGCTCAATGCTTCGGGCCGGTTTCCTTTTTCGAGGTATATATCAGACATGGAAATCAGGTAGACGCAAATGGGGGAGTAGTCTTCAGACGCTTCCAGTATTTTTATGGCCTCATTGATATTTTTTTCGGCCAGTTCATTGTCGCCGGTATTGGCATATACCATGCCCATATTGCCCAGGCAATAAGCCTTGGCAATCGGGTTATCTGCTTTTTCAAAAATCAGTTCTGCTTCCATAAAATAAACCATAGCAGAATCATACATTTTCCGAATGAGGAATTCATCGCCGGCATTTAAAATGGTAGAGCCTAGGGCAATGGTATCCTGTAAAATTCTCAAAGTGGAAATGGCCTTTCGGTAATACAGCATGGCATTCTGATGGTTATCCGAAAGGGAATATATATCGGCAATGGAACCGTAGATGCTGGCTTCTCCTTTTGTGAATTTTGCAGCCTTTGCAGCTTCCACCCCTTTGAAATAAGCATCCAAAGCCTGGTCAAGATTGCCCTGTAAACGTTTTTTATTTCCTTTTTGCAGATAACCCCTGTGCAGGTATAAGTTATTTCCTGTTTTTTGTGAAAGGCTTATCAGTTCTTCTGCATAGCGTAAACCCAGGTTTAGATCCCTATGTTCGTTGAAAGCAAGGTTCCTGAGCAGTTCCAGTTTGGCGGTATCTTCAAGCTTGTTGTTTTTATAAATGATGGCGAGACTGTCCGCCACTTTCTGGTCCTGGCTGAAAACAGTCTGGGTGAAAAAATAAAAAAAGCCTATTAGCATGTAATAAGCTTTTCTATAATCAGATAAAAACATCATTATGGATTTACTTCGATCTTAGGGTCAACAAAATAAACGCCCCTGAGTACCGGCGACTCATCATCCAGTTGATTATATACCGTGAAATAAATGGTATAGTTCTCGGTTGCCACTTTATTGGGGATACCATAAAGATCATCGCCGTTTGCCGTAGTTCCAAAAGAACCTAAAACATTGACACCGGTATTATCTAAGTCGCACCAGATGGCTGATATTTCCACCCTGTCTTTGCTTCCCGGTTCGTTCCCTTTTGCTTTGGGTGATGCTTTCCAGATGATCCTGTCAGCCGGCCCTTTGCCTTTATTCAAATTCAATTTAGTAGAATAATCTTTGTTTTTGGTTACACTTTTGTTCTGACCAAAATCGCAACTTGCATCCATGGTTGCAGGCATGATATTTTGCGTGTCTACATACAGCGTAACTGTTTTATCAGCCATGATTGATAGTTTAAAACAGACGGTTTATCCCTGGTCTGTATAGTTAAGCTAATGATGTTTGGGATTTCCGCCAAATAATCTTTCAAGGCACAGCGGGAAGTATTTACATAATTATTGCACGATACTCAGCATTGAAGTTTTTAATTTACGGATCGCTCACCACGTTATAGTATAACTGTAGTTACCCTTCTTTGCACCTGCATTGTCCTTGAGGTTAAACTCAGGCTGCTTGCGGTTCGCCCAGCCTCTTCATCACACGTACATGTGAAGCAATAGCCGTAGTCATTTTTGGATAGACATTATACGGCAAATTAAACTTCGCACATTCTTCTTTAACGATCTTACTGATGGCAGGGTAGTGAATATGGCTCACCCTCGGGAAAAGGTGATGTTCTACCTGGTAGTTAAGCCCGCCTACATACCAGTTGATGAATTTATTATCTGGTGCGAAGTTCGCGGTGGTCTTGATCTCATGCACTGCCCATTCTTCACCAATCACTTTATGCCCTTCCGTGGCCACTTCAAAAGTTGTTTTCTCCACCACATGCGCCAGTTGGAACACAACAGCAATGGTTAGGCCCATTGTCAGGTTCATCAACAGGTATCCAACGATCCAGGGGCCGAAGCCAACCAGCATGATCGGAATGACCGCATAGAAAAATATATAGAGTAATTTACTCACCCAGAAAATGATGTGTTCTTTCACCGAGATCTTCATTTCGGTCACCACGATCTTGCGGGAGAAATATTTCATCCAGTCGGTAAGCATCAGCCAAAGTATAGTGCTGAGCGAATAAACGACAAACATATAAATATACTGAAAGCGGTGTGCAGGTACCCATTTCTGTGTTGTACAGTGACGTAAAACCGGCGACTTGGCAATATCGTCATCCAGTCCGTCCACATTGGTATAAGTATGGTGCAGGATATTGTGTTTGATCTTCCAGATAAAGGCATTGCTGCCAAGAGCGTTCATCGTGAGGCTGAGCAATTCGTTCACCCATTTTTTACTGGAGTAACTGCCATGACAGGCATCATGCATTACATTGAAAGCAATGGATACAAGAGTAAATCCCAACAGTATGGATAATCCTGCGCCAACCCATGGATTATAGGTGGCCGTCAGTAAAAATATATAGATGGCAAAAGCAATCGGAAACAGGATGATCGCTTTGGCGTATAATTTCATATTGCCTGTTTTGCGCAGGCCTGTGGTGTCAAAATACTGGTCAACTGATTTTTTCAGCGAATGGTAAAAGGGTTGTCCGTTATGTGTAAAGGTAACTTTTGTCATACGATGCGTTGGGTTGTAACCAGAAAGTTATGAAATCCGGTGATTTTCGCAAAGTTAGCCAAAAGCGGGCTTGAAAAGGGCTTTTGTTGAAGTTTCAACCCTATTTCCCGGCATTTTTAACATATTTCTCCAGCCATTGGTGCTGCTCCCAGAGCATATGCAGCAGGTTTTCCCGCGCGGCATATCCATGGCTTTCGTAGGGCAGTTGCACATAACGGACAATACCACCGTGCCCTTTGATGGCATTGTAAAACCTTTCGCTCTGGATAGGGAAGGTTCCGGTATTGTTATCCATTTCGCCATGGATGAGCAATATCGGGGTTTTGATCTTATCGGCGAAGCTGAATGGCGACATATTATAATATACCTCTGGCGCCTGCCAGTAGGTCCTTTCTTCGGCCTGGAAACCAAAGGGTGTGAGTGTGCGGTTATAAGCCCCGCTGCGTGCAATGCCGGCCTTGAACAGCTTCGTGTGTGCAAGCAGGTTAGCCGTCATGAAAGCACCGTAACTGTGCCCGCCAACAGCCACCCGGTTGCTGTCGCCTACACCCATGGTTGCCAGGTGTTGAATGGCCGCATGTGCATTTAAATATAGTTGCGGAATGAACTGGTCGTTAGGTTCTTTACTGCCTTCGCCAACGATGGGCATTTCTGCATTATCCAGTACGGCATAGCCCTGCGTTGCCCAGTATATTGGTGATGCCCAATTGAGACGGGTAAAAGTGTATTTGCTGCCCCTGACTTGTGCGGCATCGGCGGCGGATTTGTATTCACGCGGATAGGCCCAGATGATCACCGGTAATGTGCCTTCTTCAACCGGGGTATAATTTTTTGGCAGGTAAAGGTCACCCGTCAGGTCCACATTGTCTGAACGCTTGTAAGAGATCTTCTGTTTGATGATCCCTTCCAGTTGCGGGTAAGGGTTTTTAAAATCGGTTATGGGCGTACCCACCAGTGACCTTTTTCTCAGGTCGCGCAGGTAGTAGTTTGGCGTTTCGGTCAGGCTTTCCCGTGAGGTTAGAAAAATGAGCTTATCTGCATCGATCACATCTATCACGTTTTCATAATAGGGGGCCGTGCAGCGCCAGAGTGGTGTCCTTTTTCCTGTGGTGAGGTCCATTGTCTGCACAATGGGCATATCGCCTTCGGGCGAGGATCCCTGTGAGCGGAGCAGGATTTCTTTTCCTTTCTGGATGATCAGGGTGTTTTTGCCAAATTCGTTTTTCTTCGTCATCGGGGTGCCGATATCGCTGTAGGCATCATTACTGCTTCGTTCATAGAGCGAATCGAGTTTCCCGGTTGACGGGTTGTACAGGCTCATCTTCGATTTTCTGTCGGCAAACATGCTTTCATACACGATCGCATGCTGGTTATCGCCCCATACAATGCCGTTGAAACGCTTGCGTGTTTTGAATAATTCAACCGGCGCCATTTTATTGAGTGGGTTCACTGCGTAGACGGCATCGCGGTATTCGCTTTTTGACCTGCCCAGTCCTTTATCAACGGCCTGAACATACACCACTGTTGCCGGCTGATCGTTGCGCCACTGGAAATTCCGCGGGCGCTCAGGCACATCGTCAAATCCAATGGGGGCGCCTTCGGTGGATGGGTTGGTGGCCAGTATCTTTACCACATCACCTTTCATATTCAGGATAGAAACCTTCTGTGGAAATCCATTATAGGTAACGAGGTACGAAAAGGGTTTGGCCACATTGGTCACCAGCAAATAGTTGTTATCCGGGGAAACGGAAACGGAACTGTAAATATCCGGTGATCCCAGCGGTTGTTCTGTTTTGAAATCATTCACCATCAGTTGTGCAGTGGTCATATAGGCAAAAAGTTCTTCATCGTATGGCGTTTTGATCAGGTCCTGGTAAGTGCGTGCCGCGCCTTGTTTGCCCAGGTTCTCCTGCACCACCGGACCGGTGGGTGCAGGCATTTTGTTGGGCATGGGTTTAATGTTTGCCGGAACGGTTTTATAAACCAGCTTATCATTTCCGGCCCAGGCAAAGGCAAATCCCGGGAGGGTATTCAATGCCGCCGTGTTAACCTTGCGGGCGGTCTGTGTGGCGATGGTCACCACATATAGATCGACCCTTGTATCTGAAGTATGCAGGAAGGCGAATTTGCTTTCATCAGGGCTCCACTGTATGTTTGATGCATGCAGGTCGGGCGGAAGGCTGTTGATGCTGTAATCTTTTTTGGCGGGTATGTTTCGGAGGGTGAATTTGATCACGCTGCCGCTGCGGCTGGCGCTGAAGTTTGCCGGGTTCATGCGGAGGCCGCCGATGCGGAGTTCCGGTTCGGCGAGTTCGGCGATGGTGGGGTAGCTGCTGCGGTCCATGATGAGCATCCACTCGGCCTTACCGTCAAGGCTAACCGAAGGGGTGGTGGGGGCCAGCAGGAGGTCGCGCATGATAGCCGGCGGTTCCTGGTATTTTAACTGGTCCTGTGCAAATGAAATACTGCAAATAAAAATGAAAACAAGGCTGAATAAATTTTTCATAAACAAAGTTTTGTTTAACCGCTAAGAAACGAAGGTGCTATTGGTATACGCGAACATAATCAATTTCCATTCTCCCTGGCCAGATGGTGCTGTCAACGCCTTTTGCGCCGCCCCAGTTGCCGCCTACGGCGATGTTGAGGAGCAGGTGCATTTTATTATCGAATGGCCAGGCTTCATAGCCGGTCTTATCATTGGCGAAACGGAAGTATTCATTATTATCGATGCCCATCTTTACGGAATCGGCGTTCCATTCCACCGTATACACATGGAAAGCCGTGGAGCAATCGGGCACCATGGTAAATGCGGTTTTCTGTGTGCCGATGACGTGGTTGTATTTTTTGCAATGCACCGAAGCATGCACTTTTCCCTGGTCGTAACCTACGTGTTCCATGATGTCTAATTCGCCGTCATCGGGCCATTTCAACGGGGTAGTGGATCCCAGCATCCAGATCGCGGGCCAGGTGCCGAGTCCTGAAGGGATGCGGGCCTTCACTTCTATCCGGCCATATTTCCAGTCGCCTTTCCCTTTGGTGACGAGCCTCGCCGAAGTATATTCGCGGTTTTCCCATTTTTCTTTATGTGCCTCTATGATGAGATGGCCGCCTTCCACCCGGGCGTTCTCTTTCCTGTCCTTCGTGTAAAACTGGAGTTCATTATTGCCCCATCCGCCGCCGCCGATATCATAGTTCCATTTGCTTTTGTCGGGCAGTCCGGTATAATTGAATTCATCTGACCATACGAGTTTTAGTTTATTATTTTCAGCAGGAAGGAATGACATATATGTTAGACCGCCGGCCACCAAAACAACCGATGCCAAAATCCATTTTTTCATAAAGCGCATTTTTTTAAAGATACATCAGGAAATGTTAGGGCTGTTATTTTCGATTTTCGATGTTCCACTTTCGATTTTCTTCTTTCCCTTCCCCTTAAGCAGGAAAAAGATCACCACCGCCAATATGATCCAGGGCATGAAAAACATCAGGAAATATAAGATGCCGGAAAGGGTCAGGCCACTTGCGGCGAGGCTGAAATTTTTCCGCGACAAAGCTTTAAAAGCAGGGTCATTGAATTCGGATAAGGGGAAAGCGTCCATCATCCTGTACAGGGTATCCGTTGACGGTAGTACTTTTTTTTCGAATTTATAATCGGGGGGTGCGCCATCATACCAGATCAATAAATGGCTTTTGGGGTCAGGTTCAAGATTTGAGAAACTGTATTGCAGGTGTTGCATGTCACCCATGATTTCGTTATCAGGCAATAAGCCTTGTATATTATTGAGTGAAAGTTTATCATTCAATTTCACCAGTATCTGTCCTGCGCTAATTTTCCCGCCCCATGCCTTGCCTGATTCAAGAGAAAATCCAAAGGCATTGTCATCCCTTGATTCATCATCCTTTATAAACCTGGCGAGGTTATTCTGCGTAATGTAATAAACAGTGACGGTGGTGACTGTTCCGGCAGGGAACGACTGCATCCAAACATGCCAGTCGGTGATTTCGGTGGCGGTACTATCCGGTGCGACCAGGCCGCTGATCCTTACAGGGTTTACTTTTCCGGAGTCAGACAACCTGTAAGCGTTAACCGGCTGTCCGTTTGACAGTGCCCGGAAATTAAAAACATCTTCAAAGAATACATGCTCAGCTACACGCTGGGGATAGCGGCCACCTGCCGGGTAACCAATGTGCATATGGATCGGATGATCCGTTGTATTTGCAAAACTATATTCCCCTTTAACCACGGCGAAACCCGCATAAAGGTTTACCAGGATCAGTTGTTTTTGTATCCTGATCTTGCCATAATGAATACTGTCAGCAGGGAAAATCGGGTATAGCTGGCCGCCAACACCTGCATTCCAGATCCCCGGCAGTTCAGTTTTTTTAGCAAACGAGGCAAAACCAACCAGGCAAAACACCAGCAGGGCCAAACTTTTCTTCATAAAGCGAAAATGTGTAGCGCAAATCTAATAAATCCCCCGCCCGCTTAATCAATTTTTGGTAATAATGAATCCACAGTGTACATTTGAGCAGTGAAAAAACAAATGCATATCCACCATCATCATACCTTACCGCACAGGTAAGCCAGGGGTGTATTGCATCTATACATAACTAAAGGCTTACGGAATCGTAAGCCTTTTTCTTTGCGTGCATGGTGTACTTTGTTTCTTCGCGGTAAAAAAAAGAAAATGACAAACAACCGACTTAAAATTGCCATCCAGAAATCCGGCCGTCTCTACGAAGACTCCGTAACCTTATTAAAAGAATGCGGCATCGACCTCCGCAATGTAAAAGACCGCCTGCGCACCGAAAGTGATAATTTCCCGCTGGAAGTGTTTTTCCTGCGCGATGATGATATCCCCCAGTATGTGGAAGATGGTGTGGCAGATATAGGCATTGTGGGCGAGAATGTGCTGTACGAAAAAAACAAGACCGTTGAGGTGGTTGAAAAACTCGGCTTCGGAAAATGCCGTTTGTCCGTGGCCATTCCCCGCAGCCAGCAATACGGCGGCGTGGAAACACTCAGCGGTAAACGAATCGCTACAAGTTACCCGCTGCTGGTTGGGCAGTTTCTGGACAAGAACGGCGTGAAAGCGGAGATCCATGAGATCAGCGGATCGGTGGAGATCGCTCCGGGCATTGGCCTCGCAGATGTTGTGGCCGACCTGGTGAGCAGCGGCAGTACCTTGTTCATGAACGGACTGAAAGAAGTGGAAACGATTTTGCAGTCGCAATCGGTGCTCATCAAAAATATACACCTGAATGAGGAGCAGCTGAACTTATTGCATAAACTGCTGTTCCGCATACAGGCCGTGAAGAAAGCCAAGCGCAACAAATATGTATTACTGAATGCGCCCAATGATAAACTGAAAGAGATCATTGCCATGCTCCCGGGCATGAAGAGCCCCACGGTACTACCGTTGGCGGATAGCGGCTGGAGCAGCGTGCACAGTGTGCTGAGTGAGGATGAGTTCTGGGACAGGATTGAAAAACTGAAAGCCGCTGGTGCACAAGGTATACTGGTGGTGCCGATAGAGAAGATGGTAATATGAGAAATCGAAAATCGAAAATCGAAAGTGGAAAATGAATACATTAATCGCAGAGAAGGGAGATAAAGAGATTTCGCAGAGATTTAATTTTTTTAGGGCTGTTAATCCTCTTAATCTCAAAAATCCCCCCAAATCACGGTTCAGACAAAAAGAACCGCAAAGACACAAAGAACAGCCATGAAGATCATACAACATCCCCGCAAGGAAGACTGGCCAGACATACTCACCCGGCCGAAGCTGGAACAAAAAGGACTGGAAAGATCCGTTCGGAAAATTATGGAGGCCGTGAAGAAGCGCGGCGACCGGGCCGTGCGAAAATATACCAGTGAGTTTGATGGTGTTAAGCTGCGCAAATTTGAAGTGACGGAGCGTGAGATCAGGGATGCGGAGAAAGAAGTGGACAAGCAGCTTAAGGAAGCCATCATCCAGGCGGCGAAAAATATCAGGAAGTTTCACGAGACGCAGCAGCAGGATATTACCGTTGTTGAAACGATGCCCGGCGTGGTATGCTGGCGTAAATCCATCGCCATTGATGCCGTGGGCTTGTATATCCCGGGCGGAACCGCGCCTTTGTTTTCGACTATCCTCATGCTTGGAATACCTGCAACACTGGCAGGCTGTAAAGAGATCATATTATGTTCACCACCCGATGCACAGGGTAAACTGCACCCGGCCATTCTCTTTGCCGCAAAGCTGGTGGGCGTGAAAAAAATATTCAAGGCCGGCGGTGTGCAGGCCATTGCTGCCATGGCTTATGGAACCGATACCATCCCTAAAGTGGATAAGATCTTTGGTCCGGGTAACCAGTATGTAACTGCCGCCAAGCAAATGGCACAGCAAGAAGGCGTGGCCATCGACATGCCCGCCGGGCCCAGTGAAGTGTGTGTACTCGCAGATGCATCAGCCAATCCTGTTTTTATTGCTGCCGATCTGCTGTCGCAGGCCGAGCATGGCAAAGACTCGCAGGTGTTGCTGGTGAGTGACGATCCAAAGACCATCAGTCGCACTTTAGAAGAAGTGAAACTGCAGGTTGAACTATTGGCCCGCCGCGAATTTGTAGCAGCCGCGCTGGAAAACAGCAAGGCCATCCTGGTAAATGACCTGCAAGAGGGGATGGCTATCGTCAACGCCTATGCGCCGGAGCACCTGATCATCGCCTGTGCGGATGATGAGAAACTGTCCGGTATGGTTACCTCAGCGGGATCGGTTTTCCTGGGCCATTACACGCCGGAAAGCGCCGGTGACTATGCCAGCGGAACGAATCATACTTTACCCACTAACGGACATGCCAACGCGTACAGTGGTGTGAGCCTCGACAGTTTTGTAAAGAAAGTGACCTTCCAGAAGATCAGTAAGGAAGGCCTCCAAAATCTTGGCGGAACGATCATAACGATGGCTGACGCAGAAGGCCTGCAGGCGCATGCCGAAGCAGTCCGATTGCGTCTTTCTTCGCCCGCCGAAGCTTTAGGTAAAAGATAGTATTTGATTTTTTATTTGCGAAGACGGGGCCCTTTGCGTCTTTGTCTGAACCGTGATCCACCTACACTTCGTTTACGCTTGCGCCGAAGCTTCAGCGTAGGAGCACGGCGGACAAGTTTTGGGGGGATTTTAGTGATTAAGGGGATTAACAGCCACTAACCGCTAAGTAGCTAGGGCTAATTGGTAAAAAAATTAATGATGTGTTTATGTTTGATTTAAGCAGACTGGTCAGAGACAATATAAAAGACATGGTGCCGTATTCATCAGCAAGAGATGAATTCCACGGCGAGGCAAAAGTATTCATTGATGCCAATGAGAACAGCCTCGGTTCGCCGTTACTAAAATGGTACAACCGTTACCCTGATCCGCACCAGCAAAAATTAAAGGAAAAGATCAGCGCCATCAAGGGCATTGCACCGGAACATATCTTCCTGGGCAATGGCAGCGATGAGGCTATTGATATTTTGTTCCGGGCTTTCTGCGAACCGGGCCGGGATAATGTCATTGTTTGTCCGCCTACTTATGGCATGTATGAAGTATCCGCGCGCATCAATAATGTGGCCGTAAAAAAAGTACAGATGACGCCGGATTTCCAGCTCAACCTGGAGGGATTGGAAGAAGCCATCGATCAAAACACCAGGATCATCTGGTTATGTTCGCCCAACAACCCCAGCGGCAATGCTTTGCACCGGGAGGATATAGAAATGGTGCTCAATAATTTCGATGGCATCTTGGTGATCGATGAAGCCTATATCAATTTTTCCAGGCAGCGTTCATTCATTCCCGATTTGATTGATTATCCAAATCTCGTCATCCTGCAGACGCTCAGCAAAGCCTGGGGACTCGCTGCGTTGCGGGTAGGCATGGCTTTCGCCAGTGCCGGGATCATAGATATCATGAACAAGATCAAACCGCCATATAATATCAATGAACCTTCGCAGGAACTCGCCGCCCAGGCATTGGATGAAGTAGAGCAGGTAAATGAAATGATCAGAGTAATTGTGTCGGAGCGGAACCGTTTGGCCATTGAACTGCAGAAAATACCCATTGTGCAGGAGATATTTCCGTCGGATGCCAATTTTTTACTGGTTCGTATTGAAGAAGCCAGGAAGGTTTATGAATATCTGCTCAGTGTGGGAATAGTAGTCCGCGACAGGAGTACAACTCCCGGGTGTGCAAGTTGCCTGCGGATCACAGTAGGTACACCAAAGGAAAATGATGTATTACTTAGCGCCCTTCATTCACTTTGCGAAATTGTCTGAACGGGGATCCTCCTTCACTTCGTTTACGCTTGCGCCGAAACTTACGCTTACGCCGAAGCTTCAGCGTAGGCGCACAGCGTAGGAGCACGGCGGACAAGTTTGGGGGGGGTTGGTGATTAATGAGATTAACAGCCCTTCAGGGTACAAAGTCTCTGCGAAAACTCCTTTTCTCATTTCTCTGCGCTGAAAAACCTGTAATTTTAATGATCAATTTTATATATGAGAGTTCTACTATCTATTTCATTCCTGCTTAATTCATTATTTATATTAGCCAATGATACCTCCAGGGTTAAAATAACCCTACCCGCAGGTTTCAATTATTCCGTCGTAGCCGATAACCTCGGCCGCGCCCGCCATATCGCCGTCAATACTAACGGCGATGTATACGTTAAATTGGAACGCCTCAAAGACGGCAAAGGGATCTACCGCCTCCGGGATACCAATGGCGACGGCGAGGCAGATGACATACTCGGATTTGCCAATTATATCGGCACCGGTATGGCCATCAAAAACGGTTACCTCTATGCTTCCAGCAACAGTGCTGTATTCAGGTACAAATTAGATGGCAAAGAATCGGTTGACACCGGCAGCGCAGTAACCGTGGTATCTGGCCTGATCGACAAGCGCCAGCACGCTGCCAAATCCATAACCCTCGATAATGCAGGCAATATTTTTGTCAACGTAGGTGCGCCCTCCAATATGTGCCAGGAGCAGGACCGCATGAAAGGCTCACCCGGCCGGAACCCATGCCCGCTGCTCGATTCAGCCGGCGGTATCTTCATGTTCCGCGCCGATCAGCAGAACCAGGGCTATGGTAACGGTGTACGCTACGCGACGGGCCTGCGCAACGTGGTGGGGCTCGACTGGAACAGCCAGGTGAATGATCTGTATGTGATGCAGCACGGCCGGGATATGCTTTTCCAGTTTTACCCTGAATTATTCAGCCAGAAAGACGGCGCCGAATCACCTGCAGAGGAAATGTTCCGCGTGAAAAAAGGCTCCGACTGCGGCTGGCCCTATTGTTATTACGATATGCAGAAAAAACAAAAACTGCTCAACCCCGAATATGGCGGCGATCGTAACAAAGTTGGCGTATGCGATGATAAAGTAAAATCCATCATGCAGTTCCCTGCGCACATGGGCCCCAATGCGATGCTGTTTTATACCGGCACACAGTTCCCGGAGAAATACCGCAATGGCGCCTTCATCGCATTCCATGGTTCCTGGAATCGTTCACCCGAACCACAGGAAGGATATTATGTGGTGTTCGTTCCCATGAAGAACGGTGTGCCTTCCGGCGATTGGGAAGTGTTTGCCAATAATTTCGCTGGCGATACCAAAGAGCCGGGGAAAGCCATGTACCGCCCTACAGGGCTCGCGCAGGGTCCGGACGGGTCTTTGTATGTGTCTGATGATCAGAAGGGAAGGATATGGAAGATAACATACAAGAAATAATCTTTGCGTTCATCGTTTCTTAGCGGTTAAATTATGAAATATATACTCCTTTTATTTTCAGCAATCTTTTTTCAACCCCTTCCAAAAGATTCCATGGAACGCGGCAAAAAAGTGTACGACCAATACTGTATGCCCTGCCACATGCCCGACGGCAGCGGCGTGCCCCGCCTCAACCCGCCACTCATCAAAACAAGCTATGTCATTGGTGACAAAAAACGATTCATTGAGATCGTTTTAAAAGGCTTCGACGAACAGGTGGAAATTGAAGGGGAGTATTACACCAACGTCATGGCACCCCACGAGTTCCTGACTGATGAACAGGTTGCCGACGTGGTTACCTATGTGCGCAACAGTTTTGGCAATAAGGCATCTATCGCCACACCGGCAGAAGTCAAAGCAGTCCGCAGTACCCTGCCCAAAAAATAATTTAACCGAATCAAGCATAAATGAAAAGGATCCTTTTTATAGACCGCGACGGCACCATTGTGAACGAAGCGCCGCCCACCTACCAGCTCGACTCATTTGACAAAGTGGTTTTTTATCCCGAAGCGTTTAAGTACCTGTCACGCATAGCTGCAGAACTCGACTATGAACTCGTAATGGTGACCAACCAGGACGGCATGGGCACGGAAGCGTTTCCCGAAGAACTGTTCTGGCCGGTACATAAGCACATCATGCAGGCATTCGCCGGCGAAGGCGTGCATTTTTCAGCCGTACACATCGACCGCAGCTTTCCGCACGACCATGCCCCGACCCGGAAACCGGCTACGGGTATGCTTACCGGTTATATGAACAACCCGGATTACGACCTCGAAAATTCATTTGTCATTGGCGATCGCATCACTGATGTACAGCTCGCCAAGAACCTCGGCTGCAAAGCCATCTGGATGAACCTCGATCCTTACCTGGGTGCCGGGGAAATTAAGGACACCATTGATGCCTTAAAAGGAACCATTGTCCTCGAATCGCCGCACTGGAGCGATATATACAGTTTTCTCAAGCTTGGTTTGCGCGTGGTGAACCATCACCGGAAGACCAACGAAACGGATATCCGCATTGAACTAAACCTTGATGGCAATGGCCTCGCCAATATCCATACCGGCCTTGGCTTTTTTGACCACATGCTCGACCAGATCGCGCGGCACGGAAAATTGGACCTCACCGTAGAAGCAAAAGGCGACCTGCACATTGATGAGCACCATACAATCGAAGATACCGGCATTGCCCTCGGTGAAGCCTTTGCAAAGGGACTGGCAGACAAGAAAGGGATGGAACGCTATGGCTTCGCCCTGCCCATGGATGAAGCCGAAGCCAAAGTGCTGATCGATTTCGGGGGACGCAACTGGTTTGTATGGAAGGCAGATTTCAGGCGCGAAAAAATAGGGGAGATGCCAACCGAAATGTTTCATCACTTTTTCAAATCATTCAGCGACGCCGCTAAATGCAACCTGCACATCGAGTGCCAGGGGGAAAATGAACATCATAAAATTGAAGCCATATTCAAAGCTTTTGCTAAAGCCATCCGTATGGCGGTGAAGCGCGACCCGATAAGCAATTATTTGCCGAGTACGAAGGGCGTTTTGTAGGGGAGTAGCCAGTAGCCAGTCTCCAGTCGGCAGTCAACAGCCCGCGGGTATTAATTGTCTGGACTGGGATCCGCCGCCGTTTCACTTCGGCGGACAGGTTTGGGGGGATTGAAGGGATTAAGATAATATACAGCCAATGCCTGTAGTATTTCATCGCGGTTAATGTATTCTGCCTTTCATTTTTAAATTTTCCACTTTCGATTTTCTTACTCACCCCGGCCTGCTTCGCAGTCCCGCCCCTCTCTTTACAAAAGAGAGGGGAGCAGCCCTTCAACCTCAATCAGCATAAAGAAATGGTATGAGGCTTAATTACTGATTGCGCTTGTGGCTGTTGCCCCCTCTCTATTTTATAGAGAGGGGAGGCCACGCCCTGGCGTGGACGGGGTGAGTTCTAATGCGTGGTTAATGTATTCTGCCTTTCATTTTCGATTTTCGATTTTCGACTTTCCATTTCTTATTCCCCCCAAACCTGTCCGACGGAGTGAAACGGCGGCGGATCATGGTTCAGACAATTAACCGCAAAGAAACGAAGCCTTCGTTGCTTTGCGGTTAAGTAATTTAGAATTTCCTTATTGGCCTTACCGGTAATGAATTTGATTTATTAGAATGATGTACTAATGTCATATATGAATCAGGGTTTGGTACGGCGCATGCAAAACTTATCAGGAATGCATTATATGCCGGGTCTATAGGTCGCGCCTGGAAGGATCCGGCAGCCTCGGTTGATGTCCAACGAGTGCCTGTACAAAATCCGCTTGAACTTTTTAGCGCAGCCATTATACTCATAACTTCTCCCATAGAAGGCATATACCAATTGTCATATTTTTCCCCGTTTTCATAGACAACATATTTATGACATAATCTCGCAGCTATACCACGTTCGGAGCAATTTCTAAGTATTGCCCTGGTATTGGCTTTGCCATCGGAAATACTTTGAGCTTCAGGGATTGATGTACCGTAACAACCCCATGGAGCCGGTCCAAGGTCTTCTTTGGCCATTATCAAACCATGTTTTCCCGTTTCATCCAGGTAAAAAATAATGCCACCCTGATGTTCTTTACCTATGTATAAATCTTTTTTGTCTTTTGGTTTGCAGGATTCAATATCTAATTGCAATTGAGCAGGATCAGTTATATCTTCTTTTTGGCAGGAGAAAATAAAGGAAGTGATTATAAACCCGCTTAGCGCGAATGTTAGTGTTTTCATTTCTGTAGGTTTTAGGTTAACGTCCGGTATTGTATAGCCTAAGGTAAATTAACGAACCCTATCAAAAAATGATATAAGTCAGTTATAATGAAACTAATTTAACTGCTAAGGAACGAAGCCATCGTTGCTTAGCAGTTAAGTATTTTAGAATGCCCTTATCGGCCGAACATAAGCCAAATTGTATTTTCTGGAAGGCATGTGGAATATGCCATAAGAATCTGGATTCTGAGCAGCACAACTTACACTTCTTTGCCAGGCTCGTTGTGCTGGATCAACAGGCACTGCCTGAAATGATCCGGTAGCTTCAGTTGAAACCCAATACGTTTTACTGCACATGCCACTGGAACTCTTTAATTTGCTCATGATGGTGTTTAACTGGTAATAAGCAGGCATGAACCAGTCGTTATATTTTTTACCTTTTTCTCCATTTTCCCTGACAACATAGTCGGCACACAATCTTGCAGCAGTACCAGCCTCATTACACTGTTCAATAATTGCCTGTGTATTGGCTTCGCCGTCATCCCAACTTCTGGCTTGTGATATGGATGTGCCATAACATCCCCATGGAGCAGGTCCCAGATCAACTTTTGCAGCTATAAGTCCATGTTTGCCGGTTTCATCAAGGTAAAAAATGATACCACCTTCATATTCCTGGCCTATACTTAAATTTTTCTTATTTGCTGATTTTTTAGATTCAAGGTCCATTACTAATTCGCCGAGATCTGATGTGCTGGCTTTTTCGCATGAGAAAAAAAGGAAAGACGCAGACATTATATAAAAGGAGTAGATTATCTTTTTCAAAATGTGATGTTTAAAAGGTTAATAATAGTGTTTGCACATTGATGTATCAAACTGTCTATGCTTAAAATTACTGTGGTGAAAGGAGTTAAAAAATGATATAGATCACATAAAATTAATTATGAGGGCACGCTAAAAATAAATGCTAAGGAGGAAAGACCGCTGAGATCTAATAATTCATTTTTCATGTTGCAGGTGTTTTAAGGTTATAGATGGGAATGCTTGAAATTAGGGGAGTTGAATGACGCCTATTTGCAGAATGGATATTTTGTCTGAACCGGGATCCGCCGCCGTTTCACTTCGTCGGACAGGTTTGGGGGGATTTGAAGGATTAAGATGATGAACAGCCCTTTCGTTAATAATCTTATTTCTTTGCGGTAAAATGTATTGGCTGTTATTCCAATAAATCTCAAAAATCCCCCCAAACCTGTCCGCCGTGCTCCTACGCTGTGCGCCTACGCTGAAGCTTCGGCGTAAGCGTAAGTTTCGGCGCAAGCGTAAACGAAGTGTAGGAGGATCCCCGTTCAGACAATCACCGAAAAGCACGCAAGGGAATTAACATCGTTTCCTTCGCTTCTTTGCGGTGATGTATAATACATTTCTGCCAAACTGAACAACAAGGGGATATCCCGTTTTTTTTGACCTGTATTGTCCGCATTGTTTGACCACCGTGGTGTCGGCCACCCGGTTGGTATCACCTCATGGTGATTCGAAATGCTGAGTAAAATTGGGGAATGTTTTTGATATGGCAAAGAGGGGAGGGGAAATAAGATTAATGTGCAAATAGGCTGCAGGGGAGGGTGTGCCTATGATTTTGGGGGAGAAGAAAATGAAAATCGAAAGTGGAAAATCGAAAGTGGAAAGTGAAAGGCAGAATACATTAACCGCAATTAAACGAAGATCAATAGGGGCTGTTCATCATCTTAATCCCTAAAATCCCCCCAAACCTGTCCGCCGTGCTCCTACGCTGTGCGCCTACGCTGAAGCTTCGGCGTAAGCGTAAGTTTCGGCGCAAGCGTAAACGAAGTGTAGGAGGATCCCCGTTCAGACAATCACCCCAATGGGAATGATGGCGCGGAAAAGAAATCCAATGTCGAAAATCGAAAGTGGAAAGTGAAATGCAGGATGCATTCATAATGATAAAATGTATAGTCAGTTTATCCTATAAACCACAAAAATTCTGAAAAAAACGGTATTTCAGCGTTTTTTTCTCGTGCCAGATATTGGTGCTATATGATTACTTTATGGTAATATGCTTTCTGAAAAAGTAATTATGGAAATCAGTGTTATTCAGAGCAAAATCATCGAAATCAGGGGACAAAAAGTAATACTTGATTTCGAAATTGCTGATTTATATGGTGTCGATACCAAGGTATTAAATCAGGCTGTTAAACGAAACCCGGATCGGTTTCCTATCGGCTTTATGTTCAGGCTTAGTTCCGAAGAGTGGACATTTCAAAGGTCACAATTTGTGACCTTTGAAAAATGGAAGGGTAAGTATTTAAAATATCTGCCTAATGCCTTCACAGAACAAGGCGTAGCCATGTTAGCCAGCATATTGAAAAGTGAAAAGGCTATCAAGATGAATATTGCCATAGTCAGGGCTTTTATTGCAATGAGGGAAATTGCTTTTCATTATAAGGCAATGGCTGAAAGCATTTCTGAAATCCGATTGAGGGTGGGTGAACATGATACTCAGCTAAATGCTATTTATGAAGCTATTGAAAATATGATGGAAGAGAGAGTACAGCAACAATCATGGAAAGATCGGGAGAGGATAGGTTTTAAAAAATAGAATAATTCTGCCAATCAATCTCATCTGGATGATAAATTATATCAATCTTTGCAAACAATTCACCACAATGAAACGAAGAACGCTGTGGGTTCGCTGAGGACGGATGGGTAAAACATCAATTTTGTCCTCCACTAATTCTGTTCATCTCCGATTATGGCTTTGTCAAAAGAAAAATACCTGCAATTGCCGTTTTTTTCTCTCCCTAAGTTTGGATAATTTCTAAACTCATTTGGCTAATATGCAATTTGAAATAATAATTATGGAACTCACCTTTATCCAGAAAAAAATTTATGATATCAGGGGCCAGAGAGTAATGCTGGATTTTGATCTTTCTGAATTATACCAGGTTGAAACAAAGAGGCTAAATCAGCATGTAAAGCGAAATATTTATCGATTTCCGGAAGAATTCATGTTCAGATTAACAAAAATGGAATGGGATGGGATGAGGTCACAAATTGTGACCTCATCCCAGAAAAAGAGGAAACTTAATGATATTCCTTATGCTTTTACAGAACACGGGGTCACTATGCTGGCTAGTATTCTAAGAAGTGCCATAGCCATCAAAATGAATATAGCCGTAGTAAAAGCTTTCATTGCGTATAAAAAGATTGTCCTGCATAACCATGACTTAGCTGAAAAGTTGGAGCAACTTCGTCAGGAAATGTATGGGCAATTGGGGGAGCATGATATACATCTTAATCAAATTTACGATGTTATAGAAAATATACTGGATGAAAAAATAAACCATCAAACATGGAACGACCGGGACAGGATAGGATTTAAACAGTAAAATTTTTGTGACTTCATTAAAGGGAAGATCGTGATTTCATTGACTTTAAAAGTGGTTTATTAAAAATATACCTGATCGGGTATAAAACAGATGATAACTACTATATTTATACCCGAATAGGTATAAAATGAGTATCAAGGATTATATCAAAATGAAACGGGCTGAAGTCAAACTAACCCAACCCGAATTAGCTGCAAAGGCCGGTGTGGGCCTGAGATTTATCCGTGACCTTGAACAGGGGAAAAAAACCGTTCGTATGGATAAAGTCAATCAGGTATTATGGCTCTTTGGTGCTGAACTTGGGCCAGTTAATATAAATCGGGATCTTTTATCGTAAAAGAATGAAAAAGGTAAATCTGTTTAAAGGAAGGGTAAGTCAGGAATGGCAAAATGATTCTTTACACTCATGAATATTGCCGGTATGGAAAATTTGAGGTTCCAATTTGGCACCTCAATTTGGGGTGGTATACGATTTGTACCATATGCATTCATTGTTTCATTGCGGTAAAATGTATTGGCTGTTAATCCCATTAATCAAAATAATCCCTCAAACCTGTCCGCCGAAGTGAAACGGCGGCGGATCCCAGTTCAGACAATCACCGCAAAGAATTTAAGGACGCAAAGAAATAATCTTCTATTCCTTGTTTCCTTCGCGGTTAATTTCCAGTGAAAAAACTTCAATCTCCTGTCTTTTACCCATCTCCAATACAGATATATGGTATTCATTTGAAGAATTATTTGTAAAATAAAAGTTCGCAAATTGCGAACATTTATTAAATTTGTTTAGCAAAATGAAGATCCATTTAATTAAAAAACATTCAGTGGAAGATTTTGCAAGAGTCAATGCAAGGAGCAGAAGTTCTATTGAGGATTGGCTGGAAAAGCTGAAACAGGCAGATTGGGAAACGCCTGCTGATATAAAAACCACATTTGGAAAGGCGGATTTGCTGGGAATGAAATCGAACCGTGTTGTTTTTGACATTGGTGGAAATACTTACCGGATGATTTGTAAATATGTCTTCGGTGAGAAACAGGTACATTTATTTATTTGCTGGATAGGCACCCATGCCGAATATGATAAATTAAATCGAAAAGGGGAACAATACACAGTCAATCAATTTTAAATACATAAAAATGGAAACCTTAAAATATACGGTCATTAAAAACAGAACGCAATACAATCAATACTGCAATCAACTTGAAGAACTTGTTATGACTGGTGCTAAGCATAAATCAATTCAGGATGAGATTGACCTGCTGACATTATTGATTGAAAAGTGGGATGAAGAACATAACAGCTTTAAGCGGGTTGACCCTATCCGTTTATTAAAATCTTTAATGGCAGAACACAACTTGAAATCAAAAGATTTGGTTTCATTCCTTGGCGTAAGCAAAGGGTATGTATCTGAAATTCTGAATTATAAAAAAGGCTTATCGAAAGAGGTCATCAGAAAATTGTCGGCTAAGTTTAAAGTTTCACAGGAAGCATTTAACCGTACTTATAAATTAAGTTCATCAGATAAAATAACGACTGGAAGAACCGCTAAACCGAAAGCAGTAAAAAAGCTGGCTATGATGTAAGTTTCTTCTTTTCATTGCGGTTAAATCCTATGAACTTTATCATACCCCCATTCTTCCCCACAATTCCACCGAAGATACCGGCACTCCTTTACAGATCTCATATTTCCTTGCCTCCGCCAGGTACACACCTGTAGTCTTCACTTTTTCAAGCGGCATCAAAAATAACCGACAGGGATTTTCCGGCGCATTGCCAAGTCCCAATAAAATGAAAACCGGAATCTCCTTCTGGCATTCCTGGTAACAGGCTAATTGATCGGGATAGGTCCATTCAATTTTATCTAAATAAAGTGATGTCCTGAATTTTGTTTCCAGGTAAAACTCCGCACCGGTTTGTTTATCCCTGAACCTGAATGCGGGCTTCAGTAAATTTTCCGTTATATCGTGCTGAATATCAGTGTTTGAAAAGGGCTTGTGGATCATTTTAAAATGTTCACCGGTGAAGACATTGTCGCGGGTATATTTCTCAAAGTTGGCTCCTTTCCTGAAAGGTTCAGGTGTATTATAGGCGATAACAGAGGATCTGTCACCTTTTTCAATGATGGTTACGCGATACATAGGGGGGAGGGTTTGATGATATAACGTATTTTGATATACGATGTTGTTTCAGAAATGGATGTGAATACTAAGTTGTTAAATGCCAATATGCTGTAAATGAAACTGTGCATAAAATGGAAAGGTTTTTACCTTTTTTCAGAAATTTGAAACTTATATTTATCTATGGATTTCAATAAAGAAATTTACACCAGTGTGGCCGTTTTTAAGTGCACCTGCTGCAATTATGAGGCAGAAATCTATTCCGATGTTGAGTGGCTTGAAGAAGTAGAAACTCAAGTCTGTAAGAAATGTAAGTATGGTCTTAATAAGCATTTCGATCCGGGGGTGATACATCGCGATGATATTTGTGATGAGGTGATTTTGCATCCTCAATGTGCTGCCTTGCCACCCGGTTGCGAATTTTGTGATAAGTGTATCGGGTTGGAAAAGATACACTGGACAAGGCTATTGGTACATTGCCCGAAATGTGAGAAGAATTATGATGGCAATAACGATACCATGAAATTCAGTCACTTTGTAAAAGGTAAGCATTACGATTTATTCCGCGAGCAATGCGAGGAAGATGCAAAATTATCTTTTCCCTGTATGGTTTATACAAATGAAAAGGGCCGTGAGATCTGGCATATTACCGGGGTGCTTTCAAATGTTTGCGCCAACTGATGGGGGTATGTTTAGCCGCAAGTCAACAAAGGGCGCTATGAAATATTTAAAACACCTTCGCGTCTTCCTTCCCTCGCGGTTAAATATTACCACTGCAAATACCCTGCACAAACCTTTTCTAATTTCAACCATGAACAAGAAAGAATCAATCATCCATTATTTTGAAAAAATGGATATCGGTATGTTGGGAATCCTTTTGGATGATACAAAAACTTACCAGAATACTCCTAAAGTTTTCTTTTTAATGAAACTGGACCTTGTATTTTTGGCGTTCAAAAAAAACAAGGATACTTTTCTTAAATCATTTCGTGGGAAATGTTGCCTTAAAGAGTGCCCTAATGCTGGTTGTAAGGGTTTTTCTTTTGTAGGAAATGTCTCCGGTCTTCATATTGATCTGATTTTTGAAGATTCGGATAATGACTATGTGGATATTTACCAATGTAATGGTTTTGAAACCCAAGTCAAAACAGGTAACAAATCAGGTTTTCTCACTTTGGACATAAAATTTGATGAACGGGATGATTTCAAGCCTGATGTCGATTTTCTGATAAGGTCTCAAAAATGCAGGAACGCTTTTGAGGAATTGAGTACTGCAGGGGATACCCATACTATTGACCCTGAATTTTATTTGAACTGGTTGGAAAAGCACCTGGAACTTTATAACTCTTTTGATTATCCGCCCATTTTTCACAGGGACTATGAAAAATTTTATATTTTATATTTTTCAGTCAATCATTTGGCTTCTTTTATCAGTTTAGATTCCGGGGCCCGAAAGGCAATTGATGCGTATCTGCTTTTATCCCCGGATGACGAAATTAAATTGCTGAGCTGGCTTAGCAGGTTTGAAAAATTAGGCAAACAACTGATGAGTTTCCCTTTCCCGGATGCCCCGTCTGCAAAAGAAATCGAAAAGGGTTATTTTCTGATTGAAGGGATTCGTATAGATCGTGTTGACTTTGAAAATATCATGAAGTTTAAAAAAATATATAACCGCGAGGTAACAAAGATCGAAGGGTTTTCATCCTCGCTTCTTCGCGGTTAAAAACTGTTCATTAATTTATTTTCCGTAATATGTAACCCATAATCAAGTACCATGACCGACATCCTCCTCATCGCCAATCTCGTTTTATTACTGATCACTATTGTCTTGCTTATAATTTTCCGGCCAAAGGAAAACAATGGCCTGCAGGATATGCTACGAAAACTGGATGAAGCCAAAGCGTCCAACGATAAATTAGATACTTCCCTTAAAGCTGAATTCCGCACCAACCGGGATGAAACGGCCGCTTTGATGAAAGATAACCGCATGGAACTGAACGGCAGCATCCGCGATTTCAGTATTGAACAGCGGAATAAATTTGATGAACTCAAAAAAGAACAAACAGAGCTGACAACTAAAACCTACGATCAACTGGATAAAATCCAGCAGAAGGTTGAAGCCAGGCTTTCGGAACTTAATGATAGAAACAAGCAGGACAGCCAGCAGTCAAGGGAATCCATCGATAAGGCTTTTGATAAATTCAGGCAGTCCTTTGAGGAAGGGATCAAGTCGTTCAATGATACCCAGCGGGAGAAGTTCGGACAGCTTGAAGAAAAGCAAAACCAGCTGATCCGCCAAACAGAAGAGAAGCTTGAAAAAATGCGCGAAACAGTGGATGAAAAACTTACAAAAACCCTCAACGAAAGGCTTGGCCAGAGCTTCGAACAGGTGAGCAAACACCTGGAGAATGTACAGCTGGGACTGGGTGAAATGAAAACGCTGGCAACGGATGTGGGCGGATTGAAAAAAGTGCTGAGCAATGTGAAGCTGCGGGGCAGTATGGGTGAAGTTCAGCTGGCGATGCTGCTTGAACAGACCCTCTCGCCCTCACAATATGATGTTAATGTGAAAACAAAGAAAGGTAGCAGCGAGCCGGTGGAATTTGCCATCAAACTGCCTGGCCGCAGTGATGAAGATAACAGTTATGTATACCTGCCTATTGATGCCAAGTTTCCCAAAGATATTTACGAGACTTTACTTAATGCATATGATAACGGATCTCCGGAAGATATTGAAGCCGCCTCAAAGGGCCTGGAAGCAGCTATAAAGAAAATGGCGAAGGATATCCGCGATAAATACATCGACCCGCCCTATACCACCGATTTCGCCTTGCTCTTCCTGCCTTTCGAAGGGATCTATGCGGAAGTTGTTCGCCGAAGCGCGCTGATTGACCAGCTGCAAACGGAGTTTAAGATCGCGGTAGCGGGTCCGTCTACTTTAACAGCTTACCTGAACAGTCTCCAGATGGGCTTCCGTACCCTGGCTTTGCAACAGCGAAGCAGTGAGGTCTGGCAGATACTCGGTGCGGTGAAGACCGAGTTTGAGAAATTCGGCGGTTTGCTGGAAAAAGCGCAAAAAAATATCCATGCTGCCGGTGACACGGTGGATGAACTTCTGGGTAAACGTACCAAAGCCATTTCACGGAAATTAAAAGCGGTGGAAGCGATGCCTGCTGTGGAGGCGCAAAAGATTCTGCCGGAATTGACCGGGCAGGAGGATGAGGAAGAATTCTAAACCACGAGGCAACAAAGACCGCAAGGTTTATCCTCGTTTCTTAGCGGTTAATTATTCCTATATTTATTCCCACATGGTTCACATTCCTACCATAAAATCAGACGTCCTCGACCGCTTCCTGGCTGCCGGCTGGTACCGCATGCATGGTACAGTGTTCACTACAAATTATGTAAATGAAAAAGATCCTGCAACACGGGTATTCTGGTTGCGGTATGCGGTGAATAATGTGCGGGTTTCCAAACATAAAGAACTGATCAAACGCAATGCAGCTTTCACTGCCATCTACCGCGGATTGGTGATTAAAAATGAAATGAATGAGTTGTATGCCACCTATTATGACAGTATCGACCACGACTGTTCTGCCAATTTACAGGGCATATTGGGTGCGGAGGCTAAATCCGTTTTTGATTCTTATGTGATTGAGGTCCGCGACGGGGATAAACTTATTGCCGCCGGGATTTTTGATAAGGGTAATGACAGCATCGCCGGGATCGTCAATTTTTATCATCCTGATTATAGAAAGTACAGCCTGGGAAAATACCTGATGCTGTTGAAACTGCAATATTGCCGCGACAATAAGATCGGATGGTACTATCCTGGTTATTTCGGGCCGGAACTGCCCAAGTTTGCGTATAAATTATTCATGGATAAAAATGCGACGGAAGTGTTTATTCCGGAGGTAAAAAAATGGATACCTTTTGCTGATTTTCAGAAATAGACATAAAGAGAGAAATATTTCACGCAAAGACGCAAAGAATAAAAAGAAATACAAAGAAAAATATTTTATAAATCAAGTTTTCAAATCTTCTTTGCGTTTCCTCTGCGCCCTCTATTCTCTGCGTTGAAATATACCCATCTTCACTTCATCATCCTCAAAACTGCACCGGGCACCTTACCTTCTGCGAAGAACTGCTCATGATATTCAAATAATTCTTATAGGAAAGCGTGATCTCAAACCCGCCCCTGTATTGAGACGCAGTCTTGAGTTTACTGATATTCACATCATAGCTCAGACCCACATTCAGCTTGTAATATTCAAACCTGATCACCGGTATCACGGCATCGTTCCATCGCAAAAAGGCACCTGCACCCAATGCGAGGTTCTGGTCATTTTCTTCTTCAAAGAAATTATGGTTCAGTATCAAGCCACCCTGTCCCTGTAGATTGCCTCCCTGCGTGAAAATATCCGAATAGATGATGAGCCTGTCGTAATCACTGGCCGGAATAGATAACCCTGCATTGGCTACAAATTTTGCATTGAGCCGGTAATCATTGTCCTTATTGAACGCTACCCTCGGGCGGTTCATATGAAAAAATCCCGCACCTGCATAAAAGCGGGTATCATATCCAAAGATGACACTATAGGCAAGTCCCGCAGACATATCAAAATAGGTTGTATTGGTACTGTTAAATGATTGTCGCGTTGGATTGGTGGGGGAGTATGCTCCATTCACAAACTGGTCGTCGAAGTTCAGCGCCGATGCATCAAAGCGCTGCTGTACAAATCCACCGAGAAATCCTGCCGAGAGGTATTCGGTACGGTCGGCATTGATGATTTTATGAAAGGTGACGGCTGGCAGGAATTGCGTGCGGCCCATCCTGGAATCGCCGGCCACATCATTGGTGATCTGCATGCCAAAACTCCAGTAGTCATCCGAATTATCACTGGCAGCAAACTTTGTTTCAACGGCCAGCGCACTGGTCTGGTAGGGTACGGTCACGCTTCCCCACTGGCTCCTGAATGCACCGGTTGCGCGGATATCACCTTTGAAAAATCCGCCGAGTGCGGGGTTCCTCAAAAGGGATAATTCATAGAATTGTGAGAAATTGATATCCTGTCCCGATACTGAAACCGAGAGGATGATCAACCAAACAGATATGACAAATGTTTTCATTTCTTTACCGCTATTTGATTAAGGAAACATTGCCTTTATATACATAGGTCCTTCCATTGTCGCATATCACTTCCGCCGTATAAACGTACACACCCGGTCCGCCTGCAACGCCCCTGACCCTGCCGTCCCATGCAAAGCCGGGATCATTGGGCTGGAAATTATTTCGTTCAAAGACCACTTCACCCCAGCGGTTGAATATACGGAAATGCTTAACCGCAGATATGCCCTTGCCCCTCACCATCAGGATATCATTCGATCCATCGCCATCAGGTGTAAAAGCATTGGGTATATACACCTGCGAATTTTCGCAGAAGGTTTTGAAGCTGATGCTGTCGGTGGCCGTACAGCCAAAAATATTGGTGATGGTTACTATATAAGTGATATCAGTTTTAATGGTGGCAACAGGTTCCGCGCAATTATTACAACTGAGGTTGGCGGATGGCCTCCATTCCCAGGTGCGTACCGGTCCATTGGTTACCTGGCTTTCGAGCCTGATCTGTGTGCCGGTTGGCAAAGTCTGATCGGGGCCCAATTGGATCTGCGGATACGGACCAACGGAAAGGTTTACAAACGACTCTGACGTACAACCGCCCTGTGTTGCGGTCACTACAAGTTTATAATCACCGCTGATGGATGCCGTTGCATTCGGGAAGCGCAGGTTCGGCTGGTTGCTGGTGAAACCATTGGGGCCTGTCCAGCTGTAGGTAACCGGGCCTGTATAATCGATCTTTGAATTCACGGTTACTGTGCTGCCGATACATTGCGGACTGTTGGTTGTGAGCACCAGGTTATCCGGCGCGGGATTGACCAATACATCAACCGCAACCGGCCTTGATGCACAACCTTCGAGTGTGGCGGTAACTGTGTAGTTGCCACCCTGGTTCACCTGGATATTTTGCCGGGATGTATTTTGTGCTGCTGAAGTATAACCATCGGGGCCTGTCCAGGTATACACTACATTTCCCGGGGTTGTTGTGGTGGCACTGAGCAGGAGCGTGGATCCGCTGCATAACGGACTATTTGAAACAATAACCGGTGTTGCCGGCGGATTGGGATCAACAAGTACAAATGGCCCAACGCGGTTCGACTGGCAGGTCCTGAAAAACGCTTCAATTTCGGTATAGGTGCCTGCCGTAAGATTTCTTACGATCAGCAAACCATTTTGATCGGCTATGGCAGTGGTTTCCTGCGGGATATTGTTTTTCCGGTAACGTACAGTATAGGTCTTTCCGGCTTCCAGTCCCTCGAGATTGATGGAACCTGTTGCACTCGCGCAGAACAGCGGTGGCGTAAAAGTGCTTCCGGTTATCCTGGGGATGCTGTTTACTTCCGCATCTGTAGTTGCCGGCGGTGCGGCACAGCTGCCATTCAGTGCGGTCACTATAAGCGTGTATGCGCCACTGTTAGCTACCTGTGCGTTGGGTATCACCGGGTTCTGCTGGTTGCTGGTAAAGCCATTGGGGCCCGTCCAGGCATAACCCAGCGATCCAGTAAAATCCGATGTTGAGGTCAGTATGAGATTGGTTCCCACGCAAATGGGCCCGTTATTGCCAAGGGTTGGCCTGCCCGGTGTTGTATTAATTACAATGTTTACAGAATCGGGTAGGGAGGTACAGCCGTTCTGTGTGGTGGTAACATAATATTTACCGCTCATCGACTGGATGGCATTGGCCCTTGTTGGGTTTTGCACACTGGAACTGAAGCCGCCGGGGCCGGTCCAGCTGTATTGTATATTCCCGCCGGTTGATGTGCTGGCATTGAGTTGCAGGGTTGCGCCGCTGCACAACGGTGCATTTGCACTGGCAGTTGGCACGGCAGGCGGATTGGGATCTGTTATGATAAAAGGCCCCACACTGTTGGATACGCAGCTATTCAGTTCCACGCGGATATTGGAATAAGTGCCTGCGGATAAGCCGGTAAGGGTGATCCTGCCCGTACTGCTTGCCGTTAGGTTTTCGGTAAGTCCAACATTATTTTTCTGATACCGCACGATATATAAACTGCCGGCCACCAGTCCTTCGAGATTGATTGATCCGGTTGCACCGTTGCAGGACTGCGGTGCCGTAAAGCTTGAATTGGTGATATTGGGCAAACTGTTTACAACGGCTGTTATGCTTGCTGCGGCCGATGCACAATTTCCCTGTGTGGCTGTTACAACCAGCCTGTATGTTCCATTGGAAGTTACACCTGCTCCTGTGATCACGGGGTTTTGCTGGGTGCTTACAAATCCGTTTGGTCCGGTCCACGCATAGGTGACCGGGCCGGTGAAATTGCTTACGGCAGTCAGCGTAAGGTTGCTGCCTGCACAAACCGGACTGTTGCTTGTCAGTATGGCTGCATCGGGTGTGGCATTGATGACAACATCCACCTGGCTTGCCGGTGAGGTACAACCATTAAGCGTAGCCGAAACAAAATAAGGTCCGCTCATGGCTGCAGTTACGCCGGTCCTGGCTGGATTCTGATCTGTTGAAGTAAATCCGCCCGGGCCTGTCCAGTTATAAGTGATTGATCCCGTTGTAGTAGTCGTTGCCGTTAGTTGGAGCGTTGTACCGCTGCATAAAGGTGAATTGGCTAAAACCGTTGGCGCTGCCGGCGGGTTTGGATCGGTGAGTACAAATGGCCCCACGCTGTTGGATATACAATTATTGAGTGACACTGTTATATTCGAATAGGTTCCTGAACTTAAATTGGGGATGATCACTGTACCATTGGCTCCGGCTGTGATATTAGCTGATTGTGCAACGGCGTTCCGCAGGTAGCGTACCGCGTAAGTACTGCCTGACACAAGACCTTCTAATGTTATCGTTCCGGATGCGCTGGTGCAGGACTGTGGTGAACTGATCGTTCCCCTGCTGATATTAGGGATCGCATTCACAACTGCTGTTATGCTGGCGGCAGGTGCAGGACAATTACCTAATGTGGAAGTGATCAAAAGATTGTATGTGCCCCCGGCAGTTACGCCTGCATTGGCGATGACGGGGTTCTGTTCCGTGCTGCTGAAGCCATTGGGTCCGGTCCATGCGTAGGTTAGCGGACCTGTAAAAGTTGTATTGGCAGTGAGTGTTAAGTTGTTTCCTGCGCAGATCGGGCCATTGCTGCCCAAAATGGGAAGGCCTGGTCTTGGGTTGATTAACACATTCACCTGTGCGGGTGCAGAGGTACAACTGTTAAGCGTAGCCGTAACAAAGTAGCTGCCGCTCATGGCAACAGTGGCAGTGGGTATGGTTGGGTTTTGTAATGATGAGGTGAACCCGCCGGGGCCTGTCCATGCATAAGATATAGTTCCTGTTGTGGTAGTTGCGGCATTCAACTGAAGCGTTCCTCCACTGCATAGCGGTCCATTATTGCTGACTGTTGGGGTTACGGGCGGATTGGGATCGGTGAGTGTAAATGGCCCGGCCTCGGCTGAGGGGCATCCGTTGAGTGTTACCCTGATGGCTGTATAGGTTCCTGACGACAAACCTGTAATGGATATAATACCGGTACCATTTGCTGTTAGGCTGGCATTTTGTGCAACACCATTTCTCTGATAGCTTACCTGGTAAAGCGTATTGGGCAGGAGGCCGGTCAGGTTGATTGTTCCGGTTGCTGTTGCGCAAGCTATTGGATTGGTCGCATTGCTGCCGGAAATGACCGGTATGGCATTGACAATTACGGCTATGGATGACCGTGGCCCTTCGCAGCCCGTTTGCAGGTTGGCCTGGCTCACAAAATAGTTTGTGGTGCCAACAACAGCGGTGGATGGTGTTGGCGCAGTTAATGAGGCGGTTCCGCCGGTTGCCGTGGTATACCACCTGAGTTCATTGCCTCCTGCATTGGCTGTGAGTGGTATGGCGTTTGCATCTTTACAATAATTGATTGGCGTTGTCACAACGGGTGCTGCAGGACGTGGATTAACGATGATCGTGAACTCAGATTGCTGTGTACATCCTGCCGCGACCGCTGTTACCCTGATTACAGAACTTATAGGTGCTGTTCCGGTATTGGTGGTTGTAAAAGCAGGTATATTTCCGTTGCCACTTGTAGCTGTTAATCCTATGGCAGTATTACTGGCTGTCCAACTAATGGTTGCGCCTGGCGTTGAACTGGTGAAAGTAAAAGGGCCGGCAGTGACCCCAGCACAAAATGCTGTTGAAGCGGGTATCGTTAGTTGTGGAATTTCAGATAAGAGGAACTGCCTGCTTTGTGTGGTGGTGCCGCACTCATTGGTTACTTCCAGTGTGATGGTTTTGGTGCCGGCGCCGGTGAATATAACTTCGCCCGGGTCTGCAGTTGTGGCAGTGGCGGGTATGCCGCCCTGGAAGGTCCATCTATATGTTGGCGCATTTTCACCACAATTAAATATGGTTGCTGCCGGCCTGATGGTCACTGGGCCGCAGGCATTGGGCACGGTGTTCAGGGTTACCTGCGGCGGTCTTTTCACAGCCACCGTTCTGGTTGTTGTGAATGATCCGCAGGGGTTGGTAAGCCTTAGTGTGATGGTATAATTACCGGCTCCGCGGAATTCAAAGGATGGATTCAGTGATGAGGCCGTAGTACCGCCTGTGAAACTCCAGTCTGCCGCTGTTCCGCAGAAAGCCGGCGTATATCCTACTGTCCATAACACGGTTGCCGGGTTACAGTTGGTGAGTGCATTGGATGTATTGGTGGCCCGTACCGCCACGGTACCGCAACCCGATTGCCTGTCGAGTGTAAAGGAAGGAGCAGGTCTTTCGGTTACGCATACCTGTACGCTTGCCGTTGTACTTCCGCAGGGGTTCGATGCGGTGAGGGTTACCGTGTACGTTCCCGGTGCGGAAAAAACATGACAGGGATTCTGTGCACCGGAAGTATTTGCAGCTCCGCTGGCGGGATCGCCGAAATTCCAGGTAAAGGTGGTTGTGCTTAAACATTGGGGGCCAAAATTACCCAGGAGAGTGCTGTTGATGAAACAGACATTTTCACCGGCACAGGCCGATGCAACAGCTGCAATGGAGGCCTGTGGTTTTATCCTGATCTGTATATTTCCTGCAGTATAAGGAGTTATGTCGCAGGCATTGATGACCGATAGCCTGGCCTCAAATGAAGGTGCTGGACAGGATGATGTGGTATAGGTATGATAAACAGTATCTGGTACCAGCGCTTCGTTTAAAGGATGGTTCAGTTGTACTGATGTTCCGTCACCAAAATCAAGCAGGTAAGTAGTTCCGGGCGAGTTTTTCTGCCAGTTGCTTATTATGAATGGAATCCTTGCAGGAGCGCATAAATTTGTAGTAGCGCCCAGTGTTCCCAATCCTCCCGCCGGGTTACTCTGGTTGGCCACCTGGTAAGATTTTGTGTTACTGCAGCCGTTGGTTCCTACAGCTGTTACCGCAAGGTTAAAAGCGCCAAGGACCCGGTACGTATGTGTCAGGGGAAAGGATGCGGCGGTCAGATTGTTCTGAATCGTTCCATCCCCCCAGTTTACAGAATATGAGGCTATACAGGCATTGTCTGGCGAAATATTATTGATGGTCAGCGTATAGCTGGAGTCTGATTGCGAATCTGCATTCCGGCAGTTTTTGAAGGGTGTAAAGATATTGTCCCGGTCGGCTACTTCCACTCTTGGCGCCTGCCTTACCGATATTGGGTTGCGTACAGTATCCTTGCATCCATTGGCATCTTCTACGATCAGCTGATTTATTAGTGAGACAGTACCGCATCCCAGTGTATCGAGGTCGATCAGCGGGTCCTTTGCCGTTGATACTTTGCCATCGCCAAAGCGCCAGGCATATTTATAGAGAGCCCTGCCACCGGTTACGGTAGAAGTGAATTTTACATTTACACCGGAGCAAACAGTGGTCTGGTCGGCAACAAAACTAACTTCAGGTTTCTCGTGGTTTTTTACGGTAACCGTATCATATGGGCCGAAGCCTGCAGGGGAGGTGACAACTACGGTATAATCTCCGGGCAAGGACGCCGCAATCGTTCTTGTAGTGGCATTTGCAATGATTACATTATTTCTTTTCCATTGGCAGACGGCGGTAGCCGGAGCGTTATTGGCGGTCAGGTTGATTGAACTGCCCGGGCAGATAGTAAGTGAACCGGTATAAACGATGGTATCGCCAACACCAAATGGCCTGTTGGGATCATGATTAATAAATGGTGAAGGAGCCGGCAAATTATTTTTTGCCAGGATGTTTTGATGAGCTGTTTGACCAATGGACTGCTCATGAATAACCAGTAAAAGAAGGCAACACAAAAAAAACTTCAGGTATGCCTTATAAAATGAGTCCATAGATTAACATGAAAAAATAATACAGGATTTACAGATGAAATTTCTTTCATTTTGAAAATACTGAAATAATCCGACACTAATGGATGATAATGAATGGTATATGAATTGCTGCAACCTTTCCGGCTGATGGTTTTCAGAGAAAATAAAGGGGTAATCAGGGATAGTGGTTCAGGTAATCAGGAGGTAATAATATAAAAAAAACCATGAATATCCAAGCCTTGCGCAGAACAGTTTTTTAACTGATGAAAGTGCATTCAGATTCAATTACAATTAACTGTTAATGTGCTGTGCTATTGGATGAATCTGTATAATAAGTTTACCAATTACTCAAAGAGTTCATCTAAGGAAAACGTTTAGAAGTTCTCGAAAATAGATCCTTCTCCCTGTCATTTTAAGTGAATGAAATATGCCCGCCACCCGGGTTAAGGATGACAGGTTTAGGGAAGATCAGTCATTTGGTATAGGAACTATTTGTGGACCTCTCTATTTTCATCCTTTGTTTGTTTATCATACAATGTTTGTTTGTTATCCTAAGTTTTTTTGTCATCCCGACGAAGGAGGGATCTTCTTTTAATTAACCATAAGATGCCTCGTTCCTCGGCATGACAGGTAGATATTTGTCATCCTATGTTTGTTTGTCATCCTAAGTTTTTTTGTCATCCC
>JBGSHT010000056.1:0-117423 GCA_041752135.1 Chitinophagaceae bacterium | reverse complement strand
ATCGCCTCCTGGGTCCCTACCGGGCACTGGGCCTGGCTATGATTACTAAAAAGGGAAAGGGAAAGAGCGCCGATCAAAAATATATGGCGTAGTTTTTGTTTTCTTTTTGCAAGAAAGGTTCTTGTCCGTGCTTGTGCTACCGAAAAATCGTAAGTCGGTATACCATTGTTCATCATACTAACTGGGATTAAGGATTTATACTACAGTTTTTCCTGGGATGGATTGTTAATGGTCAGGTTATTATAAACTATTAACCTTAACTGAAACGAAAACCGGGCAAATAAATTATTCCGATCAAAAAAAATATAACTCCATCTCTAATAATCATTTGCGAATAGTAAAAAGGATACGTAAAAACACAAAAAAAATGAGGGATTATACTCGGGAATAGCATAGTATTAAGCTGACTAACACCAACGATCAGTGTTTTTTTAAAAGAAGTATTCTTGAAATTTCTTCAACTTTTTTGAGCTTACGCAAGTCGCCCTGTAATACTTCAAATCAAGTTTATCAACAAACAATTTATTGGAAATTAAAAACGTTTTTATGAAGCGGGTTTGTATTTCAAGCCAGCCACCTAATCCAACCTTCCTCTATGAAACGTCCCCGAATTATTTACCTGTCCAGGTTTTTGCTTGTTGTCTTCGGGCTCTTTTTGCATTATCTTATTGCAGCTCAGTCTTCTGTAAAAGGACCCACCACTCAACTATATGGGATTTTTAATAATGCCGAAACACTGGAAACAAGGATTGTTCCCATTTTTAATGACGGAATGAAAATCTCTATTGACAACCAGGCTGCTGGGTTTCAAATACCGGAAGAAAAATTTTCCCGATCTGTTGGCGACTGGTATGGCAGTGCTTCCCTTGCCGGGGACCCTCGAACCGGCCAATTCTTTTATGCTAATAAATCCGGGGAATCACCTGCACTATGGATGCTTTCTGTTGTTGGCGAACATACAAGACTTATTGCGCCACTTAAAGAATTACAAGGCCATTGTTTCACTAAAATGGCCATGGGGCCGGATGGGTTTATTTATGCCATTAGCACCGGACTTAACTTAAGTGATTTGCGGGGAGAAAGGGAAACACTTGTAGTTAGGTTTAAACCAGTAAATACCCGTAAATCCGAACCAGTAGAAGTTGTTGGATACATTTCAGGAAAAGAAGGATACCATAATGTATCAACTTATAGTGGTGATATGGCGTTTTCCGCATCCGGTGACCTTTTTATTTTTGGCTCAGCGCTGGACACCACCATTAATTATTATACAGGTGCCCACATATTTAAAATTGCTTCGGCTGATCTGAAACAAAAGAATTTTAAAGCAGATATTCCAATTAAATATATAGGTGATATTGCAGGGATGGGTGTTCAAACCGGTATTGATTCAACGATCATTACGGGTGTTGCATTTCAAGATGATGGAAGCTTTGTGCTATCCGCCATTGATAAATATACAAATACAAGGGTCCATTTTTACCGTGGTTCCTCAATCTCCAATACCACTAAAGTTTTCCCCGTTAACTTGGGCTATGATTTACCACCGGGTTTTGTAATCAGTGACCTCACATCTTTTAGTCACCCGGTTGTAAAGGTTATCAACCATAAGAAACCGGCTAATGCTAAGGTCATAACTAAAGTCCCGGAAAACGACTGGGAAAAGTCTGTTACCCTTACACGGTTAAGCTTTTGAAAATAATTCTCTTAGTTATTCCTCCTTTTTAATTCCCATACTTCGTTCTGGCGGGTCCCATTTCTTTATTTACAGAAATTGATACCTGGTTATCCGGTTTTAGGATACACCCATATCATTAACTGGTTCATCCTCAACCTGTCATCCAATGTTTGTCATACCGACGCAGGAGGGATCTTATCAATGTGCAACAGGAAGATGCCTCCTGCGTCGGCATGACAAGGCAGAGGCGTATTTTATTCTATGATCCTATGTTTGTATTAAGAAAGAAAATAGGAAGAGTACAAGCATTCAGGAAAGTTTTTTTTCTCTTACTTTTTGCTTTGTCATCCCAGGGAACGAGGGATCTTATCTGTGATCTCTTAAAGATGCCTCCTGCGTCGGCATGACAAAAAAGATTTGTCCTGAGCCTGGGTCAATAGAAACAGATTACGATTTAGAAACTGACAGGGAGAGTGATCCTTCTTATTGACTAATTCAGTAAGATCAACTCATGTTAATTAATAATAATTTGGTTTATAATGTAAACTACTTTATGTTTGTTTCAAATTTAGGTAAATGTCCAGGTGGCTTATATTTTTGTTTGCATTAGGCTTATCCTTCGGAGTCAGTGGCCAGGTAAATATTTCCGGGAGGGTACTGGATGGCAAAAAAAAGCCGGTTTCCGGTGTCAGTGTTGGGATCAGGGCTAGTTATGATGGGGCAACTTCTGATTCTGCAGGGAATTTTAAATTTTCAACAACGGAAAAGGGCAGCTTTATATTGATTGCTTCATCCATTGGATATCGCAATTTTGAATTGCCAGTAGATATTGGAACGGAGCCACTGGTAATTGATATTACCCTTAAAGATGAAATCAGCGAACTCAAAGCAGTGGTGATCAGTGCCGGTACTTTTGAGGCCAGTGATAAAAAGAAAGGAACGGTACTGAGCCCGATTGACATTGTTACAACTGCCAGCGGAAATGCTGATGTAGTGGGTGCACTGAAGTCTTTGCCGGGTGCACAGCAGGTTGGGGAAAGCGAAGGCTTGTTTGTCAGGGGTGGAACGGCTGCGGAAACAAGAACTTTTATCGATGGTACCCTTGTCAATAATTTCTTTTATAGCAGTGTCCCTAATATAGCCCAGCGTGGCCGCTTTTCGCCATTCATTTTTAAGGGTACGGTTTTCAGTACGGGTGGATATTCTGCCCTTTATGGCCAGGCACTTTCTTCTGCCCTGATACTTGAGTCGATTGATATCCCTGAACAAACTTCAGCTAACCTGGGAATTACGATCATTGGCGTCAGTGGCGGATATCAGCACCTGGCAAAAGACAAAAAATCATCTTTCGGCTTAAATTATAATTACACAGATCTTCGACCTGCATTTGCGTTGATCACACAAAGACAGGAATATGAACAGGTACCCATATTTCATTCGGCCGATGCAAATTTCAGGATCAAAACTTCAAAAAATGGTATCCTGAAATACTATGGTACTTTCAGTACAAATCAATTAAAATTTTTTACACCCAGCCTGGATACGCTTGGTTATAGGGATGGCTTTGCCCTGAAAAATGTAAATATGTACCATAATTTGTCGTGGAGGGAAAGTCTTGGTAAAAAGTGGAAGATGCTCACAGGAATTTCGTATGCATATAACCGTGATGATATAGAATCCGGACTTTATGATCAGGATAAACTGCAGGTATCGATACCAGGGTTTGAATTTAAAAATTTTCAACAGGTTCAGCGGGGTAATTATTTTAATTCTAAGCTTGTACTTGAGCGTAGGTTATATGGCCTGAGTATGATCAGGTTTGGCTCAGAATATAATTACAGTGATGATCAGTCGGATTATACAGCATACACCGGGCAGGTTTATTCACAGACCGTGAAAGAAAAGATCAGGTCCGTTTTTGCCGAAACGGATATCTATATAACCAATAACCTGGCAGCAAAAATAGGTGGCCGTTTTGAGCACTCTGCGCTGCTTGACAAATCAAATTTGGCACCAAGGATTTCCCTGGCATATAAGACAGGTAAGAATGCACAGGCATCGCTGGCATATGGTGTTTTTTATCAGAACCCGGAACGGATTTACCTGCCAGCTAATGTGCCATTGCTTTTTTCAAAAGCAACCCATTACATCGCACAGTATCAGAAGGTCACCAGTCAGGTAACATTTCGAACAGAAATATTTTACAAGAAGTACCACAACCTGTTAAAGACCAGCAACTTTAATGGCTTGCAAATTGCATCAGGTAACGAAGGTTATGGAGATGCGAAAGGGTTTGAGTTATTCTGGCGCGATAAAAAAACAATAAAAAATGTTGACTACTGGATTTCCTATTCATACCTGGATACAAAGCGTGATTTTCTAAATTTTCCCAATGCCATTCAGCCCAGTTTTGCAGCAAAGCATACGGCATCCCTTATTGTGAAAAAATTTGTGACGAAGTGGAAGACCGGTTTTAACGGGGCGTATAATTATGCCAGTGGCAGGCCTTATTATTTTATTGCCAGCAATGTCCAGACAGGAAAAACAGAATTCCTGGATAAAGGGGAAACCCCTGATTATCACAATGTGAGTTTCAGCTTAAATTTCCTGCCCAGCCTGGGGAAGAAAGGTGCCAGGATGTTTGCCGTTTACGTACTTTCTGTAAGTAATGTTTTCAATTTTGACCAGGTATACGGATATCAATATTCATTTAATGGCTTAAGAAAAGAGGCCATTGTGCCACCGTCTAAAATGTTTTTGTTTATAGGCGCATTTCTGAGTTTTGGAGTTGACAGAACGGAAGATGCTATTAACATAAATCTGTGACAGAAAAATTAAGGATTATAAATGCCTGTAGTTTTAAAAATTAAATTGATTCATATGAAAAAGTTTATTTCTCTCCTGTTCCTTTTTGTTTTCTATTACAATACCGGAAAAGCACAAAGTGAAAAGTATATAAAAGTGATGCAGGAAAAAGTATCACTCATTGAACAAACAAGAACAGTGGAGGGGTGGCAGGAATTGTCGAATAGTTTTGAACGCATAGGGGAGGCTGAAAAAGATCAATGGCTGCCTTTTTATTATGCAGCCCTTGGCAGGGTGATGAAGGGTAATATGATGGCTAACGGGCAGACCGGTGGCTTTGCCGATAAAACAGATCCGGAAGCCGATAAAGCTGAACAGCTTTTGGCAAAGGCTGAGGCGTTAACTAAAGAGAATTCAGAGATCTGGTGTGTGAAAAAAATGATAGCAACGCTTCGCATGATGGCAGATCCCATGACTCGTTTTCAGACCTTTGGAATGGCCGCTACAGCCGCTTTACAAAAAGCCAGACAACTTGATGCAGAAAATCCAAGGATATACCTGCTTGAAGGACAGGATAAATTTTTTACACCGGAGCAATTTGGAGGAAGTAAAACGGAGGCCAAAGCGCTTTTTGAAGAATCCATAAAAAAGCAGGAAACATTTAAGCCCGCTTCGGCTATACATCCGGGATGGGGTCTTTCGCAGGCAAAGTATTTTTATGACCAGTGTAGGTAAAGATTTCTTTCTGATACCTGTGGAATGTTCAGTTTCAGGATTTTTTTGTGTTAAAAAGGATGCTTCATTGAATAAGAAATCCCGGAAAACTAAGATCAATATTTTATACAATGCCAGAGTAAAAGTTTGCACAAACATAAATGTACTTGATTAAAAAATGGGATCTGATGAAAAAAGAAGAAATAATGCTAAGTAGTGAGGATAGCCTTAAATTAATAGAGCAGATGATCGGCCGGGCCCGTGCCGAAGAAAAGGATAATGGTATTGGATGGATCATCTGGGGTTGGTTATTATTCGCTGCAAGCCTGACCCATTATATCATGATTAAGACAGGCATAAGGCAGGGAAATACCGTGTGGATGATTTTCGGGATTGTAGCTTTTCTCCTGGCGATGTATGAAATGGTTTTCAGGAAATATGTTTTGAAGCGTTCTGTTAAAGTAAAAACGTATACAAATGAACTGGTAAACAAGCTGGGTATAGCTTTTTTTATCAGTTTGATGATCATGGTTTATGGAAACTACAGGACTGGGATAAATCTTTCAGGTGTTAATTTCGGGTATTTACTACTGTTATATGGATTTTGGATGTTTATCCATGGTTCTGCTTTCCGGTATCGTTTACTGATTTTTGGTGCAGTAATTAATTGGGCTGGTGCTGGTGTTATTTTTTATTTCGGGGATAAGTTGGGTGCAGAATCATTGCTGGTTCATGCTTTTTGTGTTGCGCTTGGATATCTTGTGCCAGGGCATGTTGCCCGGAATAAGTATGGTCAATCAGATTCTTTAACGTCAGGTTTTCAGGCCAACCCATGAGTGATTTCAAAGAACTAAACCCGGTTTTACATTCCCAGCTGCGGCTGGCTGTGATTTCCCTGCTTATAGGGGTGAAGGAGGCGGAGTTTACTTTCCTGAAAGAAAAGTCTGGTGCAACCGCGGGAAACCTCAGTGTCCAGATCCAGAAACTTCGGGAAGCGGGCTACATAGAAATTATCAAACAGTTCCGGGAAAACTATCCTCAGACAATCTGTAAAATTACACCCGAAGGCATCAGTGCCTTTGATGAATATGTGAAAAATCTGCAATCATACCTTTCTGTCGGCAGGACGTAATTTATAATGGATAATAAGATGTAAATATATAAGCTCAGCATGGAATAAAAAATGGGCAGCATACTTTTTGTATGATGCCCATTTCAAACGAATCCAGATATACTGACTTTTAAGATTTAAGAAGATGTACCAGCATCCTGTCGGTACCATTGACCACTACTTTTAAAAAGTAACCGCCTGGTTTAAGGTCACGGCTGCCATTGATCATAAACTGATTATATCCTGCTTTTCCTTTTTCTTTTTGCATCATCACAATCTCACCCTTATCATTGGTAATATGCAGGTTCACCATACCAGTTTCTTTCATTTGTACATCCACTTGTATATCATTAAGAGATACTTGCGGAGTTGCACCAACCATTTCAACATCACCAGTTTTAAAGGTTTCCACAACAAGCGTTTTTGAATAGCTGTTTTCTCCTTTGGCATCTGATATACGGATCCTGTAGCAGTTTGTAGCTTTTGGATAATTATCCGTCCAGGTAAAGCCATTGTCTTTATCCTGGATGATATTGGCTGACTGGACTGCCGTGAAATGTTCACCATCCCGGCTTTTTTCGATTGTATAGGTATATGCTTCCTGGTTAGCCATATTCCATTTGAGCAACACTTTTTTATGACGGTTTGTTTCACCTCTTAAGCCCATCATTTGACTGCTGGGTTCAACTTTTCTATCATCCTTGATCGTAAATGGTTCGATGGGACTTTTTAAAATTTTGGCATTGATGCTGGTGATAACAATCATTGCAACAATTGCAAATCTGCAAAGATGGCCGGCGCGGGCGAAGAATGAAGTTTTCATTTTCTGATTTTTTTTGTGGTTAAATAATGTCAGGGCTTAATGGGCGCGGCTATCATGGGGATTTTAATATCTGGATATAATTTGATTGATATTGATTTTTGGTTCCATCACTCACTTTTCGTTCAGCACAAAAATTTTAAGAGGGGGCCTCCTGGAAAAGAGGCCCCGTTAAGATTCACAACCTCTAAAAAGTATTTTTAATTTTCTTTGATCTCGTCATTATCTGATTATTTTACAAAGTTTTTTTAATGCTGGTTTAAAAGGGAGCCTCCAGTAAAAGAGGCTCCGTTAAGATTCACAACCTCTAAAAAGTATTTTGAAATTTATTTTTGAAAATGCTTATTAAGCCGGGTATACTATTATCTGTTTTGTATTCAGGAATTGAATTTGCCGGTATAAGGAAATTTGACAGGTGCGTTTTAGTAAAGCAAAGAGTTTCTTTTGATCCAGAATGACTGCAGCGTAAAATTTCCCTTCGGTTCGTTATTTCAATCTTTAATTCTGTAACAATTCGGCGATATATTTCTGCCATATTGCTAAACTCATTTACAAATGAAATGATTCCTGAGTTTTTTAAGAAAAGGCTGAAATGATAATCCTGAAATTTCTGTGAAAGGGTAATGCTTTTGGCAAAAGCATTTTTGTTTGTTCCGTCAAAGAGAATAAAATGTAACGGAAATATATGCCCGTATATGGGTAACAACTTTTTCATTTTGTGTGGTTGAGGTACTGTGAATCGCGGTAATTATGGGATATCGCGGCTTTCAGGAGATTTGGAAAAAGTTGACTAAACGAGAATAAGCGTTGGTTTTGACCGGAACCTGGATTTGGTATAAAGAGTTACAAGTGACTTAGTAGGATGGTCTCTGGATGTGGATGGAAATTTGGTTAAACTGAGGATAACCCTGAGTAGGTTAATATACTTTTTGGGGCGGATTGTAAGACAAAGCTAATACCAAGGGGCACACAAATGCAAGTTTTTTGGCAAAAATATTTTTTATCTTATCTAATCTCCTGATTTACAAAACCTCTTATCCTTATTTTTGTTAGAAGCAGATAAATTAAAACCGCCTAATGCATCCAATCATTGAAGTGAAGGATTTGTCAAAGCAGTTTTCAGGCACTACCGTAGTAGACAGATTATCATTTACGGTTTATAAAGGGGATGTTTTTGGATTCCTGGGACAGAATGGTGCCGGTAAGTCAACAACTATCAGGATGCTCCTTACACTAATTCGGCCTACTTCAGGGCAGATCAAAATATTTGACAAAGACCTTTTACATCACCGCACTGAAATTCTCTCCAGCACGGGTGCCGTTATTGAAAAACCCGATCTGTACAAGTATCTTAATGGCTGGGATAACCTTTCGCTTTTTGCCAAACTCAGTGGTAAATCGTTTACACGTAAAGAATTAGCTAAAAAACTTGGACAGGTTGGGTTGGAAAACAGGGGAGGGGATAAAGTAAAAACCTATTCCCAGGGAATGAAACAGCGATTGGGCATTGCCGTTGCATTGGTACATGATCCAGAACTTATTATACTGGATGAACCCACCAACGGTCTTGATCCCCAGGGGATTGCAGATATCAGAAACCTTATTCAGATGCTCAGCCGGGAAGAAAATAAAACCATTCTTGTTTCTTCCCATCTTTTGGGTGAGATGGAACAGGTTGCCAACAGGATGCTGATTATAGATAAAGGAAAAAAAATTGTAGAAGGGTCGGTCAGGGAACTGGTTGATCCGGCAAAACTTGTTTTGGAGGTTGAAACCACAGATAATAATGCCTGCCGGCAAAAACTTTCCGAAACCCGGTGGCATAATCATCTCCGGAAAAACCAACCCAATAAACTGGTAATGGATATTTCCCGTGAGGATATTCCACACTTTGCCAGAAACCTGGTAGAAATGGATGTTCAAATTATATCCCTTAAGCCTGTCAACTCACTGGAAGAATATTTTCTCTCACTTACCAAGGATAAAGCATATGTGGAAGCTGGTACAAATTGAATTATTCAAGATTTTCCGTAAGCCAAGGACTTATATTGCCTTTGCTGCCATTACTGCCATTGTAGGACTGATTCAACTTGGCTTCTACGTAGACGGCGATACCTATATTAAGTTTGGCATGCAGGCATTGTCTGATTCCTTTAATGTTGAGGGTAAGATATTGAATGGTTACCTTCTGGCTTATATCATCCTGCAGACCCTGCTGGTTCATGTGCCATTGCTGATTGCCCTGGTGGCAGGGGATATGATCTCCGGAGAAGCCAATATGGGGACATTAAGGTTATTGGTTTCAAAACCTATTAGCCGTACGAATCTCATACTGAGTAAATTTATGGCATCTGCGGTTTATACACTGGCCTTACTGATATGGATGGCCGTCTGGTCACTTTTTGTTTCCCTGCTGATTTTTGGGGCGGATGATATGATCATTATGAAAAGTGAAGTGGTTACCCAGATCTTAAAATCGGATACGCTATGGCGTTATGTTGCCGCTTTTGGATTTGCTGCCCTCGCAATGGTGACAGTTGCTTCACTTGCCTTTTTTCTGAGTCTTTTTGCTGAAAATTCCATTGGGCCTATTATGGCTTGTATGAGTATAATTATCGTCTTTACAATTTTAAACACCCTTAACTTACCCATATTTAATGCGGTAAAGCCATTTTTATTCACGTCTCATATGCTTGGCTGGAAAGGATTTTTTGATGTGCAGGTTAACAGCAGCAATGAGCAGATTGTAGGTTCTGTGGAAAACCTGCCGGCGGTGCTTCGGTCAGCAGGAATTTTAGCCATACATATTATTATTTTCCTCAGCGCTTCCATTTTTATATTCAAGCGAAAAGATATACTGTCTTAAATGAAGTAACCGCAAGAAATGAGGGCTTCATCTCCTGCGGTTATTTTCAAATTATCTGATCAGGTATATTTGGTAATACCGGGCGTTGCTATCTTATAGATTCCGTCTGCTCCCGGCAAAACGGGAGGCGCAGCGGCCCAGTCATAGGATTTAGGCTGCAGGTCTAACCCGGAATTGAGTACTTTATCCCATTCCAGTACTTGTCCGGAATACGTTGCCATTCGGCCGAAAATGGCTGTCATAGTGCTTTTGGCGCCATTTTCCGCATCTGCAAACTTGTACTCTCCTTTGGCAATGGCTGCAAAAAGTTCATCGTGTTCTGTCTGGTATGGATTATTTTCTGTTTTACTGTCAAACTGGTAGAGGACTTTCCCTTTAAGATCAACAATGTTTGCTTTGCCACAGTAAATCCTGCCCTTAGTTCCTATCATCAATTCATCCACTTTAGACATGGTATTTTTGATATGCCGGCACTGGCTGTTGAGTATTGAGCCGTCGGCATATTGGAATTCAACATAATGATGGTCATAGATCTCGCCGAAATCTTTACCTTTTCTTACCTCACGGCCACCCATACCCTGTGCCCTTACAGGATAGCCATTTTTGAACCAGTTGATGACATCAATATTATGAATGTGTTGCTCAACGATATGGTCTCCGCAAAGCCACACAAAATAATACCAGTTCCGCATCTGGTATTCCATTTCCGTTTGACCGTCTTTTCTGGGGTTAACCCAAACGCCATCATTGTTCCACCAGGCTTGCGCTGAGGTGATATCGCCGATCAAATCTTTCCGTTTGTATAATTCACGGTATGAATTCTGGTAATGGCGCTGGAGGCCTACTACAACATTCAGTTTTTTCCTTTTTGCTTCTTCGGCAGCAACCAGTACCCGCTTGATCCCGGCAGGATCAGTGGCCACCGGCTTTTCCATGAAGATGTGTTTATTCTGTTTTACAGCTTCTTCAAAGTGTATGGGGCGAAATCCGGGAGGAGTTGTGAGGATGATCACATCAGCAAGCGGTATTGCTTTTAAATATGCATCAAAGCCGGTAAATTTTCTTTCTTCCGGAACATCTATTTTATTTTTTATGTTTCCTTTTACGCCCGACCAATCCGATAAGTCATCAGAATTGAGGGCCTTGTAACAATCATCGAGCCTGTCGCGGAAAGCATCGGCCATGGCTACCAGTTTTACGTTCTGCTTGGTTAGCAGTGCCTGCATGGCAGCGCCGGTTCCCCTGCCGCCACATCCGATCAGGGCTACTTTAATGGTATCATCAGCGCCGGAAAAAAAATTGGCTTTTGAAAGCAGCGGGCTTGCAACCAGGCCACCGGCCAATACACTGCTTTGCCTGACAAAATCCCGGCGGGAAGAATTAGAGGGAGAAGAAGAATCTTTCATAAAAAGAAAAATTATGGTTTAAGTAATCGTGTTTTGTTTCATGAACAGTTAGGCGATATTGATTTATTAATAAGCGTCACAGATAAATTTGAAAGCTGCAGAAAAGAGTGAAAGGCTGATATATATTCTATTATTTTTCTTTAGCCTTGTTGCCGGATTGTTTAAAGTAACGAAAGATAAATTATTATTTGCCCAGATACAATGCATAAAATTTTTCAGCTTCATCTGCACTCGGTTGGTTCCTTGGTCTGACAATTCGAAACCCAACAAAAGGCGCATCGGTCAACCACCAACGGCTTTTAGGAATCTGTGGATCTCTTTTGTTCCAGGAAACTTCAGACTCAAAGCGGTAGCCGTTTGTAAGCAGTGGGGCCGGATCAAGGTATGAGCCTCCCCTTAAACTTTTGGGATACCGGGTGGCAGGTGGAATGACAGGATCTATGGGCTGGTCGCCAATGGTTTTATAATAGTTTTCATCATATTGGTCAAGTGTCCATTCGCAGACATTACCAAGCATATCGTATAAGCCCCATTTATTGGGCTTTTTTAATCCAACCTGCTGGTATTTGTTTTTACTGTTCTTTTTGAACCATGCATATTCTTCCAGCAATTTTTCATCGTTTCCAAAAGGATATAGTGTGTTGGATCCTGCCCGGCAGGCGTATTCCCATTCGGCTTCAGTAGGCAGGCGGTAAAAAATCCCTGTTTTATGGTAGAGCCACCGGCAGAACATTAAAGCGGCGTCATGGCTCATGCTGTTTGCCGGGAACCCGCCGTCCTTACCCATGTTCCAACTCAGATCAATATATTGCGCAGTAGGCCTGGTAACGGCATCCACTTTAGATCCCTGCGTGATGGTTTCATCTTTATAAAAAACACCAAATTGATCATGTGTAATTTCATAAGCGCCTATCCAGAAATCCGACAACTTAACATCTTTGGTTTCCACCGGGTTCTTTTTGCCTGCTTCGGCATAGTTTCCTATCCTGAATGTACCACCATTAACAGGTATCATTTTGATGGTAAACTCAGATCCGGGAACAGGTGAATCGAAAGCCTTGAAGCTGGTATCCTGTGCATGCACTTTTCGCTGAAATAGACAGCAACAAAAGATCATCAGAATCGTAATTATCCTTCTCAAGAGTTTTTTTATGGGACAAATTAACTGATTAGGCTGATAGTAAAAAAAGTGGGTTCATGTTTTTATTTTGAACATTTTCCAGGGTTATTATGATTAATTTGTACCCTAAATTATGCTTGTCATGAAACGCAGAAAATTCTTACAAAAAGGTGGGTTGGCAGGGGCTGCATTACTAACGGGTTCCGTAACATCCGTGGCATCAGAAGGGGCACAATCATTGCCGGATAAACCATTTAATCTCAACTATGCATTTCATGATGGGATGTTTGCCAATCATGCCGGTAAGGATTTTACAGACCAGATAAAGTTTGCGCATGATAAAGGATTCCGCTCCATTGAGGATAATGGCATGATGGGCCGGACACCCCAGGAACAGGAGCGCATCGGAAAGACACTTAGTTCCCTGGGTATGCAGATGGGCGTTTTTGTAGTAACTTCTGACAGCTGGCATTGGAAAACATCACTGGCAACGGGAAAGCCGGAATGGACAGATAAGATCGTAAAAGACTGCAAAGAAGCAGTTGAAGTTGCAAAGCGTTGTAATGCAAAATGGGTAACCGTTGTGCCGGGAAATTTTGACAGAAGTTTGCCCCTTGATATGCAAACGGCTAATGTAATTGAGGCCCTTCGGCGCGGTACCGAAATCCTTGAGCCACATGGTTTGGTAATGGTCCTGGAGCCGCTAAGTGATAACCCGGATCTTTTTCTCCGTCACTCTGCACAAACCTATATGATCTGTAAAGCGGTGAAGAGCCCTTCCTGTAAGATCCTTTTTGATATGTATCATATGCAACGCAATGAAGGCAATATCATAGACAATATCAATCGAAGCTGGGACGAGATCGGTTATTTCCAGATCGGCGACAATCCCGGCAGAAATGAACCAACAACCGGTGAAATGAATTACCTGAATATTTTCAGACATATCTATAAAAAAGGATTTAAGGGAATCATGGGCATGGAGCATGGTAATGCCCAAAAGGGTAAAGAAGGCGAACTGGCCCTTATAAAGGCTTACCGGGATTCTGATGCTTTCTTATAATGATAGTTCCAGCTTTTCTCAGAACTCTTTAGCTGCGGATTTGTTAATTATGGTGTAATTACCTTTCAAATGCTTTTTGAGCAGTACAAGGAGGTGAAATTGAACTAATATAGCATGTAATGACAAGATTTTTTTGCTTTTTGATTTGCTCGTTTTGGTTTCCTTTTACGGCTGCAACGCAGGATGTTACTGAACTGGTTAAAAAAGTTCGGGCAAAAATGGATGTGGTAAAAGATTATAAAGCTTCCGGGAATTTAAAAACGGATGTCAGTTTCCTGAAAATACCAGTTGCCAGGGTCAATGTTTTTTATAAAAAACCCGATCAGTTCCGTATAAAAAAAGAAGGTGGCATTTCCCTTCTTCCAAAGGGAGGGGTAAGTGTGAATTTAAATGCATTGATGACCACAGGAGAATTCGTGGCCGTGGATGCCGGAGAGGCAATGGTTAATGGTATCAACCTTAAAGTGGTGAAACTGCTGCCTGTTGCAGAAGAATCTGATATCATACTGTCAACGCTTTATATAGATGAGAAAGCCCTGCTGATCAGAAAAGCGGTTACTACTACCCGTGAGAACGGAACTTACCAGATGGAAATGCAGTATGGAAAATTCGCACAGTGGGGTTTGCCGGATAAAGTGGTGGTAACGTTCAATACAAAGGATTATAAATTACCCAAGGGTGTCACTTTTGAATATGAGGCAGGCGAAAAGCCTGTTGCTAAAGAAGACGTATTGAAAAATAAAAAGGGAAAAGTTGAGATCACTTACCAGGGCTATGAGATCAACAAGGGGTTTTCAGATGCTGTTTTTAAATAAAATTGTAGTAGAGGGTAGAGGTTAGAGAGTAGAGGGCAGTAACAGCCATAATTGTGGAGTGCCTTTGCTATCCTCTATCCTCTATCCTCTATCCTCCACTCTGTCATTCTTCCACGATACGCTCATCTTCCATCTTAGCCACTACCTGTGCGGCGATCTTGCGCATTGGGTTTCTGCGTGCTTCTGCATATCCCATTCTTTTATTGAAAATGTCTATGCACGTAAAGATAGCTTCACGGAAAGAGGATTCATCTGCTTTATTTTTGCCCGCGATATCCATGGCCGTGCCGTGATCCGGTGAGGTTCGGATACCAGCCAGTCCTGCTGTATAATTGACACCTTCGCTTTTGGCAAGAGATTTAAAAGGTATAAGTCCCTGGTCGTGGTACATGGCGAGAACGGCATCAAATTTTTCGTGATGGCCCCTGGCAAAGAATGCATCGGCGCTGTAAGGTCCAAAAACCAGCAGGTCGTTTTTTCTTGCTTCAATGATGGCCGGGCGAATGATTTCTTCTTCTTCTTTACCAACAAGCCCTTCGTCTCCTGCATGTGGGTTGAGCCCGAGCACCGCAATCCTTGGTTTATCGATACCAAAATCTTTTTTTAGGCTGTCCCTTAAGATGCGGAGTTTGCTGTGGATCTTTTCTTTGCTGATATGTTTTGCCACTTCAGCAAGGGGAACATGCTCGGTAAGCAATCCAACCCTCATATTTTCTGCCACCATCAGCATCAAAACGTCCTGAACACCAAAAGCCTGTTTCAAATATGGAGTATGCCCCGTAAACGGGAAGTCCGCGCTTTGTACATTTTTTTTATGGAACGGAGCGGTGACCAGTGCGTGGATCTTATTTTCTTTAAGCGCCTGGACCCCTGCCTGTAAGGATAATATGGCATATTTACCTCCGATCTCATTGAGTTGCCCGGGAGTGATATTTATTTCTTCCTCCCAGCAACTGAAAATATTGACCTGCTTAGGGTTCAGCTTTTGAAGTTCCTTCGCATTATTGAATGTAAGGTTATAATCGGGTAATGATTTCCGGTAGAAGTTGATCACTTTATTGGATCCAAAGATCACCGGGGTACAAAACTCTGTAATCCGCTGGTCGGCGAAGGTTTTGATGATCAGTTCTGGTCCGATTCCATTGATATCACCAAGTGTAATCCCAATAACTGGTCTGATTTGCGGAGCATTCATGTGGCCATTTCGTTTAAGCCGGTAAAGTTACAAGGAAAACGGGGATGTTTACTGTATTTTTGGGGACGGATGTATACCTTAAAAAAATCACTGGGCCAGCATTTCCTCAAGGATGAAACTATCTGTCGCAGAATCATCGCATTACTGGAAGAGGAACCATTTCGAAATTTACTTGAAGTAGGCCCTGGCGGCGGTGCGCTCACTAAATATCTCATAGAATTGCCCGAAATTGATTTCAGGGCAGTTGAACTGGATCACGAAAAAGTAGTTTATCTCTCAGAACGTTACCCGGTACTTACAGATAAGATCATTGAGGGCAGTATTCTGGACATCAAACCACCCTTTCCCGATCATTTTACATTGATTGGAAATTTCCCTTATAATATATCCACACAGATTTTATTCCGGGTGATTGAATGGCGGGATCAGGTTGACCGGGTGATCGGCATGTTTCAGAAAGAAGTTGCCGTAAGGATTGCTGCCGGACCTGGCAATAAGGATTATGGCATACTCAGTGTACTGCTACAGGCGTATTTCAAAGTGGATTACCGGTTTGATGTTGATGAAGACTGTTTCAATCCTCCCCCAAAGGTTAAAAGTGGTGTGGTAAGCCTGCTGAATACGCATAACCCTTATGGCATAAAGGATTATCGTAAATTACACATTTTAGTAAAAGCTGCTTTTGGCCAGCGTCGTAAGCAATTGCGTAATCCCCTTAAACCGTATTTCTCTGCAGCGGAATTAACCGATCCTTTGTTTACCCGGAGAGCAGAACAATTATCAGTAGAAGAATATGTTGCCTTAATTCCCAGGATGTCATGAAACCAAAAGTGATCATAACGGCTAAAGCGCATCCCTTTTTACAGGAAACCCTGGAGGCGAAAAATTATGAGGTAGTGTATCTGCCGCAAATCACGTATGAAGAATTAAGTGAACTGATTGCGGATTGCACGGGTTTGATCGTAACTACGCGACTGAAAATTGACGCCGCCATACTTTCTAAAGCATTGCATCTTAAATGGATAGGGCGATTGGGCAGCGGGATGGAACTGATCGATACCAAATTTGCCCTATCCAGGGGCATTCAATGCGAAAGCAGCCCTGAAGGTAACCGGAATGCCGTTGCAGAACAGGTTCTTGGTATGTTGCTTTCTCTCATGCATAAAATCAGTTCTTCCTCCCGGGAAGTAGCTCAGGGAAAATGGATCAGGGAAGCCAACAGGGGTACGGAACTCAGGGGTAAAACAGTAGGCATAATCGGGTTTGGACATACCGGCAGCAGTTTTGCCCGACTGCTGGCGCCTTTTGATGTAACCGTGCTGGCCTATGATAAATTTAAATTCGGTTATGCTTCAGGGTATATAAGAGAAGCCGGGTTGGAACAGATTGCACGCTATGCCGATGTGATCAGCCTGCACCTGCCTTTAACAGAGGAAACCTTTCATCTTGCAGGTGATGATTTTTTCAGGTCACTCGACCGTATGCCTTATTTTATCAATACCTGCAGGGGGAAAGTACATGATACAGAAGCTGTTTTAAGAGCACTGGAGGAGGAGAAAATTGCCGGTGCAGCGCTTGATGTACTGGAAAATGAAAAACTGGAAACGTATACGCTGCAGGAAAGGGAAATGCTGGATAAATTACTGGCTGACCCACGGGTAATCATCACCCCCCATATTGCCGGTTACAGCCATGAGGCTTTCCTGGGAATGGCCCGTATATTATTAGAGAAACTGGGCATCTGAATGGGCATACTTATAGACACTTTTATAACTGGACTTTTTACCAATAAAGACCCGTTCTTCTTGTTTTCACAAACTATGCAACATCGTTAAATTTTATTAATTTAGCGGCTAATTTATTTTTCAAAAAAGAAATTCAACCATGAAAAAATTACTGCTTGCTGCAATGTCTTTGTCCCTGCTTTTCTCCTGTAAGGAATCAGAAAAAACAGAACCGGTGGCTGAGGCCGCACCGGTTGTTGCAGAACCTGTTGTGACTTATCCATTTCAGTCAATGATCTCTGATTTTAAAATAGGAAACCCGCAAAATACTGTTACAGTAATGGAGATGTATAAGATCCTTGAAGCTGGTACTTCATTAGATTCCTTATTATTGCCTTATTTTGCTGATACTATAACTTCTGTTTCGTTTGATCAGCGAGAGTTTCGCGGCCCGGCTTCTGAATTTATTAAAAGGGTCAGCGCTTTCAGGGGGCAGTATAAAACGGTAAATGAAGAATTTTTGGCACATGTATCACTACATAGCGAAGAAAGGGATCTTGATATGGTTTCTGTATGGTTCAAAGAAAGAGCCATCAGGTTGAACGGCAAATCGGATTCAACATTATACCAGGAAAACTGGAGATTCAACAAAGACGGTAAGATATACTATCGCGCGGCCTTTGCCCGCTACGGTTTTTAAGGGAATTCCCGGTATTATAAATTTTATTATTTTTGCTAAAATCGCAACGCTTCAGTTAACTGGGGCGTTGCGCTTTTTTTGTCTTACGCCCTGAGGGCATAAACGAAGGAGGATAATATGAGCGATATCATTTACGTATCGAAGGAGACACTGGAACTGATGAAAGCAGAACTACAACGCATGAAAACCGTTGACAGGCCCGCAGCGTCCAAAGCCATTGCAGAAGCAAGGGAAAAGGGCGATCTTAAAGAAAATGCGGAATACGATGCTGCAAAAGAAGCCCAGGGTTTGCTGGAAGCCCGTATCAAACGGTATGAAAGTGAACTGGCAACGGCCCGTATCCTTGATGCAACCAATATTGATACCAGTAAAGTTTCGATACTAACCCATGTTACCATCACTAACATGGCCACTAAAAAATCCGTAACCTACCAGATCGTCTCCGAAAAGGAAGCAGATCTCAAATTGGCGAAAATTTCCATTACCTCTCCCATTGGTAAAGGATTGATGGGGAAAAAAGAAGGCGAGATCGCCGAAATACAGGCGCCCAATGGTTTGTTGAAATTTAAAGTGGAAAAAATAACCGCCTGATCCGCAATGAAAGATAATAAGCAAATATGATAATAAGATAATAGGGGTAAGCAACTGATCGGATTACAGTCAATAACCTTTAACATTATAAAAAGGTACAGATCATGTCCACACTTTTTTCAAGGATCATCAATGGTGAAATTCCATCCTACAAGATTGCAGAGAATGAAAAATTTTATGCATTTTTGGACATTTCGCCACTTTGCCCGGGCCATACCCTGGTTGTTCCCAAAACTGAAACAGATTATTTTTTCGACCTTCCGGAAAAATTCCTCGAAGAGGTCCTTGTTTTTGCAAGGCCAATTGCACATGCAATTAAGGAAACAATACCCTGTAAACGCTGTGGTATAGCTGTCATTGGACTTGAAGTGCCCCATGCCCATCTTCATCTTGTTCCCATAAACAATGCGGATGACCTGAACTTTACCCGTCCTAAATTAACCCTGGAACCTGCGGAAATGAAATCGATCCAGGATAAAATTTGTGCAAACCTCAAATAAACAAATGGCGCCTCAACAAAGACCAGCCTTATTGACATGGACGATTGCCTTGTTGTTTATGCTGGGTTTATTTACGGTGATCTATGCATTTACAGGTGCTTTTGCGCCTTACGGGATCTATTATTCGGCAGGCAATGTTTTCCTGATCATCCTGATGTTTGCAGCACTTTCAGGTCTTTGGTCAATGGAAAAATGGGGATTATGGTTGTTCCTGGTTTTTACAGCCCTCAAATTGACGCTGGATCTTATTACAGGCGCTTTTCACTTTGCGGAACTTATGCTGATCGCAGCTGCAATTATCTTCCTGTTACACCGTAAATCGCTGCTGTAATTTAATCATGCCACCCGGTGGGGGTTCTCGCGGATGAAATCTTCCCAGCCTTTTTTCCTTTTCCCCTGCACAGGTGCAGGATTGGCAGATCGTTGATTGAAGTGATGGCAAACCGCAACGGCCAGTGCATCCGATGCATCAAAATTTTTCCCCTTAACCGTTACCGGTAGTATTCGTTGCAGCATTTCCCAGACTACTTCTTTCCCGGCATTGCCATTACCTGTAATGGATTGTTTCACTTTCTTGGGCGAATATTCTGTAACCGGCAGCCCGCAATGCATGGCTACGGCAATGGCAACGCCTTGTGCACGTCCCAGTTTGAGCATACTTTGTACGTTCTTTCCAAAAAACGGCGCTTCAATAGCCAGTTCATTGGGCCGGAACTCTGTGATGATCTCCTGGATGGTCTGGTGAATCATCCGGAGCCTTTCGAACATATCTGTACGGCCATTGAGTTTGACTGCATTCATTCTGATCATCCTCATGTTTTGGCCGGTGACTTCTAACAGGCTGTACCCCATGATCACGGTCCCCGGGTCGATGCCCAGAATAATTTTCGATTTTTCTTGCAATAGGAGAGTATTTTTGACGAGATAAATCTGCTCGACTGAACAAAAATATCAAAATATTCCTCAACTATTTTCTGGGCCCACTGCTCTTCTGTTGGTTAAGCTGGTCGGTATACCGGCAGGTAACCCGTCAACCCGACCTGGAGAAGCATCTGATGGAGTTAAGACAATCCTTATCTGGCAGTGAAGCCTGGAAATTAGTTGCCATAATATTGTTAATGTTTGTCAACTGGGGCCTGGAAACACGCAAATGGCAAGTATTACTGCGGCACTTGCATAAAATAAGTTTCTGGCAGGCTTTCAAGGCAATATTATCGGGGCTGGCATTTGCCTTAAATACACCAAACCGGATTGGGGAATATGGAGGCAGGGTGTTGTTCATTCCGGAGGGCAAAAGGGTAAGGGCTGTATCACTGACATTGGCCGGAAGCTTTTCGCAACTGCTTGTAACATTGTTACTGGGGAGTTTCGGTTTGTTTGTTTTATCCGGGCGTATCATCGCATCGGCTGAATTCAGTTCACTTCAGATATGGATAACCGCTTTACAGGTCTTGGTCATCTTTTTTACACTTATAGGATTTATCATTTATTTCAAACTAAGCTGGCTCGTTCGTGTTATTGAAAAGTTACCTGGTATTCAATCTTATACCAGGCATATTGCCGTACTGGAAGAAATGAATGTGAGGCTATTGTTGCACGTGGTGGTTTTGTCATTAATACGGTTCTTTGTTTTTATCATACAGTATAACCTTATGCTGCAAATGATGCAGGTGGAAATGGGATGGTGGAATGGTTTTTGGACAGTATCTGTATTATTCCTGTTGCTGGCAACTTTGCCAACAATTGCTTTGCTGGAACTTGGCCTGCGCTGGGAGTACAGCATAATCCTATTTGGACTTTTCAGCGCTAATATATTGGGAATTTATGCTGCAGCAACAGGGATCTGGCTTATTAACCTGGTGCTGCCTGCATTAGCGGGAAGCCTCTTCATTTTAGGAGTTCGCATCTTCAAATGAACTTTGATTGGCCCGAAGGTGAATATTGTCTTAAAAATGATGATTATCTTTATTGATCCGCTCTATTTTATAGCTTTGACCTGTGCTACACCAATAAAAATCTCATGAAGAAGATTACACTCTTATTTTTACTGGCTTTCTCCGCCATCAGACTGAGTGCAGGTACAGATTTTTGCGGAATAGTAAATACTACTTTTTCTCATGGAGAGAATATTACTTTTAAAGTTTTCTACAGTGTTATAGGAATTTATGTTGATGCCGGAGATGCTTCGTTTACTGTTGACCGTACACGCTTAAACAATAAACCGGTTTATCATATAGTTGGATTGGGGAACTCAAATCCCAAATACGACTGGATATTTAAAGTCCGTGACAGGTACGAATCATATATTGATACTGCCACTTTACGTCCATACAAATTTATCAGAAACGTGGATGAAGGTGGGTATAAGAAATATGAAAATGTAAATTTCGACCAGGATAGAAATACTGCAGTTTCCCAGCAAGGAACTTTCCAGGTACCTCCCTGTATCCAGGACGTTCTGAGCGCCATTTATTATGCCAGAAATATCAATTTCAATAAGTATAAGCCTGGAGATAAAATCCCCTTCGCAATGTTTCTTGATGATGAAGTCTTTAACCTATATATCCGTTATCTTGGTAAGGAAGTTATAAAAACCCGTTATGGTAAGTTCCGGTCAATCAAATTCAAGCCAATGCTTATTAAAGGAACCATTTTTGAAGGTGGTGAAAAAATGACGGTTTGGGTTTCTGATGACGGAAACCATATTCCCCTTCGAATCGAAAGCCCGATTACCGTTGGCAGCGTTAAAGTTGATATGATGGGCTATAAAAACCTTCGTCACCCGGTCAGTTCCCTGGTTAATGTGCGTTAATTATTTAAACATTTTATAAATCAGCCAGGCGGAATGTTTCTTTCATCCGTATGCCCCTTTCTGTTTGCTGCAGTGTGCAGCATTCGTGAACCGGATCGTGTTCAAAGAAAAGTATATACTCTTTTTCAAGTGCCTCTTCCAGGAATGATTTTTTTTCCAGCAGGCTGGTAAGGGGGAACATATCATAAGCCATAACATACGGAACAGGTAAATGAGCAACCGCCGGAATCAGGTCGGCCATGAAAACGATGGTTTTACCTTTGTATGATATTTGCGGAAGCATCATCGCATCTGTATGCCCGTGTACATAACGGATACTGATGGAATCGGAAAAATAAGCGTTGCCCGTTTCCGGAATGCGCACCATCTGCAATTGCCCGCTTTCTTTAATGGGCAAAATATTTTCTTTAAGAAATGAAGCTTTTTCCCTGTCATTTGGAATGGTTGCCCATTGCCAGTGTCTTTCATTGCTCCAGTAATTTGCTTTTGGAAATGCCGGTAAGAGTTTGTCGTTTTTCCGGACGATGGAACCGCCGCAATGATCAAAATGGAGATGCGTAAGGATCACATCCGTAATATCTGAATGATGAAAGCCGAGTTGCAGTAAAGATTTGTCAAGGCTGTCTTCTCCATGAAGGTGATAATGACCAAAAAATTTGGCATCCTGCTTATCGCCTACGCCATTGTCAACCAGTATCAGCTTGTTATCGTCTTCAATGAGCATACATCGCATGGCCCAGGGGCAAAGATTATCTTCATCTGCCGGGTTGAGTTTATTCCAGATCACTTTGGGCACAACACCAAACATGGCGCCGCCATCAAGCTTAAAATTGCCTGTATTAATGGTATAGATTTTCATATTTTTCTTTTGGCGCAGCAGCTTTGGTATAGAAAAGGGAAATTAAGCCAAATACAAAGAATATTATCAAAAAGAGGATGGAGTTGCGTATACTTCCTGTAAGATGCTCAATGGTACCAAATACAAAGAGTCCCAGGAAAAGCGCGATCTTCTCAGTCACATCATAAAAACTGAAATAGGAGGTGGTATCAGAAGTGGCCGGCAACAATTTAGCGTAAGTACTTCGGCTCATTGATTGAATACCTCCCATGATCAGGCCGATTACGGCTGCCAGAAAATAAAGTTGTGTTTGTGTTTGTACATAATAGCCGCAAATACATGCACCTATCCAAATTATAACAGCAACAATCAGAACCCAAATGTTCCCAATTTTTTTGGATAACCGGCTCATGAGCAGTGCGCCAAAAATAGCAATTAACTGTATGATGATCATTGTGATCAGCAATTTAGGCTCGTCTTCTTTCTCCGGGAAAATTTCTTTTTTGGCAAAACCCGCGGCCACAAGCATTACAGTTTGAACGCCCATGCTGTAGAGAAAAAACGAAAGCAGAAAACGATTCAGGACCGGCGCTTTTCTTACAAGGTAAAAAACTATTTTGAGTTCTTTGAATCCATTTGTGAGTACATTTTTCCTGGCTTTTCTGATCTGTTTGCTTTCCAGTGGCATGGCCCGCAAGGTGATCTGGGCAAAGCCAAACCACCAAATACCAACCAGCAGGAAGGATACCCTGGCTCCGATGGTTGAATCTGTTGCATCCAATCCAAATTTGGCCGGGAAAAGTATAATGATAAAACAAATGATCTGTAAAAGAACACTACCAATGTAGCCAAATGCAAAACCTTTGGCGCTAACCCTGTCTCTTTCTTCAACAGGAACAATATCCGGGAGGTACGAATTGTAAAAGACAAGGCTTGACCAATATCCCAATGCAGCAAGTGCAAAGAATATCATACCGTATTCGATTTTCTCTGGCGTGAAAAAAAACAAGGCGCTGCAGGATACAGCTCCCAACAGGCTAAACCACCGGAGATAAACTTTTTTATTTTTGCGATAATCTGCAATGGATGACAGGATCGGTGAACTGAACGCAACGATCATGAATACAATTGCCAGTGCATAATCCTGTAATACGGTGTTTATGATCTTGTATCCGAAAAAGTCTACATAAGAGGGTTCGCCTTTGATCTTGCTGCTTGTTACCCCTACATAATAGGCCGGAAATATGGTGGTAGTAATTACAAGGTTGTAAGCACTGTTGGCCCAGTCGTACATCGCCCAGGCGTTTTCCGTCTTTTTTGAAGCTGGCTGCATCGGGGGTTGGTTGTTAATACAGGAAGATAACAAAAATAGTATTGCAAGGTTATAATTGTATAGGTATTCAGACTGCCTGACGTTAAAATGCTCAGGCCTTAATATAACCAGTTAGTATAAGCGCCAGCAGTATAATACCAATGATGATGCGGTACCAGCCAAAAATCCTGAAGCCGTGTTGTTGTAAAAAAGATATGAAAAAACGTATGGCCAGGATAGCAACTATGAAAGCAGTGATACTTCCAATGGCCAGCGTTGTAAGATTATCTGTACTCAATACTTCAGGCGTTTCTTTGTAAACGTCATACAAACTTTTTATGGTGGCAGCAAGCATGGTTGGAACAGCCAGGTAAAATGAAAATTCTGCTGCCAGCGGCCTGCTGAGCTTTTGCTGCATCCCACCAATTATGGTTGCAGCACTCCTGCTAAGTCCTGGGAAAATAATGGCGAGTACCTGGTAAAGACCAATAAAAAAAGCATGCTTATTGGTAATTTCATCATCCTTAAAATATACGGGCTTGTTGAACCATTTATCAACAAACAATAGCAGGATACCACCTGCTAAAAGCACCAGTGCAATGACCATTGGTTTTTCAAGAATCTGCTCAATATGATCTTTGAATAAAGCGCCAAAAGCAAGTGCCGGTATAATGGCCACCATCAGTTTTATATAAAACGAAATTTTCCGGAAATCAAAAAACTTCTTCCAGTAGAGTACTACTACGGAAAGGATCGCGCCAAACTGGATAACAATTTCGTACAACTTGGTAAATGGCTCTGTGTTGATGCCCATGATCGCTGAGGTCAGCGCCATATGACCTGTTGATGATACCGGCAGGAATTCAGTTATGCCTTCAATGATTGCCAGTATGATAGCCTGGAAAATGTCCATAGTGGTTTCTGATAAATTATACTCAAGTGCTAATGAAAAAAGCGATGGCTCACATCGCTTTTTTCACAGGTATTTTTTAAAATCAGGCTGACTTTGTTTTTTTCATTATCGCGTAAACTTCAATGACCAGTCCCAGGATGATCATTATCGGAGCAATGGTTATTCTCCTGGTGCTGTAAACTTCCTGGTCGCTGAAAATATTTGGATCCGTACTTTTTCCGCCGGACATCAAAAAGATACCAGCCAGGATTACCACTGCACCAATGGCCATCCACATGAAATTTTCGCGGCCAAATAATATATTATTCTTCTTTTCCATATGTAAAATTCTTTCGCAAAATAGTTCAAAAAAAGCAACGGCCAAACCAGCTCTCAAAATCAGGCTTTAATACAGGTCATCAAGCTTCATTTTCAGGTATTTGGTCACACTCCGGTGGGTACTTATAAAAGTGATGCCAATTCCAATAATTGTTAAAGAAAGGAACAGCAGAGCCAGCAAAGTATTGTCCCTGAGCACTTTGATCTCCGGAAGCCACCATTTCTCCACAGCATAAATGATCATGCCAATGGCCAGAATGGCCAGCACTGCGCTTAGCAACCCATTGAGTATGGCTTTTTTATCAAAAGGCTTAGAAATGAACCAACGGGTGGCGCCAACCATCTGCATGGTCTTTATGAGGAAACGGTTGGAAAACATCGCCAGTTTGATGGTATTATCTATAAGAATTATGGCGATCAGAGAAAGAACGGCCGATAAAACAAGCAGGGAGATTTCTATTTTCCTTACTACATTATTCAGGTTACTGACCACCGCATCCGGGTATTTGACCTCACTCACGATAAAATTTTTTTGTACCTCGGCAACGATCGTATTCAGGCTGTCCTTATTTACATATGTTGGATCAAGGTAAAAATCAACACTGGCAGGCAGTGGGTTATAGTCTAAAACCTTGTTCCAGTCTTCATTACCATCTCCTATAAAATTTTCCTTGGCCATTTCTTTGGTGATATATTCCACTTTACGGGCATAGGGACGGGCGGTGATGAAGCGCTGAAGGGAATCGATCTCTTTTTGTGGACTGCCATCCCTAACGAAAGCATGAACCTGTACACTTCCTTTGAAATAATTTTCCAGCTTGCTGGCATTGATGGTTATCCAGCCCAGCATCCCCAGAATGAACAAAACAAGGGCCACACCAAGGATGGCCATAAAATAGGAGGGTTTGCTGCGCTTCATTGAGGTCTTGCTGATTTCGGTCATAACGATCGGATTATGGTTTAACGAATAGCCATCACAGGGAAAACGGAGTGTTAAATGCGGGCAAAAATAGTGATTTTGCCGCGTTTATGTATTTTTGCAACCCCATAACGATATGGGCTTCCGGAAATTTCCCTGTTTCTTTGTTTTAACATTTTGAATGTTGCAGCTAAATGCTACATTTCAGGGCCATTGCTAAAACCGTTCTAAAGAAGCAGTTAAACTCCGGAAATAATTTTATTGGTCAGCTAATTTTTGTGCAAAACGCTTTGCGCAAATCATAATTTATTACATGGAATATCAGTTCAGAGAGATCGAAAAGAAATGGCAAAGTAAGTGGATAGCTGATGGTGTCTACAAGGTTTCTAATACAAGCAACCGCCCCAAATATTATGTATTGGATATGTTTCCCTATCCCAGCGGCGCAGGGTTGCATGTTGGCCATCCCCTGGGTTATATTGCCAGTGATATATTCAGCAGGTATAAAAGGCTGAAGGGATTCAATGTTTTACACCCAATGGGCTATGATTCTTTTGGGCTCCCAGCCGAACAGTACGCCATTGAACACGGCATTCCCCCGGCCGTATCAACAGAACAGAATATCCGGAACTTCAGGTCGCAGCTGGATAAAATTGGTTTTTGTTACGATTGGGACAGGGAAATACGGACCAGTGACGCAGATTATTACCGCTGGACGCAATGGATATTCCTTCAACTTTTCGGGAGCTGGTTCAATCGTAAAAAGAACACTGCTGAAAGCATCACCGAACTGGAACAAATTTTCAAGACGTCCGGGAATAGTGAACATGGTTGCCCCGGCGACAGGAACCTCAGGTTTTCTGCCGAAGAATGGCTCGCATTTACGGAAAAAGAAAAGCAGGATATCCTCATGCAGTATCGCCTGGCGTTTTGCGGATATGGCGAAGTAAACTGGTGCGAGGCATTGGGAACCGTTCTGGCAAATGATGAGGTGATAAACGGAGTGAGTGAAAGAGGCGGTCACCCGGTAGTAAAGAAAAAACTCAGGCAATGGTACCTCCGGATAACAGAGTATGCAGACCGGCTGCTGAGCGGTTTGCAAACTGTGGATTTTAGTGAAAGCATGAAAGACATGCAAACCAACTGGATCGGTAAAAGCTATGGAGCAGAAATCGATTTTGAGATCCGGCCCCATGGTCAACCTTCTTCAGAAAAGCGATTCATCAAAGTATATACTACCCGGCCTGATACCCTTTTTGGCGTTGATTTCCTGGTAGTGGCTCCTGAACATGAACTGGTGCCATCATTGATTTCTGCAGACCAGAAAGAAAAAGCCGAAGCATACCTGCATTATGTAAACAGCCGGAGTGAACGGGAACGTATGGCCGAAAAAAAGATCACCGGGGCATTTACCGGTTCATATTGCCTGCATCCTTTTTCGGGTAACCTGGTGCCTGTATGGATCAGTGAATATGTTCTTGCCGGATATGGAACAGGTGCCATAATGGCCGTGCCCTGTGGCGATGAACGCGACCATAAATTTGCCCTGCATTTTGATATTCCCATTACCAATATCATTGGTGCACATTACAACGGCACAGAGGCCAATCCAACAAAGGATGCGATCCTTGAAAACAGTGATTTCCTCAACGGCCTGGTCATGCGCGATGCCATGGAAGTGGCCCTGCAAAAACTGGAATCTACCGGACAGGGAAAGCGGCAGGTAAATTATAAAATGCGTGATGCTGCGTTTAGCCGGCAGCGTTATTGGGGAGAACCTTTCCCCATCCTCTGGAAAGATAGTATCGGTTATCCGTTACCGGTAGAAGAGCTTCCGGTGGTACTGCCCCCCATGGAAGACCTGCGGCCTGGCCCGGAAGGGGAAGGGCCTTTAGGTAACCTGCCCGATTGGAAATCATATAATGGTGGTCAGCGGGAAGTCAATACCATGCCCGGATATGCCGGCAGCAGCTGGTATTTCCTGCGCTATATGGATCCGCATAATAAGGCTGAGTTTTGCAGCAGGGAAGCCAGTGATTACTGGGGCCAGGTTGATGTTTACATAGGCGGAACCGAACATGCCGTAGGCCATTTGCTTTACAGCCGTATGTGGACGAAAGTGCTTTTTGACCTGGGGTATATTGGCTACGAAGAACCATACCGCAGGCTGGTCAACCAGGGTAAGATAGGCGGGGACTCACGACTGGCTTATCGTGTTCGGGGCACTAACCAGTTTGTTTCTGCCGGTTTAAAAGACGGGTACGAAACAGATGAATTGCATGTGGATGTGAGCATGGTCAATGGCGTAGAACTGGACACGGAAGCTTTTAAAAAATGGCGCCCTGATTTTGAGCATGCCGAATTTAAACTGGAAGATGGGAAATATCGCTGCGGAACAAGGCTGGAGAAGATGGGCAAGCGTTATTTTAACGTGGTGAACCCGGATGAAGTGGTGGAAAAATATGGCACCGATACTTTCAGAATGTACGAGATGTTCCTGGGCCCGGTGGAGCAGGATAAACCCTGGGATACAAAAGGTATTGAAGGCGTACACCGGTTCCTGCGCAAATTATGGCGTCTCTTCATTCATGAAGAAAAAGGTCTGGTGGTAACAAAAGACAATCCAACCGATGCAGAGTGGAAAGCGTTATACCGTACCATCCGGAAGGTGGAAGAAGATACCGAAAGGTTCTCGTTTAATACCGGCGTAAGCCAGTTTATGATCGGTGTAAACGAGCTCAGTGATCTCAAATGCCATAAGCTGCCAATCCTGGAAAAGCTGCTGATAGCCCTTACGCCATATGCACCCCATATATGCGAAGAGCTTTGGCAATTGACCGGACATACAGATACTATTTTGGATCAGGCATTTCCGGCTATAGAACATAAATACCTCGTAGAAACAGCCAAGCTTTACCCGGTAGCTATCAATGGCAGGACCAGGACAGAAATGTCTGTATCCCTCGATGCCAGCCAGGCTGATGTGGAAGCAATGGTACTGCAAGACGAAATAGTCCAAAAATGGCTGGAAGGCAAGGCCCCGAAAAAGATCATTTATGTGAAAAATAAGATGATCAACGTGGTTATCTGATAAAACGTTTTGACATTCCATATCCGGGGCACATTTCACAAATGCCTGCAACAAAAAACCCGGGCAGGATGTTATATAAAAAAAGGTCAATCATGGCTAATTCAAATACATTTCTCATCAATGCGCTCCGGGAAACAGTCCGAAGGCTGGAAGCGGGAGCGGATTATGCATGGGGCAATCATGGTTCCTGCAATTGCGGTAACCTGCTGCAGGTAATTACCGCATTGAACAGGACAGAGATACTTCGGTTAGCCCATACCGGCATTGGCGAATGGACAGAACTGGCCGAAGAGTATTGCGGGGTGTCCAACATACCGGTTGATCAACTGATTGGCCACCTCATGGAAGCGGGACTAACACCTAGTGATATCCATAATATAGAATACCTGGAAGACAGGGAAGTGTTGGAAAGGTTGCCTGGTGGATTCAGGTGGTTAAAAAGAAATGAAAGGGCAGATGTAATTGTGTACCTGCAAACCATGGCTGATATACTGGAGGAGAATCTTCTGGCCGAAAATAAGGGCCTTTTAAATGTATCAAAGCCGGTTTATAATATTGATCTCTCCAGGTATACCCCAAAAGAAGATAAGGTTCCAGCCTGATTGTTACTGGATCAAATACCAAAAGGCTGAAAGGATCATAATTTTAAGCATTATTGCTGAAGAGGTGTTTTTGCTGCCTGCGCCAGTTTAACGAACCGGATCATTGCGCTTGAGTTTTCAGTACTCTCCAGTCTCGCTTCATATCTCACATCATTGATATATGCGATCATGAGAGAGGTGTTAGGCGGAATGGATCCAAGGTTTTCAGCTACCATGATCAGTTCATTGCTATCACCAAGTTCAGCAACCGGAATCTTAACAGTGTATGGAGCAGCTTTCAGCAGGATGTTCTTTTGCAAGAGTTTATTATTCAGGAAAAGAGATATGGAATCACCGTCAATTTCCGCGTGGTCGTAAAAATTGAGTACAAGCGAATCGCCTGAAATGGGGATCTCTGTTACAAGCACTTTTTTACGGCTTACAAACATTTCCTCAACGGTCAGGGCTGGTTTTGTAACTGGTTTCACCGGCGCGGTTTTAACCGTAACTGCTGCAGGTGCCGGTTGAGGTTTCACTTCTTTTGGTGGTAAAGGTTTCGGGTTCACTGGAGATTTCCGGGCAACGGTTTTCCGTGAGACACTCATTTGTTCAATGCTGTCAATAATTGCAGGGTCATTGGCGCCGCGGGAAAAATTTTCCAGGACAAAGTCCCATTCATCTTCAAATATGGGATCATCAACTTTGTTCAGGTGAACAGGTATTTTCTTTTGCCCGGCTTCATTATTTCTTTCTGCTTCACCATCAAGTTTCATGATTCCTTCACCGGGGCAGTTAAAATCGGTTACAAAAAGAAGGGTTGATGCAGGTTGTTTATTTTCAGCTGATTTGCCATTTCCATCAACCAGTTGCTCATCCCACCAGGTTACAGTACCGTCAAATGGGTTTACATAACCTTTGACCTGGTATCGTGCATAATTATCAGTAGATGAATAATAGTATGAAGTGCCCGTCAAACTGTCGCCATTTCTAACCAGTTTAAGTTCCAGTTGGGACGACCTTCCAGGCAATCCGGTCTCTTTATTAAGTTTACCCCGCCAGACACCAGTCAGGGGTTGTGCGTTTACCGATCCCAGGAGGGAAAGTAAAAAAGCAGATACAAAAAGTGAATATGACGATTTTGAGAATGACATGTCCGGGTATGAATTTACTGCTTTCAAAACGGAAGGTAAAGGGGAATATTACCGTAAAAAGGCAGAATGAAATGATTTAACAAATGGCCAACAGGCATTTTTTATTCAGGGACGCGTAAAAGTACCTGAACATGGCCATGAACTCCGACAGAAATGTATCGTACCGATTGAATTAAATTGAAATACAAAACAGGTACTTATAATTTCCAACAACAAATCTTTAGCTAACCATAAACTTGTTATATCTGCATTGTATTTGTTTCTTGGTATTTTTGTATTATGACGGCCGCTACTCAGTTGATCCAGGCATTGAAGAAAAATGCCATAGTGTATCATTCCATTGTTCCTTTCGATCCTTTATCGGAGAATCTCATTTCCCTTGACCTGACTGCCGGAAATAGCAGTTTAACGGAAGAGATCGTTAACAATACGATGATGTTCTCCCAATACATGGATAATTATTTATCTGAAAACCATGCCATCTATGCTATAGGTGGTTATGATGAATTACGTACCATGTATAGCCGAAGCCATGTTTTTGATGCAGGCCAGATGGGAGATGAACCCAGAAGGCTGCATTTGGGAATTGATATTTGGGGAAAGGCGGGAACAACAGTTTTTTGCCCCCTTGGCGGAATGGTCCATAGTTGTGCCATGAATAATGCTGATGGTGATTATGGGGCAACGTTGATCTTGTTACATCAACTGGATGGAATTTCTTTTTATACCCTGTATGGCCACCTGAGCGAATCCGACCTTTCGCTATCTCCGGGTGCTTATGTAAATCATGGGCAGGAACTGGCCCATTTTGGAACTCCCGCAGAAAATGGGAACTGGCCTCCGCATTTGCATTTCCAGGTGATCATGGATATGGAGTTGAGAGAGGGAGATTATCCGGGTGTTTGCCGGTATTCCGAGCGGGAAAAATATCTTACAAACTGTCCAGACCCTGATTTGATACTTCAGTTGAATAGATTTATAAAATGAAACAAGGAATGTACTTGTAAAAAGATGAAATTTTAAAAAGTCATTACCTTCAATCCTCCTATAGTATACCCCTGTAATTTTTTATCCATTCCAGATTCCTTCGTAAGACCAAAACACCGTTCCCCGCCGATTTTCTTATTTATTTATTTAAAAACTAACAGCTATGAACTTACTTGATTCTGTAACGGGTCTTCTTACACCTGATTTAGTAGGAAAAGCAGCATCTTTTCTCGGAGAAAGCGAAAGTGGCGTAACCAAAGCCCTTGGTGGTATTGCCCCAGCAGTACTGCAGGGAATAATCGGTAATGCGGGAAAAGATGGTGGTGCAGGTATAATGGATATGGCAAAGCAAGCTGCCGGCAGTGGGATTTTAGATAACCTGGGAGGTTTGTTTGGCAGTGATAACAGCAGTATGATGGGGCTGGGTTCCAATTTGCTTTCCGGTCTTTTTGGTGGTAAATCAAATATGCTTGCCAGCCTTATTTCCGGTTTTGCAGGAATTAAAACATCTTCCAGTAATTCATTATTAAGTGCATTGGCGCCTATGGCCCTTGGACTGGTGGGTAAACATGTTATGAGTAATGGTTTATCCGCAAGCAGTTTGTTATCCTTTCTTTCCGGTCAGAAAGACAGTGTTGCCAAAGCAATGCCTGCCGGGCTTAATCTCTCAAGTATATTTGATGATGGCGCATCAATAGTGAAAGAAAAAGTATCCTCTTACCGCGAACCGGAACCATCCGGAGGAATGCCTAAATGGTTAATGCCTTTATTACTGTTGGTTTTAGGCGCACTGGCCCTATGGTACTTTTTAAAAGGATGTAATGACCAGACCGAAGCCGTTATTGCGCCTGTCGAAACCGAGGTTAAGCCTGCAGAGCCGGTAGCAGCCCCTGTGAGGGAATCCATGAAAGTTAAACTGATTAATGGCGTTGAGCTGGAAGCCTTTAAAGGCGGTGTTGAGGACAGGCTTGTTACCTGTATCAATGATGCAGCCTGTGTTCCGGGTAAAGACCTTTGGTTTGATTTTGATGATATCAATTTTGAAATGGCCAGCGCTGCTATTACTGCTGAAAGCATGCGCCAGGTAAAAAATATTGCTGAAATATTAAAAGCATATCCTAACCTGAAGCTTAAAATTGGCGGTTATACAGATAAGACCGGTGATGCAGCAGTCAATAAAAAACTCAGCCAGGAACGTGCTGAAGCAGTTTCTGCAGCTATTGTAACCAATGGCGGAAATGCCACCCAGCTGGAAAAAGCCGAAGGATATGGATCTGAATTCGCCAAATTCCCTGCCGATGCTCCGGACGAAGAGCGGAAAGCCGACAGGAGAATTTCCGTAAGTGTCAGGGCAAAATAATTTCCTCTGTTACCCACAAAAAGCCTCTCCGCTATAGCGGGGGGGCTTTTGTTTTTAGGGGGAATGTATTACAGGTTTACCTGAATCCAGGTTTTTGATTTCCTGCCAGGCGGAAAAGAGGGTTGTCATTTTAGACTAAAAAAAATACTGCTATCCTTTGAAGGCTTATTACTTTTACAGTATGGCGAATCCAAACCTCAATCCGGAAAAAACAGAACATAACCGGGCAGAATCTGAATTTGAAAATACCATCCGTCCGGCCAGGATGGAAGAGTTTTCCGGACAACCATCCATTATTGAAAATCTCAGGATATTCATCAAGGCAGCCAAAATGAGGGAGGAAGCACTTGATCATGTTTTATTTCATGGGCCTCCGGGATTGGGTAAAACTACATTGTCCAGGATAGTAGCTAATGAGTTGGGTGTTCAGATTCGCGAAACATCAGGCCCTGTAATAGAAAAGCCGGCAGACCTGGCCGGATTGCTGACCAGTTTACAGCCTTATGATGTTTTGTTCATTGATGAGATTCACCGTCTGAGCACCGTAGTGGAAGAGTATTTATATTCTGCCATGGAAGATTACCGAATAGATATTATGATTGACAGCGGACCCAGTGCCAAGAGTATACAGATTAATCTGAGTCCGTTTACATTAATTGGTGCTACCACCAGGAGTGGATTACTTACCGCACCTCTGTTATCGAGATTTGCCATTAAGTCCAGGTTGGAATATTATTCTGCTGAAACCTTGCAAAAGATAGTTCTTAGGTCATCGCAGATACTCGGCGTTAAGATCACTTCTGATGCTTCCGCAGAAATATCAAGGAGAAGTCGTGCCACTCCGCGTATTGCCAACGCATTGTTGCGCAGGGTGCGTGATTTTGCCCAGGTATTAGGTAATGGTGTTATTGACCTGGGCATAACGCAACATGCATTAAAAGCGCTAAAGGTTGATGCCTATGGCCTGGACGAGATGGATAACCGTATTTTGCTGGCCATTATTGAAAAATTCAAAGGAGGTCCGGTTGGCATCGGTACTATTGCAACAGCGGTAGGAGAGGAAGCAGGAACCCTGGAAGAAGTATATGAACCTTTCCTCATACAGGAAGGTTTTTTAAAACGTACACCCCGCGGAAGAGAGGTTACTGCAAGGGCATATGAACACCTCGGGAAAACACCTAATGCCGGCAGCGGAGAAAATTTATTGTTTAATTAGATAATTGTTCCATCGTCACTATTTTAGATCGGGTAAAGCTGGTTTTTTGATACCGCATGACAAGACTATGCACATACTTTTTAGTGTCCTTTTTTTCTCTGGTAAGCAGCCAGTCATTAGCTCAATATTATAACCTCACATTCAGGAATCATTCCAGTTACAGTGGTTTAACTCAGGGTGAAATAGAATCCATTTATGAGGACAGCCGTGGGTTTCTGTGGGTAGGCAGCCACTTTGGCCTGACCCGATATGATGGCAGGGAGTTCAGGAACTTTTACCATCATGTTGATGATCCATCTTCACTGGGTGATAATATCATTAACAGCATTGATGAAGACAGTGAAGGTAACCTGTGGATGGCACTTTACAATACAGGATTCTGTAAAATGAACCCGTTAAATTCCAGGTTTGTAAACTTTAGTTCAAGCGGCCCCGGAACACTGATCAATGAAAAAGTTGAGGTACTAATGGTTGACCGTACAGACAGGGTTTGGCTGGGTACGGAAATGGGTATCTCCATATTTGAACCAGCCAAAGGAACATATACTAATATCTCAAAATTCAGTAATGATAAAGCATCAATAAATGTGCTGTCATTTGCAGAAGACAGCCAGGGCGATATATGGGTAGGTACAAAAAATCATGGGCTTTGGATTTTAAATGCTGTTTCGTTGAATGCAACCATGATTGCATCGAATGAGCAGGTGAATGCAGTGAAATCAATTTTTCTTAAGCCCGGTCAAAAAAAATGGCTGGCATCTGCTACAGGTTTATTTGAAGTTATTCCAAATGGGAATTCCGGTTATAGAATTGAGCGCGCCTCTTTTTTTCCGGAAGAAGAAAAGCTGGAAGATATTGAAGTAGATGTAGAAGGGAATATCTGGATGGCAACGCAAAATAATGGGCTAAAGATTTTTTTCCCTCAATCTGGTTTTCTTGATGATCTGCGGGAAAACTTTTCTTCTGCCCGGGGCTTGTTGAGTAATCGGCTTGGGCAGATTTATCAGGATTCCAGGGGGGGTATCTGGCTGGGTGGCGAAAACGGGTTACAATATTTTCACGGGCCATCACAGAAATTCAATATCTATCCGGGTCTGAGCAATATATCCGATCAGGTTCGCGGATCCACTTTATATGGTATTTATGAAGTAGATAACGACTTGCTGATGGCAACATCAGGAGGAATACTCATTTACAACAGGGTTACGAACAGGTTCATTCCCGTAAATTATTTTTCAGGTTACCAGCCTGGAAGTATCAGGTTCAGGAGTTTCAATAAGGAAAGCGATGATTGCTGGTGGGTATGTTCTGATCAGGGGATATTTGAACTGTCCAGGATAAATGATCAGTACATTCTTAAACGATCGCCCATTTTAAAGGATTTACCTGTTTTCATCAATCAAAGTTTTCGAAACTATATCAAATCACCGCAGGGCGAATATTGGTTCGGGATGACTGAACACGGTGTTTTATATTGGAATAAAAAACTTGGCAGTTTTAAACACCTGGAAAATAGTAATACGATAGCCAACAGCCTTTGTAATAATGTTGTAAATCTTATAGGGTTTGATAAAGACAGTTCAAATATTATCATAGGAACTGATTCAGGAGTATCCGTGCTAAACAGAAGCACGATGAATTTCAGAAATTATTTTCCTCGTTCTGCAACCGGAAAAACAGGGCTAAATAACCGGTATGTATACGATTTTCATGATGACGGGAAAAATTACTGGCTGGCTACTTATGGGGGTGGACTTAATGTTATCGATAAAAGAACGGGAGCTTGTAATTATTTCACCACCAGGGAAGGACTTTGCAGCGACGGACTTTACACATTAATCCCTGAAAACGACAGTGTGTTATGGCTTGGAAGTACAAATGGATTATCCAGGTTTGAAATGGGTACTAGCAGGTTTGAAAATTTTGGCATAGAAGATGGCATACCAGCAGATGAGTTTAATATGCTGTCCAGGTTTGTAAATTCCGAAGGAGAGATTTTCATGGGTACAATGAATGGGTTAATTTCCTTCTCACCTGAACAGATAGAAAAGGTTTTGCAAAGCCCCAGAGTATACCTGTCAAGAATAAGGCTGAATGGACAATTCCTGAGTGATTCAATAACATCTGGTGTTAACCAGGACCGGAAACTTGTAACCAGGTATGGCGAAGGGTTATTCCTTGAGTTCAGTCCCATGGTTTATAATGGTACTGCTAATATCATTGTACAGTATCGCATCAATGAAATTGATACAGCCTGGAAGGCAGGTGAAGCAGGCCTTGTGATACCACTTATCAAGACAGAACCGGGTGAATACACTTTTTCTGTAAGGATGCTCCGGTCGCCGGGTAAAGACCTCTCGGAAGTATGGAACATGACCCTGATTGTTACGCCTCCGTTTTGGAAAACATTTTCTTTTAGATTGATGATGACGATACTTGGCCTCTTCGTTGTTTTATTTATTACAAGGTCGTATATCGTAGGAAGACTTGAAAAACAGCGTAACATTTTTGAACGCGAGCAGGCAGTTGAAAAAGAAAGGTCACGGATTTCTGCAGAACTGCATGATGATATTGGCGGAGGACTAACTGCCATCAGGCTGATGAGTGAAATGCTGAAAGAAAGATCCAAAGATGAGTCCAGCCGGATTTTTGTAAATAAAATTTCTTCCTCTTCCAATGAGCTCGTTCAAAAGATGAATGAAATTGTCTGGGCAATGAATATCAATAATGATAACCTGCAAAGCCTTATTTCCTATACAAGGGAATTTGCAGGTTCTTACCTGGATGATTTTAACATAAGCTATAAAATAGAAATTCCGGAAATAATTCCGGATTTGCCAGTTAGCGGAACGCACAGGAGAGATGTTTTCCTGCTGGTTAAAGAGGCGTTGAATAATGTGGTTAAACATGCACAGTCAACTGAAGTAAAAATTGAAATTTTAATCAACGAAAAGCTGCATATTGAAATAAGGGACAATGGTACAGGGTTTAATCCTCTGAAAACCCGTGCAGGAAGTAATGGGCTTCAGAACATGCAGTTCAGGGCCGACAGGTTACAGGGTCAGTTGCTTTTCAAAAATGAGAACGGCACAACTGTTTCGTTTTGGGTGCCTGTAAAAAATTTGTCTGAGGCCGGGATCGCTACATAAAAAAACCCTGGCGATCGCCAGGGTTTTCAACTAAGTGTAATGTATCAGGAAGGTACTACAAGACGGAAGCCATTTCCGTGAATATTAACGATCTCAATATTTTCATCTTCCTTCAGGTATTTCCTGAGTTTTGCAATGTAAACATCCATGCTTCGGCCATTGAAATAAGTATCGCTGCCCCATATTTTCTTCAGTGCAATTTCACGTGGCAACAGGTCATTCTTATATTCACTCAGCATTTTCAGCAACTCGTTTTCCTTGGGAGAAAGCGTCTGCATTTTTCCGTTAATGGATAATTCACGCAGCTTGGGATTAAAATGGTACTGTCCGAGGTCATATTCTACATTAGCGCTTTCCCTGTTCAGCTCTTCGTTTCTCTTGAGTATAGCTTTGATCTTGAGCAGGAGAACTTCACTGTCAAAAGGTTTGGTGATATAATCATCTGCCCCCAGTTTATATCCCTGTATGATATCTTCTTTCATGGTCTTGGCCGAAAGAAAGAAAAGCGGAACGTCCGGATTGATGTCGCGGATATCTTCAGCGAGTGAAAACCCATCAACATGTGGCATCATCACATCAAGCAGGCAAAGGTCAAATTTTTCTCTTTGAAATGCAGCCAGGCCTAATCTGCCATCCCTTTCAAGAATAACATCATAGTCGTTTAATTCCAGGTAGTTCTTCAAAACCATTCCAAGGTTAGGGTCATCTTCGCAAAGTAAAATTTTAGCTTTAGGATTTTCTGCAGACATGCGTGGTGATTTTAGGCAAATAAAATTGTTTCACTCCAAGGATAAAAGTTAGGACCAATAAAGTTTTGTTAAACAAAACCGGTACAGTCCTCACATGTAAAGCTATATATTTCTTTGCTACTGTACCTTTAGAAAAAAAATTATATGCATCTCACCCCGGAAAATACCTTCAGGAAACTGATCATCATTGGCGATCGGGTGCTGATAAGGCCTTCGCACCCCAGTGAAAAAACCGAAAGCGGGCTTTATCTTCCGCCCGGCGTTCAGGAAAAAGAAAAAGTCCAGCAAGGTTATGTAATTAAAACCGGTCCCGGATATGCCATTCCCATGCCGGTGGAAGATGAGCCCTGGAAAACCGATGCCGACCTGGTCAAATATGTCCCTTTGCAGGCAAGAGAAGGAGACCTGGCCATTTTTTTGATTAGCGGGGCTACCGAAGTAATGCACGCTGGTGAAAAATATTTCATAGTACCACAAAATGCAATTCTCATGTTAGAGCGGGAGGAGGATTGGTAAATAGAAATATTCCTGGAGTATTTTCCGGTAATTTAATATTTCACCATGAAATGTAAGAGTTGATTGAAGCCTGTTATAACCTGCCCCTTAGCTGAAGCCGGTTTAAAAATTTTTATGCGCCTGAATATTTACCCGGTTAAAGCATGATAATTATTAGCATGAATGAAACTCTGAAGCCAACAATAACTAACTTTCATAAAATTAATGTCGATGGCTGATAAAGCAGTTTTTACAGATACAGTTACACAGGGCTACACGTTCAAAGGTGCACATTTCCAGCTTGGAGCAGCTATGCTGGATGGGGAGGTATTAACCGGCACACCTGTTTTTCTGCCGCTTAAAACAATGAACCGTCATGGTCTTATTGCCGGTGCCACCGGAACCGGAAAAACGAAAACACTGCAGGTACTTGCCGAAGGATTAAGCAATGCCAGTGTGCCCGTGCTTATGATGGATATCAAAGGTGACCTCAGTGGCATAGCCGCTGCAGGTGCGGTTAATGATAAAATAACCGAGCGCCTGGAGAAGATCGGAATGACAGGTTATAAACCCGCTGCTTTCCCCGTTGAACTCATGAGCCTGAGCGACCAGCCGGGTGTTAGGATGCGGAGTACCGTTAGTGAGTTTGGCCCAATATTGATTGCTAAGATCCTGGGGCTTAACGAAACACAGGAAGGTGTTGTTTCCATGATCTTCAAATATTGCGACGATCAGCAAATGCCCCTGCTTGACCTTAAAGATTTCATCAAGGTCCTTCAATTTATTGGCAATGAAGGCAAAAAGGAACTGGAAGCTTCATACGGTAAGATCTCAACAAGCACAACCGGAACCATCCTTCGGAAAGTTATAGAACTGCAGCAACAGGGAGCGGATATTTTCTTTGGTGAACCTTCTTTTGATGTAAACGACCTGATGAGATTGGGACCGGATGGAAGAGGTATGATCAATATCTTAAGGGTAACGGATATGCAGAACCGACCTAAGCTCTTTTCCACATTCATGCTGGGCCTCCTCGCCGAATTATATGCAACCATGCCCGAAGAAGGGGATATGGACCAGCCTAAACTCGTGCTGTTTATTGACGAAGCACACCTCATTTTCCAGGAAGCTACATCAGCCCTGTTGCAACAAATTGAAACGGTCATCAAACTTATCCGTTCCAAGGGGGTAGGTATTTTTTTCTGCACCCAGAATCCGCAGGATATTCCCGCACCGGTACTCAGCCAGCTGGGTTTAAAGATTCAGCATGCATTACGGGCGTTTACAGCAGCTGACCGGAAAACCATCAGGACCGCCGCACAGAATTATCCTGAAACGAATTTCTACGATGTGGATGAATTATTGACTCAAATGGGCATCGGGGAGGCACTGGTGACCTTACTAAATGAAAAAGGCATTCCCACTCCTTTGGTCCATACGTATCTTTTACCTCCGGCTACACGGATGGATATACTGAATGAATCAGAAATAGATCAGATCGTGGGTGCATCCGCCCTGGCAAAACATTATGCCACCATTGTTGATAATGAAAGTGCCTATGAAATGCTTACAGAAAAACTGGAAGCAGCGGCCAGGATCGAGAACGAAAATGAGGAGGCCAAACAAGCGGCCAAAACCACCAGAAAAGCCCCAAAAGAAGAGTCGATATTTGATAATACTGTAGTGAAGCAAGCTGGGAGGACAGCTGCCAGCATCATAACCAGGAGCCTGCTTGGTGCCTTAGGGTTGAGCAGCACGGGAAGAAAAAGAAAGAAAGGACTGTTTGGCTAAAAAAACAAACCTGGAAAATCAATCGGGAAGAATTTTATTGTGTCTTACTTGTTCATTCTCAGTTTGTTAAGCAGATTTTCACTTGCCCTGCAGAAAAATACCATGAAGTGGTTATTTTTTCTTTCAAAAACTGTGTTATCTTCGCTCTGGTTTTTCATAGGATATTGGATTTTAAAAACGGGCTGGATTTCTATCCTGGCCCTTTTTTTTATTTTAACATTACCTTACCCTCGGCCGTTATCCTGATTTTTTCTTCCGCAGACCAGTCATCCAGCACTTTCCAGATTTTTTCTTTGCTGATTCCCGGAATCATCACTGCCAGTTCCAGCGGACTATATTGCTGTTCCGATAACAATTTTTGCATTTTGGCGGAAATCAACCGGTATTCTTCACCTGATAGAGCCGTTTTTTTATTTTCCAGGCAATGATCGCAAATACCACAGGCAACGATCTGCTCATCCCCAAAATACCGGCCAATATATTGTGCCCTGCAGCCGCTATCCACCATATAGCCCAACATAGCCTTAACTCTTTTTTCAAAAGAAGCTTTCCTTTTCAGGTATGCAACTGCATCTATGTAAAGATCTTCGGCTTTTACCCTGTTTTGTAAAAAACGGATATGGGGCGTTTCTTTTTTGGGCTCGTAATGTATGATACCCTTTCTGTGCAGGTCTGCTAATCCTGTTTTTACATCCTCTATTTCTTTCCTCAATGTCCAGGCAACCTGTTTTTCAGAAATGGCTACGGGATTATCGAAAATGCCCCCATAGGATCTGAGCAGTGTTTTGACGAGGGGCTCTGAGCGCGGATTCATTTCTTCAAAAGCTTCCAGCTCTTCTTTATTCGCCCGGAATTGTATGGTTGCCGGCAGGAAGATCTGCTCCTGGTAAGCCAGTATGGAAGCCTGTTGCATTGCCTGCAAGGAATAAATTACCTGAAAGAGCGGCAGGTTGAATTTTTTAATGAAATCCTGCACATCAAATCCATAACTGACGTCTTCGCCAAGGCCACTGGGCATTTGCAGGTAATTGGCCAGCGATTGGTATACCTTTCGGATGATTTCCATGGAAGGATAGCGTATGTCGGCAAGTTTTTCCATTTCTGCCAGGTCGGTGGAATGGTACAACAATACCGCGTAAGCCTTTTTCCCATCCCTGCCGGCGCGCCCGGCTTCCTGGTAATAGTTTTCAAGGCAGTCAGGCGGATCGGTATGAACAACCAGCCGAACATCCGGTTTGTCGATCCCCATACCAAAGGCATTGGTACAAACCATCACCCGGATCTCATTGCGGATCCATTTCTCCTGTCTTTCTTTTCGTTCATCCTGCGCCAGTCCGGCATGATAACAGGCGGCATTGATCTTGTTCGCTTCCAGCAGTGCGGCAAATTCCCGGGTCTTTTTACGGGTTTTGCAATAAACAATGGCGGTCCCGGGTACTTTTTGAAGGATATCCACGAGGCGAGCGGCACGGGATTCGACCTTGAATATGGAGTATGATAAATTAGGCCGCTCAAACGACTGCCTGAAAATGGCAGGTTCCCTGAGCTTGAGTTTGTCTGCTATATCCTGCCTTACTTCTGCGGTAGCCGATGCTGTTAGTGCCAGTACAGGGACGCCGGGTTTTTGTTTTCGGATATCCGATATAGTAAGGTAAGCCGGTCTGAAATCATATCCCCATTGAGAGATACAATGGGCCTCATCAACGGCTATCAGTTGTATGGGCATGTAAGGAAGGTACTCATTGAACAACCTTGTTTCTAGCCTTTCCGGCGAGACATACAGGAACTTGAATTCACCGGCAACAGCTTGCTGCATGGTTGATTTGACATCGGTAAAAGGCATCCCGGCATAAATGGCGCCGGCCGGGATATTTTTTTTATGCAGCTGGCTGAGCTGGTCCTGTATAAGTGCTATCAGCGGTGAAATTACCAGGCACAATCCGTCCATGACCATTCCCGGAACCTGGAAACATACGGATTTGCCACCACCGGTTGGCAGGATGGCAAGTGTATCTCTGCGGGAAAGAGCAGATAAAATTATATCCTCCTGCAAGGGACGGAAGGAATCATATCCCCAGTATTGCTGTAAAATTTCCCTTGGCGTCATTAGCTGGCAATTGTACCCGACCCTTTTATTGAATGAAGATTATTCTACCTTTTTAACAAAGAGCCTGACAGAATTAATGGCCAGGACAACATCGCTCAGGCCCATCACCAGGGCTCCAAAGGCCGGCGTTAGGAACCCGAAAGCGGCTACAGGTATGGCCACAATATTGTAAAAGAAAGCCCAGAAAAGGTTTTGCTGAATGGTCAGGTATGTATGCTTACCCAGGCCAAGTGCGGTTGGCAGCTTCCGTAATCCCTGGTTCATCAGTACAACCTGCGCACTTTGCATGGCAAGCTGTGTGGCATCACTCAGGGATATGCCGATGGTTGCTTTGGCCAGAGCCGGTGCGTCATTGATACCGTCCCCTACCATGGCTGTGGGTGCTTCTTTGGTGAGCGCTTCAATTCTGGCCATTTTCTGCGCCGGCGTTTGCTCACCATGAAATTCATCCATTTTCAAGGTCTTTGCGATCAATGCGCATTGTTGATTTGTATCACCACTCAGCAGGATGGTGCGTATACCTTTTTTTTGCAGGAACTGAACCACCTCTGCGGCTTCAGGTCTTATTTCATCGGCCACATCGATCCAGCCAATTAGGATATCGTTCTTAAGAATATAAACATTGTGACCACTATCATCAGTTGCTGATGCAGCTGCTTTGTATGAGCCGGCAAAGTAAATATTACCTTCTTTGTCAGTGCCCTTCATGCCCAGCCCTTTGATCTCTTTAACCGACTTCCAGCGGATATCATTTTTGGTTTTGAAAGCCTGCGTAAGGCATCGGGCAATAGGGTGTGTTGAATATTTTTCCAGCGACCATGCTATATGTTTTAGTTCGTCTTCTGTAATGCCTATGGCTTTTATTTCAGACACCGCAAAATCGCCTGTTGTTAAGGTGCCCGTTTTATCGAAAACCACCTGCCGGATATCCTTAAAAGTCTCCAGGCTGGTGGCATTACGGAAAAGAATACCCGAACGTGCCGCCCGGCCTAATCCAACGGCTATGGCTGCAGGTGTGGCCAGTCCCATGGCACAGGGGCAGGCAATCACCAGCACGGCAATACTGCGCATCAGTGCGGGTGTAAATGAACCCAGGAAATACCAGTTAAGGGCCAGTGTTAAAAAGGCAATGCCTATAACAACCGGCACAAAAATGGCGCTGATCTTATCTGCCAGGTGCTGCACAGGAGGCTTTTCTCCCTGGGCTTTTTTAACCAGGTTCAATATGCCGGCAAGTACCGTATCGTCGCCTGTTGCGGTTACCTGTGCACGTACGGTGCCAGATTCAAGGATACTCCCGCCAATCAGGGGGTCTTTCTGGTATTTATGAATGGGAATACTTTCCCCGGTAAGGATCGCTTCGTTAACGTGAGCCTCTCCCCAAAGTATCTTGCTGTCAATGGGTACCTGTTCCCCGCTGCGGATCAATACCAGGTCGCCTACTTTCAATTGCGTATTTTCCAGGGGCAGGATCACTTCCTCATGCTTATCATCAAATGCGATCATATTGGCCATCACCTTCTGCGACTTTACGAGTTCTTTCAAAGCCCTTTGTGTTGATTGCATGGAGGCATCTTCGAGGTAGTTGCCCATGAATACAAGTGTGATAATGGTTGCGGCAGTTTCATAAAAAAGATACTGGCTGCCGAGGTTAAGCAGGGTTCCGGTTAAACTGTAAACGAATGCAGCAGTGGCACCTAGTGCGATCAGCACATTCATATTCGGCAATCCGTTCCGCAAGCTCTTAATGGCGCTGCGTCCAAAGAACGACATGCCAACGATGTACACTGGCAGGCAGAGTGCGAGTTGCACATAAGGATTCATCAGGAAATGAACCGGCAGCCATTTATCCAGCATATGCAGCAGTAAAACCGCTGTAAAGGGCAGGCAGAAAAGAAACCTGCTTAAGTGATTGGATAAAAATGGTTTCTTTGTTTTTTCACCTTCTTTTGTTTCCGGAATAACCCTGTATCCAAGCGCTTCTATCCCGTTTTTTAGTTTATCCTTTGCGGCTCCTTCAACCAGTTCAAAACTTACATCGCCGTCTATAGGGTTTACTTTAATATTATGCTGGCCCTGTTTTTCCAGGAATTTATTGATGGTCAGTGCGCAGTTGGCGCATGTCATTCCTTCTACCCTCCATTGAATCGTTTCCATAATGCAAATTTACCAATACTCCTCAATACTCGTGATAACGGGTTTTGCAACAGGTATGCAGTTCCGTTGAAAGGCCGGCTTGAGCGGATTTACCCGTTGCCTGGATTTGACGGATAGTTTTCTGAACGGTAGGTTGTCAATCAATATATTTGCAGATTGATGGCAGAAATGGAATGGACATTTACACTGGCAGAAATTGAAAAGACAGCGGAGGCGTTTTGGGCTGCCGTGAAAGGCTATACTGTTTTTGCATTTCATGGTCCGATGGGTGCTGGAAAGACTACTTTTATCCATTATTTATGTATGGCTAAAGGTGTAAAAGATACGGTTGGCAGCCCAACATTTGCCCTGGTCAACGAATACCAGTCTGCCGGTGCAAAGGGTGAAACCATATATCATATTGATCTGTACCGTTTGGAAGATGAGGCTGAAGCCATTCGGACAGGTATGGAAGAATATTTATTTTCGGGGGCGATCTGCATGGTTGAATGGCCCGAAAAAGCACCCGGTATCTTTCCATTGCAAACCGTGCACGTTTATATCGATGTACCGGATGCTACGAAGAGGAGGGTAAAAATTGAGTTTCCCACCGGGAATTAGTAAATTAACATCTTAATAGTATTGCATGTCAAGCGGAAAGCCTTATATCAGTTCTTCGATCAATTACGAGACACTGGAAGAAACACTGGATATCAAACCCCAAACTTCCTCCCTGTTTATTGGCATTCCCAAAGAAGAAGCATTCCAGGAAAACAGGATTGCCCTGACGCCGGATTCTGTTGCTGTTTTGGTTAGTAATGGCCACCGCGTGGTTGTGGAACACAAAGCAGGGGAAGGAGCTCATTTTTCCGATAAAGATTATAGTGAAGCCGGCGCTAAGATAGCGTATGAAAAAAAAGAAGTTTTTGAGTGCGACCTGCTGATTAAATCTGCCCCGGTGAGCGACCAGGAGCTGGATCACCTGAAAGTAAACCAGACCATCATTTCCCCCATACACCTGCCGGTAATGAAGACGCATATCCTGGAAAAAATGATGGAGAAGCGCATTACAGCTTTGTCTTTTGAAAACCTGAAAGATGATTCGGGGCATAACCCCATTGTACGCAGTATGAGTGAAATTGCCGGCAGCGCCGTGATGCTGATCGCAGGGCAATACCTCGGCAGTACCAATAATGGCAAAGGCGTTTTGCTGGGTGGCATATCCGGCATACCACCTACCAAAGTGATCATCATTGGTGCAGGTATTGTGGGCGAGTATGCAGCACGCACAGCCCTGGCCGTTGGCGGGAGCGTTAAAATTTTTGATAATAATATTTATAAACTCAAGCGCCTGCAGAATAATATGGGTGCCCGGTTATGGACCTCCGTTATTGAACCAAAAATTCTGGCCAAACAACTCAAGACCTGCGATGTGGCCGTTGGCGCATTATCATCTGCGGGAGGCCGCACACCGATTGTGGTTTCGGAAGAAATGGTGGCGCAAATGCGTCCTGGTAGTGTAGTGGTTGACGTTAGTATCGACAGGGGCGGTTGTTTTGAAACATCTGAGATCACTTCTCATGAGAAGCCGGTGATAACCAAATACGGTGTTATTCATTATTGTGTTCCCAACATTCCTTCAGGGTTTGCACGTACGGCCTCACAGGCGGTAAGTAACGTGTTGATGCCGCTCCTGCTTGAAATTGGCGATGAGGGCGGACTGGAAAAACTGGTCTGGCATAAATTCAATATCCGGACCGGCATCTACCTGTTTAAAGGTTCCCTCACGAATATCCATCTGAGCCAGCGGTTCAACCTTAAGTATACAGACCTGAACCTGCTTATAGCGAGCCAGCGATAACATTACTTTGTATGAAATGAAAGCTAAGTTTTTACCCGCTCCTGGTTTTTCCAGTCCGTAACCTGCAGGATAGTATCACAGAAATCATATTCTGCTTCGTCATTGCTGCTGATGAGCACCAGCCTGTTATGGGCATGTGATTGTATGAGGTTCCGGTAAAGGGCAATACCGGATTTGTCCAGGTTGGTACAGGGCTCATCCAGGAACAATACAGGTGTATTTGTGAAAATAGCCTGTGCCAGTTTCATGCGCTGCTTCATACCACTGCTGTAGTACCTGATCTGCTTATTGGCGGCATTGCTGAGCCCTGTTTCCGATAAAATGATCTCCTGTGTTATGCCGGGAAAGAAAGATTTGAACTGTTCGTGAAATGACAGGAACTCAATGGCCGTCATTTCTTCGATCAGTTCCAGGTATGGTGCGCAAAATGACATTTTACTGAACTGGCTTTCCGGGGCAACGGGTCCGCTGTCTGTCAGGTAGCTGATGCTTCCTTCACTCGGTGTGAGGGCGCCGGCTATGACCTGCAAGAGGGTTGATTTCCCGGATCCGTTAGGACCGGTGATGGCATATTTCATGCCGTCTGTAAAATCCTGCTGTACATGCCTGAAGATCCACTCGCGGTTGAAACGTTTTCCCGCATCAGTCAGTGAGATCCTCATCCGCATTATTTTTGGAGAAACGCTTGATGATCCCCCGTCCGCTTTCACGGATAAAGGTTACGATCTCATCACGCTCATCAGTAGCCGCAAATTCTTCTTCGATATACTGAACAGCCTGTGTGGTGTTCATACCCTTATTGTAGATGTACCGGTATATATCGAGTATATGATTGATCTTTTCTACGGAAAATCCTTTGCGCTTGAGCCCGATTGAGTTTACACCGGCATAACTTAAAGGCTGCCGGCCGGCTTTGATATAAGGCGGAACGTCTTTACTAACCAGGGAACCCCCTGCTACGAATGCATACTTACCGATTTTTACAAACTGGTGCACAGCGCACATGCCAGCCAGGATGGCATAATCACCAATGGTTACATGGCCCGCGATCTGGGTATTATTGCTCATGATGCAATTATCGCCGATGAGGCAATCATGCGCCAGGTGGCTGTAGGCCATGATCAGGCAGTTCTTACCAACAGATGTTTTCCAGCGGTCCTTAGTGCCCCGGTGAATGGTCACAAATTCGCGGATCGTAGTATTGTCGCCGATCTCCACAATTGTATCTTCGTCTTCAAACTTCAGGTCCTGGGGTGAAGCAGATAAAACGGCACCGGGGAAAATACGACAGTTCTTACCGATCCTGGCACCTTCCATTATGGTAACATTGCTCCCTATCCAGGTGCCTTCACCAATTTCCACATTCTGGTGAATCACGGTAAATGGATCAACCTTAACATTGGTGGCCAGCTTGGCGTTGGGATGAATATACGTGTGGGGATGAATCATGTAAATCCGGGGTTTCTGGCAAAAATGATCGACTTTAAAGCTTTCTTTTATGATTTAAAAACAGGCCAGGTTTTGAACCCGGCCTGCAAAAATAATCTTATTCCATTAACTGACAATTATCCTCTTTTTACCAGTTGCGCCATCAGTACAGCTTCAGTAGCAATCTTATTTCCTACATAAACCGTACCATGCATTTCGCATAGCCCCCGGCGTATGGGGCCCATTAGTTCCATCTTCAGAAGCATCGTATCGCCGGGCATCACTTTTTGCTTGAATTTACAATTGTCGATTTTCACGAAATAGGTGTCATATTCTCCCGGGGGCAGGGTATTTATCGCCAGGATACCCCCCGTCTGGGCCAGGGCCTCAATTTGTAAGACACCGGGCATCACCGGGTTATTAGGAAAATGCCCTACAAAGAAGGGTTCGTTGAAGGTAACATTCTTCAGGCCTACAATGTAGGTATCCGTAAGTTCTATAACCTTGTCTACCAGCAGGAAAGGATACCTGTGGGGCAGTTTTTTTTCAATTTGCTGGGTATTGAATACCGGTAGCTGGTTAGGGTCATATACCGGTACGTTCTTAACATGCTTATTTTTCTTAATATATTGTTTGACCTTCTTGGCAAACTCCACATTGGAAAAATGGCCCGGGCGGTTGGCAATGATATGTGCTTTGATGGGGTATCCGATCAGGGCCAGGTCACCTACTACGTCCAGCAATTTATGCCGGGCGGGTTCATTGGGGAAACGGAGCTGGAGGTTATTAAGATAGCCCTCGCTCATCACTTCAATTTTATCCTTTTTAAAAACTGTTGCCAGGCGGGCCATTTCTTTTTCCGTTACCGGTTTGTCTACCACTACAATGGCGTTGTTGATATCGCCTCCTTTGATCAGGTTATGATCAAGCAGCATTTCCAGTTCATGGAGAAAGCAAAAAGTTCGGCAGGGAGCGATCTCTGATTTAAAATCACGGATCGTTTTCAGTCCGGCATGCTGTGTACCTAAAACCGGGCTGTTGAAATCGATTAGGGTGGTGATCTTATATTCTACGGCGGGCATCGCTACCAGTTCAACCCTTTTTTCTTCGTTGTAATAAGTGATATTGGTATCGATCGTATACCAGTTTTTTGCGGCCTCCTGTTCAAAAACACCGGCTTCTTCAATGATCTCTACAAAAGGTTCTGAGCTGCCATCGATGATCGGCGTTTCAGGTCCGTTTATTTCAATGAGGCAATTATCCACGCCCATACCCACCAGCGCAGCCAGTACATGTTCTACTGTACTGACTTTGGCCCCGTTATCTTCAAGTGTTGTTCCCCTGGAAGTGTCAGTAACGAGGTCGCAGTCTGCTTTAATCAGGGGTTGCCCTGGCAGGTCGATACGTTTAAACTGAATGCCAAACCCTGGGTTTGCAGGGTTCAGCGTCATGTCTACATTTATTCCTGTATGCAGGCCGGTTCCTGAAATGCTGATAGCTGTTTTAAGGGTATGTTGAAGGTCTGCATTGAAACTGGCGTCCATGGGCTAATCGTATTAGTGGGTAAAGATATTTTATTTTTTATGGCTGTGCGGGGGTTAAGTGTAAATCAATCAAAGCTGGTTTGATTTACAGGCTGCTCATGAATTGATATCGGTCAGACTTTTTCGGACATTAAATGACTCAGGATCTTTTCCAGTTCTTTGATCCTTTTCTCTAAGTCCGGCAGTTTCCTGGTCACAGCCTGGGAGCGTAAAGCTGAGCCATATTCAAAAGCCGGACTGCCGGTTACAGCCGAATTTGGACTGGTTATAGACTTGCTAACTCCGCTTTGTGCGTTGATCCTGGCGCCGTCTGCGATGTAAATATGACCTACAATCCCGGCCTGGCCACCGATCATGGCACTATTGCCGATCTTGGTACTGCCGCTCACACCTGCCTGAGCAGCAATGACGGTATTGTGTCCTACTTCTACATTATGGGCGATTTGTATGAGATTATCCAGTTTAGCACCTGAATGTATTATGGTTGATCCCATTGTAGCCCTGTCTATGCAGGCATTGGCCCCAATTTCCACGTGATCTTCTACAATAACATTTCCAATCTGAGGTACTTTATTATAGGTTCCGTCTGCCTGTGGCGCAAAACCAAATCCGTCACTGCCAATGACCGTTCCGGCATGGATGATCACATTCTTACCGATCACACAATCGTGATACACTTTTACACCCGGATGTACAATGGTATACTGGCCTATTTTGGCATTGTTGCCAATAAACGCCTGGGGGAAGATTTTTGCATTATCCGCTATTTCCGCATGGTCCCCGATATAGGCAAAGGCGCCTATAAAAACATTCTCTCCGATCCTTGCGCTGGGTGAAATATAACTGGGTTGCTGGATGCCGGTTAACTGCTGGGTCATCATCTGTTGATATTTCCGGAGCAGCAGGGCAAAAGCGCTGTAAGCATCAGGCACTTTGATAAGCGTTGCTGTAAGGCCTGGCCTGATTTCAAGTGATTCGTTTACTATGATTACAGAAGCTTTGGTTGTATAGAGGTAATCTTCGTATTTGGGGTTGGCCAAAAAGGCTAACTGACCATTTTCGGCTTCTTCAATTTTGGCGAATGAAACCACGGCCGAAGAAGGGTCTCCTTCAACTTTGCCATTTACGAGTGTAGCTATTTGAGCGGCGCTGAATTGCATAGCGTGTTCATTGATTCTTGTAGTATCTGAAATCTTTTATGGCCAAATACAATTGAATTTACCGGTTTTCTGAACAGCTACAAGGAAGTTAAAAACCAACTTCAGGTCACAGGTTATTCGCCCCGGTAAAAGCAAATGTAAAATTTTTTCACGGGTTGCGACAGGTTTTGGTGAATCAGGGCATTATCTACCAAAGAAATGTCTTTTATGGTGCCGTCACGGAAAAGTATATTGATCTTTTCATTGTAGGGATTATATAAACTATTCTCCGCTTCTCCGGTAAAAACAAGGAAGGATGCATCTTCTTCCGAAATGTTTAGTTTACTGCAGATTTCCAGTTTTTTGAGGGTGTATACTTCTTCCGGGATGGGATCGGCCTGCAATTTCAGCTTAAAGAGTTTCCTGTTGAGGACGGAAAGGCAAAGCAGTGATAATATCTTGTCTTCATGCCTGCTCCAGGCCTTAATGGCAGAGATCACATCTGTATCATCAAGCTGACAAAAGAGGTTGAGGTGATTGGCAATTGGTCCTTCAAGCTGATTGAACAGGAACAAACTCAGCGTGTCTGATAAAACAACTTCCTTGTTTCCGTGGTGCTGCAACCAGCGGGCCCTTTCCAGGATGCGCACCAAAGTCATTTCTGCACAGAGTACAGTTTTATGCAGGTATACCTGCCAGTACATGAGCCGCCGGGAGACCAGAAACTCTTCAATGGAATAAATCCCTTTTTCTTCCACCATCAGTTCTCCGTTATGCACGGTAAGCATTTTGAGGATCCTGTCGTAGCCGATCATTCCTTCACTTACGCCCGTAAAAAAACTGTCCCGTGCCAGGTAATCCATCCGGTCCACATCCAATTGTCCGCTGATCAGCTGGTGTAAGAATTTTTTCGGGTAGCTGCCCTTGAATATGGAAATGGCCATATCCAGCTTGCCGTTGGTTTCCTGGTTGAGTTTTTCCATGATCAGCAGGGAAAGGGCTTCATGGTCGATGCTTTCAACAACAATGCTTTCAAGGGCATGCGAGAAGGGCCCGTGGCCGATATCATGGAGCAGGATACCAATTTTGGCGGCCTGTTCCTCAGCCGGGGTGATTTCAGTGCCCTTGGATTTCAATTCAAAAAGCGCCTGTGTCATCAGGTGATAAGCACCCAGGGAATGATGCAGGCGGGAATGAACAGCCCCCGGGTAAACGAGGTGTGAAAGCGCCATTTGTTTGATGCGGCGCAAACGCTGGTACCAGGGATGGGAAATAATGCTGTAAATTAAAGGGTCATCCAGTGTAATGAAACCATATACGGGGTCGTTTATAATTTTTCTGAATGACATATCCCTTGAATTGTTAAAATTTTTCAGATCGGCAGGCAAAGGTATGAAGCCGCAAACGTATTAACTAACTTTAACCAATCTGCCTGTTGTTATGATAAACGGCAGACACAAACTAAATAAAGAGGAGAAATATCCTATGGCATTGGCAAAAATTCTTTGGGTGGATGATGAGATCGAAAGCCTGCAGTCACAAAAAATGTTCCTTGAAAATAAAGGGTACGAAGTATACACCCTTACCAATGGCTTTGATGCCATTGATTTTGTAAAGGAGCATCCGGTTGATGTGGTGTTGCTTGATGAAACGATGCCGGGTATCACAGGGATCGAGACCCTCGCCAAGATCAAAGAAATAAACCAGCAGATTCCCGTGGTGATGATCACCAAGAATGAAACGGAAAATCTGATGGATGAAGCCATTGGCTCCCAGATCAGTGATTACCTGATCAAGCCGGTGAATCCAAACCAGGTTTTGCTAAGCCTCAAGAAGATCATCGACAATAAGCGGTTGGTAGCAGAAAAAACCACTTCCGTTTACCAGCAACAGTTTCGCAGCCTTTTCATGTCATTGAACAGCAACCCTGATTATAACGAGTGGATGGAGATATACCGTAAGCTCACTTATTGGGAACTGGAAATGGAGAAAAGTGACAGTCCCGAAATGCAGGAAGTGCACCAGTCGCAAAAAAGTGAGGCCAATACCGAGTTCTTTAAATTTGTTTCCCGTCATTATGCTTCCTGGGTGGATCCTAAAAGTGCGCAGGCTCCGATCATGAGCCACACACTCTTTAAGTTTAAAGTTTTGCCACATATTGAGAAAGGTGTGCCGCTGATATGGCTGGTGATCGATAACCTGCGATATGATCAATGGAAAGCTATCCAGCCTGTTTTTTCGGAAACTTTCCGGCTGCAGGAAGAGGATACATTTTACAGCATACTGCCAACTGCTACCCAATATTGCCGGAACGCCATCTTCGCCGGACTTTTACCGGTTGATATTGAAAAGCAGTTTCCAACGCAATGGAAAAATGATGAAGAGGAGGGGGGCAAAAACCTGTATGAAGAAGATTTTTTCAGGGCTCAACTGAAAAGATTGAAACGTGAAGACGTAAGGTTCTCTTACAGTAAGATCGTCAATAACCAGGATGCACACAAGCTGGTTGAACAGGCGCATAATCTCCTCAACCACGACCTCAGCATTGTAGTGTATAATTTTGTTGACATGCTCAGCCATGCCCGCACCGAAATGGAAGTGCTGAAAGAACTGGCGAGTGATGAGATAAGTTACCGCAGCCTTACTACAAGCTGGTTTATACATTCACCGTTGTACCAGGCATTGAAGAAAATCGCTGATAAGAAGATCAATATAATTATTTCTACAGACCATGGCAGTGTAAGGGTGAAAACGCCTTATAAGGTTGTGGGCGATAAACAAACCACTGCAAACCTGCGGTATAAGCATGGCCGGAATTTAAACTACGACCCAAAGGATGTTTTAGCTTTTAAGGATCCCCGACAAGCTGGCCTGCCGGTACCATCCGTAAATTCGTCCTTTATTTTTGCAAAGGAAGACGGGTTCCTTTGTTATCCGAACAATTATAACTACTACGTTAATTACTATAAGAATACATTTCAGCATGGAGGCGTGTCTATGGAGGAGATGATTGTTCCGGTAATCAGGATGAGCAGCAAGTAAAGAGTCGACAGTAGCCAGTCACCAATCGCCAGTCAACAGCCAGTCCTGGCGAAAATATAGAGTCCTTATTTCAGGGCAGTTTAAATCTTTTAGTTAAGATACATATTAACTAAACTTGCCCCTTTGCCAGGCTGGCCGGTAAAGACACTGTCTTTTGAAACAGCAATAAATTCACCGTCACTGCCAAGGTCCCAAAGTTTGCCTCTGAGCGTTACATTGATGCCGTAAATGGCTGATGTGGCTTTAATACGTGATGGCAAAGTATATTTCAACCATGCTTCCCTTAATGTGATTTTCCCCCTGTCGGTGCTGTCAACATCTGCAGGCATGGAGAAACCGCTGTAGCCTGTCCATATTTGTTTCATGGCATCATCATGCTGTGTATAAGATGGAACAGCAATGAGCAATGGGTCTTTGCCCGCAATGGCTTTGAATGCTTCCGGGTACCACGAATCTGCACATACTAATACCGCCGTTTTGCCTATCGGCAAATCAAAAACAGGAATATCGTCAGTAGGGCTTTGCGCTATAAATGGCTTTTCATCTTCAATGGGGAAAGCTTTCTTTACCAATTTTGGTTGCATTGTTCCGTCCGGATTAAACACCGCAGAAATATTGTAGAGTTGTCCTTTTTTCACCCTGATCCTGTCTTTTGAAATATCCGGATTTGGAAGCAGGACCGACCCTGCGATAATCGTCACCTGGTATTTTTTAGACAGTTCGCTGAAAACCTTTCTGTAGATCTTTGCGATTGTTTCACCCTTGCTGGCAAAGACCCCGTATTTTATCTTGTCTTCCGCTTCGTCAGGTGCCGTAAACCAGGCGCGCATATAGGAAAAGAAATTGGATGCCACAAAAGTGGTTAGTGCGTTATTGATGGTGCTGGATTTATATATACTGTTTTTTTCGCCTTCAACCACCAGCCAGGCGCCAATATATTCCGGGAACACTACAATTGTTTTTGGCGACAACCAGCCTTCAATTTTGGCAGCCTGTAAATACCCGTCAAGCTTTGCATAAAAGTGTTGTTCCGATGCATAATCCATTGGGATCATATAGGGATTTATTCCGACCACATTGCCTTTCCCGGCATCGGCATTGATCACATAAGTACTGTCAATTTCCAGGCGGACATCCAGTGTGGGTTTGTTTCTGCCGGCTCCCGCCCAGGTAAAATAGATGGCCAGTATGACCGCCAGTATAATTGAAAAAAGCCTGAATCCTTTTTGCATGATATTGCCAAATTAAAGTGCGCGAAGATAGGAAGGAACAATCTTTTCCTGCCAGGCAGGTTTGTTTCAGGCAAGCGAATGTATAATTTCAGCAGCGGCCCTTTCGCCGGAACGTATTGCTCCTTCGATATACCCGTTCCATTCTGTTGCCGTTTCGGTTCCAGCCCAGTGAATATGCCCTGTAGCCTCCCTTAAATATTTACCCATGGTACTTAATGTATGCGGGCCCATGATTCCGGTATAACAGCCCCCGCTCCAGGTTTCCGTTGCCCAGCTTTGGTCGATATACATTTCAGGCGCAGCAGCTTCCACTCCAAAGTACCGGGTGAAAGACTCAAGGATTGAAGCCCTGCGGGCACTTTCGTCCAGTAAAGTGAAATCCCTTGCTTTATCAGCCAGCACAAAACCCATCAGGATGCCTTTGCTGCCATCAGCGGGTGAATTGTCAAATACCAGTGACGTATAGCCGAAATCTGAAGCCACAAGTCCATTGAGGCCCTTGCTTCGCCAGAAGGGTTTGTTATATATGGCATAACATTTCCATACAGATCCCATGGGTATGCGTTGGAACAATTGCATCTTATTGGCTGGAAGGTCAGGGGAATAAATTATTTTTTGGGCAAGTACAGGTGGAATGGCCATTATGACTTTTCTCGCCTGGTAATGGAAGCCTTCTCCGCGGATATTCACTTTTTCGTTTTCCTGATCTATGGATTTGACCGGTGCGTTAAAAATAATCTGACCGGCTAATTTTTCCGCCACCCTTCTTGCCGGAAGATCGGCACCGCCCAGAAACCTGTCTTGCTGGGCTCCATTCCGAATATTCATTAGCGTATCAAAATCACGCCCCGACCTCGTATAAAAAAGGGCAAAAAGCATGGATATTTCTGCCGGGTTAACAGCAAAGATGGCTTCAGCCGCGATCTGAAAAAGATTCCTGGCTTTTTCGTTCTTCATTTGGCTCTGCATCCAACCGCCCAGGGTAATCCTGTCCCATTGATCTGCTTTGGGATGTGCCCAGGGTTGTGCCGGGTCAATGGAAGCTGAAAGCCTGTTCATTTTTTTTAAAGCGCTGTTCAGGCTGAGGAGTGCGGGTATGGGCAAAGGGGGGATCAGTCCTTTGTATTGTTTTAACCTGCCTTTGAAATACAGCTGGCTTTTTCCTTCGTCGTGGGTGGCAAAGGTAGTTACACCCGTTTCCCGGGCGAGCTGGTAGAGTTTTTCCTGTGTTGGGCCGGCCCATTGAGCACCCAGGTCAACATAAGTGCCATCCGGAAAGTGTTTTGTGTGTACCCGCCCGCCAACCCTGTCACGGGCTTCCAGTACCAGGATTTTTTTACCCGCCCGATGCAGTGTGTGTGCCCCAGTGAGCCCTGCGTATCCGGCGCCAACAACGATCGCATCAAAAGTTACTGTAGTTCCCATATGAAAATATTATACACAATCGAGGCTTTGAATGTAGACAAGTTTCACCAAAACTGGCCGGAACGCGATTCCCTTTTTGTAAATTTGTAAAAATATTTATTATGGCCATCCGCTTTAATACCGCCACCCAGGATAAGATTGAAAAGATCATTGAGGAATCTGGTTATATGATCAGGTATGAAAGAGGCACATTCCAGAGCGGGTATTGCATTCTTGAATCAAAGAAAGTTGTGGTGCTGAATAAATTCCTTCAGACAGAGGGCCGGATCAATACGCTGATGGACCTGATACCTTCTTTAAATATTGTTCCGGAAAGCCTCACCCCGGATAGCAGGAAAATGTATGAAGAAGTGATCGGTAAACTTGCTGAAGAAGATAAGGATGCTTAAGAGTTTGTTTTCTTTATCCCAGGGTAAGGAAATTTTCGCCGTAATTATTTCATTTTATTTCCAGGAATTCATCATATTCAGGGTAGGAAATAATCATATTTAAAAACATTGTCAGCCATACGCGTTACATTTCTTGGAACAGGCACAAGCAGCGGTGTACCTATGATCGCCTGCGATTGCGCTGTTTGCCTTTCATGCGACCCGCAGGATAATCGGTTACGCAGCAGCGTTATGATTGAATCTGATACTACGCGTTTTGTAATCGACACTACTCCCGATTTTCGCTACCAGATGCTTCGCCTCAAAGTCAGGCACCTGGACGCTGTTTTATTTACTCATCCGCATAAAGACCATATTGCCGGCCTGGATGATATCCGGGCATTCAATTTCTTTACCCAGGCGCCAATGGACCTGTATGCGAATTACCTTACAGAGGAAGCGCTGCGCCGGGATTTTTATTATGCATTCTCTGATACAAAATATCCGGGTGTACCTGAACTGAATTTGCATTCGATCGATCAGAACCCTTTTATGATCGGGGATATTCCCATTGTGCCCATTGAAGTCTGGCATCTTAAAATGCCTGTGCTGGGTTTCCGTATAGGCAACTTTACCTATATCACTGATGCAAATCGTATCGAGGATGATGAGAAAGTAAAGATCCGTGGCTCATCTGTTTTAGTGCTGAATGCACTTCGAAAGGAAAAGCATATTTCACATTTCAATCTGCAGGAAGCTATTGATTTGGTGAGAGAACTTGGTGTGCCAAAAGCTTATTTCACCCATATCAGTCACCAGCTCGGGCTGCATGAAACCATTAACCGGGAATTGCCGGAAGGGATCGAACTGGCTTATGATGGCCTCACCATTACCGTTGAAAATCCCCCCGCCTGATGGTGTTTTGACCGATGTTTCCCCTTTCCGTTAAAGTAACTTCATTGCCATGTATAAAGATATTTGGCGGAAAAAAATTTTGCCATATTTTCTATTTACGCGCAAAGAAAGGCGTGGTATTTATGTGTTGCTGGCTGTCATCACTGCCATGTGGATGATACCTTATTTTTTTTCGAGTCCGGTCAGCGAAGTTTCTGTTGAAGACCTGGCGGTAATCAATACTGCCCTGGATTCATTGGACAAAATTGAAAAACAGGCAGAAAACAGCTATACCGGAAGCACGCAAAAAAAATGGGTTGACAACAGGCCCCAAAATGCAGGTAGCCATTCCCGGTATGTTTTTTCACCAGGATCCCTGTTTGAGTTTAATCCTAATACAGCTACTGCCGCCCAATGGAAAGAACTTGGTTTGCCCGACAAAACCATCGGCACCCTGATGAAATACCTCTCAAAGGGCGGACGTATAAGGAAGCCGGACGACCTTCAGAAAATATATGGCTTTCCTGAAGAAGCCTACGTAAAGCTCAAGCCTTATATACGCCTGCCCGAAAATAGCAGTTCTTATCCCGATAGTGATAAAAAGACCTTTCCCGCCGAAAAAAATTATCCTAAGCCGTACCTGGAAAAAGCAAATCATGTCAGCACGGTATTGATAAACCAGTCGGACAGTGCGGCCTGGGAAGCTTTGCCCGGCATTGGCCCAAGGCTGGCTGCACGGATACTTTCATACAGGGGTAAGCTGGGCGGATTTCATTCCATAGAGCAGGTAAGGGAGACATATGGTTTACCGGATTCTGTTTTTACAAGGATCAGGCCCTTCCTTGTTGCTGATGGTCAAAATATGCCGGCAAAGCTGGATATGAACCATGCCAGCCTGGAAGAGCTGCAGGCGCATCCTTATATATCCTACCAGCTGGCTAAGGTTATTGTTGCGTACCGTAAACAACATGGTGCTTTCAGTAATAAATCCGATTTGCAAAAGATTGCTTTAATAACCCCCGAACTGTTTGTTAAACTGGAGCCTTATATTGAGCTATACTAACAGTTGTTAGTATCTGAATTTTTTATTTATTATCTTGCAGGGGCAAGAAATATATACTTATGGATTTTAAGCAACAGGAACTTACAGCCCAGGTGGCCGCCAGTGCACGAGATTTTGCCCGTCAGCATATCAAGCCATTTGTGATGGAATGGGATGAGGCGCAAACATTTCCCTTATCCGTTTTTAAGGAAATGGGAAAACTGGGTATGATGGGGGTTTTGGTTCCTGAAAAATATGGTGGAGCCGGTTTGAGTTATTACGAATACATCGCCATCATAGAAGAAGTGTCCAGGGTTTGTGGTTCAATCGGACTTAGCCTTGCTGCGCATAATTCCCTTTGTACGGGACATATCCTGCAATTTGGCAACGAAGTGCAAAAAGAAAAATACCTGCCTAAACTGGCCACGGCCGAATGGCTGGGCGCATGGGGGCTCACAGAAGCCAATACCGGCAGTGATGCGGGCAATATGAAGACCACGGCCGTGAAAGATGGAGATCATTGGATATTAAATGGCACCAAATGCTGGATCACACATGGTAAGAGTTGTGATGTGGCCGTTGTTATCGCACGTACCGGCGAGCCCAGGTCGAGTGGAAACAGTACCGCATTTATTGTGGAAAAGGGAACGGCAGGTTTCAGTGGCGGGAAGAAAGAAAATAAATTGGGTATGCGTGCCAGTGAGACTGCTGAAATGATCTTTGATAACTGCCGTATTCCCGATGCCAACCGGATGGGTGAAGTAGGGGATGGCTTCCGGCAATCACTTAAGATACTGGATGGCGGCCGTATTTCTATTGCGGCTTTAGGTATAGGTATCGCGCGCGGCGCATATGAAGCATCGGTACAGTATTCGAAAGAAAGGCATCAGTTTGATCAGCCGATCTCCAATTTTCAGGGTATATCATTCAAACTGGCAGACATGGCTACCGAGATCGAAGCGGCCGAATTACTTACCCTGCAGGCTGCGGATAAAAAAATGGCCGGCCTGCCCATGACAAAAGAAGCGGCTATGGCCAAATACTATTCAAGTGAAGTGGCTGTGAAAGTGTCCAATGATGCCGTCCAGGTCTTTGGGGGTTATGGCTATACCAAGTACTTTCCGGTAGAGAAATTTTACCGCGACAGCAAGTTGTGCACCATCGGAGAGGGTACTTCAGAGATACAAAAAATAGTTATTGCCAGGGAAGTGTTGAAATAATACATTTAACCGCAAAGCCGCGATGATCAGCCCAGGAAATCCTCTTCTTCTTTAGGGCCGTACTTGTCAAAAAGTTTATCAATGGCGCCACCAAAAATGGGAAATTTTTGTTTAGCGAAATCCTTGATGATATTGATGGCGGCTACGGCCTGGGTTTCGGTTAGCCCTGCCTGTGACATTAATCTTTGCACAAGTTCCTGCATATCGTTGCTGTTCTGTACTGAGGTGAACAATGATCAGTTTGCATAGGTCTTTTGATCCGGTTGCAGCAGACTGACAGTGCTCACAGATCAGGCTACTTTCAATAAGCTCATCTTGGACTTGTCAAATTTGTGCAGCGCGTATTCCAGTGTAAGATGGAATTTCTTTTCATTGGATGAAGGCAGTTCAAACATGGCATCGGTAAGGATGTTTTCGCAGATGGAGCGGAGCCCGCGTGCACCAAGCTTATACTCCATGGCTTTTTCCACCATGAAATCCAGCACATTATCATCAATGATCAGATCAATGCCTTCCAGGTCAAATAATTTCTTATACTGGCGGATGAGTGAATTTTTAGGTTCTGTAAGGATCGCCCTGAGCGTTAAGGCATCAAGCGGATTCAGGTAAGTGACAACCGGCAGGCGGCCGAGCAGTTCGGGGATCAGGCCAAATCCTTTCAGGTCCTGGGCATTTACATACTGAAGAAGGTTTTTCTTCATATGCTCCTGTTCCTCTTTGTTTACATTGAAACCAATGGAATTTGTATTTACCCTGCGCGCAATGATCTTATCGATGCTGTCGAATGCACCACCGCAAATGAACAGGATATTCTGTGTATTGATCTTGATCAGTTTTTGTTCCGGGTGCTTGCGTCCGCCCTGCGGGGGTACCAATACTTCTGTGCCTTCAAGGAGTTTCAACAAGCCCTGTTGTACACCTTCACCGCTGACATCACGGGTGATGGAGGGGTTATCGCCTTTCCTGGCAATCTTATCAATTTCATCAATATATACGATCCCTTTTTCCGCTGCGGTTACATCATAGTTACAAATCTGCAACAGCCGGGTAAGTATGCTTTCAACATCTTCACCTACGTAGCCCGCTTCTGTAAATACCGTGGCATCAACTATGGCAAAGGGAACATTAAGCAATCGGGCAATGGTTTTTGCCAGGAGGGTTTTTCCCGTTCCTGTTTCACCAACCATGATGATATTGCTTTTTTCGATCTCCACTTCTCCTTCAATCTGTTTTTGCTGAAGGCGTTTGTAGTGATTGTATACGGCAACGGCCATCACTTTTTTGGCATCATCCTGACCGATCACATATTCGTCGAGGAATTTTTTGATCTCTACCGGTTTTTTTACGGTGAGTTTAAAATTGGAATGGCTGTCTGTTTTTATGTTCAGCTCCTGCTCTATGATCTCACGGGCATGCTCTACGCAATTTTCGCAGATATGGCCTTCCTGTCCGGCAATGAGGATTTTTACTTCATCGCGGCTTCTGCCGCAGAAAGAACAATGTAGGGTTGACTTAGCCATAACTACTAATTTAGAACACGCAAATGTACATGAAAAAGGCCATTGCCGGTAGTGTTTAACCGTTTACCCATGGGATAAATGGCATACTTCAGGCAATGGCGCTAATTAAAATGCTGCTTTTTAAAGCTTTATATTTTATTTATTACTGCGTCAACGATACCATATTTGACGGATTCTTCCCCATCCATCCAGTAATCGCGATCGAAGTCCTTCATTACCTTCTCAAAAGGCTGACCACAGTTATCTGCAATGATGCGGGCACCCAATTCCTTGATCTTCTTGATTTGAATGGCCATAATTTCGAGGTCGGCCGATGTTCCCTGTCCGCCGCCACTTGGCTGGTGGATCATCACTTCACCGTGCGGGAAAATGAATCTTCTCCCTTTTTTACCGCCGCTGAGCAGGATTGACCCCATGGAAGCAGCCATACCCATACATACGGTGGAAACCGGTGACTGTATCATCTGCATGGTGTCATAAACAACCATTCCACTGGTAACAACCCCGCCGGGACTGTTGATATAAAAAGTGATTTCTTTACCCGGATCCTTTGCATCCAGGAACAAGAGGCGGGAGGTTATGTCCTTAGCGCTTCTGTCGTCTACCGGACCCCATAAGAATACTTTCCTTTGTTCAATAAATTTTTTGTCAAACAGAGCCGCCGAAACAAACTTCTCCATTGGATTTTCGGGCATTGCCGGTTCTTCTTCCTCTTCCAGTCTAAATGGTTTATTATAGTGCTTTTGTAACATATTGATAGAGTTTCTTTGAAAAGGTCTTAGCAATTTTAATGTTAATCTGCTCTTTTGAAACAGGCCGGAACTATTTCATTTTCCGGGGGTTCATAACCAGTACTTCATCTACCAGTCCGTATTCCTTAGCTTCTGAAGCCGTCATCCAGAAATCACGATCGAAGTCACCGGCGATTTTTTCCACTGGCTGACCACTGTGGTGTGCCACTACTTCGTATAATTCGTGTTTGAGTTTTTTGACCTGGCTTACGGTGATCTCGATATCGCTGGCCTGGCCACCAGCACCTGCGCTTGGCTGATGCATCATGATACGGGAGTGCTTTAAGGCTGTCCTTTTACCATGTGCGCCTGCACACATCAATACAGCAGCCATACTGGCAGCTACACCAATGCAAATGGTGGAAACATCAGGGGTTACATACTGCATGGTGTCGTAAACACCCATGCCTGAGTAAACCGATCCGCCGGGGCTGTTAATGTACATCTGTATATCGCGGGTCCTGTCTGTACTGTCCAAAAACAATAACTGAGCGGTGATGATATTGGCTACTTCGTCGCTGATGGGATAGCCCAGGAAAATGATCCTGTCCATCATCAGCCTGCTGTATACATCCATAACGGCCACGTTCATGGGACGTTCCTCAATGATATTGGGCGTGAGGTTTGTAACCATGTGGTTCGTATAGCCGTGAAGTGTATTACTGGAAATGCCTCTGTCTTTTACCGCGAATTTTTCAAATTCTTTTCCAAGGTTCATAGATGTTATATTTCAGAATAATTGGCAATTTAAAGTATTTGAAGAACCAAATACCATGCAAATCTAAAAACCGGACAAAATGCCACGTACAAGCATGAAAAAACCGCAAAGAACTTCTTTGCGGCTCAATGTATTTTTGCCTTTTACTTTCGACTTTCGATTTTCGACTTTCGATTTTTTCTAGTGCTGATGCTCATGTTCTTTCATCAGTTTCGTGAAATCATCCACGCTGATGGATTTTTCTTCAGGCACAACCTGGGTTTCGGCCCAGTTGAAAATCTTTTCAGTGATCACCCTGCGATAGCTGCTGTCAACCTGCTGTTCATCTTTCATCATTCGTTCGATATAGCTGTCCAGCCAGTCAAGGTTGCCATCCAGGCTCATGGAGCCAAAATAACTCATGACCTGCATTTTCATCTGGTTCACCACTTCCTCGCGGCTCACTTCCAGGTTTTGGTCGTTTACGATCTTATCGCTTACAAGTGTCCAGCGGAGTTGATTGCGGAAAGTAGGGAATTCTTCTTCCACCTCTGATTCCGTCTTGGGCTTATCGCCACCTTCCTGCATCCATCGGCGCAGGAAATTTTCCGGGAAATCCATCTTTGTCTGTTCTGTCAGCACATGATACAGTTCGTGCTGGAGGTGGTTCCGGCTCTGGCTTTCCCAGTATTGTTTGATTTCACCTTTAATTTCATCGCGGAATCCGGCTTCTGTTTTGATGTCTTTGGCCGGGTATACCTCTTTGAAAAAAGCTTCGTCCAGTTCCCGGTTTTCAATCAGGCCAACTTTGGCAATGGTCATCTTGAAATGCTTGTCCAGGGATGAAGCGTCTTCCTTATCCAGTCCCAGGTCTGATAAAAGCCACTCTCTTTCTTTTTCATCAAAGGCTTTTCCAAGCTGGATAACCAGGGAATCATCCTTTTTCAGGCCCATCAGTTTGGTGCGGAAACCTTCGCTGAAATATTTCACCAGCAGTGAATTTTCCTTGGCTGGCGTTCCTTCTGCCACATTTCCTTCTGCATCAGAGGCTTCAAATTTTACATTCAGGACATTATCTTCAGTTGTAACAGATTCAGGTTCATTAACTTTGCCCATTTTCTGTTGCAGCCTTTTGACCTCTTCATCGATCATTTCTTCGGTTACAGTTACCTGGTAGCGGGTCACCTTGGCGTTGGGCAAATCAGCAACTTCGAAAACGGGTTTCAGGCCGATCTCGAAAGAAAAGGAATAATCAGCCGGTTCGTTCATATTGAAATCACGCACGTCATTATCTGCAGCGGGCAAGGGCTGTGCAAAAATGTCGAGTTTCTGTTCGCGCAGGTAATCTGTAAGCCCTTTTTCAACACTTCGCAATACTTCTTCGGTAAATACAGCAGGGCCATGCATTTTGCGGATCATACCGGCAGGAACCATGCCTTTCCGGAAGCCTGGGATATTGGCGGTTTTGGCATAATGCTTCAGTGCTTTTTCAAAAGAAGGAAAGTATTCTTCCCGGTTAACAGTAACGGTTATTTTATCGTTCAGCGGACTGATAGTTTCTCTGGTAACTGTGGGCATAACAAAAAAGAAATTTGCGTTGATGAATGAAAGCTTTGACAATCAGCCCGTTACTTTAAAAAGGGCAAACCTTACGGTCGGATTGTCTGTAAAAAAAAACTGTGCGAGTGAAGGGACTCGAACCCCCAAGCCTTGCGGCACCAGATCCTAAGTCTGGCGTGTCTGCCAATTTCACCACACTCGCAGTGTTAAGTTCGAGGTACGAAGTTCGAGGTACAAAGTAACAGCCATAAAGCAATCACCCTTTACCTGGAAAAACTACCCCCTTTTCCTACTTCGCATCTCGCACCTCCTACTTCGCACCTCCTCAAAATGGGTTGCGAAGGTACTGGATTTAGGGAAGAAAAATACAATACAAACGATTTTCAGTAAATTTGAACTCCATGGAAATTTTGGAGCAACAATCGATTCAACCGAAGTACACCCTGACCGAAGAGCAGGAGCGGAAGGAGATTGTCCGTCAATACCGGGCTTTATTAAGGGTGCTGAAGCCAAAACTCAAGCCAGGTGATAAGGAACTCCTTCGCCGGGCCTTTGAAATGTCGGTGGACGCTCATAAGACGATGCGCCGAAAAAGTGGTGAGCCCTATATTTTTCATCCCCTGGCTGTTTCAAGAATTTGTGTGGAAGAAATTGGCCTCGGTGTCCGGTCCACTATTTGCTCCCTCCTTCACGATACCGTTGAGGATACAGATATCACCCTGGAGGATGTAGAAAGGGAATTTGGCAATGAAATCGCCCGGATCATTGATGGTCTCACCAAGATATCCAATGTGGTGGATACCAATTCCAGCCAGCAGGCTGAAAACTTTAAAAAGATACTCCTCACCCTTACCGATGATCCCCGTGTAATTCTGATAAAACTGGCCGACCGCCTGCACAACATGCGTACACTCGACAGCATGAAGCGGGAAAAGCAACTTAAAGTTTCCTCCGAAACGGTATACGTATATGCCCCGCTTGCGCACCGGATGGGCCTGTATTCCGTAAAAACTGAGATGGAAGACCTGGCAATGAAATACCTGGAGCCGGATATCTATAAAGAGATCGCCCGGAAACTTTCAGAAACAAAACGCGAACGTTCCCGGTATATCAATGAATTCATCAAGCCCATTCGCGAGAAAATGGATCGTGCCGGATTTCAATATGAAATTTATGGCCGCCCCAAATCCATACACTCCATCTGGAACAAGATGAAGAAGAAAGGGGTCGAATTTGAAGAAGTGTATGATCTTTTCGCCATCCGAATCATTGTTGATGCGCCGCAGGAAAGGGAAAAAGAAGATTGCTGGAAAGTGTATTCCTTTATAACGGATATGTATACCCCATCTCCGGAAAGGCTGCGAGACTGGCTGAGCAATCCGAAGTCGAATGGCTACGAAGCCCTGCATACAACGGTTATGGGCCCCCAGGGCAAATGGGTGGAGGTACAGATAAGGTCGCTGAGGATGAATGAAATTGCCGAAAAGGGACTGGCCGCACACTGGAAATATAAAGAAGGCGGGCATGATGAGGACCGCTTTGATAAATGGTTCAGCCAGATCCGTGAGGTGCTGGGTAACCAGGATATCAGTTCGATAGATTTTCTGCAGGATTTTAAAACCTCTTTCCTGGCGGAAGAAATTTATGTATATACGCCTAAAGGTGATGTAAAGATGTTGCCTATCGGATCATCGGCCCTTGATTTTGCCTTTTCCATCCATAGTGCCATCGGTTCAAAATGTATTGGCGCAAAGGTCAACCATAAACTTGTTCCAATCGGCCATAAGTTACGCAGTGGCGACCAGATCGAGATCATCACTTCCAATAAACAAAAACCTTCCGAAGACTGGCTGCACCTGGTTGTTACGGCCAAGGCAAAGAACAAGATCAAAGACGCATTAAAGGAAGTAAAAAGAAAAGTAGCCGATGAAGGAAAATATACCCTTCAAAGAAAACTGGAAGGTATAGGTGCTTCATATACGCCGCATAATATTGATGAACTCACGGCATTTTATAAACTGCAATCACATCTGGACCTTTTTTACCGGATTGCCATCAAGTCGATCGACCTAAAAGAGCTGAAAGAATTTCATGTTATTGGCGATAAGCTGGAAGCCCCGAAGATCATTAAACCAGAGCCGGAACATAAACACGAAACGGAGCTTAAAGTATTACCCAGGAAGGATGCAGAACTGATCATTTTCGGGGAAAGCGGCGACAAGATCATGTACAACCTGGCCAACTGTTGTAAGCCCATTCCCGGTGACGACGTTTTTGGCTTTGTGTCCACGGGTAAGGGCCTGATCATCCACCGGACCAATTGTCCAAATGCGGCCAGGCTGATGGCTAATTTTGGCCACCGTGTGGTGAAAACCAAGTGGGCAAAAAATAAAGAGATATCATTCCTCACCGGTCTCAAGATCACAGGTATCGATGATGTAGGAGTGATCCATAAGATCACCAACCTTATTTCGGGAGAGCTCAAAATAAATATCAACGCGATCACCGTTGAAGCGCAGGATGGCGTATTTCATGGAAACATTCGGTTATATGTTCATGACAAAGAAGAATTAGAACGCCTGTTTGTCAGCCTGAAACAATTGCCCGGTATTCATTCTGTGGAACGTTTCGATCCAGAGGCGCCCAAAGCAGAAAGCTTTTAAATTTTCCCCTTTTACTTCATTCCACTATTTTTGCTCCCTTCTAACGGATCAAACAGCAATTTAATGGTTGACGTACTACTTGGATTACAATGGGGCGATGAAGGAAAGGGCAAAATTGTAGACTTTTTCGCACCTAATTATGATATCATTGCCCGATTCCAGGGGGGGCCTAATGCAGGTCATACTTTATATGTAAACGGTGAAAAAATAGTATTGCACCAGATACCTTCCGGTATTTTCCATGAGAGAACCAGCAACCTTATCGGAAGCGGGGTTGTACTGGATCCGGTGACCCTTAAAAAAGAGTTCGACAAGGTTGCGGCTTTTGGGGTGGATTGCAGGAAGAATCTTTGCATAGCAGAACGTACCCACCTGATATTACCAACCCATCGGGCTTTGGACAAAGCATCTGAAATGTCTAAAGGCGTCGAAAAAATTGGTTCAACCCTGAAAGGAATTGGCCCGGCTTATATGGATAAAACCGGTCGCAATGGCTTAAGGGTTGGCGATATCCTTGATAAGAATTTTACCACCCAATATATCCGCCTGAGGCTCAAACACCAGAAATTGCTGGATTCCTTCGGTTTCCAGGAAGATATCACGGAATGGGAAGAGGAATTTTTCGAAGCACTTGAATTGATGCGGCAACTCAAGATCGTTAATGGTGAATATTTCATAAACGATCAGATCAGCCAGGGGAAAAAGGTACTTGCAGAAGGAGCCCAGGGAAGTATGCTGGATGTTGATTTTGGTACCTTCCCATTTGTAACATCTTCCAACACCATTTCTGCCGGTGTATGTACCGGTTTGGGTGTTGCGCCACAGAAGATCAGGGAAGTGCTGGGTGTAACCAAAGCCTATTGTACCCGTGTAGGCAGCGGCCCATTCCCTACAGAATTGCATGATGATACGGGAGAAATGCTCCGCAAAGTGGGCAGCGAATTTGGTGCAACCACCGGAAGGCCCCGCAGGTGCGGCTGGATAGACCTTGTAGCGCTTAAATTTGCCTGCATGATCAATGGTGTTACACAGATTGTAATGACCAAGGCAGATGTGCTTGATGCGTTTGAAGAACTGAATGTTTGCGAGACATATCGCATAAATGGAAAGGACCAGGCAATGGTTCCATACCAGATGATGAAAACCAAGATCGACCCACAGTATAAATCATTCCCTGGCTGGCAGACAGATATTACAAAAATTAAATCGTTTGAAAACCTTCCGCGCCAAATGAAGGAGTATATTGCACATATAAATCAATTCCTGGGTGTGCCCGTGAAATATATATCTAACGGGCCAGGCAGGGATCAGATAATACAAAGTCAAGGAGTATAAAAAGCCGGTAAAAGAAAATTTAAAAAAATATTTGGCGGTTTAAAAAACTCTCAGAAATTTTACGTGTCTAATCCTGCAAGAGTATGGCTAAATCCGAAAAAGAAAAGAAAACCCCCGCGAAGAAAATCGCGGACCCTTCTGCAAATCTGAGTGCAAAAAAAGAATCATCCAAGCCTAAGAAAAAGGAAGAAGATGATGATGACGATGATTTTGAGGAGGATGATGATAAACCCGTTGCCAAAGGCAAATCAGCAGCTAAGTCTAAAAAAGAAGACGATGATGACGATGATGCTGAAGACGTAGCCGATGATTGGGAGAAGCCAGCGGAAGATGACGACTGGGATCCTGATTTCGATGAGTTTGACGTGCCTAAATCCGCTGCCAAAAAGCCGGGGAAGAAAAGCCCTGCTGCCGAAGAGGAAGAAGATTTTGCCATCGATGACGAGTTCAAGGATATGGGCCTGTTTGATGATTCCGGCGGTTTTGACGATGATGATGAAGATTTCTGATGCCGATGACAAGAACATTCCGTTCTTTTCCCATACATGATTTTGATTCCATAAAACAGCAAATGTTGCATTGGTCGAACCAGTTCAATATTTGCTGTTTTTTAGATAATAACCGGTACGATTCTCCTCTGCACACCAGCGAATGCCTTCTCGGTGCCGGCATTTATACATCAACAAATATAGAATCAGGCAAGGCCCTGGCCGAACTCGGGGCATTCATGGAAACGCAGCATGACTGGATCTTTGGTCATTTATCATATGACCTTAAAAATGAGATCGAAGGCCTTCGGTCATTACTGCCTGATCATATTGGTTTTCCGGACCTTTTCTTTTTTGTACCTGAGATAGTTGTGATACTGGATAGGCATCAACTTCGGATTGGTACAGCAGGAAATGATCAGGAAGAAATTTTCGAAAGTATTTTGCATCAACCGGTGTTTCAAAAAGAGTCATTGATGCAGGATGTAAACATTCTGCAAAGGATTGAAAAGCCGGCATATCTGCAGACTGTTCAAATGCTTAAGGAGCATATCCGGCGCGGTGATTGTTATGAGATCAATTTTTGCCAGGAGTTTTATATACCTGATATCATTATTGATCCGGTTGAGGTTTTTTCCAAATTGACCAGCCTGTCACCCAATCCGTTTTCTGCATATTATAAAACCGGAAACAGATATTTGCTTTGTGCCAGCCCGGAAAGATACCTCAGGAAAACAGGCTGGCAGATCATTTCCCAGCCAATCAAAGGGACCCTGCACAGGGTGTTGACCAATATTGAACAGGACCGGGTTCAGAAAGAAAAGCTTTTATCAAGCCAGAAGGACCGCTCAGAAAATGTGATGGTTGTTGACTTAGTGCGAAATGATCTTTCTAGGGTATGTGTGGAAGGTTCGGTTAATGTTGATGAGTTGTTTGGTATCTATTCGTTTCCGCAGGTTCACCAGATGATATCGACTGTAAGCGGTGAATTAAAGCAGGGTGTGGCCTTTGAGGATATTATACGGGCAACATTTCCCATGGGTTCCATGACGGGAGCGCCTAAGCGAAAAGTGATGCAGCTCATCGAGCAATATGAAAAAAGCCGCCGTGGATTATTTTCCGGAGCGGTGGGATACATTGCACCCGGTGGTGATTTTGATTTTAATGTGGTTATCCGAAGTATCCTGTATAATGCCGATAGCCGGTACCTTTCCTTCCCAACCGGCTCTGCAATTACCCATTACAGTGATCCTGAAGCGGAGTACGCAGAATGTATGCTGAAAGGGGAAGCTATGCGGAAGGTGTTGGAAGGAGAAGAGGAATAGAGAATAAAGAATAAAGAATAAAGAACAAGGAATAAGGAAGTTCGGTGGAGTTTTGTTGAATGTACTCAGAAATTTTAAAGTATTTAATATCCAATAACTTATATCCAATATCCAAAATCCAATTTCCTCTATCATCTATCCCCTGGCTTAGTTATTTATCATCAAAATCGCTTGCCAAATGACAGTCCAACCCATGGCAGGAATACATATTCATTGAAGACAGGGGTGAAACTTACACGCCACATCATGTCTTTGGCAGTATGCCTTCTGTAACCAATACTGGGTATGAAATTAAAGATGTTTTCTTCCAGCGCATCCTGTGTATCACCAAATAATCGGCCATCCAGTTTTGTCCATGAACCCCCGATGCCGGCATCTAAAAAAGAATTTTTACCGGGTAATTTGAAGAGATAATTTATGCCCGCCGGAATGGTCAGGTAGAAAGCATTTTCTGCATAAAAACCAAGGCCAACGCGCACTCCCAGGCCAGGTGATCTGGTCAGCTGCCTTTCATAATTGACAGACCCAAACAGCCCATGCCCGCCTGCTTCCAGGTAAATATCATTTTTTTTAAAAGTTGATTGTGCCTTTGTTAAATGGCTAAATAAAATCAGGCATACCAGCAGGCAGATTTTTGGCATTATGTTCCGATTCATTGAGTTTCAGATTGTAATTTTTTGGCCACCTTTTTTTGCGGTAAAAGTCTGTTAAAAGGATACTCAGCGCAAAGTGTTATTATTTTCAATAATCCTGATTGCATGCATAACACCATTTTCCTTTCGGATTTTTGCAGATAGTTTTTGGGCATTTTCCTGAAACTGTTTATGGGTCAGCAGCAGTTTTGCATTATCTATCAATTTTCTTTCAGTCATTTTTTTTACCGGAACCGGATGAGGGGCAATGTTGTGTTTTGCCGCAAGTTTTCCCCAGAACATCTGGTCGCCAATGGGGTACAATATCGGACAAATTAAAAACGGTTTTCCCGCTCTCAGGCATTCTGCGGTGGTACCTAAACCACCATGATGTATAACAGCTTTTACCAGTGGGATAAGTTTTTCGTATGGTGCTGAGGAAATTATTTTAATGTTCTCATTATTTTCGAGTATTGATGTATTGTCGAATCCCCAGCCTTTCACAATAACGATCCTTGTTTGTAATTCTTTTACCAATTTTAAAAGCGCTTTTTGGATATCGAAAGAACTTTTAAATGGCATACTGCCAAATGTAAGGAGCAATGGCGGCTCTCCTTTGTGTATGAATTCAACCAGCTCCTGGTCTAATTGCTGATCAGTATTTTCAAGCCAGAAGCCGGTAAAGAAGCTGTTTGCCGGAAAATCATCAGGCCGGTTCAAAAATTCCGGACTGATGCCATACAGAAAAGTTGTTTCGGGTACAGTATATTTTTCTGTAAGCCCAACGCTTTGCCGAAAACGTTTTATGGGTTTGGACATCATCTTAACGGCAAGATTGGTAAGAGTATAACTGAACTTATTCAGGAATCCCGGTATGGGAAATCCACTGAATGCCGGGTTTGAAAATGCCGAAGTTGGCTGAACGGCAGGAACAACCATTGCCCTGATCATTTTTTCAGGGAAGCAATCAGAAAAACTGTCCGCCATTGATTTCACATGATATATTACCCGGTCGCTTTCATTTGCCAATGCATAAAAGGCTTTCAAAGACTGTTCCGCCAGTGGGTAAATCCATTTCTCCAGGTTTTTTTGGATCACGAAGGGATTGGCTTTCATGATTTTTTTTCCTTCTTCAGAATCCAATATAGCCTGGTAATCGGCTTCAATGGGAATAAAGTCGATACCATATGACCTGACGAGTGATTCGAAATTTTTTGCTGTGGAAAGTTTTACCTCGTGTCCACGTTCTTTCAATGCTTTCCCCAGCACAGCAAACGGCTGAACATCGCCCCTGGTGCCCATAGTGAGAATGGCAATTTTCATCTCTTTAAAGGTATGAATCTTAATGGCTATGCAGCTATTGGCACATTGATTACCGGGGCGTAAAGTTATTACTTTTGAAAAACCCGTACATAATCCACCATCATCCATTGCGGGAATTGTGTGGTTGCATCAGGGCTTCCGGGCCAGTTACCACCAACGGCAATGTTCATAATAAAAAAGAAAGGATCATTGAATGGATAAGCGTTTCCGCCAAAATCAGCTTTATTAGCTTCCAGTAAAACAACATTGTCAACCAGGAACTGCAGCCTGTCCTGTTCCCAGTTGAGACTGTAGAGATGAAACGCATCGCTGTAAGCCGTAGGTGAAATTCTGCTATTGGTTTTTTGAATACTTCCCGGACCCGGACCGTAATGAATCGTTTGGTGAACTTTGTTGGGTTCCTGTCCCAGCAGTTCCATAATATCCATCTCTCCGCATTTGGGCCAGCTTACGGTGGTAATGTTGGTTCCCAGCATCCAAAGCGCAGGCCATACACCTTTGCCTTTTGGCACTTTAGCCCGAATATCGATCCTGCCAAAAGTGAAGGTTCTTTTATTTTGGGTGGTGATGCGTGTGGAAGTATAATTTTTCCCACCCTTGCTTTCCGGACGTGCCTCAATGATCATCTTACCATCCTGCATGTACAGGTTATCGCCGGCAGTGTACCATTCCAGTTCATTATTTCCCCAGCCGCAATTATTTGGGCAGCCATCACCCAATTCATAATTCCAGTCTGCCTGGTTCAGTGCCGCACCGCTGAACTCATCGGACCAGGCAAGGGTATAACCAGGATATGTATCTGGAGAAGTATTGCTGCCATCGTCATTGATCCTGATCCTGCTGTCATCATTCAGGATAAATCCTTTATAGTTGAGGCTTGCCAAACGGCAGTTAACAGGGTTGGTAAGTTGTATGAGGAAATCTTCCGTTGCCTCTTTCCACTCATCACCGATAACATCAACGTTGAAGGTTCCCTTGGTTTGTCCGGCCGGGATTGTGACCACTTGTTTATCAACTGCCACAAAATCTTCTGCCGATATAGCTGAGCCGCTTGCAGTGCTTATTTCTACAGAAACGGCCTGGGTGTAGGCCGCAGAAAGGGTAAGTTCAAATCCAAATTTTGTATTTCCTCCAGTTCCTTCATTCAATGTAATAGGTGTTATGGAGAGCAATGGCGTTGAACCACCACTGCCTGAGTTGCTTCCGCTGTCTTTATTGCAACGGCTAAAGGCCAGCAGAAAAAAAATGAGGATGAATAAAGGGGTTTTTATCCGGGCGCTTTTAAACATAACAGGAAGGTTCATATGGTGCATTTGGAATAAAAATATATAAAAAAACTGGCATCGTTAAACCTGTTTAATGTTCGGAATGAAAAGCTATATTATCTTTAACAAAGCATGCAGACAGTCAATCGTGTATTAGCCTCCAGGATTTCCGTTTCTTTTTATTTTTTCTTTTGCGGACTGGTTTTTTCTACCTGGGCCGCCCGTATTCCATCTATCAAGGATCATTTTAAACTGAATGAGGCACAACTTGGGGGATTGCTGTTTATGCTTCCAATGGGCTCCCTGGTTGCCCTGCCTATTGCCGGCTGGTCGGTCCATCGTTTTGGCAGTAAAGTAGTTACAGGCATTGCAGCGATAGGGTATGGGATAGTGTTATTACTGATCTCTCATGCAAATGAAGTCTGGCAATTATCTGTTCTGCTTTTTTTCTTTGGCTTTGCAGGCGATATCCTGAATATTTCCATGAATACCCAGGGGCTTAGTGTGCAACATATTTTACAGAAACCAATCCTTTCAGGCCTGCATGCACAATGGAGTATCGGTGCTTTGGCCGGTGCTGTTATCGGGGGCTGGTCGATGAGAAATAACCAGACCACCCAGCAACATTTCCTCATAGTTTCCGTAGCTGCAATGGCCATAACCCTGTGGATGTATTTTTATATGGTAAAGGATCACCAGCATGCGGAATCAGGACAGAAACTTTTTACCTGGCCAGACAAGGCACTGCTTTTACTGGGATTGATTTGTTTTTGCACTGCGATGGCAGAAGGCGCCATGGCCGACTGGAGTTCACTGTATTACAGGCAAACGCTTACCGATCCGGGTAAAGTGAGCACTACCGGATACACAGCATTTACATTTGCCATGGCCATAGGACGATTGATGGGCGACAGGCTGATCCAGTTTTTCCGATATAAAAATACACTCATATTCAACGGTCTATTAATTGCATCGGGACTTACGCTTGCTCTTGCCTGGCAGGTACCCTTTGCAGTTATAGTTGGTTATGCGCTGGTAGGCTTAGGGGTGTCTTCGGTTTTCCCTATTGTTTATATGATCGCCGGAAAGAGTAAAACCATGGCTCCCTCGGCTGCCCTGGCTACAGTAAGTACCATTGGTTTTACCGGCTTCCTGATAGGCCCGCCGGTAATAGGCCTTATCGCACATGAAACAAGCCTGAGGCTGGCTTTGGGATTGGTTGTTTTATTGGGGCTGATAATTGTTTTCCTGGCAGGAAAGTTGGTAAGGAATAATACCTCCGGAACCTGATTTATCCTGTTTTTTTCGTAGCGGTTAATGTGTTTGTATTCACTTTCGATTTTCGACTTTCGATTTTCGATTTCAATTCCGGCCTTATTGCACAAGAAACAAGCCAGAGGCTGGCATTGGGGTGGTAAGGAGTAATACCTCCGGAACCTGATTTATCCTGTTTTTTACGTAGCGGTTAATGTGTTTGTATTCACTTTCGATTTTCGACTTTCGATTTTCGATTTCAATTCAGGCTCGGGTCAACCGGAAAGTTGATCATCATTTCATATTCTCCGCCCATATTGCGCAGGGAGTCTTTCCAAATTTCATTCATCTTTCGGTGAAAGACAAGTTTCCGGAGCGCCGGTGTCATAAGCCAGCTGTTCTCTTTCAATTCTAATTCAAGTTGTCCGCCTGTCCAGCCAGAGTAGCCTATAAAAAAGCGGATCTTATCGGGGTCTATTTTTTGTTCACGCAGGAATTGTATAGCCAGGTCAAAATCACCGCCCCAGTAAATACCATCGGCCACTTCAAATCCACCTGGTATTAATTCAGGATACTGGTGCAGAAAGTGCAGGGTATCTTTCTGGACAGGCCCGCCATAATATACCGGGTTATCCAATCCTGCCAGGTCGGGTAAAAGTTCCTCCAGTGTTTGTTCAATTTCACGGTTAAGGACAAAACCAAAACTGCCTGCTTCCTGGTGCTCGCAAAGCAACACAACAGTTCGCTTGAAGTTAGGGTCCTTAAGAAAAGGTTCCGCAATAAGCAACATGCCTTGTGAGGGAGCATTCATGTTTTCTAAGGTAATAGTAAAATTTAAACAGGACAAAGACATTTTCGCGATAGGATACCGGAAAACAGGTTTTTATCGGGGAATCTGTCTTAAATTCACGCCGCATCGGCATTTTAACAAGTCATAAACCTTAGTTAATTAGTATCCGGCCCCGATGGGGCATTGTAACCGCATATTATTTTTGCAGGCGCATGAAGAAAATCTTTACCAGCATAACCATACTGATCACGCTTTCTTTAATGGGAATCATCATTATCCAGGTATCCTGGATCAAGAACATGCTGCACATCAAAAAAGATCAGGTCAGGGACCAGGTGAATGTGGCCATGTTTGAAGTTGTGGAAGAACTGGTGGAAGAAAAAAGTAAATTCCCCTCACTGATCTCGCCAAAAATCATGTCTGAATGGCCAAGGGACCAGTTATTGAACCTCATGCGGGCTCCAACCGTTGCACAGAAGTATTCGGTGATGGATATCCATAAAAAACTCCGCAGGTCATTTGAAAAACACAGCCAGGGGCACACCAAATTTGAGTTTGCCATTATCTCCAGTGCCAATACATTCGGCTATGAAATGGTATCCGGAAAGTTTGAACAGAGCTACGAAAAAGCCCTTACCGATACCATTCATAACTGGGTAGCCGTTTGGCCGCTGGTTTCCTTGTCTGGCAGTGAAACAGAGAGCCTGTCTCCTGATGAGAGGCTGATCATTGTAATTTCCGACTTGCAGGATTACGTATTGCGTTCCCTGGGTTGGATGATCGCAGGTGCCATATTGTTTACCCTGACCATTATCGCTGCATTTTATTTGACTGTAAGAACACTGCTGAGGCAAAAGAAACTGAGTGAGATCAAGTCAGATTTCATCAATAACATGACGCATGAACTAAAGACGCCTCTGGCTACTATTTCACTTGCGGTTGATGCTCTTCGAAATGAAAAAGTAATTGGCAACAGGGAGAAAATGTTTTATTTCAGCAGTATCATCAAAGATGAAAACAAGCGGATGAATAAACAGGTGGAGACCATCCTTCAGGCCGCTTTGCTGGATAAGGATGCCATACAGATCAATCCCCGGCCACTTCATGTGCACAGTTTGCTGGAAAATATCCGCGATAATTTTGAACTGCAATTAAATGAAAGGGGTGGGAAAGCCATTCTGGAACTGGCTGCAGCGCAAGACATGGTGGAAGGGGACGAGCTTCATTTTACCAATATGCTGAGCAACCTGGTTGATAATGCTGTTAAATACAGCAGGGAGGATGTTCCGCCTGTTATTAAAATTTCCACACAGTTGTCTGGCAGAAATATCCGTATCCGTATTGAAGATAACGGCATAGGAATGAGTAAGGAAACCCTGGCCAGGATATTCGAAAAATTCTATCGTGCACATACGGGTAATGTACACAATGTAAAAGGTTTTGGGCTTGGGCTCAGCTATGTTAAGTCCATGGTGGATGCACATAAAGGAAAGATCAAGGCAGAAAGTGCCCCGGGGAAAGGAAGTATATTCACCGTGGATATTCCGCTGAAATCATAACTGCAATAAGTTAATGTCCCGCTTCCAGTAAACAACCGTCGCCGTAACTTAAGAACCGGAAACCGTTATCTAACGCATAGGCGTAGATGTTTTTCCATTCCGGTCCGGTAATGGCCGCAATCAGCAGCAGTAAAGTTGACTGCGGCTGATGAAAATTGGTGATCAGTCCGGTGATCATTCTGAATCTGTACCCTGGTGCGATCATGATCTGTGTATGGTTGATCAGCCGGGTGATCCTTCTTTCGGTCATCCATTGAAGTAAGCTGTTGAGTGCATCCTTTCGGGACATATTGATGTCGGCCAGGTTATCGTACACTTCCCATTGTGTAACAGCCAGCTCTTCAGGGCTTATATCCCTTTTATGTGCGGCTTTCACCCCCATCCAGTACAGGCTTTCCAGTGTCCGCAGTGAAGTGGTACCTACTGCATAAAGGGGCCCTTTGTGTGCCGCCAGTTGCTGAATGGTTTCGGTGTTTACTTCCAGGTATTCGCTGTGCATTTCGTGACCTGAAATCTTCTCCGCTTTCACCGGTTTGAATGTGCCTGCACCCACATGGAGGGTAACAAAAACCTGTTGAATATTTTTTGCTGCAAGATCCCGGAAGATGGCTTCTGTAAAATGCAGGCCTGCGGTTGGCGCAGCAACAGAACCTGATTCGCGGGCATAAACAGTCTGGTATCTGCCAACATCCGATTCTTCGGCTATACGTTTGATATAGGGTGGGAGTGGTACCTCTCCGGCCAGTTGGAGGATATCCGGAAATGTCAAAGACCCCGGTGTCCAGGTAAACCGTATGCAAAAGGAATCGGTTAGCCGTTCCCGTATTTCTGCGCGAAGGGTCACCCGGCCATTGTCTGTCTGGATGATCTTTTCCGGCACATAGTCATGTTTCCACTTGGATGCACCGCCCACCAGGCATTTCCATTCCACACTGCCGGTTTGTTGAAGTGCCGTGGCCATGTCTGCAAAACTGCCTGCGGGTTCAAGGGTAAAGATCTCAATGACCCCTCCGCTGGGTTTGGTGAAAAGTATGCGTGCTTTTAAAACCCGGGTATCATTAAACACCAGCAGGGAGCCGGCGGGTATCTCCCGGGCAATATTCCGGTAAATGGATTCTTTCATCCGGCCGTTTCGCCAAACCAGCAGCCGGGAAGAATCTCTTTCGGGTAATGGATGAAGGGCAATTCTTTCAGCCGGCAGCTCATAGCTGAACCCGGCAATGGACAGATCTTTTGGGTGCATATTGGTAAAGCGGCTAACTGACGCTGACACAAAGTTACATCGCACAGCACTATGAGGTACATATCCCGGATCCATGGGGTTTGTGGATATGCACAGGTTATCCACCTGCAAAACACACTTAGTAACACTGAAAATGAACATTTCCGCCTAAAACCCCTGACAGCCTCATTCTAGGCTGTGGAAAAATTAAAAAATCCAAAATTTCCATCCAAAGTGGGAAATTGTGTTATTTTGTGTAAATAATGGTCCGTTTTTTGTAATTAACTGTAAATGACTGGTTTCTTAGGCGAATTTGAGGCAACATTAGACCCCAAAGGTAGGTTTCTGCTCCCGGCTGGAATAAAAAAACAGCTGCCGGAGGGGGAAAATACCCAGTTTGTTATCAACAGGGGGTTTGAAAAATGCCTGACCATCTACCCGATGGGCAGCTGGAGCCCCATTTTCGACAGGATCAGTCAGTTGAACGATTTTGACCCCAAAGTGCGGGAATTCAGGCGCTATTTTTTGAATGGTGCCATTTCCCTGGAATTGGACAGTGCCGGCCGGATCCTCATCCCCCGGAACCTGATGGAACATGCAAGCCTGGAAAGGGATATAGTGCTTGTTTCAGCGGTCAATAAAATGGAGATATGGGACAAAAACAAGTACCAGGAGTTCTTTGATTCTTTTTCACCGGAAGCATTCAGCAGCCTGGCAGCGGGAGTAATGGCCCCGCCGGGTTTGTAATGGCCGGCTAAAATCAACCTTATGCCGGAGCAGCAGCCAACAACAGATTCGGGAAAAGGGGATATCCCCTACCATATTCCGGTTATGCTGAAGGAGGCTCTCGATGGCCTCGACATAAAGCCGGATGGAATATATGTTGATTGCACATTCGGAGGAGGGGGGCACAGCCGGGGGATATTGGAGAGGTTATCGGAAAAGGGAAAATTATTCGCATTTGACCAGGATGAAGATGCCCGGCAAAACCTGCCGGCTGATACGCGACTGGTTTTTGTTCCGCATAATTTCCGGCATATCGGCCGCTTTCTGAAATTATACAAGGCAGGTAAAGTGGATGGGATACTGGCCGACCTGGGCGTGAGCAGCCACCAATTTGATGAAGCAGAAAGGGGGTTTTCCACTCGTTTCGATGCGCCGCTTGATATGCGTATGGATCCTCGTCAGCCTTTAACTGCTGCAGGAGTCCTGCAGGATCTTTCGGAGCAGGAACTGCATAAAATATTTGAACGATATGGCGAAGTGACAAACGCCAAAACACTTGCCCGTACCATAACCGAATACCGACAATCCGTTCCCCTGAAAACAATCCGCCAGTTCAAAGAGGCGCTGCATCCTGTGGTTAAAGGCAACCCGAACAAGTATTTCGCACAGGTATTCCAGGCACTGAGAATTACGGTCAACGACGAATTTGGCGCACTGGAGGAAATGCTTGAACAACTGCCTGGCCTGTTAAAACCCGGCGGTCGCATAGCGGTCATCACTTTTCACAGCCTGGAGGATCGCATCGTAAAGAATTTTTTTCGTCAGGGTAGTGTGCAGGAGCCTGAGGCTGATGAAGTGTATGGAACAAGGGTTGACAACCCCTTGTGCATGATCAACAAAAAACCAATTCTTCCTTCACCGGAAGAAATCAGAAAGAATCCAAGAGCAAGAAGCGCAAAGCTGCGCATTGCAGAAAGAAAATAGACAGACAATGATTTTCGTGTAAATCCTAATATCCTGAAAAAAACCATCAAAGGGTGTTACATGAACGAACAGCAAAATCCGAAAGAGTCCCGCCCCGAGTGGAAGAGGCTGTTTCTGAACTATCACTGGATAGTCAGGAATACTCCTTTCTTCCTCTTTCTGTCACTGCTAACTGTTCTCTACATCTATAACGGGCATTATGCCGAAAAGAAAATCAAGAACATCAACCGCACTGCCCGCGAGCTGAAAGAATTACAGTATGAGTTTAAAACGGTTAAGAGCGAACTGATGTTCCGGCATAAGCAAAGCGAAGTGGTTAAAGCGGTGGAACCACTTGGATTAAAGGAAATCATGCAACCACCTGTCAGATTAAAAGACACACTGATCCCTTAAAACAAAACCAAAATAAACTGCTGATTGGAAGTTAAAAAAGACATACTGTGGAGAGTGTACCTGATCTTCCTCGGCATCGTTGTCTTCAGCATTTTTGTGTTGGGAAAAGCTGTTTATATTCAAACCGCTGAAGGGGCCTACTGGAAAAGCCTGAGCGACAGCCTCCACCTGGAGTACCGGGAAATGGATGCAGACAGGGGTACCATCTACAGCGAAGACGGCAGCATGCTGAGTACCTCAATTCCTTTTTTTGATGTTCGCATAGATTTTGGTGCTGAAGGACTCAGGGAGAAAAACGGCAAACGTTTCCGCGAAAACATCGACTCCCTTTCTTATAACCTTGCTTCACTTTTCCCTGATCAAACCACCAAAGAGTATAAAAATGAAATGCAGCGGGCTTTCAAAAAGAAAGAACGCTATTACCTGCTGAAGAAAAACATCAGTTTCCGTGAGTACCAGCTTATGCGCAATTTTCCACTGATCAGGAGCGGCCGCAATAAAAGTGGTTTCATCTTTGAAGACAGGGAAAAACGGCTCACGCCGTTTGGCTTACTGGCAAACCGAACCATTGGCCTTTCCCGCGAATATGTAGGAAGCGATGGCAAAATGGTGAATAAGAATGTCGGGCTGGAAAAAACCTACGACAGCTTACTGCGTGGTGTAACCGGGAAAAGGCTTGTACGCCGAATTTCCGGTGGTGCTTTTGTTCCCATTGAAGGATCTGAAATAGAACCGATAAATGGTAAGGACCTGCTTACCACACTGGATGTAAATATCCAGGACATCGCGCAGCAGGCCCTGATGAAAATGATGATTGGGAATGAATGTGCTCATGGCACCTGCATTGTTATGGAGGTCAGTACCGGCAAGATCAAGGCCATTGTAAACCTTGGCAGGCAACCGGATGGCACCTATGCCGAGGATTTTAACTATGCTATCACAAAGTCTGAGCCCGGTTCTACGTTCAAGCTGGTGACCCTGCTTTCTGTACTGGAAGATAAGTATGCAACATTGGACCAGCAGGTGAACCTTGAAGGTGGTGTTTGGAAAGTGGCCGGGCGAACTGTTTACGACAGTGAAAAACACGGGCGTACACAGGTAACCGTTAAGCAGGCATTTGAACTGAGTTCAAATGTTGGCATGGCAAAACTTGTTACAGCTTATTATAGTAACAAGCCACAGTCGTTCCTCGAGCATTTGTATAAACTCAGGCTTGATACCCTTACCGGCCTCGGCCTCGTAGGAGAAAGCAAGCCGGTGATCCCTACCCCTAAAAGTAAATACTGGAGCGCACCAACCCTTCCCTGGATGGGATTTGGTTATAACCTGTCACTAACGCCATTGCATACCCTGATGATCTATAACGCTGTGGCAAATGGTGGTACCATGATGAAACCTTACCTGGTGAATGCGGTTTTGAAAGACGGGCAGGTATTAAAATCCTTTGAGCCGGTGGTATTGACTGAAAAAATTTGCAGTGATGCAACTCTTGCACAGTTGAGATCGAGCCTTGAAGGTGTGGTGACGGCAGGAACTGCAAAAAGCATGCAAACTCCTTTGTATACAATTGCCGGGAAAACCGGTACTGCACTGGTTGCCAATGGTACAAGGGGTTACGCGGATCATATTTACCAGTCTTCATTTGCCGGTTATTTTCCAGCTGATAATCCGCGCTACTCCTGTATCGTAGTGATAAAGAATAAACCCTTTGCGCATAAATATTATGGTGGTGTTGTTGCTGGCCCGGTGTTCAGGGAGGTGGCTGATAAATTATATGCTCTGGATGTGGAGTCGCAACCCTTATACGCACCCGTGCCGAGGAAGGACAGCAGTTTTTATGCATGGAGCGGATGGCATGCAGATTTTCAGAAAGTCAATACAGCGCTTGATATAGCTGTGAGAGATTCAGCCGGAAAGAGTAAGTGGGCTTTCGTAGTCAATGAACAATTTTTACCTACAGCACATAAGCTGTCCACTTCAAACAATACCATGCCGGTTGTGAAAGGGATGGGGCTTAAAGATGCTTTATTCCTGTTGGAAAACATGAAACTGAAGGTGGTTGTCAACGGAAAAGGAAAAGTGAAAACGCAATCGATAGCTGCAGGAACAAAAATTGCAAAAGGCCAGACGGTTTACCTGGAGATGAATATACCAGCGGAACCGGTAATGAAATTAACAGCAAAAAAATAGCTAAGCAAAGAAATATATTAATGCCCGTTTTACAAGACATATTATATAAGGTAAGCCTCCGATCTGTGAGTGGCAGCACTGCCACCGATGTGAACAGTATCCATATCGACTCAAGGAGCGTGGAGAAGGGCGGCTGCTTTATTGCCATTCATGGAACGGCAATCGACGGGCATAAATACATCCAGGCAGCCATTGAGAAAGGTGCATCTGCCATCATATGTGAAGAAATGCCTGCTGAATTAGCAGCAGGTATTACCTATGTACAGGTGGCAGACAGTGGGGAAGCGGCTGGCTATATGGCACATGAATTCTATGGCCGCCCTTCGGAAAAAATGAAACTGGTAGGGGTGACCGGTACAAATGGCAAGACTACCATCGCCACACTGTTATTCAAAATGTGCACAGAGCTGGATCACCTCTGTGGTTTGATCTCAACAGTTCAGAACCAGATAGGGAATGCAGTTATTCCCTCTTCGCATACAACACCGGATGCAATCAGCCTGAATGCATTGTTGCGAAAAATGCTTGATGCCGGCTGTTCACATGTATTTATGGAATGCAGCAGCCATGCCATTCACCAGCATCGCATAACCGGGCTTTATTTTACCGGTGCGATCTTCAGTAACATCACGCATGACCACCTGGATTATCACAAAACTTTTAATGAATATATCAGGGTAAAGAAATCCTTCTTCGATAATCTAACCTCTGAGGCTTTTGCCATTTCCAACCTCGATGATAAGCGAGGTGCAGTGATGTTGCAGAATACACCTGCAGATAAGTTTTATTACAGTCTCCGGTCCATCTCAGATTTCAAAGGCAGGATACTGGACAATAGCCTGGCCGGACTGCAAATGCTGATCAATGAGCAGGAAGTTCAATTCAGGCTGATCGGAGAATTCAATGCGTATAACCTGCTTGCTGTTTATGCAGCGGCCATCTGTCTTGGTGAAGACAGGCAGGAAGTATTACGTGTGTTAAGCAACCTTACCGGAGCTGAAGGCAGATTTGAATACATTGTTTCAAAAAACGAAAAAGTAATTGGCATAATTGACTACGCCCATACCCCGGATGCATTGCTGAATGTACTTACCACTATAAAGAAACTCAGCCGGGGCGGTGAAAAAATAATTACCGTGGTGGGATGTGGCGGCAATCGCGATAAGACTAAACGTCCGCTTATGGCTGAAGTGGCTTGTGAACACAGTGATAAAGCGATTTTCACCTCAGATAACCCGCGTGATGAAGAACCGGAAGACATCATCAGGGATATGGAAGAAGGGTTACCGGCAACGGCTAAGCGAAAAGTTATTTCGATCACCGACAGGCGGGAGGCCATCAAAACGGCAGTGAGCCTGGCAAGGGAAGAAGATATCATACTGGTGGCAGGTAAAGGGCATGAAAAATACCAGGAGATTAAAGGAAAGAAATTTGATTTTGACGATAAGCAGGTGTTGAGGGAAATGTTTGAGATGATAGGGAAATAGTAGAAAGTCGGCAGTCGGCAGTCGGCAGTCGGCAAAAGACAAGAAACCTAAGACTGGAGACTGGAGACTGGAGACTGGAAATTGGAAACTGGAAATTGGGATTTGGAATTTGGGACTTCAGCCCAATGTCATTTAGTTAACAGAAAATATTGAAAATTTAACCGCAGAGATCCGCAAAGTCTTACGCGGAGTTTCGCAGAGAGATATAACGATTATTATCTCTGCGGTACTTTGTGCTTCCTCAGCGAACTTTGCGGTAAAATCTATAAAGATTCAAAATCCTTAACTAAATGACATTGGACTTCAGCCTATAGCTATGATTGATTCAAAAAACGAAAATTTACGACTCCGCAATCCTCATTAACTTAATTATTTAATTGAGAGCATTCAATTTCATATCTTTGCATAATAGCGCAGTTTTGTTTAATCAGATTATAATTTGCATCAATGATTGACATTAATAAGCAAATAGAGTATTGGCAGGGCGGAGCTTTCAACGATATAGATACTGCCTTAATCCTGATTAACAATAGAAAGTTTGTTCATGGGCTGTTCTTTTGCCACCTTTCAATTGAGAAGATTCTTAAGGCATTGTTGGTTAAAGAAACAGGAAACCTGCCACCAAAATCTCATAATTTGCCATATTTATTGGAAATAGCTAAAGTTCAGGTAAGTTAAGAAGAAAGGATACTCATGTCGGTATTGATGAAGTATCAACTGGAAGGGCGTTACCCGGACTACAGACCTGAAACGCCTTCAATGGATACAATACACAATTATCTTAACAAGACAAAATCTTTACTGGAATGTCTCAATCAGAAGTTATAACCCTGGTAAAAAAATACCTGGATACCTTGAACCAGGCAGGAATACCAATAGCAATGGCCTATTTATACGGTAGTTATGCGCGTGATGAAGCCAGCCAGGATAGTGATATTGACCTTTTACTTGTCTCCTCTCTTTTTGATACAAACGATGATATCATTCTGTCAAAACCCTGGCTTTACACCACCCAGGTAGATTCCCGCATTGAACCTTATTCCGTGGGGTTGAAAAGATTTCAGACTGACCATGTATCACAACTTCTGGAAATCGTCAGAAGAGAAGGCATCAGAATATAATCATTAGATATTATCATTCTGTCAAAGAAAATATCATCATTTGCAAACCAAAAATACCTTAATCAGTAGGGTTTGTGTCTGAAAATACCGTGGCATTCCGCATTCCAAAATCCGCATTCCGCAATCCGCAACCCACAATCCACAATCAAAAATATTCCTTATTTTAGCTGAATAAAATTTAACAATGAAGTATTATTCAGCCCCATTCTGGATCAGAGCTATTTATCCCCGTGGGCTTGTGTGGAGTGTTTCAACTGAAAAACTGGAAGTTTTTCTGACCTTTGATGATGGCCCTGTACCTGAAGCAACACCGCTGGTTCTTGAGATATTGAAGAAATACAATAGTAAAGCTACTTTTTTTTGTGTCGGGGAGAATGTGGAGAAGTACCCTGAAATATTCGATATGATTATTAAAGAAGGACATGCGGTTGGCAACCACACTTTCCACCATGTAAAAGCCTGGAAAACGGATTACAAATCGTATCTGAATGAAGTGGAACAATGCCAGAAACTTGTGAATAGTAATTTATTCAGGCCACCACACGGGCAGATCAATTTTAAACTTGCCCGGAAACTAAAGCAAGATTACCGGATTATTATGTGGAGCGCGCTTACGGGTGACTATGACAAAAACCTTTCAGGCGATCAGTGCCTGGCCAAGGCAGTTAATAACACCAGGCCTGGTTCAATTATTGTTTTTCACGACAGCATAAAAGCCCACGAGCGGATGGAATATGCGCTGCCACGGTATATTGAGTATTGTATCGCGAAAGGGTATTCTTTCGGAACTCTATAATGTTGAATGTTGAATGTGGGAATTAGTTTGTAAGAAATAGAAATTCATTCTGAATTTTTGAAAATTTACTGAACAGAAGTTCCGAATTATTGCAATCTGAAACCAGGTTCAATTCCTACCTGTTCACCACAAATTTTCGTGTAACATTTCCTTCCTGGTAGCCTATTCGCAAAATATACACTCCCGGTTTCAGATTCTCTATATTGATCTTTGTTCGTGTTTCTTCCTCATTTACCTGGCTGATCTGTTCCTGGTTCCCATCCATTGCCAATACTTCCAAAGAATAAATCTTCCCCAGGTTGTGCTGAATGTATAAATAATCGCTGGCAGGATTTGGCAGCAGAAGCAGGCTTTTACCAAAAGGTAAATCTCCCTTCCCTAATGAAACTGTATTATTGGAAGAAACAAGCCACAATTCGGGATCGAATTTTAACGAGTCAATCTGAAAACCCGGGTTTATTGGAAACACCTGGCCGGATGAAATGTGATCGAAAACAATAACCGTATCCATGCCCGCCCCGAAGAATTGAACGGGAACAGGCATTTCGAAGAAATCTACGGAAGAATGCGACTGCCCCTGGTAAATAGTTACAGAAGCATTATTATCAGGCATTTGCCCGACATTCACAGTATAGGTTGGAAAACCCTGACCCTTAAACCAATCGGCAAAAAAACCGGTAAGATCTTTGCCTGAAGTAGCTTCGATATGTTGCTTAAAATCGGTTGTACGCGCAAACCCATGCCTGAGATCAGGATCATTCAGATAATTTTTAATCCCGGTAAAGAAAGCATTATCGCCTACTACCCAACGTAACATATGCAGGAGCATGGCACCTTTGTGGTACGAAAGCCGTGAATCAAAAATTCTTCCTACGCTTGTAGTATCATCACAAAAAACTGAGCCATCGGGGTAATAGCACACCGCCGAAATAGTATTGTGTTTCCAGATAGGCCAGTAAAATCCGTCAAATAGATGTTCATAAGTCAGTCCGGTGCAATACGTTGCAAAGCCCTCGTTCAGCCAGATATCCTCCCACGAACCACAGGTTACCATATCGCCAAACCACTGATGTGCCAGTTCGTGAGAGATTATTCCATGTTCAAAGGCACCCTTACCCAGAAAAGTCATAGTCTGGTGCTCCATCCCTCCTCCCCAGCCAAACTGGGCATGTCCGTATTTTTCGGTCCGGAAAGGGTATGGTTCAAACAGATCTTCGAACAATGCCATACTGGGTAGTACTGATTTCGCATTCTCGCGCAAAGCCAGTGAATCCTCCGGGTAAACATAGTTAAGTATTTCAAGTGAATCGCCGCCTTTAACATAATAATCCGAAAACCGTGCATAATTTGTTGAGGCAATGGCTATAAGATATGATACAATCGGGTATCGGTGCTTCCAATGTGCCAGAGTAAAATTAGCACCAAAAGGAGTTTCGCTGATAAGTACTCCGTTGCTGGCAACATGGTTTCCATTGGGAGTAACAACATAAACATCTATGGAATCAATTTTATCGGTAAGATCATTCTTTGATGGCCACCAGTCGGCAGCGCCATAAGGCTCCGAAAGTGTCCACATGCCGGGCGCTCCTGCATGAATTTCGGTACCAAACGAGCCAAAACCAGTGGTTGTAGGATTGCCGTGATAATATACAGTAACCGAATCGAGTGTTCCGACAGGGATTATTTCGCCAAAAGGAACTGTCAGCACATTACCAAAATGGTTAACGGTATGAATAAAACCATGATACCCGGCTGAATCGGCTGACATCCCCGAAGAAAGCTCAAACTGTATGCTGCTCATTAATGGCTGGGTCGCAACAAAGTACGATGTAACCGCCCCGCGGATAAATGGCTCGGCAGGATCAGTAAACCAATAAAAGCGGTGGTATTTCAGATCGTAGTTGTTTACAATCAGTTGCTCGCGTGGCTGATTAAGTTTGCTGTGTGCTGATTTTTCACTTTGCGAAATCAACTCAAGATCCCGCATTACTGACACTTTCTGTCCTAACGAAACCGTTCCGCCTGACAGGATCAAGAAAAGTATCATTGTATAACATTGTATAGTTTTCATCGGACTATTGATTATGGGTACGAAATGTAAAATTACTAACGAAATAGATACTAAAGCAAGAAATTGAATATAATAGTTTGCACGATTTTTTCCATAGAGGTTGTATCTTTTCAGCCTGTTTGATGGGAAGTAAAAATGATATTCAGTATATTTGCTATTTTAGAAACAATAAGTTAGCATTCTGAATCCAATTACACGATTATTCACCTTAGCAAAACACTTGCGGTATGAATACGTTGAGTAAAACACAAATTCTTTCAGGAATATTTACTTTATGTACCTGTTTTGCCTTTTCGCAGGACATGAAGTATGCAAATGAAAAGTATACTATTGTGCTTGATGTTCAGCAATACTGGACTGACAATTCTTTACCTGACTCAGCTGCAGCAGAAATGCTCAGATCAATAAATACTGTTATCGAAAAGACTAATCCCGACAAGGTAATCTACATTAAATCAAGTGGAAATTCCGCTGTGCTTTCCATTTCTTTTAAAGGAATTAAAAAGGAAACAATTACAGCAGGGGAATTTGATAAAAACCTGAAAATCGTCAATAACACCGTTTTTGAGAAAACTGAAGGTGATGCATTTACGGTAAAAGCAATGACGGATATTTTTGAGCAGAACAATGCAAAAGAGATTATTATTACCGGCTTGCTGGCAGAAGAATGTGTTTCAAACACGGCCTTTGGAGGCATATCAAGAAATTATACCGTTTACCTGATTCCGGAAGCTGTCGGTGCCAAAACAGAAAAAAGCAAAGAAAAAGCGATCAAAAAACTCAGGAAAGCCGGAGTTCAGGTAATAAAACTAAGCGAACTGTAATTGTAACAATACAAAGGAACTGAAACTGTTTAAAAAAGTTAAAAAACCAGTTCCTCTAAATAAGCTACATATTCCCCCTTTATTTTTTTGCATCTTTGCAAAAGCAAATTAGTTCTCTTATGCCCCCAGGCTTGCAAAGATATTTCTCCCCGATTCTGAAACTACTGATTCCGGCAACGATGGTTTTATATGTAGTAGCGTGTGCTACTATTGTTTCGCCAACAGGTGGCCCCAAAGACATTGTACCTCCAAAGATGGTAAGTTCCGAGCCAAAGAATCTTTCAACAAATTTTAATGACAAAAAGATCATTATTAATTTCAATGAATATGTCGCGCTGAAAACGCCTGAAAAATTTATCCTGATCTCGCCACCGATGATTGAGACTCCTGATATTAAAGCCAAAGGGCGTTCTGTGGTGATTAAAATACAAGATTCGCTCAGGGCAAATACCACCTATAATTTTTACCTTGGCGATGCCATTGTTGACATTACCGAAAGCAACCCTGTAACTAATTTCAATTTTGCATTTTCAACGGGTTCGGAAATTGATTCACTGAGCCTTTCGGGGAATGTGACAGATGCTTTCACACGCATGCCGGTAAAAGGGGCACTTGTGATGCTTTATTCCGATTTTACCGATTCGCTGCCCATGAAACAGATTCCCACCTATGTTTCGCGTACTTCGGATAAAGGGGATTTCAACCTGAATAATCTTGCTTCGGTTAAATACCGTGCAGTTGCACTCACCGATGGCAACAGCGATTATATGTACAATCTGCCTACCGAGACAGTCGGATTCAGTTCCGATTCGGTTACTCCGTATTATTCAGCTATCAATATTCAGGACACAAACGTTGCAGGCAGAGAAGCGGCAAAGCAGTTGCTGGTATCCATTGATATGTTCCCTGAACCAGACTCGGTTCAGCGTATCCTGAAAAGTGTTATTGCTGCCAGTAACAGGCTCAATATTGCCTTTCGATATGGCATGGTTAAACCCGGGTTCCGGGTACTTAATTTACCGGATTCACTCCCCTGGTCGGTTCTGGAATGGAATAATGGCGGCGATACGCTGAATGCATGGTTACTGAATAAACCTGATACGTTAAAACTGGAAGTAGCTGATGATGGGGTTGTTCTGGATACTGTTATCATCTCAACCACTTTAAAAACAATCGGGAAAACGAAAAACCAGGAAACAAATCAGCAATTACGATATAATACCAGTACAAGCGGAGGAATGCTTGGTTATGGAAATCCGCTTTTTCTCACCTTTGTCAACCCGGTTAAAAGTATTTTTGCTGATTCCATTAAGCTCACAATCAGCAGGATAACTGATACTATAACCGTAACTCCTGTCGTGAAATTTACTGACAGTATTCAACGGCATTTATTAATAACTTACAACTGGAATGACGCAGACAAATACAACATTTATATCCCAAAAGGCTCAATTACTGATATTTACAGTGATTCTTGTGATTCTACACATGTAACTTTTCAGATGAGGTCGCTTGAAGAGTACGGTAAATTTGCAGTTCTGATTAACCGGCAAGATCAAAGTTACCCGGTTATCATACAGTTACTCAACGAGAAAGGGCTGGCACTGACTGAGCGCAGTATTACATCCGAAAAACGGGTTGATTTCGGAATTCTTGCCCCGGGCAAATACGGACTTAAAGCCATAATGGATACCAATGGCAATGGAAGATGGGATACGGGTGTATTTTTAAAGAAAATCCAGCCCGAAAGAGTGCTTGTGCACCCTAAGTTATTTGAGGTGCGCACAAACTGGGAACTGGAAGAAACCTGGGATTTATAGTCCTGCCCGGCTATTTAATAACACAAATTACCTCAGCAGAATTATTGAGCTTCGTTGCATTTATTAATGCAGGTGATGATATCGAGAAGCGTACTGTTTTTCAGCGAATAGTGAATCTGCTTGCCGTCGCGCTTCGAAGCCAGAATGCCTTTGCTCTTCAGAATATTGAGGTGATGCGATGCCGCAGCCTGCTCAATACGAAGTGATTCGTATATTTCTGTTACATTGAGTTTCTTATTGTTATTCAGCAATTCGATAATTGCTATACGCATCGGGTGAGCCATTGCCCGTAGTTTGCTTGCGGCTGCTTCGAGTTTTACAATGTCAAGTTTCAATTGATCGGTCATTTTAAAATATTTTTTTACAAAAGTATAAATAAATACATTACCAGATCGTAAATATGTAAATTTATTCATGCGTTATAATGAAAATACTGCAATGTATTGAAAATCAAACATCAAATTAAATAAAATATTTGACTTATATAAAAATTATATTGTTCAATTGAATAAATCAGTTACTAAAAGCTCAATTCCCAAGGTTCAGATTGAAACGTCTTCAAATAAATCAGTAAATGCAAATTTCAATCCGTCAAATAATCCTTTATCACTCAGCTTCAATTCAGGAATTACCAGCAAGGCCATAAATGAAAGTGTCATAAACGGAGCTTTTAAAGCACCACCGAGCGCTACTGCCTTTTGATTGATAAGTTCATACAGTTTTGCAACTTCATAGCCATCGGCAGAGGCCATTAAGCCAGCCACGGGCAAAGGAAGAACATCAAGTTGCTGCCCGTCAGTAACAGCTATTCCGCCTTTATTTTCGACCAGGCTATTGATTACGGCAACCATATCGGTATCATTTGTACCAATACAGATAATATTATGACTGTCGTGGGCAACAGTTGAAGCTATTGCTCCCAGTTTTAGCCCAAAACCATTAATAAATGCAATGGCAGGTTTTGACGGTTGATACCGGTTGATGACCGTAATTTTCAGAATATCGTTTGGGATATCAGTCTGAACTTTTCCGTCAACTATTATCTGATCGGCAAATAATTTACCTGTAACAAGATCCCCATCAAAGGCTTTGATTACTTTCAACCTGCCTTTACCGGCACTAATCTCCAGATCGGATTTCGATATTTTTGAAGCAAGGAACTGGTTTGGCTTTTCGTACGAATCAGATGGAAGCAACGATTTAGCATGATCAGCTACAAGAATTCCATTGATATAGGTTTGCTGAATTGTGAAACTTTCAAGGTTATCCACAATAATAAAGTCGGCTGCATCGCCGGGTTGCAACAGACCGCAACTGAGCTTGTAATGCTTAACAGGATTGAGTGTACAAGCCCTGATAACATCCATTTCATTATAACCAGCTTTAATCGCCCGCTTTATTAATAAATTGATATACCCGGCTACCAGGTCGTCGGGATGTTTGTCGTCACTGCAAAACATCACCTTTTCAGGATTTGATTCCAATAAAGGAACCAAAGCATCGAAATTACGTGCGGCACTTCCTTCACGGATAAGGATATGCATGCCTGCATTAATTTTTTCAATTGCTTCGGCAATCGTTGTGCATTCGTGATCGGTTGTGATGCCTGCAGCAGCATATTTCTTAATATTTTCGCTATCCAGGCCGGGAGCATGTCCATCAACCGGTTTGTTGAACTTTTTTGCAAAAGCCAGCTTTTGATGAACTTCTGCGTCACCGAAAATCACACCGGGAAAATTCATCATTTCCGAAAGGTAAGTGATATCATCCCTTTGCAGCAACTCACCTATCTGCGCGGCATTTATCACTGCACCTGACGATTCGAAACCGGTAGCCGGAACACAGGATGGGGCTCCGAAATGGAACTTAAATGGTGACAGGTTTCCGTTACTGATCATAAAATCAACACCTTCCAATCCAAGCACATTGGCAATTTCGTGCGGGTCCGAAACTGTAGCGGTTGTACCATGAAACACTGCAATTCGTGCAAATTCAGCCGGTACTAACATTGAGCTTTCGATATGCACATGAGCATCAATCAATCCCGGCAAAATATATTGGTTTTCAACAACTTCGCAGGGAAATACTGAAACTATTTTTCCATTTGCAACTTCAATTAAACCAGGGAATATTGTACCGGAAACGACATCAACAATCTGCCCGGAAAGGGAAAAGGAATTATGCATTTGAATTATTATTAATTAGCGAATCCTTCACAAAAGTAAAGGATTCGAAAATCATATAAAAATATTACAGTGGAAATGGCAAAATCAAAACCAGATAGAGTCTGGTGCTAATCATTAAAGTTCTACTGAAAACGTGCAGAAATTATCGCAAGCAGGGTAAATGTAAAATCTGATCGTTCTACACCGACTTATAAACCGGGATCAGATCGTGTTGAAGTTCGGAGAAATACTTTTTTGATGCCTGGTAATCGGTTGTGAAACCCAGCAGGAAACCTCCGCCACCTGAGCCGCAGAGTTTAAGCTGGAACTTTCCGGAATCTAATCCCCATTTCCATGCCGACATAAAATTTTCGGGGATCATATTTGTAAAATGCTTCAGCTGAAACGTTGATACTTTTATCAGTGATTCGAAAAAGGAACGCATATTGCCGCTCAGAATATCAGAGATGCATTGGTTAACCCACGGAATATAATCTGTTTTAAAAATATTCTCATAATCCTTGAAGCGCATCTGCTCCAGGAAATGATTAACCAGCGGGCCGGTTTTACCTATTTTTCCGGTATCAACAAGGAAAATAACGCCTTCATTCTCGAACTTGCTGCGCGGAATGCCGGTAATGGCAATATCTTCGCGCGAGTGTATAAGCAAAGGATGCTGCAGATAGCAGTTTAATGGATCAATACCACTGCTCTGCCCGTGAAATAACGACTCGAGTTTTGAAAAGATGGCCCGCAGCCGGCTGATATCCTTGCCTGAAATGGATTCGTCAGCAACAATTTTGTTGATACAGTACTTATCGTAAATGGCTGCAACCAATGCCCCGGAACTGCCAATTCCATATCCCTGCGGGATATTTGACTCAAAATACAAACCTTTTCCGATATCAACTGCAAGTTGTTTAAAATCAATGCTACAAGGCATTTCGCCCTTAGCTTCGAGTACAAGCATATAGTCGAGGAACTCCTTAAGCTGCTTGCCCGACTGGACCGCGAACTCGTAATCGGTATATTTATCGTCGTTGATGTAACTCAGTTGCCCGGTGAAATGGGTATAAGGAATTGTAAGACCTTTAGAGTTGAAAAGAATGCTATACTCGCCGAATAACAAAACCTTTCCGTAAAAAATATCAGTTTTACCCGTCATTATTTTTATTTTTCAAAAACCTCGTGCTAAAGGATTCATAAATTGTCATGCAACTTTTACAGGACCATTACCATATAAATCGTCAATCAGCATATTTTGTTCATTATTTTTTAATAAATCTTCAACAATTAATTTCTGTACTTGTTCAATCTGATCTTCAAAATATAGTAAATGAATGTTCGGGCCGGCATCCAATGTAAAACAGATTTGCAGTCCGGTTTCTTTACGCAATTGTTGAATTCGCGTTATAATCCGCACAGTTTCAGGAAGCATAAGCATAAATCCCTCTTCTGAAGTCATCATAAGCGCATGCAAAGTAAAGGCTTCGCATTCAACAATCTGTATAAATTTTTGTTTATTTCCGTTTTTTATCGCTTCGAGCAAACCGGTTGTATTATTTCCGGCCTGTTTTATGCGGGCATCAGCAAACGGGTGACCTATCATACGGCTGTGCCCTTCGGAACTCGAAACGGATTTTTCTTTCTTATTAACAATTATTATGGTATCGTGAAGGGTTTTAAATACCGGGTGAACCTCAGGAACAGGCACAGCAACCAAATCCGACGATCCGGGCAGTGCCTTTGATAAACCCCAGACAGAGAATCCCGGAAAAACTGACCTGCAGGCACTGCCTGAACCAAGTCTTGCTGCATAAGATGCTTTGAATCTGAATTCATTCTCATCGAGCAAAATACCAGAAAATTCAGCATCAAGGGAACACAGGCAGAGAGCCAACGCACCAAAAGCAGAGGCTGACGAAGCAATTCCGGCAGAATGAGGAAAGGTATTCCTTGTTTCAAGTTTCAGGCTGACCTGCCCAAGCCATGGAAAAATATCGGTAACAGACTGAAGGTACTTGTTCATCCGTTCACCAAAAGCAGCATTCTGCTGTCCTTCGAACCAGAAATCGAGTTCAACTGAACCTTCATCAGCACGTGGAAATGCAGTAAGGATGGATTCGGTGTATGCTTTCGACAAAGTCATACTCAGAGAAGGATTAACAGGAAGCTGGTGACCGGTTTTTCCCCAGTATTTTACAAGCGCAATATTGCTGGGCGATTGCCATGAAACTGTTAGAGGTTCTGATAATACTGTTGTTAATTTAGAACCTGCGAAATCAGAATTTGTCATCTGAATACTGAATTTGAGCGCTAAAGTACAATATCGTTGAAACTAAACCATGTTTCGAGACCTTTACTTTTCAGATAAGAGGAAAGTAATCCGGGATCTTTCCGCCAGGTAAGCATACAAAAATCGCCTCCCCAGGCTCCGAGTGATTTAACTTCACCGGGTAAATCAGTGAACGTCGTTTCCCGGATTGTAGGGGTTTGCAGTAACATACTTATGAGAATTTCATGTTCAGCAATTACTTTTTCGAATTCATCCAGTGTTACTGAACTGAGCATTCGATCCGTAAGCTGGCTTGCTGCATTAATTAAATTATATTCCGGATCTGTATTTCGCTTCCGGTAGTTTTTTATTCCTTGGGCTGAATCTTGTTTAATGCCCTGGTACACAAAATAAATTTTTTCAGCAAACGTAGGCCGGAATGTAACTGATTCAAATTCGGGAATTTTTTCATTTATCTTATATACTAACGGACCTTTACTGATAGCACAGGCAATATCATAACCCGATCCTTTTGAAACCTGAAAATGCAACTGAAACGGATCAATACCAGCCCAGCCGGCTACAGCCGCAATTAGCGTCGAACTGCTTCCAAGACCCCATAACAGAGGGTAATTCAAAGTTGAAAAAACATGGCTTCCGGAAGATTTTTTGCAGAAAGTTGGATTCAGTTTTCGGGCTGCTGCCAATAAACGCTGGGGATGTATTGCAATATCTGGGTTACTGCTTTCGAGAATAGTAAAGTTGTCCAAATCATATTTCCCTCTGAACCATTCAGAACCATCATGCGCAATGGACTGCCATGAAATAAATCCCTGGTCACTTTCCTCAACCTGAAGCCGTTGCCCGAGTTTTAAAGGCACTCCCAAGGCTCTAGCGCCGTTGAGTACCAGGTATTCGGCGGTTAAAAGGAGTTTTGCGTTATAATATGAATTAAAAATCAAGGATTTTTTTTTATTTGATTATTTATGGGGTATAGACGCGATATACCGCGTCTATACTACCCCAAATTCAGAAGCAGAGAGACACAGCGTACCGCATCTATCCTAAACACCGTATTGATTCCAGAAAGCTATTCACAGCACTATGCGACACTTTTTCGTGTTTGAAAAATTCGACAGCACTAATTTTTTCTTTATCTGTTGCCTGGTATACATTCAGGATATTCAATAAATGCATTTTCATATGACCTTTCTGAATACCTTTAGTAACCAACGATTTAACAGCAGAATAATTATTTGCCAAACCCGCCGCCGAAGCAATCATCATAAGTTGCGCTGCATCAGGATCACCCAGCAACTGCAGCGAAAGTTTTGCCAGCGGATGCAGGTGAGTAAGCCCGCCCACGGTGCCGAGCGCCATGGGAACTTCGACAATAAATCGGAATGTACTGTCAGATAGTTCTACATGCGAAAGGCTTCTGTATTGACCATCGCGCGAAGCATAGGCATGCCCGCAGGCTTCCACCGCCCTGAAATCGTTACCCGTTGCCAGTACAACCGCATCAATCCCATTGTAAATTCCTTTATTATGGGTAGTGGCCCTGAACCTGTCCACTTCGGCAATGCGCACGCCTGTTGAGAAACGGGCTACAAACTCCCTGTCGTTATAATGATCGTCATAATTGTGACCTTCTTTAATATCGCCTTCAACCCAGGTCCGGACACGACAATCCGGAGTATAATTCGACAATATCGACATGATTACATGCAGGTTGAAATCAGAAAGTTCAACTTTGGAGGAGGCAAAATCGCGTAACGTATCGGCAAACTCTTCGAGACATGAGTTGATAAAATTTGCGCCCATGGAATCGCGGGTATCGAAAGTTGCTTTTACCTGGTAATAATCCGGAATCTTATCCGTCATATCAAGCAGTTCAATATTGAGGATACCCCCTCCGCGCTTCATCATATTGGCAGTAATTCGCTCCGTATTGGCAAGCATGAGGAGTCGTAATTCGCTGAAAAAGCTATTAAGTAATTTAAGACCTCCATTCCAGGTGAAATGTACCTGACCGATTTTTTCGAGCCCTATTACTTCGCTGTGAAAGCCTCCCCTTTCGGCCCAGAATTTTGCCGCCCCAGATGCTGCTGCCACCACCGAACTCTCTTCAATAACCATAGGCAACATATACATCTTGCCGTTAATCATGAAGTTTGGTGCCACACCGTATGGGAAAAAGTAATTCCCGAGAGTATTCTCGCTGAATTCATCATAAAGCTTCTGTGCCAGGGGATCGCGGTGCCATGAGGCATGTAAGGTATTGCTGAATAAAGCCGGGTTAGTGGTGTGTGATGATACCAGGCCAATCTTCTGAACCTTATCCAAACGCGAAAACCCGGTAGTAATCATATTGTTTTTCATTTCAGGAATTTATAGGGCAAAGTTAATGATTTGATGTGGTGGTGGAAAAAGTTTATCCCTCAATTAACACTCTGCACAAAAGAATGTTTAATATTTAAATTTATATCTAAAACACCTTCATGTATTATCAGGATGATTTTCAATTCAATTTACTATTCATGACATAAGAATCAGACTATTCAAATTTGTCAGGCAGTAATAGTTAGTCAGGTAAAAATAGGAAGAAGGGAGTTCCTTGCCTGATGCAAGCAGGGAAGACGCCTGCCTGCATGCCTGAATGCCTGCCTGAATGCATTCGCAGGCAGGCATTCGCAAACAGGAACTCACCCAGGCAGAGAAGAATCCAAATTTGAAGTTCATACTTCAATATATTAGCTATTCTCTCCTCTCACCGTGTCGCCCTTCGCCCCTTCTCAAAGTTAATATCAACAATTTTAATCAGACCTCTAAATTATTGCCTTTCATTTTAAAAAATCAATAGCTTTGTCAAAACATCTTCAATAAGCCTTTCCATGCAATATCTTTCAGCCGACTGCATTCTTCCCGTTGCCGGTGAACCATGCTACAACCATGTGCTTGCCGTGGCTGATGATGGTACTATTGGAGGTATTTATGATAAGATTGAACTAAAAAATCAGCCGTATGAAATCCGGCATTATAATGGAATTCTCTGCCCTGGATTTGTGAATACACATTGTCATCTTGAATTTTCCTGGGCGAAGGAACTGATAAGCAAAGGAGAAGGACTTGACCAGTTTATCTGGCAACTTGAAAAATTCAGAAAATCAGTTTCCGAAGAATATATTCAAATAGCTATTGCGCAGGCAGCTAAGGATATGGATTATTCAGGAATTGTTGCCACGGCTGACACAGCAAATGGAATTCATTCTCTGGAATACAAAAGTAAAAGCAGGCATTTTTTTCACACTTTCGTTGAAGTTTTCGGATCGAATCCGGTTCTTGCAAAAACTACTTTCGAAAAAGCGGTTCAGCTAAAATCTCTTTTTGAAGACAGTTTACCTAAAAGTAGTGTTTCGATAACACCTCATGCAACCTATTCAGTTTCAGAAGAACTCTTCAGGCTGGTTGCAAAAGCAAATCACACATTACTCAGTATCCACCACCAGGAAAACGCCGATGAGAATCACTTTTTCGGGGATGGCAGCGGGTGGATAGCAAAACGGAGGAGAGCATTTAATCCAGATCTGCCTGATTTCGCCGGAACAGGCAAACGTCCGATGGAAAGTATTGCTAACTATTTTAACCCGGATCAGAAAATTCTGCTGGTACACAATACCGTTTCGGAACAAAAGGATATTGAATTTGTTAAGCATTATTTCAAAAATGCATACTGGTGTTTGTGCCCAAACGCTAATCTTTATATTGAAAAGCAGTTGCCAGACGTCAATCTTTTCCGGGCGAACGATTGTAAAATTACCCTTGGAACTGACAGCCTGGCTTCGAATCACCAATTGAGTATCCTTGAAGAAATAAAAACTATTCAGCAGCATTTTCCTGAAATATCCCTTCCTGAGCTTATCCGGTGGGGAACACTGAATGGTGCTGAGTTCCTGGGATTGGAACATAAACTGGGAAGTTTCGAAAAAGGAAAGAATCCAGGGATTGTTCTTATTGAAAATGCTGATACCGAAACAATGACACTAAAGCCCAAAAGCACTTCACGCCTTATAATTCCTGCCTTCTTATGAAAGTTACCCTCAATAAAAGTGAAATTATTATTTTCAAAGGAGCCAAAATAAGCGACATGGTGTTGGCATATTCCGAAAGAAGTTATAAAATGTTGATGGCCGGTAAACTCTGCGTTTATGATCGCTTTGGAAACCTAACAGAGGCTGATGGACCGGTGTATGAAGGGCAGATATTCTTTTTAAAGAGGGTCGAATAAATGAAAAGGCATTCAGCAATTCTCCAACAATATCTTTTCGTTAAATGTATTTTAACGATCCTCAATCTTTAAGGAGTCTTATCTTTGTTTCACGGAAATCATCAAACCCAGCAATGGAAAATCCTAAATTCTAAAAGTTTTACACAAATGAAGACCTTAATCCTTTCTATAGCCATCATTGCGTTTTTATTAACAACCAATGATGCAGTTGCACAGAAACAAAGTAAATCGACTGAAATAATTATTCTGCATGCTAACGATATGCATTCGAAAATCGATAATTTCGGGAAACTGGCATACCTGGCCGATAGCTTACGAAAAACACACAAATTTGTTTTCCTGGTTTCGGCCGGCGATAATTTTACAGGCAACCCTATTGTTGACATGTATCCTGACAAAGGTTACCCAATGGTAGACCTGATGAACATGCTAAAATTTGATGTTACTGCCATCGGAAATCATGAGTTTGATATGGGCCAGGAATTGCAGAACAAACGACGCAAGCAGGCAACATTTCCCTTTATAAGTTGTAACATTGATGCAACAGGAGCCATGCTCAAGCAGCCTGAGCCTTATGTAATACTGAAAGCCGGAAAGATAAAAATCCCATTCCTGAGTATGATCCAAATAGGTGAAAACGGATTACCCGATTCACATCCTTCACGACTCGAAGGCCTTAAATTTTCTAATGGAATAGAAAAAGCCAAAGATTTTTTATGGCTGAAAGAAAAATACGGGATGCTGATCGGCTTAACACACCTTGGGGTGGAAGTGGACAAACCGCTTGCCATTGCTTATTCCCAATTCGATGTAATCATAGGCGGGCACTCGCATACAACCATGACAAATCCTATGATGGTGAATAATGTTATGATTGTACAGGCAGGATCGGGTTTGAAAAATGTTGGTAAAACCACGCTTCAAGTAACTGACGGTAAAATTACTGATCGCCGGTACGAACTGATCCCACTTGCCGGAATTTCAGGTACCAAACCTGAAGTGCAGGCATTGATTGACAAATACAACTCCAATGAGGAAATGAACAGGGTTATTGCCTTAGCTGAAACAGCCTTCGATACTGAAGAGGAACTAGGTTGCATGATGACTGACGCCATAACAGCACGGTTGAAATTAGACTTTGCTTTTCAGAATGGCGGGGGTATACGTATTCCGAATCTGCCACAAGGTAATATTCTGTTGAAAGATATTTTCCGCCTCGATCCTTTTGGCAATCAAGTTGTTACTTTTAAGATGACTTATGATGAAATCAAATCACTGATTATCAATGCTTACAATCGCGAGAAAAAGATTGACCTTGTGCCTTCGGGTATGACTTACACGGTGAAAGCTAATAGTGAAGGTCTTTGCACTGATATAGAAATGAAAGACCTCTCAGGAAATCGGATAGATGAAAACAAATCCTATACAGTTGGGATAAACAGCTATATTTCAGCCAGCTACAAATTTAGTCATACCGATCCGGGAACTACAAATTACAATACCACTGCTCAAACCTTACTTGATTACCTGGGGGAGGTAAAAAAAGTAAATTATCAGGGTGTTAAAAGGGTTTTCGAGAATAAATAACCGGAATTGAAACCAGTTTTTACCATTCATCCGGTTTCTTTTCAGCCGGGGGCAACATGCCTTTTTTAAGGCTTTCAATTAGTTTCAGGGTAAAATCATTCACCTGTTTCAGGTAGTTTTCATACTCCGGATTATATGCTGGGTCCTTTTTATCCATCCAGAATTCAATAGGCTTGCGCGAAACATTTTTATAATTAAAGTTCGTTATCGTATAGCGATACCGTCCTTCTTTCATTTCGAGTTTCATCGAATAATCCACTACACCAGCTGCACGTGTCATTCCTTTCTCCTCTCTGGTAATTTCGATGCGATGTATAATCTCAATCAGACCGGTAGCCGGATTCCGGACTTTGGTGGCATCGGCAGGATTTTTGTACTGCGTATTGAGCCATTCAATAGCCCGATTAAATAATTCACCCGTGTTACCTGGTTCCTGAACTACTTCTTTATATGTAATCAGTTTTGTATCCGGGTCAACAGGTACAGGCGATGCAACATCCTGGGCTTTCAGGCTGAATCCGAACAGCGCAAGTGCAAAAAAAAGAATATTAATTAAGGAAGTTTTCATTTACTTGGTTTTGACAATTGCTTAAACAAATTTCGTGCCGCTATGTTGTCTACTTTTTGACTGAAGGTTTGCGAACAATAATATAAATATCTTCACTATCGCGCTTCATCATGTATTTTTCACGCCCCAGTTTCTCAAGTTCCAGCGAATCGCCCAGTAAACGGCTCAACTCAATGCTATCCATCCTGGCCTGGTCGCGGTAAAATTGCAATTCTTTACGAAGTCCGCTTAATTCCTTACGCATTTTGTATTGCGAGATGAGATTGTTGCGGTCGAGGAAAAGCATTAGCAAAAGGAAAGCAACACCCGTGAGAAGGTATTTATTCTTTAAAATGGGTGGAATTTTATCGTAAAACTTCTTTAACATAGGAGGCAAAGGTATTAAAAAAGGGGTTAGGGATTGGGAGTTAGGGATTAGAGATTGAGAAGATTTTGTAGGGAAAGATGGATTAGTGGTATTTTAATTGTCTTTCGGCTAACCTATATTTATCTTCAACTAACATTTTGACGCTTTTGAATTTTAATCTGAATTTTGAATCTGGTCTACAAGCCAATATCATCTGCAACAGTAGTCATTGCTGTAATAGCAATAGTTGCAAACTGATCAATGGGTATGCCAATCATTTCACATTCGAGGATATTTTCCCGTTTAACGGAAGCGGCAAAGGCTTTTTCTTTCATTCGCTTTACGACTGATTTTGTTTTTACTGATGCAATTTTCTTATCGGGATAAACTAGTGCGGTGGCCATTATCAGTCCTGTAATGGTTTCGCCGGCAGCTAACGCATGTTGAAACTCGGTGGTACGCATTTTGCCTGTCGCCACTTCGTTGTGCATCATGATTGCATCAACAATATAATCATCCACTCCCATTTCAACCAGCCATTTTGCACCTTGCGGTCCATGCGTATGAGCATCTGCATTGGTAACCTCTACGTCAATATCGTGCAACAATCCTGCCTGTGCCCAGGCATCTGCATTTCTTCCCAGATGAATTGCCAGTGCACGCAATACAACTTCTGATGCCAGGCTGTGGGCGATCATTTTTTCGTTTTTGACGTATTTTCGAAGCAGTGCTAAGGCTTCTGTGCGGGGAAGAATCATTTTATCTAAAAGGGTTTAGGCGTTGGGGATTGGGGATTAGTGGTTTGGCACTTGTAATTTGGAACCCGGAACCTGAAAGTGAAAAGTGAATTCAGATAAATTAGTTTGACGGCAAAGTTAAAAATAAAGTGTTTTTCACCTCCTCTAACAACGTTGCAATGAAATGAATATTTTTGCGCATCGAAACTAAAATATAAACTGATGAATCACTTAAGAATACTGATTTTCGCATTTATACTGCTGCCATTTATTTCTGTTGCGCAGGATAGTGAATTGTATAAATTCCTGAAAGCCATTCCAGGTGCAGAAGTGGTAAAGAAAGATACAACAATGTTTAAAGAATTCTACGTTGTGATGCTTCCGCAACTTGTCGACCATAAAAATACGAGTGGCGCAACATTTAAGCAGCGGATCTTTGTAGGCCATGAGGGCTTCGACAGGCCAACAGTACTGGAAACCGAAGGCTATGGCGCCGAATGGATGAATCCGAATTTACAATCGGAGGTTACACGTCTTCTGAAAGGAAACCAGTTGTATGTCGAACACCGCTATTTCGGGGTATCAACGCCAGACCCGGTTGACTGGAAATATCTCACATCAGAACAGGATGCCGATGACTATCATTATATCCGTACTCTTTTCGGACAGGTTTATAAAGGCAAATGGATTGCAACCGGCGTAAGCAAAGGCGGGCAAACGGCTACCGCTTATAAAGTTTTTTATCCTGAAGATGTTGATGTTACTATTCCGTATGTTGCACCGCTGAATTATAAACGTATCGATCCCCGCATTGACAAGCATTTTAAAACCGTTGGTACAAAAGAGCAGCGGAAACATATAAATGACATACAGGTTTACCTTTTAAAAAATAAAAATACAGTATTGCCTGAATGGAAAAAGATAACAGACAAAGTTGGTTTTCAATTCACTTTAGTTGATCCGGAGTCGGCTTATGATTATTCGGTACTTGAGGTGCCGTTCTCCTTCTGGCAATACACTGCTGACGAATCGAAACTTCCCGATCTGAAAACTACTACGCCCGATCTGATGGCAAAATTCCTTATTCAGATTGTATCTCCTTTCTGGTACACCGAAGCTGCAAATGTATACCAGGCTGCTAATTACCAGTTTTATACACAACTTGGCTACTATGAATACAATGAAAAGCCTTTCCGTAAATACCTGAAAAACAAAGATTACCCAAATTCAGCTTTTGTGCCAAAGGATGCAGACATCGTATGGGATCCCTCATATCAGGAAAAGTTGAAAAAATTCATGGAAAGCAATCCTCAGCATATGATTTTTATTTACGGCGAATTTGATCCCTGGGGAGCAACATCCGCACAGATAAAACCCGGCACCGGAAGCCTTGTTATGGTGGAAAAAGGTGGAACACATGGTGCACAGATTTCGACACTCAGTGCTGAACAACAAAAGTTAGTTATCGAAACGCTGGAAAAATGGCTGGAGATGGATATTGAATGAGTAGGAATTTTAATTTATTCCATCACCTGCATTTCCCCCGATTCATAAACCGTAAATCCTTTCACCTCCTGCTTTGCTGCATTTATCATTGCTTTTGCAACCACATCCGCATGTATTCCTTTGTATTTCAATAACGGTCCAACGAACAGAAAACCTAAACCGCCCATAACAATTTGTGCGAATTTTTCGCTCGTGCGCTTTTCGGTGCGGTTTCCCATAAGCAGCGATGGCCGGAAAATTTGTATTTGTTGAATATTCAGCTGACTGACAGCCTTTTCCATTTCACCTTTTACCCGATTGTAAAATATTCCCGATTTTGAACTGGCACCCATGGCGCTTACAATCAGGAACCGTTCTACGCCATTTGCAGCACACCAGTTCCCAAGATTAACCACATAAGTATAGTCAACTTTATAAAATGCATCCTGCGATCCGGCAGTTTTTATAGTGGTACCAAGGGCGCAAAAAACATCATCAACCGGGAAATCCAGCTTTAAGGATTCAATTGAATCAAAATCAATTTGTTGCTGAATAAGTTTTGAATGCTTTATATCTATTGGCTTACGAACGATAACAACTATTTTTTCATATTGATCGTCAGCAAGAAGCTGTGTAAGAAGGCTGTTCCCAACCAATCCGGTAGCACCGGCAATAAGGGCGTTGCGTTTTTGCATATTCTGCGTGTTTTGAATAAATAAAAGTAATGATTTTAGGATTATAGTTGATTAATAAATTTTAAACCACAAATGCGCACAAATTGAAGCACAGATTTCCACAGACAGAAAGGACTGTTTGGGTTCCATTTGTGTAATTTGTGGATAAATCAATTGTACTTCCCCAGAAACACTTCCAATAATTGCTTATTTTTGAAAAATTGAACCAATATGAACTTATACCTGTATGACACTATTTAATTCCGTGATATCGTGGTTTATACGTAAACGTATCCACCAGATTGAATTGTTTATGAAATACCCCCACGAGGTGCAGGAGGAGTGGTTCGAAAGCCTGCTACATACCGCCCGCGATACCGAATGGGGATTGAAGTATGATTACCGTTCGATAAGCACATTTGAGGAATTTTGTAAACGTGTTCCATTAAGCGATTACAACGACATGAAGCCTTATATCGACAGGCTAAGGAAAGGTGAGAACAATATCCTCTGGCCTTCAGAAGTAAAATGGTTTGCGAAAAGTTCAGGTACTACCAGTGATAAAAGCAAATTTATCCCTGTAACAGAGGAAGCTCTTGAGGAATGTCATATGAAAGGTGGCAAAGATCTGCTTTCGATCTATTGCAACAACAATCCGGATTCAAACATATTCAGTGGTAAAGTATTGGGAATGGGTGGAAGTTTCCGCTCGGATAACGAATTTGCTGATACCTACCATGGCGATGTTTCGGCAATTATTATGGAAAACCTTCCCTTCTGGGTCCAACTCATCCGGACTCCTGATATGAGCGTGGCCTTGATGGACGAATGGGAAGAGAAACTTTACCGCATGGCCATGATAACAAAAGAAGAGGATGTGACTAATATTACCGGTGTGCCTTCATGGACATTGGTGTTGCTGAACAAAATCCTGGAAATTACCGGGGCAAAAAACATACAGGAAGTCTGGCCGAATCTTGAATTGTTTATTCATGGAGGTGTAAGTTTTACGCCCTATCGCGAACAGTTTCGTAAAATTTGTCCGCCTGGGATGCATTACCTTGAAACTTATAATGCCAGCGAAGGATTTTTCGGCATACAGGACCGGCTCGACAGCGATGATATGCTGCTGATGCTCGATTACGGAATTTTTTACGAATTTTTACCGATGTTGGATTTTGAAAAGGAAAAACCGGCAACAATACCGCTCTGGCAGGTTGAAACCGGCGTAAATTATGCTATGGTTATCAGCACCAATGCCGGTTTGTGGCGTTATGTTATCGGAGATACGGTAATGTTCACCTCAACAGATCCATACCGGATTAAAATTACTGGCCGTACCAGGAGTTTTATCAATGCTTTTGGCGAAGAACTTATTATTGACAATGCGGAAAAGGCGCTGATAACAGCCTGCGAGAAAACCGGAGCCATCATCACCGAATATACTGCAGCTCCTATATTTTTAAATGATAAGGAAAAAGCCGCTCACGAATGGGTAATTGAATTTGAAACACCTCCCGAAAACATTGAATATTTCGGCGAAGTACTGGACAATGCGCTAAAATCACTGAATTCGGATTACGAAGCAAAACGATACCATAACCTTATGTTATTGCTGCCGGTTATCCGGCAGGTCGGAAAAGGCACTTTTTACGAATGGTTCCGCGAGCGGGGGAAACTTGGCGGGCAGAACAAGGTGCCACGCCTGTCGAACGACAGGAAATACGTGGAAGGAATACTCGCAATGAACGGGTAGAATCTGGGATTTGAAAGGTTTGGAGAGTTTGAAGGGTTTGAGGGGTTTAAAGGGTTTCAGGGTTGGCAAGTCAAATCCATAAACCACAATTCGCAATCCGCAATTCCTGAATCCCGGAGAACTATTTATCAACAAAACACAAATCCTCTTTTTCTTAACCAACATTCTTTAATAAATTAGCAGACTGATAATAATTGAACTTATGGGAATGCATATAGCTATCGCTGGGAATATAGGATCCGGTAAAACAACGCTTTCAGGTCTGCTGGCCAAACATTTCGGCTGGCAGCCGCATTACGAAGATGTGGATACAAATCCGTATCTTCCTAGTTTTTACGAGGATATGCAGCGGTGGTCCTTTAATTTGCAGATATATTTTCTGAACAGCCGTTTCCGGCAGATTGTTGAAATTCGCAAAAGCGGTAAAAATGTAATTCAGGATCGCACCATTTATGAAGATGCCAATATTTTTGCGCCTAACCTTCATACCATGAACCTGATGACTACCCGCGATTACGACAATTACCAGTCGTTGTTTCAGTTGATGGCATCCTTTATTCAACCTCCGGATTTACTGATTTATTTACGTGCCGATGTTCCCACGCTGGTGCGGAATATCCAAAAACGCGGACGTGATTACGAAGCATCCATCCGCCTCGATTACCTGAAAAGCCTTAATGAGCGTTACGAAAACTGGATAAACGGCTATACTTCGGGCAAACTATTAATTTTTGATGTAGATAATATCAATTTCCAGGAAAACCCTGAAGACTTAGGAAAAATTATTGAAAGGATACAGGCGGAATTGCACGGGTTGTTTTAGCTAGCAAAAAAGTAGCGTTTTAGTTATATCCCTTACAAAATTGATTGCCCGAAGGATTGGTTCGAGATTATATTACTCGTTGAAAATCAATAAAATTTCTGTGCCTTCAGCCGGCTTTGAATTTACTCTAATAGAGCATTTGATTAGTTTTGCCAAATCTCTGATGAGGTGCAATCCCAGTCCTGATTTTGAGCCAACTTCAGCTTTATCATCATACAAAGCCCTAAATTGTTCAGGTTTTGCACCAACACCATTGTCGGTTATTGATATTACCGTGAGGTTGTCAACCAGGGTAGCCTTCCAGGTAATAATTCCTTCCGATTTGTTATTCAAGGCCTTAATTGCATTGCTGGTTAAATTCCTCATAATGGTTTTCAGGAAATTTTTATCTGTAAATACGCTGATCTTGTTTGTATTAATGAATACAAACCGGTATTGCATACTGTAGTCGTACATGCTTTGGATATCGGCAAAGAGTTTGTCAACTTCAATATATTGCATCTGCGGCTTAAACCCTTCCATTTGTCCTTTGCTCCATAATAATAAATCTTCCATATTATATAAAAGATTTTCGGCAACAACCAAAGTTTTAGCTTCTAAACTTTCTCTTGATTCATCATCAAGCTCTCCGGGACAATCTTTCTGAAATTGAAAGAACTGGATGATACTTGCCACGGGAGCTCGTAAATCGTGGTTAAGGATAGAAAAAAACTTTGTTCTAACTTTATTAGCTTCAATCAGGTTGCTATTTAAAGCAGCTAATTTTAGATTGGTTTTCTTTTTTAGTCTGTTCTGGTAAAACAGCACAACCCCCAATATTGCCAACAGCAAAAGCCCAATAAAAAGATATTTCTTTTGGGTATTGGTTTTATAAATCGTCAGTCTGCTGATTTCCAACTCTTTGTTTTTTATCTTTAAATCGTTTTCTTTCTTCTCGTTCTCGTATTTTGAGATTAAATCAAAAAGGTATTTTAAGTTTTTCTCACTGCCAAGTTTCTCTTTATATTCTACATGCAAGTCTTTATATTTCAATGCTGTGGCGAAATCTTTCTCGGATTTTGCAAGTTGCGACAATAATAAATATGCTGAGGAGATATAAGAGATGTAGTTTTTGTTTTTTGAAAGTTCAAGCCCTTTGTTTAAATACATTTTCCCTTTTTCATTGTCGTTGAGTTCAAAATAAGCCCAGCCCAGGTTTATGTATGAAGATGCAGTATAAAAGTCGTCTCCCAGTCTTTCCGCTATTTCGATGGTAGGCTTAATATAGTCAAATGCCTCTTTGGGCTTGTTTTGTTTCAGGAATACCTGGCCTATGCTGTTGTTACAGATCATCCTTCCCAGGTCCGAATTAATCAATTCGTTAAACGACAGGGATTTCTTATAATTAACCAAGGCTGAATCCAACTGGTTCTGGCTTTCATAAACTCCTCCGATATTCTGGTAATTGATGGCCAATCCCAGGTTATTCTTCAGCTTTTTCTCAATCCCCAGCGAAGTGACGAAATTATCTTTTGCCATTTCAAACTGGTTAAGCGTAAGAAAGATATTCCCCATGCTGTTTAACGAAATAGCCTGGCTTCTTAATATCTCATCATCTTTATCTTTTATGGAATTCACAAGGATTAATGCATTCTGATGGTTATCAATTGCAGGTTTAATGGAATCAATACGCCGGTAAACAACTCCCAGCATATTATATGCAGCAATTTCCAAGTAAATGTTATTTGCCTGCTTTGAAAGAATCAAGGCCTTGGTATGGTATTCCTTTGATTTATTATAATTGGAAATATCCCTGTAAAAGGTTCCAAGTTCATTGTAAAGGAATGACTGGATAACAACTGCCTTTTTAGCAATTGCCATATTTAATGCGAAAGATAATTTGGCAGTATCTTTTCTGAAAGGTAGAAAAAAAGCCTTTATTGCCTTATAATCAGTCACTCCGGGCTGAATAAAGCTATTTGCCTTTTGATTAAAGGTGATTTCCTGAGCCAGGCTCCCCCACCCCAATAAGATGAAAACTAAAAATATAATACCCCTTTTCAATTCAAGACAGTGTTTTGCTTTTACAAATATAGTTTTTTTCGAATATTTGGCCATATTTTGTTTTAGTAATTACCTATCTTATACTTTGAGTGGGATAATATCACGTTTTAATAATAAGATCCAGGACCCCAATCTCAAGAACTAAGACTTGCAATATAACTCCGTTTGGAATTTGGGACTTGATAATTGCGGAAATTTATCATATTTTCACTATAAACACACTCATACTTCCATTAAACTTAAATTAATTATTAGGAGGCGATAACAGAGCCGAAGTAATGATTTAGTCGGGTTAACCCCGATTTAGTAAATCATTCAATATTTGATAAAACATTGAATAGATTTGCTTAATCGAATCACCATTTTTCTAATGCTGAATTTGGGATAAAATATTTACAAAAAGGAGTAAAATTTCTACATCGGATCCACATCAATCACCACCCTTACCGATTTATAATCAGGATAAGCATTAAGCTTCATTATAGCGTTCTTGATTTCATCCTTTGCTTTTGGCAATGGAATTCCCTTTTCGAACTTAATCAGAATATTTTTCAGGTATTGATTCCGGATGCGTGAAACGGTGGGATATTCCGGTCCAAGAATGCGTTTACCAAAAAGCGCACGCAATCTTTTTGCAAGTTCGTCGGCAGCTTTGTTAATAAGGTCAGCATTTACGTGTCTGAGCGAAAGCTGAACAATACGGCAGAACGGAGGATAATTAAACTTTTCGCGCTCATTCAACTGGCTGTGATACATTGCTTCGTAGTTGTGCTCCAACACCATTGCTAATATAGGATGCGAAGGATTGTATGCCTGAATAAGAACTTTTCCCTGCCTATTTTTTCTGCCTGCCCGGCCTGCAACCTGCGCCATAAGCTGAAACCCGCGTTCGAACGCCCTGAAATCGGGATAGGAAAGCAGGCTATCCGCATTCAGAATTCCAACCAGGCTTACATGATCAAAATCGAGGCCTTTGGTAACCATTTGTGTTCCGACAAGGATATCAACTTTTCGTTCTTCGAAGGTGGCAATAAGTTTCTGGTGTGCATATTTCGATCGCGTGGTGTCGAGATCCATACGGGCAATCCTCACCTGAGGGAATATCAGCGAAAGCTCCTCTTCAATTTTTTCAGTTCCGAACCCTTTCATTACCAGGTGAGTATGACCACAATCTGGGCATTTATCCGGTATCCGGGTAGTGTACCCACAATAATGGCAACGTAGCTGGTTTTGAATTTTATGATAGACAAGCGAAACGTCGCATTGCACACAATGAGGGATCCAGCCGCAATTTTCGCAATCGATATGAAGCGAAAATCCCCGCCGGTTCTGGAAAAGGATAACTTGCTCCTTAGCTCCCAGGGAGACTTCAATTTCGCGGATCAGTGCTGACGAAAAGATGGATTGCATGGTTTTCATGCGGTGCTCATCCTTCAGGTTTACAAGTTTTATTTCCGGCAGTAAAAGTCCGCCATACCTTTCTGACAAAGAGCTTAATCCATATTTTCCTGAGCTGGCATTGTAAAAACTTTCGATCGCCGGTGTTGCTGAACCCAGCAATACCTTTGCGCCATGCATCGAAGCGAGGAAAATAGCTGCATCGCGTGCATTGTAACGTGGTGCCGGGTCGTATTGTTTGTAAGAAGCATCGTGTTCTTCGTCGATAATTATCAGCCCCAAGTTACTGAAAGGCAGGAACATAGCCGAACGTGCTCCCAGCAGAACATTGAAAGCCTGGGTTCCGGTTCCGGCCACATGCTGCCATATTTCAACGCGCTCGTTTTCGTTATAACGCGAATGGTAAACACCGACCTCACCTCCGAAATATTTCTGTAAGCGGTTTATAATCTGCGAAGTAAGTGCTATTTCAGGCAGGAGGTACAAGACCTGTTTCCCTTCATCAAGCATCTGCCTGATCAGCTTTATATAAATTTCAGTTTTACCACTCGAGGTGATTCCATGAAGCAGCGTAACATTTTTTACTATAAACGAATCGGTGATATCCTGCAGGGCTCTTTGCTGCTCAGTTGTCAATTCAATGCTTCCGGCTGTATGCGTGGCTTTGCGGTAGTTGAGGCGGCTGATTTCCCTGTCGTATTCCTCAAAAACGCCTTTTTTCTCCAGTATCCTGAATTTCGGGGCAGCATCATCAATCCTGGCAAACAATTCCTTACGGGAAACCTCCACCGGATTGTCCGACATAATCTTCGATAGCTGTATATACTCAATCAGCAGATCGAGCTGTTTGGGTGCTTTCTTTTCAAGTTTATTATAAATCTGCTGCAATTGCTCTTCGCTGCTGTATGCGTCGGCAAGTTTGATAAATGAAAGTGTTTTCGGGGTAAACCGCTCGCGGATTTCTTCTTCGGTAACAATATAGCCCTTTTCAATCAGTGTATGAATGAGTGGGATGATCTTTACCTGGTCGGCAAAGCGTGAAGCATCGGTGATGGAGAGTGCACCATTTTCTTTCAGGGCCCGGAGCAGGTTATATTCCTTTTCCGAAAGGATTTTAGTACTGAGTTCCACACCAGGCACAATCCTTATTTTTGATTCGCTGGCCAGTTTTAAAGCGGTTGGAAGCGCGGCATTCATCACTTCGCCAACGGTGCAGCAATAATACGAAGCAATCCATTCCCAAAGCCGGAACTGAAACTGGTTGGCAACAGGTTTCAGATCAAGTACCCCAAGAATATATTTGGTTTCGACCTTTGGTGCTTTTTCGGTAACACTGTGAATTAAAGCAGTATATACTTTCTTTTTGCCAAATTGTACAACCACGCGCTTACCGGTTTCAACTTCATCGTTAAAGTCGAAAGGAACCCGGTAGGTAAAATAACCTGCTACCGGCAACGGAAGTAAAACATTTACAAAGAATGTGGTACGCATAAGGTAATAATGAGCCTAAAAGCGAAGGTATGGATTTTTTCAGATTAGTCTGTAACAGAAGACTGAAGTAAAATGCGGTGAACTATTACAACTTTTTTACGAATAGAATAGATAATACAATGGCTTTTATGATTTACCCTTCGTAGTTTTGTTCCGAATACTTTAATAGTTTTTTGATTAGATACCCGAATTGAACCTGCATATTTCTCTAAGTGTTCCAACTCTTTGATAATTCCTTCTGTATATCGCTTTGACGTATTGGGTGATTTTAGTACATGAGCAATAAAGTCTGCCAGTTCCTCAATATCATCCTGTGCCTCTTTAGATATATAAACTGAGTATTTTTTCATTTTTCCCGCAAATCGTACCCAAACTTATCTTGCAAGGATTTCCATAACTGATCTATTCCCGTGGCTAATGGAATAGCCCCTTCAGGAATCAGTTTTAAATCAATCGGATATTCAAGCTCTACAACTTTTGTATGTTTTTCTAACTCACGAACAAGACGGCGCCCGGTAGGAGAAGAAATATTAATTTTTGCAGTAACTTCCATAACATGAGTTTTAGGTTATACAAATATACTACAAAAGAATAGTATATTTAAATGTAAGGGCTGCATATTATTTTGATGTGCTGGAATCATATTGTAATTTTTAAATTGTCAAAGGGAAATTAATTGTTACTGTCAAAACCAGATTGATATTTTGTTTCTTCTACTTTTTGTTTGATCAAAAAGTAGCAAAAAATCAAGTCTTTATAGGCTTTTAGTGTTTTTACTACGTCAGGTTTTTGCCACGCCACGCAAGCCGTTCGCCAATATACGTTTTATCAAGCTCCTGACTTTGGCTACCTGGCTTACTTCTGCATGGCTTACTGATGCCCAACGCTCAAAAACCTTCCTTGAAAAACAACTAAAACCCTTGCCTTGATCTTTTGGTCCTTTTACATCAAGGTAAAAGGACGAAGTATAATAATTGAAACTACAGGCATTGTGTAATTGGTTTACTATCCAGCACATCAAAATAAAATCTTGCCAATGTAAGCTAATCCAATGAACAGTGCAATTACAATCAATTAATCCTCCAGGTCATCATAATTGATTGGTGCCTTGGGCGTTTTAGGTTCCGGTTTTGATGATTCAGGTTCCGGTTTTACTATTGGTTTCTTTGGTTCGTTGTCCTCCGGTTTTGGTTTTCGTGGCCTGAGTTCCCTTGTACGGAGGATTTTATAATCCCGCTGCTCGGTAAATTTATTGCCTTTTGATGGAACCTTTTGCCCTGAAGTTTCAGGTGTAGGTTCGGGTAAAACAATGGGATTTTCAACTTCAGGATTTTCAGAAATTGATTCAGAAAAAATCTTCTTTGGGTGCAGATATTCGTCTCGTTCTTCAATCCTGGTTGCTGGTTTCAGCTTAACTTTTTCAACTCTCCTGCGCTCAGTCCTTTCATCTTTACCAAAACGATCTCCGCGAATGGGTTTATCACTTCTCCGGTCGTCATTGCCAAATTCTTTCTTTTCACGAGCGATAAATGCGTTATCGCCACTCTCGTCCCTTGGCTTGTATTCACGTGGATTAAATTCACGTGATTTGTACTCACTTTTCTGTGTGTCGTCATCACGGCGCGGTGGCCTGTTCTCGAAATTGCCCTTTCCCGGGCGTTCCCGTCTCACCGGCTCCCTTTCAGTTCGGTCTCTCCTGGGTTTAAATTCCCTTGGTTTCGGATCAAGTGAATCAAATTCGCCTTCAGGTGCTTCTTTGCTTCGCCAGTTCGGCTTGTCGTCCCTGTGAATATAATGACTGTCATTATCCATTCCACTATCAGCCTGCTGATTTTCACCATCCATGTAACGACCTCGTTTGCTGCCTTTATACAAATCGAAATGCTCGAACCTGCATTCCAGTTGGCCGTTAAAAACAGGCAGTTTGGCTGATGGCCGCAAACCAATAAAACCCAGTGCTTTCTGATCGCTGCTGATCACCCATGCCTGGTAACCGGCAAATTCCTGTTTCAGCGTGTTTCCAATGCTTTTGTAAAGTCCGATAATATCATTCAGCCGGATGCGTTCGCCATAAGGTGGATTTATTATGATTAAACCCGGTTCGCCTGGTGGTGGCTGCATTGCAGCAAACGGACTTACATGAAGCCTTATGTCTTTGTGTAACCTGGCTGATTTTACATTTGACCTGGCCGAAGAAAGGTTTTTAGGAGAAATATCACTACCGATAATCTGGTACTCAAATTCGGTTTGCTTGTCTAATGCCTCTTTGGTGACTTCATTCCACAAATCCTGATCAAAATCGGGCCAGTGCATAAACCCAAATTCCTTACGGTACATGCCTGCCGGGAAATTATTGGCATACATGGCTGCCTCAATAACTAATGTACCCGAACCACACATGGGATCGATAAAGTGGCAGTCACGTTTCCAGCCTGTGAGCATAATTAATCCGGCTGCCAGAACCTCACTCAACGGAGCTTCAGCATTGGAAACCCTGTAACCACGCTTATGCAAAGAGGCTCCGGAACTGTCGATTGACACATCGCAGATGCTGCCCCGGATGTGCATGTTAATCCTTACGTGCGGATTTTCGGTATCCACATTTGGTCTGCGCCCGTTATTTAAAGTACGGAAACGATCGACGATGGCATCCTTGGTAAGTAAAGCAATATAATGTGTATGAGTAAGTTCCGAGTCGCTGGCGACGGCATCTACAGCCAGGGTTTTGGTCAACGAAAGGTGATTTTCCCAAGGATAACTGGTAACCTGGTTATACAAATCATCTTCATCGGCCATCTGGAAACTATGAATCGGAACCAATATCCGCTGGGCCGAACGCAGACAATAATTTGCCTTATAAAGCATGCGTTTGTCACCTTCGAAACTTACAGCCCGGGTCAGAATCTGAACATTTTCGCCACCCAGTTCAACAATTTCGTCAGCCAGCACCTGTTCGAGGCCCGAAATGGTTTTTACAATAAATGTCATTGGTGCTGTGCCGGTTGCTGAAGGTTCCAAAAGATTCAAAATTAAATGTGTAGTATTCTAAATTATTGATTTTTAAGCTTATTGATAAAATCCAGTTTATCAACAATATATCGTGTATGCGTTCCTTTCCCGATCAGTCCGGATGCGCTGCTGGCATAAACTTCGAAAACAAGTTTCTTCCCTTCCGAAAGAACAAGTTTTGAAAAACAACTGACAATATGACCGGGTAACGTGGCTTTCAGGTGCTGAACCGATATTTCCGTACCAACAGTAACATACGGTTCCGGCAGAAAATGAGCTACGCTTTCCATTGCCGTTTGTTCCATCAGAGCTATCATGGCAGGTGTGGCAAATACTTCTACCGTGCCCGATCCGTAAGCTATTGCAGTTTTATCAGCAGTAACAATTATTTCCTTTTTCCCTTCGGCACCGGGAGTAATATTGAATTCCATTCCAGGTGTCAGTCAGAAAAAGTAAGGATAAAAGTTTGCTTCAGATCGGGATGCAGGCTTTGCCCCACCGGGCAGGTATTGATGGTATGACGGATAATTTGTTTTTCTTTATCGGAATACTTAACCGGAGGGAAATTCATTTCTACCACAACTTCACTCACCCTTCGCGGATCGGAAGCCATTATTTTAGTGATCTTAATAACAGTCCCATCAACATTAAATCCATGTGTACGTGATGCAATTCCAACAACAGTTATGGCACATGCTCCAAGAGATGTTGCAAGAAGGTCAGTAGGGGAAAATGCTTCGCCGCGGCCCTGGTTATCAGGTGGAGCATCGGTAACGAACATCTGGCCGGACTTTACATGCAACGCTTCAGTCCGTAAATCACCAATATATGTTATTCTGGATGTTTCCATTGAAAAAGTTTAATTGCAAAGGTATGAAAGTTATTACAGATGAGAGAAACAGAAAACGGCTGATTCCGTAAAATGCAACATAACAGCATACTAAAAAATTTGCAGATAAGTATTTATGAATAATTTCAACTTATGCGGGTATTTAGAAGATTCATTCATACTTTTGAAGTATCAATTATTCTAATTATCCGCATTATTCTCATCAATTTTAGTTAAAGAACTTACTATCTTTTACAAAAAACGATCAAAACTATGGCAGAGAACTTCAACCTTGAAGCATTCCGCTCCAAAGCGCAATCATTACTTAGCAATAAGAGCCTTGTTCCGGCGAATGATTATGTTATACAGTTAGAGAATCTGTTGAATGAGCTCCAACCGGAGAACGCCCAAATAAATGAGCAACCGGGCATAAATGAATTGCAGGGTTATCTCGAAAAAGCCAAATCCCGGATCAATGGGTTGTTTTACAATGCGCCTGTTGCTTATTGCGTGTTAAACGAAAAAGGATTGATTGTTACAACAAATAAAGCATTCTGCAATCTATTTAACCTCGATCAGGCTATAACCGACGGACAGGATCTCAGGAAATATCTTCATTCCGAAAGTATTGAAATATTTGATTTCCAGGTAAATAAAATTATTTCCACAAAAACCACCTTATCTACAAACCTGAAATTTATCCGGCACGATAAAGATATAATTATCCGTTTCCAAACTACCTATTCTGGAGTTTCCTCAAAAATTTAGTCAGGGAATAAAGATAGCTGAAAAGTATTGTAATCTGGCCCAATTCGGGATTTAAACGAATCAGGGCCTGTTCTTGAATGTTTAAGAAGTTCAAATATTCCATCAGCCATCGCATAA
>JBGSHT010000055.1:0-66515 GCA_041752135.1 Chitinophagaceae bacterium | reverse complement strand
AGATGCTAAAGCTGAATTTTTTTGAAGATACCATAGCTATCAATGTTATCACAGAAGAAATAGCCATTGAGACAAGCATAAAAACAATTGCTCCAAACAGTATTTCCCAAAACAATGGCAATGTGTGAGACTTAATTGCAGTCATTGTTGACCCTATTAAAGAAATGCCCAGTAGTAGAAATAAAAAGTTTGTTTTACTATTATTCATTTGTTCTGAATATTAAAACATACGATGCATATGCCTGTTGTGTATTAAAATCCCTGATATTAGCGGTAATCATTTTATGCACGAGTGTTTTTTCTTCTTCCGGCAGTACAGCTATTTTTTTAAACTGGTTAATGAGTTCGGTATCTTTTAAGGAAGCCAGTGCCTTGCTTTCTGTATCTCCCATCATAAGGTAATCAATGGTGGTGTAAAATACGTTTCCCTGGGCTTTTAAAGCATCTGACTGTTGAAAATTATTTTTAATCTCAAAACTAGCTTTAAAAAAATATAACTAGGGAAAATAAAAAACATTATTTTGGAGACAGTAAGTGTTCTTTGATAGGGGCAAGATATCAGGTTCCCCAAAATGGCGAAATAGAGTTGCTAGTTACTATCCGTTCGGGATGGTAATGGCGGGGATAAGTTCTAAGGCGTTAAACGGGGCGCCAGAGAATAAGCGAAAATATCAAGGCTACGAATGCAATACTGACTTCGATTTAAATACGTATGAGACTTTTTATCGCATGCATGATCCCCAAATAGGGCGTTGGTGGCAGATAGATCCCAAGCCGGAATCCGGTTTGGCATTTAGCCCTTATGCTGTGATGAATAATAACCCAATTAGTATTACAGATCCTTTGGGTGACATAGTTGAATATGAGAGAGGGGAAGGCGTATCAAAAAAAGAGTTTCGACAATTTAAAAGAGAAATTAGGCAAATGCGTCAAAATTCTGAGTCTTTTAATAAAATGTATAAAGGATTTAAAAAGGATAGTCAGGTATTTAAGTATGTTGCAACAAACACAAACAGTGGTGGAGCAACCGAGAAAACCGATAAGGGATACGACATGAAGATATCGATTCATGGCAAGGATCCAAATCAAGACGGTAATGAGAAGTTTAGTCGTATAGGACAGGTTGCACATGAAAGTGGCCATGCCTTTAGAAAGTCAAATGATTTAGATCCGGCCAAACCTGGCAAATTACCATCTCTTGCGGGTATGAATTTAGATCAGAGAACAGAAGCTTTAAATAATTATACATCACAGCTTGTCAACTACAATCAAACAACAGAATTGGGAGCGTCCCATATCGAGAATATTGTTTTATCAGAACTGTCAAACTCTAGCAGTAGCTTCTTTAGTGGTATAAAGATAAGTGAAACTTATTTTGGAGGACTTTCGAGTAAAATGACAATAAGCAACGGTAGAATTTTATATGTCCCTGAAGAAGCTAATCTCAATAAACTGCAGTATCCTCGTACGAGAGACTATTACTTGAATACAAAATTTAATATCTACACCGAACATGGATTACAAGACCCAGGGAATTAATAAAATTGTTATTGCTGTTATTTTTCTAATTGTAGTAAGTTCTGCTTCTGCGCAGCGCTGTGCAATTAATAAAATAGACGTTAAACCATTCTATTTTAGCCAAAGTGGTTTAATTAGTGAGATGTATGAAAAAATAAAAATCAACGATAGTAATAACTATCAAATTATGCTTATTAATTTTTTAAGTCAGGTAAATAAAAAAGAGGCGTTTTATATTTCAATAGATTCATCTAAAAAGTTTAATGTGATCGGATTAACTGCTGACTCGGTATTATTTTCTGGATGTATTAACACAACAAAGAAGTATAAGTCAGATTTTGTATTCAATAGCAGTATGCCAAGTGGCTTTTTAATAAGTGAATGCAGTAATGTTATCAGTTCACATAAAAGAAGCATTATGCTAGTGTTTAATCATTCTCAAAACAAGTGGGTTGAATACACAAGTATGGACGGGTATATAAGGGAAGCGTTAACGGAGAATAAAGAATATGCTTATTTAAAATCCTGTTATGAATTGCTAGAGATCGTTTTTAAAGATTTAAATTTTACTATAAGGTAATGTCTAGTTATTTAGGGTAGGCTTAGTATTACTGCATCTGATGTGTATTAAACACTCTGAGGATAAGGTGTGCAGTTGCCCGTCCGTCGCGTTAAAAACCACGCCAGTTTTTTTTCTTTCAATTGAAAAGAAAAATAGAGCAGGGAAAAAAACTGTCATGGTTTTTAGCTCCGTCCGTGGCCCTGGGTTACCGTTGGACAAAAGCAGTCCTCAATGCCCGGGCCACATCCGGTGGGGCTCCTCCATTTTGTCCGCCACCTGCCGGGTGCTGCGCCATGGTGGAGGTGGCGGACGCTACGGCCACGTCCGCTCGCTAGCACTCGCTCCCGCGGCCTCGCTGCCACAAATACAGATCGTTATAAAACAGTGTGGTACACTTTGCCCTGAAATCTCCCACCTGGTAAGGGCTTCAGTGCAGGCCTGCCGCCGCCGATCAGCTGCGGAATAAATTCGGGCGATAGTAACGGCGTTGGCGCATCCATGCAGGAAGTGCAGGAAACTCAACTTACTGAAGATCAATCCAGGCTTTATCTCCAGCACTTCCTGCATGGATGAATGTTCCTTAATCCCTTATGAAATGAGAATTTTTTTCTTTCAATTGAAAAAAAAGAAATGCTATTTTGGGTGCTTGTACAGTTCTTTGAAACAGGTCTTACGGTCAACTCCCCTGGGCTGAAAGGGCATTAGAATCTGGTGCGGTAATTACTATCCGTTCGGGATGGTAATGGCGGGGATAAGTTCCAAGGCAGCAGGAAAAATGGAGAATAGATTTAAGTTCAATGATGGAACAGAGCTTGAGAATAAAGAGTTTAGTGATGGCAGTGGATTGGAATTATATGCAACAGAATTTAGAAGTTATGATCCGCAAATTGGAAGGTTTTGGCAGATCGATGAATTAGCTGATGATTTTGAAGATTACACTCCTTATAATTATGCATTTAATAACCCTATTCTTTTAAACGACCCATTAGGGCTAGCCGCAGATACACTTGGAACCAGACTTCCTGAAATTGTTATAACGGGAAAGAAAAAGGAATTGGATGCTGCCCCTATATTAATTGTTAACCAGCCTGGAGTTTCTATCAAAAAAAATGACGGTTATCCCTTCACAAACATAAATCTCTATACAACAGTAAATACCAGGCATCAATGCAGTTCAAATTGTACACTTGATCACAGAACTCCTGAACTAATCGGGGATGGTACAGAGGAGGTAATTTCTACTATTGTTCCTTTCGGCAAATTGGCATATCTGAAATATCTGAGTAAATTAAAACTTGTTAAGAATACAGCAAAATATCAGAAGTATTTTCAATTAAACAAAAAATGGAAGAATTGGGGCGACTACATGATGAAGCGAGGTTGGAAATTCGATGACATACAAAAAACATTAGCTAAAGGTAAATGGGAGCCACATGCGGGACAGAATTATTTAAATCCCGGAAATTCAATGAGCATAGTAACTAATCAATCAACCGGAAAATCACTCATTATTGATAATGTTACAAAGGAAGTTATTCAGCTGGGTGATAAAGGATTTTTACATTAAAATGAAGAATATCAAAGAACAAACTTTATATGTTCGATTGCTTGAAGGAACAGAAACTTTTGTTCCTTGTGTAGGCATTAGAAAGTCAGATTTGACGTACGAAATTATTAAGAATCCATATCTAGATTTGGACGAAGATGCTACGAGCATATGGGAGTTTTTCCCCGGTGACATAGTTCGATGCGAAAACAAAGAATTTGATATGTTGGTTGCAGTGGAGTTGGTTGAATCCAAAATGGTTAATCGAAAAATTTATAGTTTGCTTTATCGTATTGTTTTTAGTCTTGGTGAATTAAAAAGTTCGGACTTAGTTGGATATGAGGCTGAATATAAAATGCTTTGTGATGAGGAAGTAGACATTCGTCAAAAAGATCATCCCATAGTTGTGGGGTGGATCCAAGGGAATTGCAAAAAATTACATAAATTTTAATGTGCATATGCCTTCCTTGCCTTTGCTTCGCGGATATAGGTGTCGATGAGGTCAAATAGTGTTTTCTTTTTATCATCTTCGAAGTGTTCGAGTTCCTGGAAGCGCTTGATTGTTTTTTTATCAAATCCGTTGAGCATTCCTTTGCCCCGAGACAATATAGCGATACTTCCAAAGCATTGGTAATTTTTTAGGTGAGTCAAAGTTAGGCAATGCTTCTCTCCCAGATCATATTTACCGTTCATGTCCCGGGATACCTCACCTCGCTGATATCGGTCATTTATGCTTGGCTCTAACCTTTCTTATTTCGCATGATTTTTTTTCAATTGAAAAGAAAAAACTTTATTTTGGAAACGGTAAGTGTTCTTTGACAGGGGCAGTAAGCAGGTACCCCAATAAAGGATGGATTAGCTAAAACGGGTTGCTCATTACTATCCGTTCGGGATGGTAATGGCGGGGATATCTTCCAGGGTCGCCGGAAAGCAGGACAACCGTTTTGAGTATAACGGCAAGGAGAAACAGGAGAAAGAATTCAGCGATGGGTCCGGGCTGGAATGGTATGATTATGGTGCAAGGATGTATGATGCGCAAATCGGGAGGTGGAATCATATCGATCCGATAAGTGATAAAATGCGGAGGTGGTCGCCATACAATTATGCATATGATAATCCCATCAGATTTATTGATCCTGACGGAATGAGACCAACTGATCCAGGTAAACGTTACAAAAGTGCAGATGCCGCTGCTATAGCATGGGCCAAGCAGTTTGCAAGTCGTTCAATAAAAGAAAACGCTGAATATTCATCAATCATCTATTCTACTACCAAAGGTAAAAAAAGTTATTATTCCTATACAGAAGGTAAACGTTTCCCAAAAGATATTGATGCAGAACATGCTTCCCCTGGGCCAGATGAAGCAAGGAAAAAGGTGCCAAAAGGTGGAATGGCTGTTGCATTTATACATTCTCATGGCGCATGGCAAAGAAATACTGATAATGATTTTTCGCCTTCAAAAGGAATGACTGGAGATAAAGATGCAGATTTAATGGCAAACAATAGAGATTTGGATTTTTATTTAACAACTCCAATTGGAAGTTTATTAGTCAACAGGAATTCTGATTATATGGATAATCGTGGAACTGTAATTCTTGGCGAGAATTTTCCAAGGGACGAAGATAGATACGGGCCCTATCCTAATAATCAAAAAGTTAACATAAACTGGAAAGAATTTATTGGACCGCACTCTGATCTTAAAGACTTGGATCCTGTTAAAGAAGATGATTCACTAAAGAAAATTAGTAGTTCGGTTATTGGTTATCGAGAACCAAGATATATTGGAGACTACGGTAATAAACCACCACCTTGGCTAAAGAAAAAACAAGACTATTAATGAATTTAAAAGATAATGGCGAATTGGTTTTTTAAAATTATATAAATGAAAAGAAAGTTGTACCGTTTATCAGCAATTTTTATTTTTTTTGAAACACTTATTTCATGTAATGCGCAACCTCACTATAATCATAAGTACTCTACTGAAAGAAATCAAACCTTTGATACTGTAATTAAAAAAGATATTCCGCTTGATAAAAAAGGCAGTCCCAGGTCTTACTATCGTAATAAAAAAGCAGTAGAGGAAAAATTAGGAATAGCTACTTTAGAAAATGGATTTGATTCTTTGCAAATCCGTATTTGGTATGGTTATGCATTTAATGATAGTTCACAACTTATCATACTAAAAAATGTCACGGGTAAATGGAGTGGGGAATTATTTTCATTAATATATATGATGAATCAAGAAGGGGATTCAATTGAATCAATTAACAAGGTTATCGTAAATGGAGAGCCTAAATCCGGATGGAAATACCTAATTGAAAAAATTATAAACTTAAATATATTAACCCTTCCAGATTATCACACTCTTTCTGACTACAATCAAACCGCTGATGGCGATGCAGTAATAATTGAAGTGTCTACAAAAAATGTGTATAGGATTTATTCTTATCAGGAACCGCATATGTTTCAGGATAAACATTGGCAAGCTAAAAATATGGAACAGATACTTGGACTGATCGAAGAGGAATTTAATTTTAAACGTCTAAGAAAATTATAACAAAACTAATAGGCTAATTGAAGACACTACATTATTTTATTAAGCATTAGCTAATTTAACCCTGAAGGCTCTGACATAGGCGGAGATGATTTTAATGAACACACCCTGTTCAACTTCATGCAAAGAATCATAATCTTTACAAAGTTGTATAAGTTCAGGATTTTTCAGACCTGCTTTCCCCTTTTAACTTTTATGCCACTGTTTAAAACTACACGAAGGTACCCATGGCATTAACGAGTTTATTAATAATGTTTGCCGGGGGCATACTGTTATTGAGTGATCATTTTCCTAAAGTTATGAAGTATGACACTTTATACGTCATTAGGTCTGAAACTTCTCATATTTTATATCAAGGGGAAAAGTTTACGAGGACTGAGATGTTGAAACAAAAAAGTATTACCGAAATAAACAAGTTTGTTAAAAACTTGAAAAATAATAATAATTTATATGGGCAAAGATGAATTAATAACTGGTTCTGTTTTGGAGTTTAAGCTACCACTTGAATTAGGGTATGCTTATTGTAAAATTTTTGATTTTAGATATATCCGAGAATTTGATGGAGTATTAGCTAAAGTATATGATTTTATCATAAAAGAACCTGTAAAAGATATCATTATCCTAAAGGAAAAAGAATGGCTTTTCGGGGCTCGGCGAATGCCATGGTTGCCAAATACAAGAGGGAAAGGAGCCTGGAAATTTAAGGGTGTTCTGGTTGCTGAAGAAGATAATATCATTCCTGATTTCAAGTATTCAAACCAATCAGCACCCTTTATTGAAGATGAATCTTCAATAAAGGATTGGTATGCAATAAAGAATATAAAGGAGTCAAGTAATCAACCATGTTTTTATAAGCAGGTAAAACATCTGGAGGATACAGTTCTTACCACTCAAAATGGTATTGTAATTCGTACAGCAATGGAGTATTGTCGAATGAATGGTCTAGATATTAAAGAATACTTCGATCTTGATCAAACATTAAATTTAATGACCTATCGTCGAATGATTAATGTACCTGTTTATAAAAGTATACCTAAAGAAATTCGGGGAAAAGCATTATGTTAGTTTGATCTTAATTTTGCAAGGTTTTAAATTTAGCGTTCTACAGAAAGTAATATTCAGTGCTACATTCAATTTTCAGGTCATTGCAACTAAACATATGATTTAAATATTACTCTAAAGGACTAATGTCTTTTTGGGGATAATCAGTATCCGGTTACCCTTTTTGATAAGTTAAGCAGCGATTCTTCTTCAGCCACCTTACGCACAGGTATACCGTCTTCGGTTACCCATCTTACGAGCCGGATATATCCATCCGAAATTTCCAAACCGGTTATGGTTCCCCCATGAAAACAACAGCACCCTGTATTGAAATAGCTTGGCTTCATATGCCTGAAGGCACTGTTGACATAATCGTATTCTTTTTTCCTTTTAGGTATCTCCTGTTTAATCCGGGCAACCGCATCAGTATCATTGTCTGCTATGGCTTGCTCCATATTGAGGTATAGCCTCTCCAGGTGTGTCAGCGAATTGAAAACCGGCTGATGGGTATGGCCCGTTATCAGCACAAGTTCCTGCTGCGCGGCACTCCACTCGTACATCATCTGGTTATGCAAAGTCTTGCTGTCGTCATTACAGGAGGGGGTATTTGTGTTCACATCCAGAAAGGACTGAACCGGGCCCCAGATATAAGAGACAAACCATTTGCTGAAAGCATTGCCATCACTTTGTGCATCACCCTGGTGTCCGTGCGTACATAAAATATCAATCGATCTGTCTGGCAGGGATACCCGAAGAACAACCCCTGTGAATATTTTTATGGATTTGCCATACATTTTTTGGAGGGCTAATGAAGCAAAGGGGTCGTTTAGCCAGTACAAATCATGATTGCCGATGATTTTGGCATACGCATTACGGTCAGCAAATAATTTTTCTTTATCAAAAGTGGATTTATTGTGCTTCAATATCTGGAAGATATTGTTCTCCCATAATTCTTCGCTGTCGCCGAGATTGATGTAGTAATAGTTTTTCCTGTTATAGTAATCAAGCGCTGCCAGGTAATTTTCTTCAGCGGGAGCAAAATCGTCTGAGCCATTCCTGGCTCCTTTGTGGTGGTCGGAAAAAATAATCACCGGGTGTTCATCTGGCCTGAAATCAAACAATGGGCCCATTTTCCCGGGCTCGCGTGTAATGCTTTGGTATAGTTCCGATAAGGATTGGTTGACGTTTTCCTGCTTGGGAAAGGAAGAGAATTTATTTGCCAGCCAGGTTATAGGGCGGGCAAGTAAAAACTTAGTAAGATTACGGAATGCTTTAATTAATCCCATGCTGCGCCGATTCGTTGGTTATGCTGAAGGTATAAATTTATAGGATTAAGTATTTAGAAAGCAAAGCCTTATTACAAGGTTATTTTACTTTATTGACTTGATCCAATAAAAGTCCAAAAAAATTTTCCCGCATAAGCGGGAGTAAAAGTGGCAAACTATCCTCCCCCTAAAACCTGCGGATGTGATGAGTTCGAAATTCACCCCTCGCCTGCACTCCGTTTCGGCGGGCAGGCCCTCCAGAGGGGGATAATACTTCTCCAAAACCTTCATATAAAAAATCAGTGAACACCTGTATCAAAACAACATTGCAGGGAAAGGCTGTTTATCCCCCTCTGGAGGGGGTGAAATTCGGAGGCATTATACTGTGGTGCTTTAGGGGGAGGACGTCCTTATTTAAATCATTCAATATATCACATCTATAACCACCAATCCTTGATCCAAATTACAAATGTGTCTTAAATGTATAATCCTATAAATTTAAATTCTGACCCATACATTGAAATATTGAAAATCCACCCATTTTGAAGCAGCAGACTTATATATTACGATTAGACAATGATTACAGATTTTACAAGGAAACATTTTAATGGATGCTTGCCAATTCAGTACCTTCAATGGTGTTTATCCGTTGATCACATAAGGATAAAACAAATAAATCCGATCCTTCGAAATAAATCTATTGATTGTATTATTTCCGGTATTCAATTTTTACTTAGGATCATTTCATGTGAAAAAAAACTTTATGCAGGTTATTTCAGATTTAAACCAACAACATACCAGTGAAACAGCTGGGATCAGTGAACAGGTTAAACGCATCTATGCTGCGCAGCAGGCCTTCTTTCGTTCTGGTGCTACAAAGCCTTATGCATTCAGAAAACAACAGCTTCAAACACTGATGGAAGCCATCAAAAAAAACGAAGACCTGATCACAGAGGCTTTGTATAAGGATCTTAAGAAGCCGCCATTTGAAGCTTTTGGAACAGAGATAGGTCCCACTTATGCAGAAATAAAACATACCTTGAAAGGCCTCCGTCAATGGATGCAGCCCCAGAAAGTGGAAACGCCCTTGTTGTTTTTCCCTTCATCAAGCACCATTATTCCTGATCCTTTAGGAATTATTTTAACCATCGGCCCCTGGAATTATCCATTCCTGCTTATGATCACACCGCTGATAAGTGCCATTGCAGGAGGTAATACTGCCATCCTAAAACCATCCGACGAGGCCATCCATACAGGTAATGCAATTCATAAGATCATACAGGAAACGTTTGAGGAATCTTATATAGCGGTCATCCAGTGCCCGGGCCCGCAAGTGGGATCGGAGATGATTGAAAAATATCATTTCGATCATATTTTTTTTACCGGCAGTGTCCGGGTAGGGAAGATGATTATGGAAATGGCCGCGAAACACCTGAGCCCTGTGACTCTGGAGCTGGGTGGAAAAAGTCCTTGTATCATCGATAAAGAGGTGAACCTGGATTTTGCTGCGCGGAAAGTTGCCTGGAGTAAATTGATCAATGCAGGTCAAACCTGTGTGGCGCCTGATTATTTGCTGGTGCATGAGCAGGTGAAAGATGTATTCATTGAAAAGCTAAAAGCGGCTTTCCATAAAATGCTGGGTGATCAGCCGCAGCAGAGCCCCGATTTTGGCAGGATGATCAATAAAAAAAGGTTCCAGGCTGTAAGCAGGTACCTGACTGAAGGGAAAATTGTATATGGCGGCCAATCAGAAGAAGCAGATCTGTATATCGCACCTACGATACTGGAAGGGGTTAAGATCACCGATGCAGTGATGCAGGAAGAGATCTTTGGACCGGTGCTGCCTATAATTACCTATAGCAGTAATGAAGAAGTGTTGGACTGGATTGAAAAGAATCCTTACCCGCTTGCCTTATATGTGTTCACGAGTAACAGTTCTACCGAGAAATTCTTTATGGAACAGGTACGTTTTGGCGGGGGATGCATCAATAATGCGGTGATTCACCTGGGTAATCCGGATATTCCCTTTGGCGGTGTAGGAACCAGTGGAATTGGCCAGTATCATGGCAAGCAGGGTTTTGACACTTTTACCCGGCCGAAGAGTATAATGAAAACACCTACCTGGTTTGACGCGCCTTTATGGTATGCGCCCTATAAGAACCATGTGAAGTGGATAAAATTATTATTCAAACTATGAGTGGTGTTTTGCGTTATACGTATTTGATCAATTGATATATATGCGGAAGTCGATCATTTTTCTTGCCTTGCTTGTACTTTCGTTTACAGCTTATGTAATAATTGTTAACCGAAATTCTACTGATACCGACATGAGACAAAAAATATTAAAAGCCGTTTACCCTCTTTTAACCGGAATTACAAGGCTTACTGGCACAAACAGTAAATCGCATCTGGCAACCGAACGGGTACAGCCATCAGTGTCTTTCTATACTATGGAAATTCACCTGAACAGCGGAAAGCAGCTCCCGTTAGATACACTCAGGGGCAAAAAAGTGCTTTTAGTGAATACCGCCAGCGATTGCGGTTATACGGCACAGTATGATGCCTTGCAGCAACTGCAGGAAATGTATAAAGATAAATTAGTGGTCATTGGTTTCCCGGCAAACGACTTCAAGGAACAGGAAAAAGGGACGGACGAAGAAATAGCAGAATTTTGTAAAGTGAACTATGGCGTTACTTTTCCACTGGCTGCGAAAAGCTCTGTAAAAAAAGGCCCGGAACAAAATGAAATATTTCATTGGCTGAGCGACAGCACCCAAAACGGGTGGAACAAACATGCGCCAATCTGGAATTTTTCCAAATACCTGGTTAGTGAAAATGGAGAACTGATTGGTTATTTTGAGCCATCTGTAAGTCCCACCGGAAAAGAAATACGTGCTGCGCTCGGGGAAACGAAATAATTATTTCCTGATCTTTTTGAATTGGTTCCTGTTGTCCATAGATGTAAAAATGCTCATTACTTATCCTTCAAAGACCCTGTTTCACAGGCTTTCTATTCCATAAGTTTTTTATTTCTTACCTTGGCGCAGTTTATAACCATTCAACCACCCCAAACAAATGTTTAATAAATCGGATATTGAAAAGTATTTTCTCGCCGAAAAGCAAGGCGGCCTGATTTTTTTAATTGTAGGCGCAATTGCTATTGCATTGGCCCTTTTTTTTTTCTTTTATAAAACACAGGTTTTTAAAGGCGCAGCCATTCCCATTATTTTAATTGGGGTGATTTTCCTGCTGGTTGGTGCCACCCTTCATCGTAAAAGTGATGCAGACAGGGTAAGGAATGTGTATGCATATGATATGAAGCCAGTGGATTTTAAAGATACGGAACTACCGCGCATGCAGAAATTCCTTGGCGACCTGGCCATTTATCGATGGATTGAAATAGGTCTTTTTGCATCCGGCGTATTGATTTTTCTTTTCCTCAGGAAGAAGCCTGATATGGTCTTCTGGACCGGATTCGGACTTGCCCTCGCCATAATGGCCTTGCTGGCACATGGTTTGGATTTTATGGTAAAAAAGCCGTCAATCGGGTATACACAGAAGGTTGAAGCTTTTGTGAAGGAAATGAAATAAATAGAGAACTTTTCTGATTTCTTTTCGGAAGACACATAATAAAAAAGCCGCACTTTAAAATGGTGCGGCTTTTCAATGATATAATGAAATTTAATCAATAGAGATAATTAAGCGCTACTTTATCATTTGCGTTGAATGGTCTGTTGGTAGTTGCACTCAAACATGCCAGCATCCATGAATTAGGATCAGCCACAGTTGGTGTTCCTGGTATGTGAACAGCACCTACAGTTGAAGCGCCTTCATTTGCGGTAGATCCACCACAGCTGTAAGACCTGTCCATATAATCAGTATGACGGAAACCAATGCAATGGCCCATTTCATGTGCCAGCACCGTAGTCATAAAATTCAAAGAATAGTTTGAGTATGTTTTTGCATAGCTTATGGTATTGTATGGATTACCATTTGTAGGGAACCCTGCAGAAGCGATATATTGCCTGGTATTAACAATCCTGATGTTAATGTTTCCTCCACTGGCTACACGGGAAAACTTAATGGTCAGGTTTTCTGCATTATATCGTGCTATGGCAGCATCAATAGCAGCTCTGAATGCAGTACTTGTGCTGCTGGTGCTAACCGTAATAGTCCTGCTGGTACCTGCGTTAACCAGGTTTGTTGTACGATACTGTTCAACATTGGCAATCCTGAGTACCGGAGATGTGGGCGTTTCGTTTAAATTCTTATCAGTAAGGATCATATCACCTTCCACCAGGTAACCTTCATCTATCCTTTGCACGTCATTGGTGTTGAAGCCAAGACTGGAAATTTTGGAAAGTGTTTCCTGTGAAATTTCAGTTGTTACAGTCTCTTGTTTTTCCTTTGTACAGGAACTGATAACAAACATTGCTATGGCTGCAGCAGCAAATGGTTTAATGAATTTTCTCATGTTTTCTGATTTTTTGTAATTGGTTTTAATTTTTTTATTTATTTAACAGAACCATAAGTTAAAACATTCTGTTTGTTCAACCAAGTTCATTTTCCCGGATTTTCTTCGTCTAAACATCAATTGCCTCTCAAATCCGTGGATCTAAGGTGGAAATAATACTGAAGAATAGATAAATAAATACTTTTGAGGAATGAATTGGAGGTCCCGGAAAATTAATGCATCACTGTTGCAGAGATTGCTATTTTTATTCCTGTTGTTTTTTTTAGCAGGGCAGATAATGGCACAAAAGCCTTTAGGTGAAAATAAAATTTCCCCGCTTTTGCTGCAGCAAATCAGGGAAGGTAAGATCAAAGGGAAAACAAGTTTCCGCATTACTGTGACTGGAGAAAGGATCCCGAATGAAATAAATAAACCCTCCTTTAACCCGGATAAAATATTTGCAGACGGCAGGTATGCTGTTTATAATATAACCGGTACAGTAAATGAAATTTTGCCGCAACTCCTGACATCCCCTCAAATTATTTTTATTGAAAGCGGATCAAGGATTCCTAAAGAAGAATTACTATTAGAAAGACTGGATATTTCTGCCAATAAAATTAACCTGGTTCACCGTTTATATCCTGAATGGAATGGAGAAGGACGGGTTGTGTCTGTAAAAGAAAACAAACCTGATACCCTGGATATTGATTTTGCCGGTCGTTTTTTGACCACGAATCTTTCTTCTGCCATCATAAACACACATGCAACAATCATGGCAACCATGATTGCAGGCGGTGGTAATTCCTGGCACCTGGGTAAAGGGGCTGCCTGGGGCAGTACCATAAGTTCATCTGATTTCATTAATCTGTTACCAGACTCGGATGCTGCTTACCGGAAATATAACATCACCGTGCAAAACCATTCTTATGGTGTAGGTGTGGAAAGCTATTATGGGGCTGATGCTGCTTTATATGATTTAAGTGCCTTGAATAATAAAAACCTTGTCCATGTTTTTTCTTCAGGTAATGCCGGATCTTCAGCTGCCACAACCGGCACTTATTCCGGATTGCCGGGTTTTGCTAATCTTACAGGCAGTTTTAAAATGGCTAAGAATATCCTCACCGTGGGTGCAACAGACTCCTTTGGTGTTGTGGAGCCATTGAGTTCAAAAGGGCCTGCACATGACGGCCGTGTAAAACCAGAACTGGTAGCCTTTGGAGAAGATGGCAGTTCAGGCGCAGCCGCACTGGTGTCCGGAACTGCATTGATGTTACAAAATGCCTATTTGGATTTATATGATTCATTGCCGTCTAATGCTTTATTAAAAGCAGTTATACTTAACAGCGCTGATGATGTTGGTAACAGTCATGTTGATTATGCAAATGGTTTTGGAAGCCTTAATGCAAGGAACGCAGTACAAACAATCCATGCCGGTCGTTTTTATTCCGGATCCGTTGCTAATGGGGAAAGGAAGGATTTTTCCGTCACCGTTCCTGCCGGGATAAAAATACTGAAACTAACCCTGGTTTGGAATGACCCACCTGCTATGCCCAATGCCGATAAAGCGCTCATTAACGACCTTGATATTTTATTGGAAAATGCCTTAACGGGAAATACCTGGAGTCCATGGGTCTTAAACAGTTTTCCGCATGCTGATTCCCTGCTTAAAACTGCAGAAAGAAAAAGAGACAGTTTAAATAATGTTGAACAGATTACAATAGACAACCCAGATGCCGGTCTCTATAATTTTCGGGTCAACGGCTTTAGCGTTTCTGGACAACAGGATTTTTTCCTTGCTTACCAGTTTGATTCCACCGATCATTTCGAATGGCAGTTCCCAACTTCCCTGGATTTTATAACCGCTGGTGCCCAAAATACAATAAGGTGGAATTCCACCATGCAATCCAATGCCGGTATATTGGAATACAGTACTGATAAAGGATCAAGCTGGCAAAAAATTGATGATGATGTTGATCTGTCAGCAGGGCATTACCAGTGGAATGCGCCTGCAGTAATTGACCAGGCTTTATTACGAATGTATATTGGCGCATCAACATTTATCAGCGATACTTTTACCATTTCATCAAGAACGCTCACAGATGTAGGGTTTAACTGCCCCGATTCTTTGCTCTTCTTCTGGCAAAAATTACCAGGCATAAAAGATTACATGATCTATACATTGGGAAGCCGCTATCTGGATACCATAACTGTTACAACTGATAGCCTGATCGTCTTAAGTAAAACTACTTATCCTGCGCTTCATTATGCTGTGGCCCCATTGATAGGTGGTAAAGAGGGTATGCGCAGCTTCACTTTTGATTATACACAACAGGGAGTGGAGTGTTATATCCGTTCTTTCCTGGGTATATTGGATAACAATACGGCAATCCTGACACTTTCTTTGGGTACTTTATTTGGCATAAACGCCATCGTTCTTGAAAAATATTCCGCAGGCAGGTATGTGCCTTTTGAAACAATTAACCAGCCCGGCAGTTTGCAAATTATTTTTACTGATGCCAGGCTTGCCAATGGTTTAAATATTTATCGGGCTAAATTGGAATTGGCCGATGGTAAAATAATTTATTCACAACCGGAAACAGTGTATAGTTTTTCCAGCAACAATTTCATTATTTTTCCAAATCCTGTAGCGCAGGGACAACCATTGGAAATTCTTACAAACAGTAATATCATTTCTGATATTACATTGCTGGTCTATGACATCTATGGCAGAAAGATCATTCAAAAAACGATTAATAATTTCCAGGAAAAACTACTTACTGACAAGCTTCCTAAGGGGCTTTACTTTTTACGCTTTATAGTGAATGGTGAAAAGGATACCATAATGCGGGTGGTTGTACAGTAATCTCCCAATTATTTTTAAGCATACTTAATAATAAACGCAAAGAGAGACCTGCTCCCCTTATATGTTTGATTTCCAGATAAATTTACTTTGAAAGTTGGTAAAATTGTTCACAGGTGGGATCTAAAAATTACCCATTTCCCCACTGATCTCAGGGGCAGTTATAAATATTTATTCACATTTGAATCTGTTTATTCCCGTTCACGGTTTCCTGTTTGACCAATTCAGTTCTTTCATGTAAATTGATTGGGAATAAGGCAGAAAACTTTGTCTTTTCCCCAACTATCCAGGTTAATTGATTGTTAGTAGCATTCGCCCGATAAGTTTTTTCATCAACAGAATTTTATATTTCAAGAAACTATTTATGAGAGAAAATGCAGTTGTCCTGGTTAATGAGCAAGACGAAGAAATTGGCATAATGGAGAAAATGGAAGCTCACCGTAAAGCTTTATTGCACCGGGCATTCAGTGTTTTTATTTTCAATGCAAAGGGAGAAATGCTGCTGCAGCGAAGAGCGCTTAATAAATATCACAGCGGTGGACTTTGGACCAACGCCTGTTGCAGTCATCCGCGTCCCGGTGAAACAGCTCCTGATGCCGCACGCAGGCGACTTCGGGAAGAACTGGGTTTTGAAACAGGACTGACCGGTATTTTTAATTTCGTATACAAAGCCACATTTGATAACGGCTTGACTGAATACGAATTTGATCACGTTTTTATTGGCAACTATAACGGACTCCTTCATCCAAATCCTGATGAAGTGGGCGATTACTGTTATAAAAATATGGATGAGATAAAATCCAGTATGGAATCTCATCCGCATAAGTACACCGAATGGTTTAAAATTGCGTTCCCCCGGCTGGAACATTATTTACAAAAATCAGCAGTGCATGCATAACCCCATCCTTTATGGATGCTCATAATTTTTCCTGTTACAGATGTCTCATACTTCAGTCAGCGTAATCGGCAGTGGTATCGGCGGACTTTCCGTTGCCATTCGTTTAGCCATTATCGGATACGATGTAACCGTATTTGAGAAAAACGATTCTCCAGGAGGGAAACTTTCCTTACTGGAAAAAAAGGGATATCGTTTTGATACAGGTCCTTCCCTGTTTACACAACCAGCTAATGTGGAAGAATTATTTACACTTGCAGGTGAACCCATTGAAGACTATTTCTCTTATCACCAGGTTGATATTTCCTGCAGGTATTTTTTTGAAAACGGGAAAAAAATAAATGCATACACAAACGCCGCGAACTTTGCACGGGAAATGCAGGAAGTAACCGGAGAAAGCCCGGAAGCCATAGAGCAATATCTTAAAAATTCGGAAAGAGTTTACAACCGCGTTGGTGATATATTTTTAAATCATTCACTCCATAAAAGTGCAACCTGGCTAAACAAGCGGATATTCCCTGCGTTGAAACAAACCGGATTTGATTACCTCTTCAGAACGCTGGATCAGTTTAATCGCTCACGGTTTCGCACACCCGAATCCGTTCAGATCTTTAACCGCTTCGCCACGTATAATGGCAGCAATCCTTACCAGGCTCCTGGTATGCTGAGCCTCATTCCGCACCTTGAGCAAAACCAGGGTACTTTTTATCCAAAGGGTGGAATGATCAGCATTGTGGATGCTTTATATAAACTTGCCGTAAAAAAAGGCGTGCGATTTAACTTTGGCGTTAAAGTGGAAAGCATTCTTACCCGCAATGGTTCCATCGCCGGTATACAGGCAGGCGGTGAAAATATTTTCTCTGATTTAGTGGTCAGTAATGTGGATGTATATTTCACTTACCTGAACCTGCTTAAAGATCCTGTAAGAGCAGCAAAAGTACTGAAACGGGAAAGGAGCAGCAGTGCGTTGATATTTTACTGGGGAATGGCGAAAGAATTTCCTTCATTACACCTGCATAATATATTTTTCAGCAAGAATTATCCTGCAGAATTCAGGCATCTTTTTGAATTGAAAAAAATGTATCCCGACCCTACCGTTTATATCAACATCACTTCTAAAATGGAACCGGGCCAGGCGCCTCCGGGAAAGGAGAACTGGTTTGTGATGCTTAACGCTCCGGCCGGCGCAGAACTCTTTACCAATGAGACCGTAAGCATGGCAAGGTCCCATACGCTTGAAAAATTAAACCGGATGATGGGTATAGACCTCGAACCTCTCATTGAAACAGAAGATACACTTACCCCTGCAGGTATTGAATTGAAAACCGATTCCTATATGGGATCATTATACGGTACCAGTTCCAACTCAAAATGGGCCGCATTTCTCCGTCATCCTAATTTCAACACGGGCATTAAGGGTTTATATTTTACCGGCGGAAGTGTCCATCCCGGCGGAGGTATACCCCTGTGTATGAAAAGTGCAAAGATAGTGAGCGAACTCATCAGGGAGTCGCATAAGCTTTAACGTGTTCTGCTATTGGATGAATCAGTAAATTAAGTTTATCAATTGCTCTAAGCGTATATCTTAGGAAAACGCTTTGAAGTTTACGAAAATAGATCCTTCACCCTTTCATCCTAAGTGAATGAAATTCGCCCGCCACCCGGGTTCAGGATGACAGGTTTAGGGAAGATCAGTCATTTGGTAAAAGAACTATTTGTCGACCTCGTCATCCTATTTTTGTTTATAATCCTATGTTTTCTTTGTCATCCCGACGAAGGAGGGATCTTATCAATGCGTAACAGGAAGATGCCTCCTTCGTCGGCAGGTCAAAAAGAGCTAATTGTCATCCTGAACCCGGGGATTCTCTATAAGCGTTGCTTACTCAAGATGCCAGGGTGAAGGATCTCATGTATAATCAGCGAAATTGTAAATATTCGTTTAATGGCACAACACATTAAGATTTAAACATCCCCTTCAGTAGTATCCCTTTTCTGCAAACCTAAAATCCGTACTTTTAGTAAAATCATCGTCATGCGCATTTGCCTGTTATTTTGTTTCCTGTTCTTTTGCAGCTTTGCCTTTTCCCAATCGGAGATCAGGAAAAATATTCAATCTCGTTTTATTCTGGCCGAAGACGGTGAAACCATTCAGCTTGAAGAAGGAATATTTTCAATAGATGCCACCCTGTCAATGGAGGGGAAGAAGAATATTGTCATTAAAGGGAAAGGGATCGACAAAACAATTTTATCGTTTAAAGACCAGACTACCGGAGCCGAAGGGATAAGAATATCCAATTGTGTCAATATTGTTTTGGAAGATCTTACCGTGCAGGATGCAAAAGGCGACTGTATAAAAACCATGAACGTTGATGGTATCACTTTTCGCAGGGTAAAAGCAGCATGGAGTGGTAAACTCAGTTCTAAAAATGGTTCCTATGCTTTTTATCCGGTTAGTTGTGAGCGGGTACTTATAGAAAACTGTGTTGCCAGGGGGGCTTCAGACGCCGGCATCTATGTTGGCCAGTCCAAAACGATCATCGTTCGTAATAACCAGGCGTACGAAAATGTTGCCGGAATTGAAATTGAGAATTCCCTGCACGCAGATGTTTTTGATAATGATGCTTATAATAATACCGGCGGTATTCTGGTTTTTGACCTGCCCGACCTGCAACTTAAAAAAGGTGGTTATTGCAGGGTTTTCAATAACCGGGTCAGGGAAAATAACCAGGTGAATTTTGCACCAAAAGGAAATATTGTAGGCAGCGTACCGCAGGGTACAGGCATATTATTGCTGGCTGCAAATAATGTGGAAATATTCAACAACGAGATCATCAATAACAAGACAGTCGGTACCGGGATCATAAGTTATTATATGACAGAGAACCCAATTAAAGACAGCGCTTATTATCCTTATCCTTACTCTATTTACATTCATGATAATAATTATGCCAGGAAGCATGTAAAGGCAACGATGAAAGGAAGAATGGGAAAACTGTACAGGTTTAAATTAAAATTCGGAAAGGATGTACCGCATATTGTGTATGATGGCATACCGGATGACAAAATGGTTACAACAAACGGACAATACCCTGCCGCAAACAGAATATGCATTGCCAATAACAAAGGTGCAAGTTATGCGAATATTGATGCGGCCAATAATTTTAAAAATATTTCCCGTGATATTTTACAAACAGAATGCACGCACTCATTACTGCCTGGTGTAAAGGCCTGGGCACAGTGAAGAAAAAATCTACTATTACAATGCCGACGCATTACCGGTTTATGAATAAATATCTAAGTATATCTTTTTCTGTAATAGCTGTGATTGGCATGATCAGCATGTCTTTTAAAGATCAGTCAGCACCCTTAGCCAAACTTTCTGATTACGGATTATTTTCGGGTAAATTGAGTGATCAAAAGCCGGCACAAGGGGTGTTGTCTTATGCACTCAACACGCCCTTATTCTCTGATTATGCCGAAAAACTGAGGTTTGTTAAAATTCCGGACGGATCTTCAGTTCCATATAATGACAGTATTGTTTTTAATTTCCCCGCAGGAACTATTCTTGTCAAAACATTTTATTATCCGGTTGATTTCAGGCATCCTGAAAAGGGCAGGCAATTGATTGAAACCAGGCTGCTCATTCATGAACAAAATGGGTGGAAAGCATTGCCATATATCTGGAATGAAGCACAAACAGAGGCAAACCTGGATGTTGCCGGTGAAACCAGGCAGGTGAAATATATTGATGAAATGGGTAAGTCAAGACAACAGGCGTATTATATACCCAATATGAACCAATGCAAGGGTTGCCATAATAAAGGGGAGAGGATGGAGCCTATCGGTCCTTCCGCCAGGCAACTCAGTGGGAAATTCAACTATAACGGAGAACAGGATTTCCAGTTAATTCATTGGGCAAAGGAAGGAAAACTGAACGGTTTGCCTGTAAGGGAACATCTGCCTAAAGCTGTTGTTTGGAACGATCCGTCATCGGGTTCGGTTAATGAAAGGGCGAGATTGTGGTTGGATATCAATTGTGCACACTGTCACCAGCCCAGGGGTCCGGCCAGTACCTCTGGATTATTCCTGGGGGCCGGGGAAATTGATCCATTGCGCCTGGGCATCCGTAAAACGCCGGTAGCAGCGGGCAGAGGGTCGGGCGATCTTCAATATGGTATTCTTCCCGGGCAGCCGGATAAATCCATACTGGTCTACAGGATGGAGTCAAAGGATCCGGGGGTAATGATGCCCGAATTGGGAAGGAGCCTTGCTCAAAAGGAGGCCATTGCTTTAATCAGGCAATGGATAAAGGAAATGAACTGATTTTATGTTCGGAAAAATAATTTCCTTACAATAACACTATAAAAAAAGCAAATAATCCTTCAACTTTCAGCCAGGTAAAGGGTTAATACTACATGTACCAGGGCATTTCGATAAAAAGGCATTTTATGCAGTCCATCAGCCAGAACAAGGTTCAATGGGCTACAGGGATTGCTTTGCTCATCCATTCCGTAGGCCTGATGGGGATGCTATGGTCAGAGACTAACTGGTTTGCCCGGATGACATCGCTCAACTTGTTGATAATGTTTTCACTTGTAGTCTGGACCCAAACTGAAAAGAAAAGGAATTTCTATATTTTTCTGGTTCTGTCTTTTTTTGTTGGGATGATCAGCGAGATTATTGGCGTGCAAACCGGGTTATTATTTGGGAACTATGCCTATGGTGCAATAATGGGATTTCAAATTGCTGAAGTCCCGCTTATCATTGGCATGAACTGGTTTGTGGTAGTTTATAGTGCAGTAGCAACTATCTTTTACTTTACCCGTCGCATAGGTCCGGCAAATAACCTGATAATATCCAATGCTGAATGTGGTCCTATTGGACTTAATGTAATGGTCGGAGCTTCATTACTGGCTACTTTCTTCGACTGGATAATGGAACCTGCTGCGGTAAGCCTTGGTTTCTGGGCCTGGGCAGGGGATGGGCAAATTCCGGTTTTAAATTATCTAAGCTGGTTTTTCATCAGCATCATCCTGATGTCAATATTCCGGTTATTAAGAATCCGGCCGGATAATCTTTTTGCTGTTTACCTCTTCCTCATTCAGATGATGTTTTTTCTGATCCTGAGGGCATTTCTTTAAAATTTATTACATCAGTTCGGGTTTAAACCCTATAAGCATTATCAGGCAATGCTTTTGAATTTATCGGTAAAGTGAAGCGTGGTTAAGGGGCAGATCCTTTGCTCAGAAAGTTCAGTTGGTGTAAATTGTGTACTTTACAGGCCACATTACTTTATTTTTGACCCAGTTTGAATCAAACAGACATTGATCTCCCTTCAACATATAGCCGATAAAGCGGTATTTGATACTGTACTCCTGGACGCATGGTTTGCCATGGAAGATGAATGTGTGTCGGTCTGGGAAGAAGATACACTCTCGCTTGTTTACATTAACGTTTCCGGTTGCAGGATTTTTGGCTATGAATCCAGCGATGATTTAATGCAAAGTCACAGTTTTTATTGTTTTTCAAGGGGTGGCGCAGTTGAAACGCTGAACGATGAAATTAAAGCTACCCTTGACCAGACCGGACAATGGAAAGACAATGCAAATTTTTACAGGAAAGATGGTTCACAATTTCATGGCCGGGTTAACCTGTTCAGGTTTTCGCATCATGGGAAGAATTATATCCTGAAGAGGGTTTTGGATATACAGGATCAGAAGAATGTTTCCGAAAACCTACTTCGTGAGAAGAAAAAATTTGAGGCGCTGTTTCAGTTTGCCACCATGGCCATCATGGTGGCTGACAAGGAAGGGAATATCATACTCTCGAATAAACTGGCTCTATCTCTTTTTGGATATGAGGATGCTGAGTTAACTAAAATGAAAGTGGAGGACCTGATTCCTATGCGCTTCAGGGAAAATCATGTATCGCACCGTGAAAAATTTGATGCACATCCTCAAAGCCGGACAATGGGCGTTGGGTTGGACCTCTTTGCAAAGAAAAAAAGTGGTGATGAATTCCCGGTGGAAATCAGCCTTGGCCATTACCAGACAGAGGAAGGACGATTTGTTATTGCTTATATTATAGACGTTTCCCAACGTAAGGCCATTGAAAAAGCAATGCTGCAACAGCAGTATGAAATGGAGCGGGTTAATGATGAAATTGAAAAGCTGAATGAAGAACTGGAAGCAAAAGTTGAGCATCGAACAAGACAATTGACTGAAACACTGGAAATCCTGGAACAATCCCGCGATGACCTGGAAACCGCATTGAGCAAAGAGAAAGAATTAAGCGATTTAAAGACCCGATTCGTGTCTATGGCATCGCATGAATTCAGAACACCATTGAGCACCATACTTTCTTCTGCATCACTCGTTGCAAAATATACACAAACCGAAGAGCAGGATAAGAGGGATAAACATATACAACGAATCCGTTCTGCAGTGAGTAACCTGACCGATATCCTCAATGAATTTTTATCGATCGGAAGAATTGAAGAAGGAAAAATTCAGGCAAATTTTTCTACTTTCAATATAAAGGATCAGTTTTATTTGGTTTGCAATGAAATGCAGTCGATCCTTAAGCCAGGTCAGCGAATCAGGATCCGGCATGAAGGAAAGGAAATGGTAAACCTTGATCTTTCTCTTCTGAGAAATGTTATCATCAACCTGATTTCCAATGCGCTGAAATTTTCCCCGGAAAATTCATTCATAGATGTGGAAACGGAAGTAAATGAAAAACATATATTAATTTCAATCCGGGATTATGGAATTGGTATTTCCGATGAGGACAAAAAACACCTTTTCGAGCGTTTTTTCAGGGGAAAAAATGTAACCAATATCCAGGGGACCGGCCTGGGCTTACATATCGTTTCCAAATATGTGGAATTGATGAATGGCCATATCAGGGCCGAGAGTGAATTAGAAAAAGGTACTAAATTCATCATTACTTTTGCACCATGAATACTATCCTGCTTATCGAAGACAACCTTGAAGTAAGGGAAAACACGGCTGAAATCCTTGAGCTGGCCAATTATCGCGTAATTACAGCTGAAAACGGCAAGATTGGTGTGGAAAAAGCATTGCAGGAGCAACCGGACCTGATCATATGTGATATTATGATGCCCGTACTGGATGGCTATGGCGTTTTACACCTGCTCAATAAAAATGAACATTTAAGCAGTATCCCCTTTATTTTTCTTACCGCTAAAGCGGAACGGCTGGATTTCCGCAAGGGCATGGAAATGGGCGCTGATGATTATATTACAAAACCGTTTACGGATATTGAACTCCTTAATTCAATTGAAAGAAGGCTGCGCAAAGTTGAGATGCTCCGGAAAGAATATTCCCCTGATGTAAATGGTATGCATGCCTTTATGAAGGATCTGGGAAAAGAAGATGCATTAAAAGCATTATCTGAGGGCCGCAATATCAATCATTATAAAAAGAAACAATTAATATATTCAGAAGGCAACCATCCTGGCAGATTATATTATGTACAAAAAGGAAAGATCAAGACCTTTAAGTCAAATGATGATGGAAAGGAATTAACGATCGGGCTATATAAGGAAGGTGACTTTTTTGGTTATGTCTCCCTGCTCGAAAACTCTGTGTACAAAGAAACTGCGGAAGCTATGGAAGACGCAGATGTTGCGGTAATTCCCAGGGAAGATTTTGAATCTCTGATCAATGATAATCCGGAAGTGACACGTAAATTCATCCGGATGCTGGCCAGTAATGTTTCAGAAAAAGAAGAACAACTACTGGGGCTGGCGTATAATTCACTTCGGAAAAGAGTAGCCGATGCCCTGATAACACTGGAGAAAAAGTATAAGAAACCAGACAGCCTTCCATTCTCCATTCATATTTCACGCGAAGACCTGGCCAATATTGCAGGCACTGCTACGGAATCCCTGATCAGGACACTGAGCGATTTCAGGGGGGAAAAGCTTATCGATATAAAAGACGGCAATATCATTATACTCAATGAGAAAAAACTAATGTCAATGCTTAATTGACAGGATTATTAGATTAAGCTTAAAGAAAACCCTGCTTTCATCCAAAGCAGGGTTTTTTATGAAAAAGAGCACTCAAACAAGCATTATAAGATCTGGGTAAGGTAGTTGTTAAATTCATTGCGCAGGTTGGTAAAATCCTTTTCCAGGTATTCCATTTGCTCCCGCAGGTTTTTTTGACGTTGAATGACGATGTCATCAATGCCATTGCCCGTTTTGATATATCGGTCCATCAAAATCCTTTCCTGTTCATTAATATCATGTTTCAGTTCGTCCACAAATTCGTCTTTAATGATGAACTGATTCTGGAAGTGTTCAGCCTGGGCCAAAAAGGTCTTATCAGAGGTAATATCCACTACTTCCGACAGCCTGTTTTTCAGGTAGTTGTTCTCCTGCTTAAAAAAGTCCAGTGAACGTACCCAGGTCAGGTTTTCATGATGAAACTGTTCCAGTTTATTGCTCACCTTGTGTAATTTCACTGCTTTCATAGTCTCTTCAGGGATATTTGTTTCTCTTTTAACCCAGCTGAACCCCTCATGCAGCAAAGGCCTGATACTTGCCATAATTATTTTCTCCTTCCTCTTCTTTTCAGACTTTATAAAGTCTGATTTTATAGTATACCCCGGCTTAGAAGGTTACCATTGATTTTCCTGTATTAATTCCACTCCACACAATCCCATAACACCAACAAATTTATTTTTCCCTTTAAAAAATATTTATAATCGAAATCATTCAATCAACTGAGATAAATCATCTCGGATGACAATCAACTGTATCTGAACTACTCATATTAAGCTTTGGACTAACCAGGGGTATGCCCAGGTTGAGTCCTCGCAGAATCAATAATGTTGCCATGAGGACCATAACAGCGGGATACCATTTCCTGATTTGTGCCCGTACGGGCTGTTTCAGCCAGTTTCCAAACAGCGCCGTAAAAAACATGGCCGGCATGGTACCTATGCCAAAAAATATCATGAACAACATGCCTTCTTTAGCCTGACCGGCAACCGTTGCCCCTGCGAGGGCCATATATACAAGGCCGCAAGGCAGCAGCCCGTTCAGCAAGCCGGTGGCATATAAGGAAGCAGGATTCCCCTGGAATAAATAATGACTTAACTTTTGTCTCAAACCAGCCATAACCTGCTGTATAGCCGGATGGAGGGTCTTGTTTGGAAATAATTTGGGGATGATCAGAAACAGCAGTATGATGACTCCCAGGCTGATGGAAATTTTTTGCTGCCACCCGAACCAGGAAAAACTCTTCCCGATCAATCCAAAGACTAAACCAAATGCAGCATAAGTGGTAATTCGGCCTGTATTATACAGCAAACTGCCGGTAAGCTTACCCAAAGGTGTTTTATCCTGCAGTGGCAACGACATGGCTATTGGTCCGCACATGCCTACACAATGCAGGCTGCCGGCCAATCCCATGATAAATCCAGGTATAAATAATTGCCACATATGCTTTTAAAATTCAGGGCAGAAAAACTGCTTCTTCAAAATAATAACTGACACCTTCAACCTCCCAGTTAATTTTCAGTATATGCATTCCGGAACGTTTATCCGCTATGGGTACCAGCATTTGTCCCTGGGCAGTATTTATATTAGCTGAAACGTCTTTTTTCTCGTTGGCAGGATAATATAACAAAGCATTACCCATGATCTTTTTCCCTTCAAATTCTTTGGGAAACTTAACCTCAATACCGGCTTCAGTTAACGTATATCGAATAGGTTCAGATAAAGCTGATGCGCGCTTAGACTGATCTATCTTTTCCTGGTACCTGATCTCCTGCGCATAATAATCATCGGTTACCAGGTCCATCTGCTGTCTGCTTGACTGTACAACGAGGTACAAAATGCCGGCAACAAAAACACTGTAAACAAATACAATTTTATATCCCCAGTTAAATTTCATGTCTGTGATTTTTACTCTACCGGACCCATGAAGGTGGTAGATACGGTTCTGATTTTTACATTATCCTGGTAAACGCTGATATTGATAGGTGTCTTTCGCTGTTTTATATCTTTTTGAGCCACTTTAACAATGAATGTGGCGTTTTTGTAGCCTTCTTTTTCTACAATGATCACCTTGCCTACAACTTCAAGTTCCCCTTCTATGTCCTCCAGTTTCAGTGTCAGGGGAATATCTTCATGTGTTTTATTTGCCAGTTTGGCATTGTAGATATTGGCAATTCGTCCGTCTGGCAATGTCTGGTAGACAGTACCCGCTGTTCGGAGCAGGGTAACATCCACATCATCGCGGCTTGCCAGCATAAAACCAAGTGCCGAAATCAATGCGAGCAGCACTAAACTATAAGCAATGATGCGGGCATTAAATTTTGGTTTCTCTCCCTTGGCTACATTATTTTCAGAGGCAAACCGGATCAGTCCTGTAGGTTTTTTTACACTCACCATTATTTCATCACAGGAATCTATACACGCAGTACAGTTGACACATTCCAGTTGGGTACCATTACGTATATCAATACCCGTTGGACAAACCCTGACACATGCCGCACAGTCAATACAGTCGCCATGGATTTCGGTAACTTCCTTTTTAAGTTTTCCCCTTGGTTCACCCCTTACATAATCATACGCCACCACAATGGAGTTTTTGTCGAGTAAAACACCCTGCAACCGGCCGTAAGGACAAACCACAATACATACCTGCTCCCTGAACCAATAGAAAACAAAGAAGAAGACGGTACTAAACCCGATCAGCGTTAAAAAGGTTCCGAAATGGCTACTGATTCCCTCACGGATATAGCGGAGGACTTCGTCCATGCTAATCAGGTAAGCCATGAAAAAGTTGGCAATAATGAAAGAGATAAGGTAGAATACCACGATTTTAAGTATACGCTTACGCAACTTAAATCCGTTCCAGGGCATTTCTTTCAGTTGGCGCTGTTTGTTGAAATCGCCTTCTATCCAGTATTCAATTTTCCGGAAAACCATTTCCATAAAAATGGTTTGCGGGCAGGCCCATCCGCAAAATACCCGTCCAAAAACAACCGTGAACAGGATGATGAAGACCATAAAGGTTAGCATACCCAGTGCGAAAATGAAAAAATCCTGTGGGCCGAATATCTGCCCGAACAAAATGAATTTTCTCTTCAGCACATTGATCATGAACATTGGTTCACCATGAATTTTAATAAAAGGCAAACCAAAAAAAATGATCAGGTATAGGATACTGGCAAGCGTTCTTTTATTGTATAATTTCCCTTTAGGTTTTTTGGGAAATATATAATTACGCCCTCCCTTTTTATCAATGGTAGCTACCGAATCCCGGAAGCTCTGATCCATATGCGCTTTCTTCTCACTTGCCTGTTCGTCCGACTTGTTCATTATGTTTTTTTATTTTACGGCAACACTATCCGTTGTAGCCGGTGTTGCTGCCGGGGTTGCTGTTTCACTGAACAGGTCGCCTTGTGGCGCTTTTGGTGTGGCCGGTTTAGTGCCTTTTAAGGATTTGACAAAACTTGTAAGGTTACGCATCTGCACCGGGCTGTACATGGTTTGCCAGGATTGCATGCCTTTATCAGGGTAACCGATTTTTATTGTTTTGTAAATATCATTCAGGCCGCCACCATGGATCCAATATTCATCTGTAAGATTAGGGCCGATTCCGCCGCCACCGTCTGCCATATGACAGGCTACACAGGAAGTTGTATATAGAGCCTTGCCTGCGGCTATGCCATCCGCGTCGGCCAGCGTAATATTATTTTCATCAACCAGGCTCTTTGTACGTGCTTTATATTGTTCTTCCAGGCGTTTTCCTTCAGCCATTTCAGCAGCATATTCCTGTTCCGGGTTTTTGCCTGTTCCAAAAAAATGATAGTTGAAAATGTAAATCACGGCAACAATGATGGTAAAATAAAATCCCCATTTCCACCAGGGCGGAAGGGCATTGTCCAGTTCTTTGATGCCATCATAATCATGATCAAGTAAAACATCTGCTTCCTGTTCTACCGGTACTGCACGGGTGAAAATATTTTTATCAAGGTTGCTCCACCACGCAGAAAAGCGTGATTCCTTTACGCTGGCTGCCAGCGCAAGATCTGCCGCACCGGTAAGTTCCCGGTAAGACCTCCTGACCATAAACGCAAGGAATAAAATCACCACAACTTCAAGTGCGATCACTGTTGTAATGGCATAGAATTCCAGGTTGGAAAGGCCGCCATAGTTCGGTGCTTTCTCAGCTACTGCCACGGCCGCATCTGCTGTTTGCGCTTGTGCCGTTTCTGAAAGATTCAGCAGGGATAGAATCAGTATGGCTAAGGGACCGGCATAATTACCTTTTCTTTTCTGCAGCAACTGCTTGTTTAAGGTAAGTAACACTTGCCCAAGCCCCCAGATAACAACCAGTAAAATGACCGCCACAAAAACCAGCAGGATTGCCAGCCAGTTGGTGGTTGATTCTGTTTCCGGTGCTGTGCCTCCTCCTTTTGCCAGCAAGGTCAATGCCGGTAACAGAAGAAAGACTGATGCCATTATTTTTTTCATGAGTTGATGTTGGAAGGGAAATGACATATATAATTATTTTAAACGTTAGTAGGTTTTGGCTCTTCTAACAGATCAAGCGGTAGATTTTTCATCTCATTGATACTGCTCTTTTTCATTCTCATAACATAAAACAGCATGGCTGCAAAAAATATCACAAAAATGAGCAAAGAGATGATCGGATAAATTTCTATCCCGCTTATCTTATCTGCATATTGCCTGATGAATTTCAGCATGATTTTATTTTTGTGCAGTTTGAGATTTGGAAATATCGGTTCCCAGTCTTTGCATGTAAGCTATGATAGCAATGATCTCCTTCTGCGGAGGTGATTTGATACCGTCTGTTTTAAGGTTTTCGGTTATCAGTTTTGCCTGGTCCATAAGTTCCTTATTGGCAATCTGATCATAACCCTCCGGATATGGCACCCCCAGTTTTTGCATCGTCCTGATCTTTGCAGGAGTGGATGCTGTATCAATGTCATGATCTAACATGAATGAATAAGATGGCATGATCGAACCGGTTGATAAGGCCTGCGGGGCATCCATATGGTTATAGTGCCATGAGTTAGTCTTGCGGTTATTGCCAACACCTTCACGGGAAAGATCCGGCCCTGTACGTTTAGATCCCCACTGGAACGGACGGTCATACACAAATTCACCGGCTTTTGAATATTCGCCGTAGCGGGATGTTTCTGAACGGAAAGGCCTGATCATTTGTGAGTGACAGGTATAACAGCCTTCCCTGATATAAATATCCCTTCCCTGCAATTCTAATGGTGTGTATGGTTTTACGCTTGAAATTGTAGGAACATTTGATTTTATAAGGAAGGTCGGAACCATTTCCACGATACCGCCAATCAGGATCACAACAAGGGTAAGTATCAGGAAAGGAATGGGTTTCCTTTCAATCCGGCGATGCCAGTGTTCTCCATGATGTGCTTCAAAAACTTTTTCCAGGGCCGGTGCTTCAGCTTCTTCATCACTTAATAAAGATCCCTGGCTTACGGTCTTGAATAAGTTATACATCATCAGTAACGAACCGAGAAAAAATAATGTTCCGCCAAAAGCACGTAAAGCATAAAAAGGATGGAGTTGGGTTACTGTTTCCAGAAACTGGTATTTCAGCTGTCCGGCATCTGTAAACTCTTTCCACATCAGGCTCTGTTTGAAACCTGCCCAGTAGAGCGGAACGGCATAAAAGATAATACCAAGGGTAGATATCCAGAAATGCACATTCGCCAGTTTTTTAGAATACAGTTCGGTTCTGAAAATTCTTGGAATAAGCCAGTAAAGGATACCAAATGTGAGCATTCCGTTCCAGCCCAAACCGCCCACATGCACGTGAGCAATGGTCCAGTCTGTAAAGTGACTGATGGCATTTACATTTTTCAGGGAAAGCATCGGGCCTTCAAAGGTTGACATACCATAAGCGGTAACGGCAACCACCATAAATTTCAAAATAACATCTTCCCGTACTTTATCCCAGGCTCCGCGTAAAGTAAGCAAGCCGTTGATCATACCACCCCAGCTTGGGAATATCAATGTGAAACTGAATACAATCCCAATTGATTGTGCCCAGTTTGGCAAAGCTGTATACAGTAAGTGGTGCGGCCCTGCCCAGATATATAAAAAGATAAGCGCCCAGAAGTGAATGATGGATAACCTGTAAGAAAACACAGGACGGTTAGCCGCTTTAGGCATGAAGTAATACATCAATCCCAGATAAGGTGTTGTTAAGAAGAATGCTACTGCATTATGTCCGTACCACCACTGTACCAATGCATCCTGCACACCGGCATACATGGAGTAACTTTTGAACATGGAAACAGGCATCGCCATGGAGTTAACAATATGCAAGACGGCAACCGTAACAAAAGTGGCTATGTAAAACCAGATGGCCACATAGAGGTGGCGTTCCCGGCGTTTAAGTATGGTGGCAAACATGTTCCAACCAAAGACCACCCATATAAGTGCAATGGCAATATCAATCGGCCATTCCAGTTCAGCGTATTCTTTACTTGTAGTGATACCTAATGGAAGTGTAAGCGCTGCTGCTACGATGATCAGCTGCCAGCCCCAGAAATGGATCTTGCTGAGCAGGTCACTGGCCATCCGGGCTTTCAGGAGCCTTTGCAGGGAATAATAAACACCCATGAAGATCCCATTGCCTACAAAAGCAAAAATCACCGCATTGGTATGCAGTGGGCGGAGGCGGCCGAAACTCAGGCCAATCGTTTCTTTACCTACAGGTATGCCACCTATGTTCCAGCCCGGGAAAACCAGGAGGAATGCAGCCCACAGGCCTACTAGCATACCAACAACGCCCCAAATGATGGTGGCGAAGGCAAAATTGCGCACGATCTTGTTGTCGTAATAGAATTTTTCGACTTGCATTATGGATTGGTTTGGTTGATTGATGGAGTTGATGTGCCGGTTTTTTCGCGGGAAGGCTTGTCGTCAAACAGCATTCGGACAGATGGCGTATAGTCATCGTCGAATTGTCCGTTCTTAACCGACCATAAAAAAGCAATCAGGAAACCTCCGGCAATAAGGATACTTGCTGCTATCAGGATTATGATTACACTCATGGTCTATTATTTGGCTGGCCAAAAATATTGGCTGACCCTGCTGCATGAAATGATGACTATCAAAAGAGGAGGTGATTTTGGTCATGCCAAAGTCATGATGTTTAGCAATCAGTTCGCAAACATCAAACAATACTGAAGCGGTAGCTTTCGATCAGGCTTCCAGGCCTTTCAGGCGTGCCGAAAGGGAGGAAGCAAAAGTTACAAATATGACAATACTGATGGAACTTGCCGGCATCAGGATGGCTGCTACCAATGGGGAAAGCAAGCCCTGGGTGGCAAAGCCCAACCCAACAATATTATATAGTATGGATAAAATAAAACTTAATGTAACAATGGGTTTCCCGGATCTGGCAAAGCGCATTAAGCGGCTGAAATGCCCGATTTTACTGCCATGCAGGATGGCATCACTGGCCGGCGAGAAAAGGTTGGTGTCGTCCGAAACGGCCACACCGGCATCGCTTTGTTGCAAGGCTCCGGCATCATTTAACCCGTCGCCCAGCATAAGGACCTTTTTACCTTCCTGCTGAAGACTTTTGATATAATCCAGTTTTTGCTGAGGGGTTTGCCTGAACAACATAGGTACCTCTTTTCCCAGCATCCCTTCCAGGTTCTGTCTTTCGTGAGCATTGTCCCCACTGAGCAGGTGAATGGCGTAATTATCTTCTTTTAGTTCTTTGGTAACCATATCCAAACCAGGCCGATAGTCGTTACTCACCGTAAAATTTCCCTTCAGTGAGCCATTCATGGAAACATAGATATGGGTTCCGGTATCTGCCGATCCGTTGCTCTTATCCGGCTGATAGCTGGTGAATGCTGATGATCCAAGTCTTACCACGGTTTCTTCCACGCGGGCCTCAACACCTAATCCGGCAAACTCCCTGAAAGTTTCCACCGGTAAGAAGTTTTCTTTGTTTTGCTCCTGCAGATTGGCCGAAATGATCTTGCTCAGCGGATGTGACGACTGCCTGGAAACTGTTTTAATGATATTAAGTTCCCGGTTATTTAGCGTTTCCCCGGCATATTTCACAATGGCCGACTGATTATGTGTTATTGTACCTGTTTTATCAAAAACCAGGGTGTTGATCTTACCTAAAGTTTCGATCACGCTGGCATTTTTGAGGTACATTTTATTTTTACCAAAAATGCGCAGCATATTGCCATAGGTAAAAGTGGCTGAAAGCAACAGGGAGCATGGGCAGGCTACGATCAGTACACTGGTTATAACCGGCCAAACCCTTGTGGGATCTGTGTTGTACCAATATATGCCCGATAAAATGGCGATGCTGAACAGGGCATAAGTAAAATACCGGCTCCAGGGATGAATAAAGGATTTGTCCTGGTTTTTCTGATGCTGAAATACTTCATTATTCCATAGCTGCGTGATATAGCTTCCTGAGGCGGCAGTAACAACTTCCAGTTCTATGGCACTCCCGGATTGTTTGCCCCCTGCATAAATGAGTTCCCCTTTTCTTTTCAGGACAGGTGTATTTTCCCCGGAGACAAAACTGTAATCAATATTTCCTTCGGAACTCATCAGTACGGCATCCGCAGGTATCATTTCTTCATTCCTGATAAGGATCCGGTCTCCTTTTTCCAGGCTGCTTACAGGGATATTTTTTTCCACACCGTTGCGGATGGTGGTTACACCCAGGGGGAAATAGGATTTATAATCGCGGTCAAAGGAAAATGCATCATATGTTTTATTCTGGAACCATCTTCCGATCAGCATGAAAAATACTATGCCACTCATTGAATCAAGGTATCCGGGGCCGGTACCGCTGAGGATCTCATATACACTTCGGCCAAATGCCACCAGGATGGCCAAAGCGATCGGTGCATCGATATTCAGCCATTTTTGCCTCAAGCCTTTCCATGCCGATACAAAAAACTCGGAAGCACAGAAAAGTATTACGGGAAGCGAAAGTCCAAGGTTCAGATAGTTAAAGACGGCTTTAAGGTCTTTCTGTTCTATGTTCCCGGCCGAAAAATATTCCGGGAAACTCAGCATCATGATATTTCCGAAACAAAAACCTGCAACACCAATCCGGTAAATATATTTTCGATTATAAGAAACGGGCTTTTTCTGTTCCTCATCCTGCAGGCTTATATATGGTTCGTATCCAACAAAAGCCAAAAGTTCCACGATCTTTTTAAGGGAAGTCTCTGCCTGGTTGAATATGATAAAAACTTCCTTTCGCTGGAAGTTGGCCTGGGAGGAAATAATTCCGGGGTGGATGCGGTTCAGGTTTTCGAGCAGCCAGATACAACTGGCACAATGCATCTGGGGAAGTGAAAATACAACATGGGCTTGCTTTCCATCAGAAAAACGGGTCAGTTTGCTGATCAGGCCGGGATCATCAAGATAATCAAAACGGCCTGATACAAACTTCCCCCTCGCCCGGATGCCCGGGGTTTTATCTAAATCATAATAATTGCACAACTCATTTTCATTCAGCAACAGGTATACCTGCCTGCAACCTTCACAACAGAAAGGTTTTTTATCCTCAATTATCGAGTGGTCACAGTTTTCCCCGCAATGGTAACAGATCTCCGCTGTTTCAATGGTTGTTGTTGGCATGTAAATGTAATGGTCATAGCATCGTTGCCATATAATTCAGGAAATTACACTTCAATTCAATGAATGTGCGCTCCACACTCCTGATCCTTTCCCTGAGAATATTCTGGCTCGATACCGTATTTATGGCAAATGAGTCTCCGTCTTCCTTTTTTTCTTTTACCAGGAACAACTGTTGTTTCGCTAATTCTTCTTTCAACGCCCCCATATGCTCTTGTTGCGTTATCATTTCTCTCTTCAGGATGGTAACATTGGCTAAGGTATCTTCCCCGATGTTACTTTTTTCATTGATAACTTGACTGAGCATTTTTTCCAATGTCGGAATTTCGCTTTTTTGACGGGTGATCATGTCATCCCAAGCGTCATTTTCTTTAATAAAGAGGTCAACAATTCTGGTATCCATGGCAAGAGGATTTGTGGCGTATTACGCCGGTTACAAAAATAGATTCAAGCAATTAGTTTACATATGACGGATGTCAAACTCCAGGGTGATCAAGATCAGGGATCGAAAAAACGGATTAGCGGATATCGGCTTAACGACTCCGCGATTGTTAAATTGTATAGTCTGTGGAAAAGTTAAAAAATAATTTTAACGGAGTGTTTTTGAGCAGAATGCTAAAACGATTATCTCATTGTTTCTCAAGTAACCAACTGAGTGGATGCGGTTTAGCAGGTTGTAGATTGAATTTACGAATAGATTTTTGAATGTGGGTCACCGCTTCGTCAATTGAATCAGTAACGAGAAATAAAGAAAGGTCCTGGGTAGAAATTGTTTTCCTGTCTTTCATTTGCTCAATGTGCTCCAGCATGTCTTTATGGTAATCCTTGCAAAAAATGATCACCGGAAAATCCTTAATGGTTTTGGTCTGGATCAAAGTCATTGCCTCAAATAGTTCATCGAGGGTGCCAAATCCCCCGGGCATTATCACAAACACATAAGAGTATTTGATCAGCAATGTTTTTCGCACAAAAAAATAGCGGATGTTGACCCATTTGTCGAGGTAAGAATTGTGTTCCTGTTCCATTGGGAGGATAATGTTACAACCAACCGACCTTCCTCCGGCTTCCCTTGCGCCTCTGTTAGCGGCTTCCATAATACCAGGTCCGCCGCCAGTCATAATGGTAAAGCCTAATTTGGCTATTTCTCCGGAAAGTTTCCTCGTCAGCTGATAATAAGGGCTGTCTTCCCCAAATCGGGCAGAACCAAAGATCGTTACGCATGGGCCTACAAAATGCAGCGCCCGAAAGCCACGGATGAACTCAATACAAACTTTTATCACAAACTTGAAATCCTGCCATCTTGAACGAGGCCCATCCAGGAAAAGGATCTCATTCTCGGGGACTCTCTCTCCATTATGTTGCATAAGGTAATTATCTGTTCAAAATCCCTGTCTGTTTTTACTAAATCCGGGATTGATACGATTAGGTTTAAGGAGGTTTTAATTAGTGATGTGCTATGAAGATGGGTATCTTATGCTGCCTGATAACATCCGTTACAAAACTCTTACGGAACAGGGAAGATAATTCACCCCGGCCATAAGCACCGGTTATAAGCAGGCTCCCTCTTTTTTCACTTATCCAGTTTCCGAAACTGCTTTTGGTTTCCCCAACCAGGTTCTGAATGGTTAAAGCCGTATAATGCCGGGCAGCGAGTTCTCCTATGTATTCCATTTTGGGCATGTCTTTGTCTTCTTCCTCTGCCGTAACCAGCAATGCCTCCATATCGGAACATTCCGGGAAAAGATAGGCAAACTGCTTAATGGCAAAAACCGAAGATGCTTTGCCGTCATAAGCCAGGATAAGGCTGTAGGGGGGGACAAAATTTTCAGGTACCAGCATTACCGGACACTCCGATTCATGAAGGGTTTTCTTCAGATAATCGTTTGGTTGATTTTTTTCAATATTCTCATAGAATAGTTCACTGCTAACAATCAGCAGGTCTGCAAATCTCGTTTCGGTGATAAGTTCCTGCAGGGCGAACAGATCGGTATCTTTATGAACACGGTACTCAAATCCCTGTTTTTTGCAACGCTCTTCAAATTTGAGGATATTGGCATTTACCAGGGTATCATCTGTTTCAATAGGAGGCATCATAACGGGCGTGCCTATCCCCATACCGCTATAACCAATGATTTCCCGGTAATCAACCGGGCTCAGAAAAACGCCGGTCATCAGTACGGTTTGTTTTTGATTCAGCCATTCGGCCATCTGCATAGCGCCTTCAGAAAAATGTTTTCCATCAAAGGCGACAATAATTTTTTTCATAATGATACATTTACGCTGGCGATGTTATTACCCTTTAAAACTTTTTTCTTTGTGCTCAGTGGCCGGCAAATTTTCCAGGCTGAATAATACTTCCCTCAATTGCTGAACAAGTTGCTTTTCCTTTTTATTGGTATGCCGGTAAGATTCTGCAAGCCTGTCGGCCAGTGTTAGGCAAAGCATGCGCGTGTCCTGGTCAAGTTCATTCTTATGTTCTTCAATATACTCAATAAATGACTGAAATGCATCAGCGGCAGGCATGATCTGCTCATCCGCTACTTCAAACTCAAATGCAGTATACCAGGCATCATTGGTGCCAAATTCATCCGTGTGTGTTTCTTTGTGCATCAACCTGGATTGCACCATTTGGTAAAGGTTTTCCTTTTCCTGTTGGGAAACCAGACCATCAACATCAGCTACTGCGTACAGCAATTTACCTAATTCGGCGTAAAATAATCGGTAGTCCATAAAAACTATATTATTTATGTTACCTGTAAAGCAATGCGAAATAATTGTATCAGGCAATGACGTATATCAGGTTAACAACCTATTGCAGTCAAATGATTTGAGGAACAAAAATTCAACGCTTTGATTTTCCCAATTTGGGCCAGATCATTGGAACTTCTTTCATATACCGGAGATAAATATCCCCAAATGCTGCTTTGAGTTTTTTTTCTTCAAACCTGATACCCAGCAGCGTATAGAGGGTTATGGCGATATTGGTGATCAGTAATGAGCCTAGCGGGATCATCAGGAAAATGCCCCAAAGCATGAAAAAGGTACCCAGGTAAAGTGGATGCCGTACATAGCTGTGCAGCCCTTTCTGAAAAAGTACGGAATCGGAAGTCTCTGCAATCAGGTCGCTGATTGTGAGGACAGTACTGAAATATACCCGCATGCTAAGGGCCATAATAACCGACCCGATCATAACACAGATAATTCCGCCAATTCGGGACAGGGTGACAGGCTCCCAAATTAAGAAACTAGGTGTAATGTATAAAAGCCAGAGGAGGGGAAGTATGGTAGTGGAGGCAATGATAATGTAGATCAATCGATAATACTTGAAAACGCCTCCAAATTTGCGGGCTACGAAATTTTTGCAATCGCGGCTCGCGAGGATACTATGCAACACACCATAAATCGTCCAGCCAAGCAGAAGCCCAAAATGTGATAGCCACATATATATAAATAACGGGTTGAAAAGAGGAATCAGGTTAAAAATAGAACAAATAATATAGGCATATGTTGTATTGTTGGGAATTGTGCATTTTGAAAACCTGAAATCCTTGCTGGTTTTTCATCAAACCCTGTAACTTTGTGCATTATGACATGGATTTATTTCATACTTGTTTTGGTTGGCACATTTCTGATCATGGAAGGCGTCACCTGGGCCACTCACAAGTGGGTGATGCATGGTTTTTTATGGTATTTACACCGGGACCATCACCAGGTTGAGCCAGGGTTTTTTGAAAAAAATGATGCTTTCTTTGTCATCTTTGCGATTCCCAGCATGTTGTTGATCATGTTTGGGTCGCTCAACCAGGTTTGGTGGCAGCAGGCTATCGGGTTTGGTATAATGGCTTATGGCTTTGCTTATTTCGTGGTACATGATGTAATCATCCATCAGCGGTTCAAATGGTTTTCCCGCAGCAAAAACACCTATGTGAGGGCCATTCGCTGGGCACATAAAATGCACCATAAGCACCTTGATAAGCATGAAGGGGAAAGTTTTGGCATGCTTTACGTGCATAAAAAATATTGGGAGAAAGTTCGCAGGGATAAAAAACTTATGGCCGGGAAGAAAGTGGCTTATGCGCCAGAGATGGATTAGTTATAAATAGTCTCCAGTAGCCAGTCGACAGTCTACAGTAACAGCCAAATACAGGAACCTTTGTTTGTAAGAACCTTTAACTATATTAGAAAAATTAATAACCTATTAATTTAATCCCTAAGGCTAAGAACTTAATAACACAAAATACTGGTACCAGGCTGATTTTGCCGAATGGCTACTATTGACTGGCGACTTTTTAAAATATTTTCTCATTAATCCCGCTTCTGACACATACGATTACATAATTACCGGTATGGGATGTGCCGGCCTAAGCCTAGCGGTTCATATGATCCGTTCCGGCAAATTCTCTGATAAGAAAATCCTGCTGATCGATAAAGAAAAAAAAGATAAAAACGACCGGACCTGGTGTTTCTGGGAAACAGGGGACGGGGCATTTGAAGATGTTGTTTACCGAAAATGGGAGAGGGCCTGGTTTCATGCAGATGATTTTTCTGAACTGCTTGACCTTTCACCCTATCAGTATAAAATGATACGGGGCATTGATTATTACCGCTATTGCCTGGATATCATTAACGCACACCCGAAATTTGACATCTTATATGCACCTGTTGAGGAATTTTTTCAGCATCACGATTCTGCCAGTGTCAAAGCAGGAGGTGCGATATATACAGCGGGGTATATTTTTAACAGTATCATGCTGAAGCCGCCGCAAATCAGCAATGGAAAATACTATCTTTTGCAGCATTTCAAAGGCTGGATCATTGAAACGGAAAAGGAAATCTTTAATACGAAAGAGGCTACACTGATGGATTTCAGGCCATCCCAGGAACAGGGAACCACCTTCGTTTATGTTATGCCATTCTCGCCCAAACATGCCCTGATTGAGTATACCCTTTTCTCACCGACGCTGCTTGATGAAGAAAAATATACCGAGGGTTTGAAAGAATATATCCGGTCATACCTCAAAATCACTGATTATACCGTCAGGGAAGAAGAATTTGGCATTATTCCCATGACCAACCATCGGTTCAAAGCAGCAGAAGGAAGGATCCTTCACCTTGGAACTGCCGGCGGACAAACAAAAGCATCTTCCGGTTATACTTTCCGCTTCATTCAAAAAAACTCTGTAAATATTATTAAATCCCTGGTACATCATGGAGATCCTTTTCACCTGAAAACCAGTGGGAACAAAAGATTTGCGTGGTACGACAGTGTTTTGCTGAATATACTGAATCATAAAACATTGGAAGGCCGCTACATTTTTAAGCTGCTTTTCAAGCGAAATTCTCCGGAAAAAATCCTTCGTTTCCTTGATAATGAAACAAACTTTGCACAGGAATTCCGTTTATTGAATACACTGCCTCAATGGCCTTTTATGAAAGCGGGAGTTGCTGAATTCTTTAAATAGTTATACCGCATTGGCATGAAGAAGTCAATGATTACTTTCAGTTTAGGGTTCTACTGAAATGTTTTCTTTGGCTTTTGATTTTTTCATTTCAACAGTGATCCGGTCCTGTTCACGAAGCCTTTTACATAATGTACGCATAATACCTTTCAGTACATCTGTATTGGTTGCTACCAGGTCGTAGAATGCTTCCTGTTCGATCTTAAGCAATGTACAATCTGCGTGTGTAGTAGCACTTGCAGAACGGGTATCGGAATCAAGTAAGGAGAGTTCGCCAAATATCTCATTTTCAGATAAGATTGCAAGCTGATGTTGCTCATCATGGATCATAACCTTCCCCGTATGAATAAAATACATGCAATTTCCGGCTTCCCCTTTTTTAAAGATGTTAACGTTCTTGTCAAGATAAATTTCATGACAGATAGAAGCGATTTCCATCAGGTCTGATTCCCGGCAACTGTTGAAGATTTCCGAGTTCTTAAGCAGTAATACTTTTTCAATTATGAGCATGCCCTAAAGTTCATTTTCTTGTAAAACAAAATTCTTTGTTTCCTGCACAATATAATGCTCTTTTCGTCCAGTCTCTTTTCTTAGTCCTTCTATAAATGACTTCTGGTTATTTTTCCATGAACAGTAAATGCATACCGCCTTTGTCCATGGGCTGAAGGAGGCTTCTTCTGTTTGTACGATTTTGGTGAAAAAGCTATTAAGCTCCGGTTGAACGTAAGTTTTCCTTGACAGTGCAGGATCAAGCAGGAAATCAAAGATTGTATTAAGGTCTTTTGCCAGCTTCTTAGGTAGTACAAGTTCGAGCATTTCCACTGCATTGTAAAGCCTGGCTTTTTCGTTGTGTTCGATCAGTTCCAAAATCCGGTTAAATTCAGCTTTATCGTGAAGTATTGCGCAAATTTTTAATGCCGAGATAAGGTCATTTTTGATTTCCCCTTCAATGGATTTTTTCACCAGTTCATTTTCCCTGAATTCCGGAACTTCATAAAAGTCGGTAACTTTTTTATTACCTGTTTCCAGGAAATTTTCTATAAGGTTATTTAACTCCTCAACTTCCTTGGAGGAATCGGGTGTATAATCCTTGGACCACAGGGCATGGACAATGTTCTCCGTAGGGCTGGCTTCATCCATCAACCTCGCTAGGAGGTAATTGGTAGAGTGGATTCCTTTTGTTTTGCCGGCTAATTTAATAAAATCGGCTGCACTATTCTGAATATCCTCATTGGGCAGATCATTAATGTGTTTAAAAAGATCGTCGCCATATTGCTTCAGGCCCTGAAGGGCCAGGTATTTTTCAGCAGGGTTGCCCAATTGTTTTACAATGTAAGGAATAAGTTTCCTGGTCTTTAATTTACAGGCTGCAATGATGGCGCTCCTTTTAACGCCTGGTTCCGGGTCATGGATCAACCATTCAATCGCGTCGGTAAAGCGGACACTTTTTAGTTCTGTGGTTATTTCAATTGCGAGTGCCCTTTCTTTTGGATTAGTTGAATATATAAGTTCATTGAGCGCATTTCCTGCCTGGAAAAGGAATTTAAATTCTTTCTGATTCAGCATATTAATGATGATCACTTTCTGGATATCAAATTCCAGGTGCTTCAGGGTATCTGCAGCCTCAGCCAGGTAGTCGGGATCTGATTTACATAAAAGGCTTACGATATGTTGTTTTATTTCCGGATCTGTTTCAACCGGTAAAAGTTCTTTTAATTGCCTGACATTGATCTCACCTTTTTCTTCTAACTGGTTGATGACATATTTTCTAACTTCTTTGTGACTGTTGCTGAGTTCTTCCTGCAGCAAAGCGTTCATATGCGTATACGCTGCTCCCTGGAGTAGCCTTAAAGCATAAATGATATCAGTATCCCGCCCGGTCTTGATCTTATTGAGCAATATATTAATAGTCTGCTGGTCGTAAATATGAGCCCCTTCAAGGCTGAAAAATCCTTTTTGAATGGATTGCCGTAGTGTTCTCAGGTATGAGTTCCGGATGAGAAAAATGATGAGCCCCCAGATGAAAAGATTTACCAGCAGGATATTTACGGTAAGCGGAATAGTGATCTCTACCCCGGTTCTGTGCAGGAATATGAGCGAAGCGCCCACAATGATGAGCGAAGGGGGAAGCATGTATCCTTTTGAGATCAGGTGCCCTTTCAGTCTCAATTGTTCTTTGAGCGGCTGGAACAGAATGAAGAAAACCGGTTCCTGCATAGTGGACCTGAGTACCTCGGTCAGCAGGGCCATAACCCCAAAAATGTAAACGGTATAATTGGATGAGTTATCAAAAAAATAAAATATCAGGCTTATGCTTAGCAGGGCAATCGGGGTAACAAAAAGGCAATAAATGATCCCGAGCTTTTCTATCACCCGGCTGGTGAAAATGAGTTTCATGATCAGTGCAATGAACCTTCCAAGGGCAAAGAATACCGCTATGAAAGTGGAGAGCGAGGATAGGTTCTCATACCTGTTTTTAACCTGGGCCAGGAATGTGTAGTCAATCAGGTTATAGACATTATAGCTTACCAAAGAAAGCAGGGAAATGGCAAAAATGAGTTCATTTTTGAAAAAGAACGCAACGAAGTCCTTTTTCCGAAGATTGAGCACTTCATGATGATGGGCATGAAGGTCTTTATTTTTTATATGTTCCCACCTTTTCTTTCGAATAACACTGTCAAATAAAATAAAGCCAATGGCTAAAGAAATGATAGCCAGCCATATAAGATTATTGATGCCAATGATAGGAATCAACAATGGGGTGGCCATATAACCAATAAGTTTTGCGGGGATATCGCCGGAACCTACAATGGAAAAAACCCTTTTGCTTTCCCTTATATTATACAAAAGCGAAACCAACCCCCAGAATGCATAGCCTGTGATCATATAGATCAGGAAACTGAAAACCACCAATGCAAATACAAAATCGTGTTTATTTCCAAAAAACATCCCCAGCCAGAGAACAAGCAGGATCAGGGCAGATCCTGCAATGATCACTTTAACAAGCTGGAGCGGACTGAACATATGCTCCAGTTTTTCGTAGACCAGGTTTATAATCAGCAGGGCAAAAGCAATGACCACATAGGCCTGCGGAATTTCCGTAACAGAAAGGGTTTTTATGAACAGGGTAAAAGCAACTATATTGATAAAGGCGTTTGCAATACCAATAAAAAACTGAACAGTCAGTAGGTCCGTTACGTGCCTCGATTCTGAGTGTTTAAGATTGAGCAGTTGGAGGATTTTTGTCTTCATTGTGTTAAATATACAAAAAGGGAGTTTTCTATCAGTATTAGCTTCATTACGATTGCGTTTATTCTTTTTTTTACAAGAAATTTCTGCATATCAAAAACAGATTCTAAAAGTTTTAAAACAGTATACTATCTTATTTTGAAAGGTATCTGTAGCATTTAATTAAAAAAGTACAAGCCATACTAGGGATGGTATAAATATAAATTTCACGGATAATTTCTCATGAGCTTAAGGACGAGGATGCTCATTAAATGTCCGAATCGGAGGAAAAACTGTCCCGGTGTTGCACTTATCGGTATAACTTGCATGGTGAAAGCAGGAGTTTATATTTATATCAATCCGGGCTTATTATTCTATTGGAAAGGAAAATGGGATTTTGAAGAATAATAACTATAGGGTTGAACTGTTAAGTGTTTTTAGATTTAGATAAAACCATTTTCCTTTCAAGTATAATGTAAGAAGTTGATTCTGTTTTATATATGCTTGAAAACAAATCTAACTTTCTGGCATTTTTCTTTAACAAAGAGAAAAAATGGGTAGAAAAGAAAGTTCAAAAATTAAGTGTTAAAAATTGGAAATCAAGCTTTTATAATTCAAAAAATATTTGTTAAAAATACACCTTGGAAACAGAATTGAATAAAATCATTAAAATATCTCCTTTTTTATTTTTTAATAAATTTGTATTCCTGCATAAAGAGAGTATTTTTACTTTCTTTTAAAATCTTGTTTTTCTCCTTTCCGTCCAACCCATTGAAATACCCCCCGATTTACTGCTCTGATTAAAGTACAATGATTTTAATTCTATGAATACTTAATGATAGTCATGCATTAACAATTGGTGCATGAGTTAAACTTTAATAAAATAGAGCATCCGCCGCTATTCAAAACACTTGTATGAAAAAAATCTACTTTGCCAAATACAGGGCAATCATTTGTCTGTCTTTTATTGCCTGGTTGTTGCTGTTGAATATGCATAGCCTGTCTGCACAGACTAAAATTTCTGAATATGTTATTTTTGGCGGTTGGAACAGCTCTTCCGGAACGAATGCTGTTGATCTTGGATCAGCAACCACCCTTACCGGTGAAGGAATGGTTGGAAGTAAACAATCGATAAAATCAACAGGCAGCCTTAACCTTACAGGTAGCATTTTCAGTGGCGGAAAGATTGCTTTGTCAAATTATAGTACCATCACCGGAAGGCTATCCGCTGCATCCGGCACGGGTACTGTTTTTCAGGCTGGCAATGGTACAAAGATCAATGGCAATGTTGATGTAAAGGGTAATATAAGTATCGGAACCTCCGGTGGAAGTTTTATCAAAGGAAAAGTAACACAGCCTCAGGGTTCAAGTTATAAGGGGCCGGCACCTGTAGGAGGAAGAATATCCGGAACCCCAAATCTGCCAGTGCTGCCTGCGATGCCGGTGGTTACAAATTTTTCAAATTTCCCCTATGGTACAACTGAAGTGAAAAATTCCGGGATAATTGTACCCGGCAAATACAAAGACCTGGAACTCAAAGGAGGCAAAGTTGTTACTTTTTCCGGCACTGGTATTTACGTATTTAAAGAGATAGAAGTAGAAGGCAATGACAATACATTCAGGTTTGATTTCAAAAATGATCCAACCGGGAAAATAATTATTTATGTGCACGAAGACGTAGAGCTTTATAAATTGAAAGTGGAGATAACGGGTGGAGGAAGTGCAGCAAGAATATACACAGAAATCCATGGTAACGGATCTTCCTGTTCCGACCGCAGTTCTGCATTCAGGCATGTGAATAGTACTTCCGGTAGCAATAATGGACAGTGGAGAGGTACCGTTTTTGCACCATACGGTAATATCGTTTTAGGGTTTAACTCTCAGAATTCAAATTATGAAGGTGCACTTTGGAGCGGTAAATCGGTAATTTTTCAAGGTAACGTGAAGCTCAAATATGTGCCTTTGGCTTCGGATGAGGCACAGGCAATTGTGCCCCAGTTTCCTTTCCCTGAAAATGGAAGATCCCAGGCAGTAAGGTTAGGAACAGAAATAGAAGCTCTTTGCCTTAACCCAAATTTACTTACCAACTTACCTGATGATGCATCCCTCCGTGATATTTACATCGTTGAAGGCAATGAAGTATATATAGAGGTAGTGTCGCTGCAGGGCCAGACAGCTGCTTTGCGCACCATACTTCAAGGTGCCGCATATGGAATGAATGCCTTTATAGACAATGGACCGAATTCACTTAAGATAAGCGGTAAATTTCCTATTGCTAACATTTGCAAATTAGAAACAGATGCCATTTTTGCCGACAAGATTGATGATGTGGTGCCCCTGTATCCGCCTGCACGAAACGCCGGTGTTGCCTTAACCGCCGGGGACCTCGCAATTGGCAGCAATAAGATCAGAACTGGCTATGGCTTAAATGGTGAAGGAATCAAAGTCGGGATCATTTCTGACAGTTATGATAAACGTACAACTGGCCCGGATGCTGCAGATGATGTACAAACCGGCGACTTGCCGAATGATGTCATTGTTTTAAAGGAATTTCCATTTGCAGGTACTGATGAGGGTCGTGCCATGATGCAGATTGTCCATGATATGGCTCCGGCAGCAAAATTATATTTCCGTACCGGTTTTGTAAATGCAGAAGATTTTGCCAAAGGAATCGGAGAACTGGCTGATGCAGGATGTAATGTCATTTCAGATGATGTCACTTATTTTGCACAACCATTCTTCCGCGACGGCGTGGTTTCAAAAGCCGTTGACGCAGTTGTTGCCAATGGTGTTTCTTATTTCACATCTGCAGGTAATTTTGGTAATAAAGCATACGAGAGTGTCTATGCAGCGGCCCCAGCTCCGTCTGGCATTTCCACGCTTATTCCCGGTGCCACTGCGCATAATTTTGGCGCCGGAGATATACTCCAGAAAGTAAAACTAGCAAAAGGCTCTTATACAATTGTTTTACAATGGGATGATGATTTTTATTCAGCAGGGGGAACTAATAATAATGGTGCAGTAAATGATTTCGATATTTACCTTACAAAGGATGATGGCTCCATTCTCTTTGGCTCCAATAAGAACAATATCAGCCGTGATCCGGTAGAAGTACTTGCCTTCACCGTAACAGAAGATAATTCAGAAACCAATATAATGGTAGTAAGGGCAATTGGCAGCGCCAATGTCCGCTTTAAATATATGGTCTTTAGAGGAAGAGATGGAGTAAGTTTTGAAGAATACGCCAACGGTGCACCTACCATTGTGGGCCATGCTAATGCAAACGGTGCTATGTCTGTTGGCGCACTCCGCTACACTACCGGTAACCCAACACCCACCGTTGAAGCTTTCTCTTCCATAGGCGGTACCGCAGTAACTACCCCAACCGGTCTGGAAAACAGGAATAAGCCGGATTTTGCCGCATTCAACGGCGGAGACAATACCGTACTTGGCCTGGATACAGATGATGACGGATTGTTCCCCAACTTTTTTGGAACATCAGCCGCTGCCCCGCATGCTGCAGCTTCTGCAGTATTACTTTTACAGGCCAGGGAGAAATTTTATAAGCCGGCAAATGTATCCAGCTCAGACTTCTTTAAAACGCAATTCACACCGGCAGATCTGCGCGCTTTGCTTAAGAGTACCGCACTTCCGCTGGGCTCAGCCAATGCCGCAGGGGCAGGAGCCATCAGGGCGGAAGAGGCTATAAAGACTTTCGCAAATGCAAGACCAATAATAAATTCATTAGACGTAACTCCAACAACTGGCGGCCAGCAGGTAACCATTACCGGTGAGTTCCTGGATCCTAATTCTACCATTTATGTAGGCGGTGTGGAGCAAACAAATACAACGGTAAGTCCAAATCTGTCAACAGCTACTGTTATAATTCCATCCGTTGAAACAAATCCCTCCTTTCAACTGTACAGTCCGCCCCAGGCTGGTACCAATGGTTCCGACGGTGGTTTATCAGACCCTTCATATTTATCAGATCCTGCCAGGCAAACCGTGATCATTGAAGCATTACCTTCCACTAAGAAATTTGGCGAAGTGTTGCCGGTATATTCAGCCAAAATTTCTGTATATAAGAATGTGGTAGATCAGAATGGGGTTGCAACTACCCAGTTGACGGAATTTAACTACCCTGCAGCCAACCAGGTTTTAACGGATCAGTTGCTTGCTTCAACCGGCTTATCCGGATTACAGATTGTAAGCACATTGGCCAATAACCTAACCAAAGTAGGAACATATCCCATAACGCCACTTCCTGCAGCATTGCCGTCATCAGCCAGTACTTATACTTATTTAATAAAAAACAGTGTATTGACCATAACGCAGATGCCTATTAAGATTGTGGCTTATCAGAAAAAAGAAGCCGGCAATCCCTTATTATATGGCCAGCCGATCAGGGGAATCAGTTTTCTGTATATCCTTGATGAGTCAAAACTTGGAACTGAAGAAGAAAAGCAGGCATTCAGGATCGCTGTTATGCTAAAACATCAGTTGCCTATCAACCGAAAAGCATATGCACTGATCAGCGGTCGCGAAGTGGCACTGAAAAATGGAGCCAATGCATCTCTCTCTCCGGAAGACCTCAGAAATATGGCAGCATTGGTAAGTGAAGAAGCCATCATTAATGAAGAAGCCATTATCAACGAAGAGGCTATAATAAATGATGAAGCTATAATCAATGAAGAAGCGATCATCAATGACGAGGCTATCATCAATGATGAAAATATCGTATTCAAACCCAATGGGAATAAAGAGCTTAACCTGATTGATATCCCATTGGCATCATTATTTAATTACCTTGTAAATCCCAAAGTGGGTAGTGCTGTTGCCAATGAAGAAGCGATCATCAATGCAGAGGCCATTATCAACGATGAAGCGATCATTAATGGTGAGGCCATTATCAACGAGGAAGCGATCATCAATGAAGAAGCTATCATCAATGAAGAAGCCATCATTAACATCAACGGATTGTTCATCAATGAAGAGGCGATCATCAATGAAGAAGCTATCATCAATGAAGAAGCTATTATTAATGAGGAGGCAATCATAAATGCAGTTGCCAATGAAGAGGCGATCATTAATGAAGAAGCAATCATTAATACGGAAGCCATCATTAATGAAGAGGCGATAATCAATGAAGAGGCCATTATTAATGATGAAGCCATCATAAACGAAGAAGCCATCATTAATGCAATTGCCGGATTCGGGTCTGCTGTGATCAGCAATAAGACCGTCGGGCAGGGGAATAATGAAAATGTGCTGATAGCTTTCAACACCGATGATATTACAGGGACCGGACCTCTTTCAAAATTAAGGCCGGTTACCATGATCACAGGAATTGAAGCTGGCACTCATTACATTGTTCCGCCTGCATTTTTCAACGAAAATTTTGCGGTGTCTTATGGATTGGGAGAACTGTTGATTGAAAAAGCAAAACTTAAAGTAGAAGCAATCGCAAACCCGGCTCCATTTATTTATGGCACGCCATTGACAGATCAGCCGGCCGCCATCAAAATCTCAGGAGTATGGTATACTAAAGACAAGCCTACGGACGTCCTGAGAAGCATTGCCACTAAATTGTTTGACAATAGCGGTACAGAAGTGACAGGCAAACTCAATGCGGGAAATTATGTCATCAAACCGATAGTGTCTCTGAAAGAAATTAGTAATGGACTTACAAATTTCGAATCAAACTATGAGATACTGGAAAGCCAGGTTACCAATGGGGAGTTGACTATTGCTAAAGCACCTATAACAGTTACTGCTGATCCCAAATCCAGGGCATACGGTGCCATTGACCCGCAGTTTACAGCAACACTGAGTGGATTTGTGCCCGGAGAAGACCTTGCCAGTAGTGGGGTGACAGGCACAGCAGCATTTATAAATAATGCATCAATCAATAGTGGCGTGTTGGGTAATCCATATAAAATAACACCTTCAGCCGGCACACTGCAATCCGGTAATTATGAGTTTACCAATTTTGTTCAGGGAGACCTGACCATTACAAAGGCAGCCCTGACCGTTAAAGCCGATAATGCATCGAGGGTTTACGGATCAGAAACGGCGCCTGTCTTTACAGCCACAATCAGCGGGTTTGCAGCTAATGAAACACTAGCCACCAGTGGCGTAAGCGGATCGCCTGCCTTTACCACCAATGCGCTTGTTACAAGTGGTGTGGCCGGTAACCCGTATAAGATAACGCCATTAATCGGTACGCTTGCGGCAGACAATTATGATTTCTCTGCATTTGAAGACGGGGATCTGACTATAACCAAAGCAACCCTTACTGTAAAAGCGGAAAATAAATCAAGGGTTTACGGCGATGCGAATCCTGTATTCACATTCACTTACAATGGATTCCTGAACCAGGATGGACCGTCATCTGTTGAATCTTCACCAACGGCTACAACAACCGCCCTGGTCAGTTCTAACATAGGCTTATATCCAATTACGCCCGCAGGCGGTTTGTCGGCTAATTATAACCTGGTATATGAAAATGGAGAATTAACTATCACAAAGGCAGGAACACTAATTGTGAAAGCCGATGATAAATTCATTAATTATGGTAATGCGCAACCTGTATATACATCAACCTATACAGGCTTTAAGAACAACGATATATCATCCATTACTGCAGGACCAAAGTACAGCCTCGACAGGATATGGGATGGCACTTTAGGTAATTATAAGATAACACCTTCAGCCCTGGTTTTCAGTCAATCACAGAACTACACCAGTGTGACCTATCAGAGTGGTACATTGTATGTGACTCCGGCCAAAGGGTATAGTGCGATCTATATCTCAAGTGTATGTATCATTGACAGGGGTAGTATTGGTGCAGATGGTTACAGGTATGTGGCCCGATTTACATATAAAAGTAATAACTGGCCTAATTTTATTTACATACCAAATGGAAGCGATAATTTCTTTTCCAGTGCCGGAGGTGCCGGTGCCTTTGCAGGAAATCCGCCTGAATTATTTAAACCCGGTACTAATACCATCGAAATACCATTTAATGGTCAGAAATTAACATGGACTATTAAGAGTACCAAAAACGATGGTTCGAAACTGACCAAAACCGGATTTGCCAGTTCAGGATCGGCCAGGTGTTCAGGTAGTGGAAATCTGGAAGTTGGAGGTGCTCAGTTGAATGGCTTGACCAATATTGCTGAGGAAGAAGGTAATGGTAAATATGCCGTGTATCCAAACCCGGTTTCCAACAGACTTACCATTACCAGCGATATGCAGCCTATGAAGCCCTCGGATATTGCCGTCTATGATCTGCAGGGCAGGTTGTACAGGGTAAATCAGTTAAGACAGGTTTCCGCTTATAAAGTAGAACTGGATATGACCTCTCTTGCCCCAGGGGTCTATATGATCCGTCTGAATACAGTTACAGAGAATAAGATATTCAGGATCGTGAAACAGTAATTGAGCGTTTAGAATTTCATAAAATGCATAAAGGGAACCAGATGGTTCCCTTTATGCATTTATGTTTATTTCCATTATATTTATATTTGAAAGTAGAGAAACTGCTAATAGATGTTTAAAAAAAGGTGTCTGTATTTTATTGGTTCCCTGTTTTTTAGTATTGCCTCTTTTGGGCAACAGGCTAAAAAAGATAGCCTGCTCAGGGTATTATCTTCCCAGAAAGAAGATACTGCAAAAGTGCAGACCTTGATCGAATTGTCTAAACAGTATAAAAGTGCGGATACTGCAAGGATTTACCTCCAACAAGCCGGAGGTCTTGCTGAAAAAATAAAATATCCCAAAGGCCAGGCTTTGGCCTACAAAAATATTGGCATTTCATATTATGGTAAAAATAATGACTTGCTTGTTCTGGAAAACTGGAACAAATCTCTGGAAATTTTCAAATCAATAAACGACAGTGCCGGGATAGCGAATATTGAAAGTATCATTGGCGCCGTTTATATGAACCAGGGAGATGATGTCAAGGCCGCAGAATATTATATGTCGGCCCTTGCCATTGCAGAAAAAATAAATGATAAGTTGCGAATTGCCACCGTTTTGAACAATATGGGCAGCATTTTTAAGCACAAACCAGCAACCTATCAAAAAGCACTGGATAACTATCTCAGGTCCCTGCCTTTGTCGGAAGAATTGAAAGATAAAAATGCAATTGGAACAACAAGTGCAAATATTGGGGAGATTTATATGGAAAGGGGATTGAATGATTCTGCTATATTCTATTTCAATAAATCCCTTGCAGCACACGCTAATACGGAAAGAGAAGCCCAGCCGCTGAATGCATTAGGCGCAGTATATGACAGCCTGGGAAACTATCCTAAAGCTTTGAACTATCTCCAATTGGCAAATTCCATCGGACGACAATATGGAAATGTTCGTTTCCAGATAATGGCTCAACTTGGGATGGCGAGTGTGTACTACAAGACTAAAAACACTCAAAAAGCTCAGGAAGCTTATCAAAAAGCAGAAACAATGGCTGTGGCTTCGAAACAGAATTATCTGCTGAAGAATGTATATAAGGGACTGTCTGTAATTTATGCTCAGAAAAATGACTATCAAAAAGCATACATATACCAGAAATTACTCACCTCACTGAATGATACCCTCTTTGATGAAGTAGCACAAAATCAACTTGGGGCCGTTATTTTTGACTATGAGATCAGTAAAAAACAAAGCGAGATCAACCTGCTCAATAAGGAAAAAGCCCTTGCCGACCTGGAACTGAACCGCCAGAAATTTGCCAAGAACGCATTGATTGCAGGGCTTGGACTGGTATCATTGATCATCTTTATTCTCTACCGCGATTACCTGCAAAAAACAAAGACAAATAAATTGCTTGACAGCCAGAAAGCAGAAATCGAAGCACTGCTTTTGAATATATTACCAGATGAAGTGGCAAAGGAACTCCAAAGGGATGGCGTGGCTACACCGCGGTTCTATGAAAGTGCTTCCGTATTATTCACCGATTTTAAAAGTTTCACTGCACTGGCAGACAGGATGTCTCCGCAGGATGTGGTAGCTGAGTTGAACGATTGTTTTATAGCCTTCGATGATATTATCGAAAAGTATAATATTGAAAAGATTAAAACCATCGGAGATGCTTATATGTGTGCAGGTGGCATTCCCGTTCCTAATCCTGATCATTATCATAATATCGTTAAAGCTGGAAAAGAGATACAGCGTTATATAATTCAGCGCAACAAAGAGCGCGTGGCAGCAGGCCTGACACCCTGGGAAATACGCATTGGGATACACGTTGGCCCGCTTGTGGCAGGGGTTGTGGGCAAGAAAAAATATGCATACGATATTTGGGGCAGTACGGTGAATATTGCCAGCCGGATGGAAAGCAATGGTGAGCCCGGGCAGATCAATATATCGGCAGCAACCTACGAATTAATCAAGGATGATTATGAATGTACCCACAGGGGTAAAATTTATGCGAAGAATGTTGGCGACATCGATATGTATTTCCTGGGGGAGGAAATAAAAAAAACAGAAGTTAAAAAGGAAAATATGAATATTCCCGTGAGTTAATGGTTTTCTTCATTACTTTTATTTGAGACAATGCGTTTAAAATTTACTGATTAAGGATCCGTTATATTTCAAGAGAAATTATATCACAAAATGGAAAACGAAGTAAGAAATTATTTAATGTGCTTTCAATTGTTTAAGGAAACTAACTGCTAATGCTTGTTGACCAATTTTTCGAAGAAATAAAGTCTAAAGCCATGTACAGGTTAAAAAATCTGGATACAGGGCTTACCTATCACTGTTATGCTCATACCATGGACGTTTTGGAGCAATGTATAAGGATTGCAGAAGCAGAAGGAGTGAAAAATGATCATGAGATTTTTTTACTTAAAGTTGCGGCTCTGTATCATGATACAGGGTTTTTGCATACGTATCGTAATCATGAAGAGGCCAGTTGTGAGATATTTTTAACTGAAACCAATGGATTTTCTTTCACCGAAGATGATATTGCTGTTGTAAAGAGGCTTATTATGGTAACGCAGATACCACAACAGCCAAAAGATATACTGGAGAAAATTATTTGTGATGCAGACCTGGATTACCTGGGCAGAGATGATTTCTTCGCCATTGGTGATACCTTGCGGAAAGAATTTCTGCTTTATAAAGTAGTTGCTAATGATAATGAATGGGAAAATCTGCAATTAAAATTTCTTAAAAACCACGCATATCATACCACTTCATCTCAATTATTACGTGAGCCATTCAAGCAATTGAATATTTCGAAATTGATGCCGGAAGAAAAATAGTATCCCGGTTTTGCTTATAATCCCGCATAATTAAGGTCATCAATAACCCGAATCTCGCCCTGTTCAATCAGCAGGCTTTTCATGGAGTATTTATTCTTTAAAGTGACCAGGTAAACCGTTTTGATTTCATTGTTGATCTCTGTAAGTATATCAAACTGAAATCCCGGATATTCCCTTTTCAGTCTCTTTTGCAAATCATTATTCAGGTCAGACTCCTCAAAATACTTAACAGAATATAAGAATACGCCCTGGTTATCATAATAAGCGAGACTCAACTTATCTGAATCTTTATATCGAACTGTCAATCCGTTTTGAGTCTTTTCCCAGTATTCATGCTCAATTTGGGGATTGTTTTTCCGGAAGTGCCTGAAAGCCTGGGTATTTATCTCATTTAGCCGGACATTACTCTGAATCATTTGCACAACTTCTGGCAAATTTCCATGCTGATTAGAGCCTTTTTTCCAATTTCCCTGTGCATGCACTGTAACCTGTAACATGATTATGAAACATATAGATATGATTGTCAGTGATTTACATATAAATTTTCCCTTTTTCATACTGCTGCCATTTACCGTGTGAAATATGTTTACAATAAAGTAACGAAAACTTAATAATTAAATAACATTAAGTTTCAGGCTTTTAGTATGAGAACGAAAAATTTAACATTGGGAGAGGTGGGAGATGGGAAGTGGGAAGTGGGAGGTAGGATGTGGGAGGTAGGAAGAAGGAGGCAGATATTAGGTAGTTTAGAGAAGAATAATTGGAGGCAGGAAGTATTGAAGGCCGGGATTGTTTTTCAAGATTGTAATATTGGACTGTAGAAAATAAAAAAAGACGATGTGTAAAACATCGTCTTTTGTGGTCTCGTCAGGAATCGAACCTGAATCCAGGGCTTCGGAGACCCTTATACTATCCATTGTACTACGAGACCGATGAGCAGTCACCAGTTGCCAGTCGCCAGTCAGCAGCCAAAAGGAAAGAGTCGTGAGTCAGGAGTCAGGAGTCAACAGCAGAAAGTGAACTGCATCAAACCCGGAACCCGCTCTGCCGCCTTCCCTACTAATTCATACAAGCGGGGCCTCATTCTGACCGCCTGTCTTTGCTAACAACCAACAACTATCAACTAACAACTACTTAATCAATCCACCCACATTTGTAGTGAATATTTTCACGGCAATGGCCAGCAAAACTACGCCAAAAAATTTACGTACTGCAATCAAACCTCCTGTTCCAAGCAACCGGGCAATAAAATTGAGTGATTTCAAAACAACGAAAACGATCACCAGGTTAAGCAGTATACCAATTAAAACGGGCCAGATACTATAGTTGGCCTGCAGTGAAATGATCGTGGTCAGTGTACCCGAACCGGCAATCAGCGGAAAAGCAATGGGCACCAGGGTCCCCGTTTTAGGATCGCCGTCAGATTTAAAAAATTCATGACCAAGAACCATTTCAAGCCCTAAAATAAAAATCACAATGGAACCGCCAACTGCAAAAGACCGCACATCCACCCCAAGTACATTCAGGAATTTTTCACCCACCAGTAAAAAAAGTATCATCAGCCCGCCGGAAATTAAAGTTGCCCTCAATTCCCGGATACCCCCCATTTTTTCTTTTAAGGATATCAGCAAAGGGATGGAACCGATTATATCAATTACCGCAAAGAGTGTGAACGTCACTGTTATAAGTTCGTCAAGATTCAATTGCATAATCTGTACTTTAATCCGTAAAGGTATTGCATAGCGCCTTTAATTCTTTGCGGTTAGAAGCCCACACGTATACCTGCCATGAAATTTCTGCCCCTGGTACTAAATCCAGCCACATCAAAATAGGCTGCGTTGAATATATTCTTAAGGTCAAGGAAAAGTGTATTTTTTTTGAAAAACCTGTACTCACCATATACGTCAATCGTCTGGTATGCTTCCATTGCTATCGGCGCTTCCATGAATCTGGGCTCAAACCTTTTTCCGATGAAACGGCCACTGAGCCGGAAATATATTTTTTCCGTTGCCTGGAAAGCTGCCCCCAGGTTCATGCTGTGTTTAGGGCGGCGAAACAGGTTATTGAAAGTTGTGTCACCAATTGCCACATAACTGTAACCGGCAGGGTCATAGATATATTTGGTAGTATTTACTTCACCCGATACAAATGTATAATTCTGGGAGAACTGCCATTTGCCGGTCCTGTAAGCAAATTCAAATTCCAGGCCTTTGTCTTTTTGACGGTTATTATTGAAGTACCTGAAATCTACAAAACTGAAATCTATGCCGTCTTTAATGTCACGGGCGAAAAATACAAGTCGGCTGTTCCATTTTTTTTGTTTTGAAAAATATTGCAGCCCCGCTTCTGCTGTTATCGACCTTTCGGGCTGCAGGTTGATCTGGCCCACATTGGCATCATACAACTGGTAGAGGCTTGGCGCTTTGAAAGCGGAAGACAGGTTGGCAAAAAATTTCCATTGTTCCTTCAGTACAAAAGACGGGTTGATGGTAAAAGTGGCATTGTTCCCAAAACGGGAATGCTTGTTGAATCTTCCGCCCACTTCAAGGAATAACCCCCGCCCATTATTCATGAATACAGAGGTATAAAAGCTATAGAGGTTGATTTTAGCTGAGTCCCTTGAGAGCGTAGTTTCATAAGGGCCAAAGGAACTGATGGATAAAAACTGCTGATCCGTTCCGTACCAACGGTAATCTATACCTGCCAGGAGTTCTGCATTCCCGTGAAGCCGGTATGTGCCGAAAAGTTCTGCAAAATGTGACCGGCCCGTATATTCCTGTGCACTGAATTTGGTAAAGCCGGTAACAAATACAGAATCATCGAGGTAAGACCTGTTGCTCCGGTTAAAATTATAATTGACCTGCATTTTCAGCCTGTCTGCTTTGTATTGCAGGCCAGTTCCCAGTTGAAGATTGCTGTTATCTGCAGTAATGTCTTTCTCGTCCTGGTAAGCCGCTGCATCAAGGTCATTTTGATAACGGCCAAACTGACCGTTGGCTTTCCATTCGAGTTTTTGACTGATACGGGTTTGAATATTTGCGGACACCACATTTTGATTGAAACCGTCATTGTCAAAATCAAGTTTGCCACTGCTGTCGTAGGCCGCGGAAAACCCACCTGATCTCAGGTGATGATACTGAAACTGGTATTGGGTTTTGGCCAAATTGCCCTGTAATCCCGCCACTGCTTTATAGGTATCATATGAGCCGCCTGCCAAACTGCCAAAAACGGAAACGGGTTTGTTGCTTTGTTTTCGGGTGATGATATGTATCACTCCTGCCACTGCATCGGAGCCATATAACGTGGATTGAGCACCCTTCAGCACTTCTATGCGTTCAATATTATCAAGAGGTAAATGATTGATGTCAAAAGTATTGGCTATGGTAGAGGCGTCATATACAGGAACACCGTCCAGCAGGATCAGGGTGTTGCCTGTGGCTGCACCGCGCATGTATACATCCTGGTTGGTGCCCAGTGTATTATTTGCACCTGGCAGCATAAGTCCGGCCTGCTGGTTCAATAATTCACCTAACCCCATACCACTGCTTTTTTCTATAACTGAGCGGGGTATGATGGTAACCACTTTTCCCGTGGTATTTTGTTTTTGCGGAAAGCGATTGGCTGTTACAATGATTTCTTCCATCGATTTTGAAGCGGAATCTGTTTGGGCTTGAATCTGCTGAATAAAATAAAGGCATGCTACAAGCATGATTAGACTCTTGTTCATTTGTTTTTTTTAATGTGAACAATGAGTATCCGGAAGTGATGTGAATAGAAATGAAAACTTCTCCTGCAGCAGATGTTTGCATCTCCGGCTTTTCTCCCGAAAGCTCGTTGATTATAATTTCATGCGGCAGGTCTTCTGGCTCAACCCCAACCTGGCGGCCTTCCCATGGCGCGATTCGCGCCACAGTGGCAAAGTGTACCAGTTTGTTTCCCGCTTTGTGCGGGATGGTTATTACAGCTACGGGGATAGCGCCGGGATAACACCGGACTTCCCTTTTAATAACGCTGACCCAATGGCCGGGCGTTAACCGAATGAGCGGCGAAGATGGAAGAAAAAATCGAAAAAGAAAAATCGAAAATAAAATACACTCATCGCAGAGAAAAGAGAACGCAGTGTTTCGCGGAGGGATAATATGATGGGCAACTCTCTGGAAGAGGGGAAGGGGGTTGGTTTTGAATCGAAAGTAAAAAATCGAAAATAAAATACATATATCGCAGAGAAAAGAGAACGCAGTGATACGCGGAGGAGTTGCTATGCTGGGCACCCCTCTCTGGAAGAGAGGGGTCGGGGGTGAGTTAAATTCAACCGCAAAGAAAAAAAGACGCAAACTATTCCTAACTTCCCGCTAACCAACCAATATGAAATCAAATTCCAGGCCTTTACTCTCGCTGTTCGATTTGACCATGATCGTGATCGGATTGGTGATAGGCATGGGCATATTCAGGACCGCGTCCGATTCTGCCCGCGCCGCCATTACCCCTACTGTGTTTTTTGTTGCATGGTTTGTTGGTGGGATCATTGCGCTTTGCGGTGCGCTCACCTATGCAGAAATAGGGTCCCGTTATCCTGTTACCGGCGGGTACTATAAAATCTTTGCTACCGCCTATCACCCTTCCGTTGCATTTGCCATCAACTGTATCATTCTCATTTCCAATGCAGCATCACTCGCTGCGGTAGCGCTGATCGGCAGTGAATATTTATCGGAGATAATATTTTCCAAGCCGCCTTCAGACCTTGTGAAATCCCTTATTGCCATGGGGTCCATCCTGCTCTTTTATGTGGTGAACCTGATGGGCCTCCGCATGAGTTCGAAGACACAAAATGTACTCATGCTGATCAAAATTGGAATGATCCTTTTGCTGATCATGGCCGTTTTTTTTCCGGAACACCATACGGTTCAAACTGTAACCGTATCTGCTGAAGCTGCTTCATTCACTTTTATGGATTACGTCAAATCATTCGGCGGTGCATTGGTGGCTGTATGTTTCACCTATGGCGGATATCAGCAAACTATAAATTTTGGTGAAGAGATAAAGAACCCCAGCAAGAATATGCCCCGCGGTATTTTTATTGGTATCCTGGTGATCATTGCGTTATACCTTACCGTTAGTTATTCGTACTATACGATTATAGGTTTTGAGGAGCTGAAAACATCAAAAGGTATTGCAGCAATCGTCGCAGAAAAAATATTTGGCCCAACCGGCCGGTATGTTTTTTCCTTACTCTTATTTTTTGCCGTACTGGCCTATGTAAACGTGATCCTGCTGAGCAATCCAAGGGTAATGTATGCCATGAGCGAAGACGGTATCCTTCCTGCCGCATTCAGGAAGAAAGATGAGAAAAGGGACGTACTAACGGTGAGCCTTACCGCATATGCATTATTGAGTATCCTGATCCTTTTTTTCCTGGATACATTTGACAAGATTCTGAGCTTTACCATTTTTCTTGACTGCATTGGTATGGCATTCTCCGCTGCCACTTTGTTCATACTTCGGAAAAGAATGAAAGGCCAGGACGACAGTCATATTTACAAAATGAAACTCTACCCGCTTATGCCGGTTGTCTTCATAGCCGCTTATGCTTTTGTAGCAATGAGCATTGCATGGGATAAGCCCATGACCGCACTGACTGCACTTGCGGTACTCGCTGCATTTGTCATCATATACTTTGTAACCAATCCTGCATCACGTAAAATCAATGTTTCAAAGTAATTATGTCAATACAGTGTCTTTGATTCTACTATATAACCAATAAGCTGCAGTCTGTAATTTAGCCAGTTTCTATAAAGATCGAAATTTACTATAAGATCCCTCCTTCGTCGGGATGACAAGAAAAAGTTCAACAAATAGTTGCCATATCGAATGAATAATATTCCCCCATTTTGTCATCCCGACGAAGGAGGGATCTTTGTATTGATCCTATTTTTCGATTAACTAAAACTCACGGAGCAAATAGGCCTTAACTACTGATCGCTACCTTGTAGTTATTTTAATCGAAACATTGGACCCCTATATATTACTTTGCAGTTAAAATTCCCTTTATGGATATATCGTACATCATTAATGAACTGGGCGAAGACAGGGCATCATATTATAATGCCATTTCGCCTCCCATCATACAGACAAGCAATTTCGCTTTCGACAAAGTGGAGGATATGCGCAATGCTTTTCGGGACGAGATGTCTGGTTACCTCTACAGCAGGGGGCTCAATCCAACGGTAGACATCCTGCGTACAAAACTGGCCGCACTGGATGGTGCGGAGGATGCTTTGGTTTTCAATAATGGGGCTGCTGCCATATTTGCCGGTGTGCTGGCCAATGTAAAAAGCGGTGATCATATTGTATCTGTACATCATCCGTATACCTGGGCCGCTCATATGTTTGATAAGATACTGCCCCGGTTCGGTGTGACCACAACTTATGTGGACGGTACAAAGATCGAAGCATTTGAAAGGGCTATTTTACCCAACACAACCCTCATCTACCTGGAATCGCCCAATTCCTGGCTCCTGGATATACAGGACCTGCAGGCCGTTGCCGAACTGGCCAAAGCTGAAAACATCATTACGCTTATCGATAACAGCTACTGTACCCCGCTTTATCAGCGCCCAATCGACTACGGTATAGATATTGCCATGCAAACAGCCACTAAATACATCGGCGGCCACAGCGATACTTTGGGTGGAGTTTTAAGCGGCTCTGCCGCCATGATGAAAAAGATCTTCGACAGCGAATACCTCTGCGTGGGCAGTGGAATCCAGCCCTTCAATGCCTGGTTATTGCTTCGCGGCCTCCGGACTTTGCCCATGAGGCTGGAACGGATTTCTGCAAGCACCCGTGAAGTGCTGGCATTCCTAAAGGGACACCCATCAGTAGAAGAGGTCATTTTTCCGCTGGATGAATCTTACCCACAATTTGAATTGGCCAAAAAGCAGATGAAAGGCGCCTCCGGGCTGATTTCTTTTTATATGCGTGCAGGATCTATTGCTGATATTGAGGGTTTCTGCGAACGCCTGAAGCATTTTCGGATGGCAGTCAGCTGGGGTGGACACGAATCTTTGATCATTCCAAAATGTGCCTCTTTGAATCCCGCCGACTTCGACCCTTCCAATCGTGCCCATCGACTCCTTCGGCTTTATGTAGGCCTGGAGGACCCTGATTACCTGATCCGGGATTTGGACCAGGCTTTTTCGCAGGATAATGGGTAAACGGTCTGAGTGGTTGACAAGCGATTTTGTGAATCCCTTTTTTGGTTGAATCTTTGTGATCTTTACCAAAATGGCGGGACTATGGCCGGAATTAATAAATTTAGAAATATTCGAGTAGCTTTTTGGGGAATTACTCTGTTATCAGGTATTTCCTTAAATGCTTCAGCACAGACTACAGAAAAATGGGATTTGCGACGTTGTATAGAATATGCTATGAATAACAGCATTTCTGTAAAACAGGCAGATATTACTGCCAGGTCTACTGAAATTGCCCTTAAACAAAGCAAGCTTGCCCAGATTCCTTCACTTAATTTTAATATAAACAATGGTTTTTCTTTCGGTCGTACCCTGGACCGTACTACCAACGTATATGTATCCCGTTCCGCCATGTTCCAGCAGCTTTCACTGCAATCCAATGCGGTGCTGTTTAATTTTAACAGCCAGCGGAACGCGATAGATGCAAATAAATTTACCCTGGAAGCTGATAAAGCATCAGTAGAAAAAGCCCGGAACGATATTGGCCTGCTGGTAGCTCAGCAATATCTCCGTTCCCTTTTAAGCAAAGAACAGGTTGAGCTTAGCCGGGTTGTGCTCCGTCAAACGCAGTTCCAGCTTGACAATACCCGCAAACTGGTAGAAGCAGGAAGTCTGCCTGAGTTAAATGCTGCTGAACTTGAAGCAACCGAAGCCCGCGACAGTGCAACAGTAATTCAAACTAATGCCCAGTATCAGCTTGACTTGTTAAGCATGAAAGCCCTGCTGAACCTGCCGGCTGATTATCCTTTCGAAATAGATACTCCACCCGTTGAAAGTATCCCGGTGGACAATATACTTGAGCAAGACCCGGCCGCTGTTTTCGCAATGGCCATGAATTCACAGCCCCAGATAAAAGCGAATAACCTCAGGGTTACAGCCTCAGAGAAAACACTGGCTTCCAGGAAAGGGCAGTTGTATCCTACGCTCAGTTTATTTTCTCAGTTGAATTCAAACTTCAACCAGTTTTTTTTAAGAACGACAGGCTTCAATGTTACGGGTGAGCAAGCCACCGGAACCTTTGCAAAATCCGGTATTGACCGATTACCTGTATTTGCCCCTACCGGAACACAGATCACGGAAAACAGGAGTTTTGGTGAATTATGGCAGGGATACGGGCAACAGTTAAACGATCAGTTGGGTAAGGGAATTGGCCTTTCCTTAAACGTTCCTATTTTTAATGGCTGGTCGGCCAGGGCTAATGTGGAAAGAGCGAAACTTGATATTGAACGTAATAAACTTTCTATCGAACGCGATACGCTCCAGCTCAAACAGGATGTATATAATGCATATCAATCCGCCCTCGGGGCCTATCAGACCTATCTGGCTAGAGTAAAAGCCGTACAAACCGCAGAGCGTTCTTTTGAGCTGGCATCCAAAAGATACGATATCGGGGTAATGCAAACTATCGAATGGCTCACTAATCAAAATAATCTTACCCGGGCACGGATCGATAAGATGGTGGCACAGTATGATTATGTTTTCCGGATGAAAGTGCTGGAATTCTATAAGGGTCAGGGCCTGCGTTTATAATTTTCATTTAATTTTTTAAAGGATAAATAAAGGATCATGAATAAAAAATGGATTTGGTTGCTGGTGGGATTGGCTGTGCTGATTATTGCCCTGCTGGCCCTCAAAAAAGCTGGCGTACTGGGTAAGGAAGAAGGAACAAAAGTTGCTGTAGAAAAAGTAATTCGTAAAAACATTACCGAAGTGGTTACGGCCAGTGGCAAAGTATATCCGGAGATTGAAGTGAAGATCAGTCCCGACGTTTCCGGCGAGATCGTTGAGCTTACCGTTCAGGAAGGAGACAGTGTAAAGAAAGGCCAGTTACTGGCCCGTGTATATGCTGATATCCTCGCCACACAGCGCGATCAGGCTACGGCAGGCGTGAATCAGCAGCAGGCACAGGTTGGCAACGCCAGCGCTGCCCTGGAAGCATTCAGGGCCCGCATGGAACAGGCTGAGCGGCAATACCAGCGCCAGAAACAACTCTATAATGATAAAGTGATCTCCAGGCTTGAATTTGAACAGGCAGAGAATACTTACCTGACTGCAAAAGCTGATTATAATGCAGCCACTCAATCCATTCAAAGCTCAAAGGCGGGGGTAGAGAGCGCCCGTGCCAGTTTGCAACGTGCCAATAAAGACCTCAGCAGGACCAGTGTTATTTCACCGATGAGTGGTGTTGTTTCTTTAATGAATGTAAAAAAGGGAGAACGTGTTGTAGGAAGCAATATGATGGCTGGAACAGAAATGATGCGTATTGCAGATATGAGGGTGATTGAGGTAAGGGTGGATGTTGGCGAAAATGATGTACCTAAAGTAAGCTATGGCGATACGGCCATAGTAGAAGTTGATGCGTACAATAACCGGAAATTTATGGGTGTGGTTACACAAATCTCCAGCACCAACCGGGGTGTTGGCGGAACAGTAACTTCATCTGCAACTGATGTGACCAATTATGAAGTAAGGATCAGGCTGATACCTGATTCCTATAAGGATCTCTTGGATCCTTCCCGCCCGAAGAATTTTCCTTTCCGCCCGGGAATGAGCGCCAGTGCGGATATCCAGACCAATACCCATGCCAGTGTATTGGCCGTGCCAATCAATGCGGTAACAACCCGCGATAAATCTGATACCGCCAGTGTGGCAAAGGGAGCAAAAAAGGAGAAGGCTAAAGAAAGTAAAGATGATAAGCCACAGGACGGGGCTGCAACGGAAACCGCAAAAAATATTGACGACCTCGATGAAGTGGTTTTTGTTTTGCAGAAAGACGGCACGGTTAAAAGGGTTAAGGTAAGGACTGATATCCAGGACATCAACTTCATTGAAGTAGTGGATGGACTTAAAGAAGGGGATGAAGTGATAACGGGTCCGTATACTACCGTTAGTAAATTACTGCGGAACGGCATGAAAGTGAAGGTTGTTCCTAAAGAGGAACTCTTTGAAGTAAAGAAATAAATAAACTTAATTCTATATTTACAGCGTCCCGCACCGGGACGCTTTTTTTATGTTAACGATTCTTGTATGAAATTTGGCATGATTGGCAGCGGAAGCTGGGGTACGGCGCTGGTTAAAATTCTTACGGATGGAAATCATACGGTCAATTGGTGTGTACGGAATCAAAAAATGATCTCCCATATCCAACTGCGAAAGCATAACCCAAACTACCTGAGTACAGTTTATTTTGATCCTGCACTGCTTAACCTCACCACAAAACCTGAAGAAATCTTTCGGAACTCGGATGCTATCATTATTGCAGTTCCATCGGCATATGTAACCCAAAGCCTGGAAGGCGTTCTGGCTTCTGATTGTGAAGGGAAAAAGATCATTTCTGCCGTTAAAGGCATGCTTCCAGAAGAAAATCTTTTGCTAAATGATTACCTCGCACAGCACTTTGGTTTCGATGTTCAAAACTATCATACCATAATGGGGCCTTGCCATGCTGAAGAAGTGGCCGCTGAAAAGTTGTCTTACCTCACCTTTTCGGGACTGGATGAAAATATAACAGAATCTATAGCCGCACAATTTAAAACTGCCTATATCAATACCGTTGTCAATACAGATATTTACGGCGTTCAGTTTGCCGCCATTCTTAAGAACATATATGCACTGGGTGCAGGTATTGCGCATGGTTTAGAATATGGCGACAATTTCCTTAGTGTACTCATTGCCAACTGTGCAGATGAAATGGCAGGCTTCTTACGGAATGCCGGTATCAGAAATATCGAAGTAGGTGTACATACGCTGGCAAATCCCGAACATCCGCGGAAGTCACCCAATTATGCTGCTTCTGTTTACCTGGGAGACCTGCTTGTTACCTGTTATTCTTTATTCAGTCGTAACCGTACTTTCGGTAACATGATCGGAAAAGGGTATTCTGTAAAGTCAACTCAACTTGAAATGAATATGGTGGCCGAAGGGTACAACGCCAGTAAATGCATATTCAATGTCAACAGGGAAATAAAGGCTGATATGCCGATTGCAGAAACAATCTACCGTATATTATGGGAACAGTTACCTCCCGATCAGGGCTTCAGTAAAATTGAAGAAAGCCTGATCTGATTACCTGAAATTATTTCACTTATTTGGTGCATTAAACGATCACTGTTTTACTTTCGAAATACGGAAAGATTTTTAGTTCACCCGGAAACGGGATGTAAAAAAAAGGTATATTTATAGAATGCCTTAAGCCTGTATGCTGTAAGAAAAGGTACACTCCTGAAGGTTTGGGTCATATTGCCACAGGTGGGGTTAAACAGGAAACCACAGTCAGTTACCGGCATTTAGCCTAACGTGAAAGGATGCCTGAAAACCTTAACTTTTCCTTAATCAACAATACAGTAATTTGAAAGGTTTAACCTCAAAAATCAACTATGCCGGGATCAGTAATCAGAAAATACAGGGAATTGCGCAATTATTCTCAGGAATATGTAGCAGGGAAAATGGGTATTTCTCAGAATGCTTATAGTAAGATTGAAAATAATATTACTCAGCTAACGGTTAGCCATATTCGCCAGATCTCCGCTATCCTGGAAGTATCTATCATGGATTTGCTGAAAGACGATTTTGAGATAAGACATGGTTCTGGAATCCAGATGGAGAGTGTTACCAAGGAAGCGCTTTTGCTTAATTTGGATCAAATCAGGAAAAAAATAGAGAGCAGGAACCCGCAAAAGCATGAGTTTTACCCTGTGATCATGGCGCTCCTGCAATCTGTGGATATGACCATCGGCAATGTACATTAAACGTCATCCATAAACAGATCCGAAGCAATCCCGTCCGCAAAAAGTTTTCCTTCCCGGGTTAATAAAAGACAGTTGCCAGACCTTTCAATCTTGCCGATTTTGAAATAAGGCTCAGCCTTTTTTTCGAGCGTAAGGGATATCAATTCATTCCAGTTTCCGGTTATATATTCCAGGTTTATTCCTCCGGATGTACGCAGGGAAGTCATAATATATTCGTTGAGCTGCTGCACCTTGCTGAGGGTTTCGGTCTCAAATGGAATCTTTCCTTTTGCAACTGACTTTATATATTCAATATTATGTGCAATATTCCATTTCCGGGAATGTCCGTCAAACGAATGTGCTGCCGGGCCAAAACCAAAGTAGGGTTTACCCAGCCAATACGACCTGTTATGGCGGCTCTGCATTCCGGGCATGGCAAAGCTTGAGATCTCATAATGCTCATAACCTGCCTCAGTAAGCCGATCCATCAAAAGCAGGTATTGTTTGGCCTGCAGATCAGGGTCGGGTGATTCCTTTTTTTGAAGGACTATCATCTTATCCAGTGCTGTTTTAGGCTCTACGGTAAGCGCATAACATGACAGGTGAGGAATTTCCAGTGCCAGTGCTTCCCTGATATTGGCGTCCCAAGCTTCCGTACTTAGACCAGGGGTACCAAAGATCAGGTCTATGCTGTAATTAGTAAATCCCGCTTTTTTAATATCCAGGATGGCCGTTCTTGCCTGTTGAGCTGAGTGGGATCGGTTCATCCATTCGAGGTCCTTTTCCCGGAACGACTGTATCCCGATACTAAGCCTGTTGATTCCTGCTTCCAGCCAGGCAGCAGCTTTTTCGGGCGTAATATCATCCGGGTTTGCCTCAAGCGTTATTTCAGCATCAGGTGAAATCCAGAACTCCCGGCCCAGTTCTGATAAGATTCTTATGATTTCATCCAGTGCCAGGATGGAAGGTGTCCCCCCTCCGAAATATACGGTTTCAATCACTCTATCTTTTTTACCAGGGGTAAGGCTGATCTCCTTCAATAAAGCCTCCAGTAACTCGTTTTTATACTTCAGGGAAGTGGAAAAATGGAAGTTGCAGTAGTGACAGGCTTTTTTGCAGAAAGGGATATGAATGTAAATACCGGCCAATTTATAATGCTTTTGAACTAACCAATGTAGTTTTGTTGTAATGCCAAGAGGACTT